>NZ_WXVV01000082.1 GCF_013433315.1 Pseudomonas crudilactis | reverse complement strand
CGCTGAATCGAGAGATCAAGCTGGATCTGAAGGTCGATAACCTTTTCGACAAGGGTTACAGCCGCGCGAACTACAGCTATGACGGCAGCCAGTATGGCTATCGCGAAGAAGTCACCACGGTTTCAGCGGTCAGGCGCGATCAATTGGCAGAGTTTGGCGGTAGCGCTGATCATTTGGCCACTTGGGCGCTCAAGGCCTTTGTCGGTGACCA
>NZ_WXVV01000081.1 GCF_013433315.1 Pseudomonas crudilactis | reverse complement strand
AGCTATTACCTGGTGTATCCGCCGCGCAATGAGAATTTGCCGTCACTGAAAGCGTTTCGGGATTGGCTGGTGCATACACTCTGAAGGAATGAGTCGCCCCCTTCGCGAGCACGACATCAAAATCTCGGCTTGACCGCCCTCCAGTCCGGCTTGTAACGCTGCATCTGCCGCACATCATCGCGCTGACGAATCCCGCACGTCAGGTACTGATCATG
>NZ_WXVV01000080.1 GCF_013433315.1 Pseudomonas crudilactis | reverse complement strand
AGTCGAACGTCTGACGTTTACCGGTACTGGCAACTTCATCGGTCGCGGCAATGCCTCTGACAACGTCATCACCGGCGGTGCCGGCAACGATATCTTGATGGGCGGCGCAGGCGCCGACCAACTGATTGGTGGTGCCGGCTTCGATATCGCCAGCTATGAGGATGTGCCCAACAGCGTTGCAGTTACCCTGAACCTGAAGACTGGTGTACACACCGGTTTT
>NZ_WXVV01000079.1 GCF_013433315.1 Pseudomonas crudilactis | reverse complement strand
GTGAGGGGCTGATCGAGTTGTCTGGCGCTATACATCGACTTGAAATACCGAGTTGATTATGGATTCAACGAAGTCATTTCAGGTCGATGGATTTATGCAATATCCCCCGATTGGTCCCCTCTCCCTCGGGGAGAGGGCTAGGGTGAGGGGCTGATCGAGTTGTCTGGCGCTATACATCGACTTGAAATACCGAGTTGATTATGGATTCAACGAAGTCATTTCAGGTCGATGGATTTATGCAATATCC
>NZ_WXVV01000078.1 GCF_013433315.1 Pseudomonas crudilactis | reverse complement strand
CACTGCTGAGTTCGGGATGGGATCAGGTGGTTCCAACGCTCTATGGTCGTCAAGAAATTCGGGTACCGAATCGTGGCCAGTTGGCCTCGCTTCAGCAAATTGGGTATGTGATGGCTTTCGGTGTTTTGTGCTGCTTTTTTAAGTGCAGTCGAACTTTCGGTTCGTTTCGTCTTCACACACCGCAATCTGGCTTTTAAGCGCAAATTGCTTGGGTGTTATATGGTCAAGCCTCACGGGCAATTAGTATTGGTTAGCTCAA
>NZ_WXVV01000077.1 GCF_013433315.1 Pseudomonas crudilactis | reverse complement strand
CTCAGGCAAAAAGAAAGGCCGTCGCTGCCTGACCAAACGAGGCGACTCAGAGGCACGTCGATTGCTGCACAACGCTGCAATGGCGGCGAGCCGGACCTCGGCGTGGAAAGGGTTTTATGAGGCTTTAAGAGAACGCGGATTGAGCACTACCCAAGCACTGGTCGCACTAGCCCGCAAGCTTGCCCGGGTGGTATTTGCTCTGTTGAAAAACCAGAGCGAATACTCACCTAAAGCCGTTTAGGGGCTAGGCATGAACCATAGAATCTCCCACA
>NZ_WXVV01000076.1 GCF_013433315.1 Pseudomonas crudilactis | reverse complement strand
GAAGCCGGCACCACCAATCAGTTGGTCGGCACCTGCGCCGCCCATCAAGATATCGTTGCCGGCACCGCCGGTGATGACGTTGTCAGAGGCATTGCCGCGACCGATGAAGTTTCCAGTACCGGTAAACGTCAGACGTTCGACTTCGTTGACCAGGGTGATGTTGCTCAGCGTGGTGCGCACTTCATCATCACCGCCGCCCGCCATTTCCACCACGTTCTGGCTGGCCGAACCATTGATGATGTACACGTCGTTACCGGCGCCGCCGTAGAAAGTCGTGGTACCC
>NZ_WXVV01000075.1 GCF_013433315.1 Pseudomonas crudilactis | reverse complement strand
ACTGGGGTGAAGTCGTAACAAGGTAGCCGTAGGGGAACCTGCGGCTGGATCACCTCCTTAATCGACGACATCAGCTGCTCCATAAGTTCCCACACGAATTGCTTGATTCATGCGTTTGTAAAAGTGCAGAGCTAAATATTCGAATCGAATAGTTAGCTCTGATCTTTTTCAGAACCGTTCTTTAAAAATTTGGGTATGTGATAGAAAGATAGACTGAACGTTACTTTCACTGGTAACGGATCAGGCTAAGGTAAAATTTGTGAGTTCTCTTAGTTGAGAAATTCGA
>NZ_WXVV01000074.1 GCF_013433315.1 Pseudomonas crudilactis | reverse complement strand
ACCTACTCTCACATGGGGAAACCCCACACTACCATCGGCGATGCATCGTTTCACTGCTGAGTTCGGGATGGGATCAGGTGGTTCCAACGCTCTATGGTCGTCAAGAAATTCTGTATCTGGCCCGTCAACACGGTAACAAGCCAGCAAAAACGGTTACTTCTACTAAAACAAAACCCCAATTGCTTTCGCAATTGGGGTTTCGGAATTTAATCTTGACGATGACCTACTCTCACATGGGGAAACCCCACACTACCATCGGCGATGCATCGTTTCACTGCTGAGTTCGGGATG
>NZ_WXVV01000073.1 GCF_013433315.1 Pseudomonas crudilactis | reverse complement strand
GCATCGGTCTTGGTCGGGAAGAACTCGAAGCTGTAGCGACGGTCTTGGGACATGGTCATACCCTTGGAAACAAGAACCTTCGAGGCGCTGCAATCCCGTGTGGGAGCGAGCCTGCTCGCGAAAGCGCTGGCTCAGACAACACGGATGTTGAATGTTAAGCCGCCTTCGCGAGCAGGCTCGCTCCCACAGGGAGAGCGAGCAGTCAGCGCCTGTTAGTAGCGGTAAGCGTGCGGCTTGAACGGGCCTTCGACGGTGACGCCGATGTAGTCAGCCTGTTGCTTGGTCAGTTGAGTGACCACGCCG
>NZ_WXVV01000072.1 GCF_013433315.1 Pseudomonas crudilactis | reverse complement strand
CAATGGAAGGTGGCAACACGACTGTACGGCTGTTTGTGACTTCGGCTGTATTGCAACGATCCGTTACGTTTGAGTTTAGGCTTGATCACAGAATCCGCTGCTCGCCCACAATTCCCTGTGGGAGCGAGCTTGCTCGCGAAGGGCGGCATGACAGTCAATACAGATGTCGACTGACACACCGCTTTCGCGAGCAAGCTCGCTCCCACAAGGGATCTTCATTGGTATAAGGAACACCGCCGTCATGAACGACGCCACCCACACCCGACTCCGCCCTCTGACCGACACTTCGCCCTCGGCCATCGTCGCTGGCTT
>NZ_WXVV01000071.1 GCF_013433315.1 Pseudomonas crudilactis | reverse complement strand
GCCGCATCCCGTTTGAAATCTGTCGAAAAATATCGTCTGGTCAAATCACACCTCGTCGTTGGGCGTAGATTAACGCCCTTTAGGGGTGTCCAGAATCATTAAGCCAGATCACAAATCGGCTCCCTCTCCCTCGGGAGAGGGCTGGGGTGAGGGGCGAATCCACCACAAATCCAAAGCGGACCGCATGCTCTTCAACCACTCAACAGGATGAGCGTTAGCTCGGCTGCAGCTCTTGATCTGTAAGGCGACGTCGGAAGGCTGAGTGGAGGGATTGATCCGGGCGTGGGAGCGCAGCGACCGTTTGGCGCAGCCAAA
>NZ_WXVV01000070.1 GCF_013433315.1 Pseudomonas crudilactis | reverse complement strand
GGAGTATCCGCATCCGGATGGTTGAGAAAAACCGCTGACGGGACAAAGCACTGTTGATCAGAAGTCATGAATCATTTCCAGGATTTGTATTGTCCGGGCTGGCCTCTTCGCGAGCAAGCTCGCTCCCACATTGGAATGCGTGCTCTTGTGGGAGCGAGCTTGCTCGCGAAGGGCGCACCACCAATTCAGGCAATATCGCTGTGCGCAAACTCTTCGCCGAGAAAATCGATCAAGGTACGCACCGACGGCAACAACCCGCGCCGCGATGGGAAAATCGCATGCACCACCCCGGACTTGGGCGCCCAACCCGGAATCAGCTC
>NZ_WXVV01000069.1 GCF_013433315.1 Pseudomonas crudilactis | reverse complement strand
GTGAGGCCTGGGAATGAGCCTAGCAGGTGAAGCAGACCAGGCTAGTCGACAGATGTTTCAAATTGGCCAGTCTGGGAGATTGGTGGTGCAAGTGATGGCCCCTTCGCGAGCAGGCTCGCTCCCACATTTGGAATGCATTCCAAGGTGGGAGCGAGCCTGCTCGCGAAGGCGATGTGTCAGGCGACGAAGATCACGCGCCCGGAACGAAGTGCTTCTGCGCCGTACCGCGAGCGATCAGCCGGGAGATGTAGTCGAGCTTCTGCGCATCCTGGTCGACGAAACGAAACGTCAGTTGCAACCAGTCGCTGTCCGGTTTTTGTTCAAAGGCAACGACGG
>NZ_WXVV01000068.1 GCF_013433315.1 Pseudomonas crudilactis | reverse complement strand
CGGCAACACGCCATCGAGCACGGCATCGCTCAGGGTCAGCAGTTCCTCACCGGTGACCATCGATACCGGGCAGCCATTGGTGCAGGTGAAGGGCACGCAATCGGCGCTGTCACCATTGGGATTTTTCGCCTGATCCGGCGAGTCGTCGTGAGGCTCATGCCGTTGCAACCGGCTCGAACCGCCAGACTTGTCTCGCGCAAGAGGCGCCGGATTCGGCACAGTCAACACCAGTGAATCGGCCTGACGAATGTTCAGCGGTATCGACGGTGTCGGTTTCAACTCAACGTCACGCGCGTGAAACATCAGCGGCTTCAACGCGCTCGCGTGTTTGCTCAGTTCCGGTGCCGAAGTCAGTTCCGCCAACCGCAACGCCGACGCCGCCAGCCATTCCCGCGCCCGCGGC
>NZ_WXVV01000067.1 GCF_013433315.1 Pseudomonas crudilactis | reverse complement strand
CGCACTAGCCCGCAAGCTTGCCCGGGTGGTATTTGCTCTGTTGAAAAACCAGAGCGAATACTCACCTAAAGCCGTTTAGGGGCTAGGCATGAACCATAGAATCTCCCACAGTTGGATTGAGTACATCTGCAAAAAACAGGTCGGCTGTCAGGCCGCCTTCGCGAGCAGGCTCGCTCCCACAGTTGGATTGAGTACACGTGCGGAAAACAGGTCGGCTGTCAGGCCGCCTTCGCGAGCAAGCTCGCTCCCACAGAAAAGCAAAAGCAAGGCAGCTCCCACCTCGCATCGCTTCGGCTGCTCACCACTCAACAGGATGAGCGTTAGCTCGGCTGCGGCTTTTGATCTTGATCTGGAAGCCCGTCGGCAGGCTGAGTGGAGGGATTGATCCGGGGGTGGGAGCGCAGCGAC
>NZ_WXVV01000066.1 GCF_013433315.1 Pseudomonas crudilactis | reverse complement strand
CGCAGATAGACGAAGCCGGTTTAGGCGCTCAGCTCAAGCGTTGCATGAAGGTAGAAGGCATCGGTACGTTGACCGGCGCCCGCTTGCTCGCATCCTTTCAGCGTGGGGACTTCAGGAATGCCGACGCATTCATCGCCTTTCTAGGCTTGGATCTGCGCATATCTGACTCAGGCAAAAAGAAAGGCCGTCGCTGCCTGACCAAACGAGGCGACTCAGAGGCACGTCGATTGCTGCACAACGCTGCAATGGCGGCGAGCCGGACCTCGGCGTGGAAAGGATTTTATGAGGCTTTGAGAGGGCGCGGATTGAGCACTACCCAAGCACTGGTCGCACTAGCCCGCAAGCTTGCCCGGGTGGTATTTGCTCTGCTGAAAAATCAGAGCGAATACTCACCTAAAGCCGTTTAGGGGCTAGGCATGAACCATAGAATCTCCCACA
>NZ_WXVV01000065.1 GCF_013433315.1 Pseudomonas crudilactis | reverse complement strand
GTCGTTCACCGGTCGTGAGGCCCTCAACACGCCGTTCGAATTCGAGCTGGAACTGGTCAGCGAAAAGGCCTCGATCAACCTCGAAAGCGTGCTGCACAAACTGGCGTTTCTGCAGTTGTCGCCGAGCGGCACGGGCATTCACGGGCTGGTCTACAGCATCGCCCAGGGCGAGGCGGGCAAGCGCCTGACCCGCTACAAGATCTCCCTGCGCCCGCAACTGGCGTACCTTGCGCATCGGGTCAATCAGCGCATCTTCCAGCAGATGACCGTGCAGCAGATCATCAGTCAGGTGCTGGAAGAACACGGCATCCTCGCCAGCGACTACCACTTCCAGCTCAGCGCGATTTACCCCGAGCGTATTTACTGCGTGCAGTACGACGAGTCGGACCTGGATTTCATCCAGCGCCTGTGCGAGGAGGAGGGGATTCACTACCACTTCCAGCACACTTCCAGCGGCCACAAGCTGACC
>NZ_WXVV01000064.1 GCF_013433315.1 Pseudomonas crudilactis | reverse complement strand
TTCCGTACTTCTGCTCAAGGCACCCAAGAGCACTACTACACCACCAAACTGGAAGACGCGATCATCGTCGCCATCAACAACAAAATGCACAACTGCCAGGATCCAGGCAACGCGCACTTCACCCACCTGGAAGAAGTGCAGTTCACCTACCGCAAAATCACCTGGACCCACGAAGTTTCCGGTACTTCGGGTTCCGATGACTGGCGTGCTCCAGTCGTTTAATCGCGGCTGATGGTTGTACCGCCCCGATCGGCATCGCTGGTCGGGGCGCACTCACTTTTAAAGAATTTTTGCCAATAGCCCCGCAGTGGGCTGTTGCGCGTCGCAGCACTGCGCGAGGAACAAGGGATGTTCTCACCGGCCAACCAGCCTCATTTCAACCTGACCGTCGATGGCATCGACAGCGACTTTCAAGTGCTGTCGTTCACCGGTCGTGAGGCCCTCAACACGCCGTTCGAATTCGAGCTGGAACTGGTCAGCGAAAAGGCCTCG
>NZ_WXVV01000063.1 GCF_013433315.1 Pseudomonas crudilactis | reverse complement strand
TGACGCACCCACGTCCTACGAGTATCGCAACGGTTTCCTGCATAAACGCTCTCGCGGCGATGCGGTGTGGATCTACCGGCGCAATGCCGAGGGCGATGTCACCGAAGCGGTCGACCCCGACGGTCAAGTCACCCATTACTACTACGACACCCGTGGCCAGTTGCTTTCGATCCGTTATCCGGACAGCAGTCGGCATCGACTGGTCTGGAACAGCCTCGGCCAGTTGACCGAAGAAACCTTGCCCGACGGTGGCGTACGGCGCTTTTCCTACGATGCACTGGGGCGCCGGACCACGACTGCGGACGAACACGGTGCAGTCACCCGGCAACATTGGGACGCCGTTGGCCGACTGATTCAGACGACGTTTCCTACCGGCAGCACCCGCGCGTACAGCTACGGCGCCTACGGTCAGGTCACCGCCGAGCGCGATGAACTGGGACGCATCACCCGCTACGAATACGACGATGACCTGCACCTGGTCTCGCGGCGGATCAACCCC
>NZ_WXVV01000062.1 GCF_013433315.1 Pseudomonas crudilactis | reverse complement strand
ATAACGTCAACGACGTGGTGATCGAAACCGACGCTTCGCTGACCGCACTCGACCGGGTTTTCGCCAGCGTCAGCTACAGCCTCGCCGCGAACGTCGAAAACCTGCTGCTGACCGGCAGTGACAACATCAACGCCACGGGCAACGAAGTCAGCAACCGTCTGGTCGGCAACGACGGCAACAACATTCTCGACGGTGGCCTCGGCGCCGACCGCCTGGAAGGCGGGCTGGGCAATGACACCTACATCGTCGACAACGTCGGCGACACCATCACCGAGAGCAGCGCGTTGATCAGCGAAATCGACACTGTTCGCGCCTCGGTCGACTGGACGCTGGGCGCCAACCTGGAAAACCTCGTTCTGACCGGCAACGCCCTCAATGGCACTGGCAACAGCCTGAACAACACCCTGACCGGCAACGATCAAAACAACACACTCAATGGCGGCCTCGGCGCGGACACCATGATCGGCGGCGCGGGCATCGACACTTATTACGTCGATAACGTC
>NZ_WXVV01000061.1 GCF_013433315.1 Pseudomonas crudilactis | reverse complement strand
ACCGCTTCGGTGACATCGCCCTCGGCATTGCGCCGGTAGATCCACACCGCATCGCCGCGAGAGCGTTTATGCAGGAAACCGTTGCGATACTCGTAGGACGTGGGTGCGTCAGCCGGCGGAATCAGCGCCACCAGCCGTCCGACCTCGTCGTAGCGGTATTCGGTGATGGCACCCAAAGCATCCTGCTCGGCGATCAACCGCCCCGAAGAGTCATAGGCCTTGAGCTGTTCGCCACCGTCGGCCTCGACCTTGCGCACCAGCCGCGCACGCTCGTCGTGGACGTACGTCTCTTCGGTGCCATCGACGTAATGCACCGCGACACTGCCGTCATCGCTCCAGACGTAGCGCGTGTCCATCTGCGAGAACGACGCCCAGTGCCTGACACACCGAGCGGCTTTCCCCGGCCGCTCCCACTCCCAGAAGAAACTCGCCCCGCCAGCCAGTTGCCGCTGCAGAATCACGTGGGCGTCGTCGTAGTCGTAACGCTCGCTGTCACCGACGGCGTTGCTGGCCTCG
>NZ_WXVV01000060.1 GCF_013433315.1 Pseudomonas crudilactis | reverse complement strand
ACTGGGGTGAAGTCGTAACAAGGTAGCCGTAGGGGAACCTGCGGCTGGATCACCTCCTTAATCGACGACATCAGCTGCTCCATAAGTTCCCACACGAATTGCTTGATTCATTGAAGAAGACGAAAGAAGCAGCCCGAAATTGGGTCTGTAGCTCAGTTGGTTAGAGCGCACCCCTGATAAGGGTGAGGTCGGCAGTTCGAATCTGCCCAGACCCACCAATTTTGTGTGGGAAATACCTGTAGACATACGGGGCCATAGCTCAGCTGGGAGAGCGCCTGCCTTGCACGCAGGAGGTCAGCGGTTCGATCCCGCTTGGCTCCACCACTACTGCTTCTGAAGTTTGAAAGCTTAGAAATGAGCATTCCATTGTGATGATGGTGAATGTTGATTTCTAGTCTTTGACTAGTTCGTTCTTTAAAAATTTGGGTATGTGATAGAAAGATAGACTGAACGTTACTTTCACTGGTAACGGATCAGGCTAAGGTAAAATTTGTGAGTTCTCTTAGTTGAGAAATTCGA
>NZ_WXVV01000059.1 GCF_013433315.1 Pseudomonas crudilactis | reverse complement strand
CCTGCGCCGCCCATCAAGATATCGTTGCCGGCACCGCCGGTGATGACGTTGTCAGAGGCATTGCCGCGACCGATGAAGTTGCCAGTACCGGTAAACGTCAGACGTTCGACTTCGTTGACCAGGGTGATGTTGCTCAGCGTGGTGCGCACTTCATCATCACCGCCACCCGCCATTTCCACCACGTTCTGGCTGGCCGAACCATTGATGATGTACACGTCGTTACCGGCGCCGCCGTAGAAAGTCGTGGTACCCAACGACGCGGTGAACACGTCGTTGTAGTTCGAGCCCACGATGTTTTCAAAATCGGAGAACGTGTCGCCTTGGGCGTCGCCACCCAGACCGGTGCCCGCTCGCGCACTGGTCATGGTGATGTTCACGGCCTGTTCCGACTGCGAGTAGCTCAGCATGTCGATGCCGTTGTAACCGTCGAGGTTGTCGGCGGCTGCGCTGGCGTAAAAGGTGTCACCGTAGTTCGAACCCCGGTAGCTTTCGATCCCGACAAAGGTATCGCCCGCTGCAAAACCGGTGTGTACACCAGTCTTCAGGTTCAGGGTAACTGCAACGCTGTTGGGCACATCCTCATAGCTGGCGATATCGAAGCCGGCACCACCAATCAGTTGGTCGGCGCC
>NZ_WXVV01000058.1 GCF_013433315.1 Pseudomonas crudilactis | reverse complement strand
TACAGCTACGGCGCCTACGGTCAGGTCACCGCCGAGCGCGATGAACTGGGACGCATCACCCGCTACGAATACGACGATGACCTGCACCTGGTCTCGCGGCGGATCAACCCCGACGGCACGCGGGTTCAGTACCGCTACGACCATGCGCAGTTATTGCTCACCGAGATTGAAAACGAATCCGGGGAAAAGTACCGGCTGGATTACACGCCGACCGGGCTGATTCGTCAGGAAAGCGCTTTTGACGGCCGCCGCACGGCGTACGCCTACGACCTCAACGGGCATCTGCTGGAAAAGACCGAGTTCGGGGATGACGGCTCTTGTTTGCTCACCGCTTATGAGCGCGATGCTGCCGGGCGTCTTCTGGTCAAAACCCTGCCCGACGGCATCAAGGTCAGTTACCAATACGACCGCCTCGGCCGACTGATCAGTGTCGACGACGGTCAGCAACACCCGCTGGCCTTCGAGTACGACCGTCAGGACCGGCTGATCACCGAACATCAAGGCTGGGGCACCCTGCGTTACCGCTACGACGCCTGCGGCCAACTCCAGCGCATGCGCCTGCCGGACAACAGCAAACTCGACTATCACTACGCCAAGGGCGGTGCACTGGCCGCCATCGACCTCAATGGCGCATCGCTGACCCGCCATGTCTACCAGTCGGGCCGCGAACAACAACGCCAGCAGGG
>NZ_WXVV01000057.1 GCF_013433315.1 Pseudomonas crudilactis | reverse complement strand
CTCCCAGAAGAAACTCGCCCCGCCAGCCAGTTGCCGCTGCAGAATCACGTGGGCGTCGTCGTAGTCGTAACGCTCGCTGTCACCGACGGCGTTGCTGGCCTCGATCAGGTGTTGATAAGCGTCGTAGCGGTAACTGACCAGCGCCTGTTCAGTGCTCCAGGCACCGTCGCGAAACACCTGGTAATCCACACCGAGCAACTGCGCGCGGTCATAGCGCAACAACAGCGAACGCCCGGCGCCGTTGTCCAGTCGCTGCACCCGGTCAGAGCGATCGCGCTGCACCGTCAGACGATTGCCATAGGCATCGCTGACCGCCGTCAGCCGTCCCGCGCGAAAGTGATAAAACCGCGCCGTATCCCCGGCCAGCGCCAGGATCAGCTCTTCCGGTTCATCACCCAGAAAAATCGCCGCCCGCGACAAACTGTTGTGAATCGCCGGCCGCTCAATACTCGGCAGCGGAAACCGTGTTCGCCGGTTTTCGTGATCGACCCAGACCACGAAGTCGCCTTCAAACTCCAGCCGATGCGCCAGCGAATGGCTCCAGCCAAACCCCAACCCAACATCGATTTCGGCGGCACTAGAGCGATACAACCGCGTGAACTCAAACGGCAACACGCCATCGAGCACGGCATCGCTCAGGGTCAGCAGTTCCTCACCGGTGACCATCGATACCGGGCAGCCATTGGTGCAG
>NZ_WXVV01000056.1 GCF_013433315.1 Pseudomonas crudilactis | reverse complement strand
GCCGGGTTCGTAGACGTAGCTGCGGTATTCGCTTTCGCTGCTTTCGGCGACGAGGTGGTCGCCTTGCCAGAAGAACTCGGTGGTCTCGCCGTTGACGGTTTTGCGGATGCGTCGGCCGAAGGCGTCGTACTTGTAAGACGCGGTCTGGCCGTCGGGACGGGTCAGGCCGATCAGGCGGTGCTGGCTGTCGTAGCGGTATTCGGTGACGAGAGTTTGCGCGCGGCCGCGGCGTTCGCGAATCAGGTTGCCGAAGGCGTCGTAGTCGTAGTGGCGGTCGCCCTGCATGAGCAGGCGGTTGCCCTTGATCTGGCTCGGGCCGGGGCGGTCCTGCATCAGCAGGTTGCCGGCCGGGTCGTGGGCGAAGCTTTCCGGCAGTTCGTCGCGTGAGTGGCGTACGCGGATGAGGCGGTCGAGGGCGTCGTAGCCGTAGGTGCGCTGGCCGTGGCGGCTGTCGGCGATGTGTGCCAGATTGCCGTTGGCGCTGTAGGCATAATCGCGGCGGTACAGTGAATCGTGCTGATGGCCTACAGCGTGGGCGAGTAATCGTCCCTGATCGTCGTAGGCATATTCGCTGAGCAGCAGCCCCTGCTGGCGTTGTTGTTCGCGGCCCGACTGGTAGACATGGCGGGTCAGCGATGCGCCATTGAGGTCGATGGCGGCCAGTGCACCGCCCTTGGCGTAGTGATAGTCGAGT
>NZ_WXVV01000055.1 GCF_013433315.1 Pseudomonas crudilactis | reverse complement strand
ACTCGACTATCACTACGCCAAGGGCGGTGCACTGGCCGCCATCGACCTCAATGGCGCATCGCTGACCCGCCATGTCTACCAGTCGGGCCGCGAACAACAACGCCAGCAGGGCTTGCTGCTCAGCGAATACTCTTACGACGATCAGGGACGATTACTCGCCCACGCTGTAGGCCATCAGCACGATTCGCTGTACCGCCGCGATTATGCCTACAGCGCCAACGGCAATCTCGCGCACATCGCCGACAGCCGCCACGGCCAGCGCACCTACGGTTACGACGCGCTCGACCGGCTGATCCGCGTACGCCACTCACGCGACGAACTGCCAGAAAGCTTCGCCCACGACCCGGCCGGCAACCTGCTGATGCAGGACCGCCCCGGCCCGAGCCAGATCAAGGGCAATCGCCTGCTGATGCAGGGCGATCGTCATTACGACTACGACGCCTTCGGCAACCTGATCCGCGAACGTCGCGGCCGCGCGCAAACCCTCGTCACCGAATACCGCTACGACAGCCAGCACCGCCTGATCGGCCTGACCCGCCCCGACGGCCAGACCGCCTCTTACAAGTACGACGCCTTCGGCCGGCGCATCCGCAAAACCGTCAACGGCGAGACCACCGAGTTCTTCTGGCAAGGCGACCACCTCGTCGCCGAAAGCAGCGAAAGCGAATACCGCAGCTACGTCTACGAACCCGGCACCTTCCGCCCGCTGGCATTGCTCGACGGCAAAGGCCCGAAAAAAGCCTGCCCGTT
>NZ_WXVV01000054.1 GCF_013433315.1 Pseudomonas crudilactis | reverse complement strand
ACAAGGCTCGATTCTGACTGTTAGCGCAGTACAGACCGTGGGAGATTTTCACCCTCCTCCTTTCACCCAAGCGCCGATAAAGAATGCATCTGGCCTAGACCGACGATAGGAACAAGCCTGCGCCACTGGGTGAACCCTTCAAGCGTTCAAACCTTAGCCCGGAGGATTTCTCATGGCAATGCCCGTCGTTACCACTCAGTCGATTATCGGGGTTGATGTCGCCAAGGACGAACTGGTGATTTATCACGCCGAATCAGATCAGCTCGAGACAATCTCCAATACCAAAGCGGCGATCAAGAAATGGCTCAAAACCGCTGCCAAGCCAGTGGCAATCGCCATCGAAGCCACCAATATCTATCACCAGGAATTTGCTGATCTGGCGTATGCCGATGGTTGCGTGATCTATATGGTTGGCGGTTATGAGCTCAGCCATTACCGCAAAGGCGTGAACGTTCGCGCCAAAACTGATGCGCTGGATGCCCGATTACTGGCCCGTTATCTGACAAACGAAGGGGACCACTTACGCCCCTGGACACCGCCGTCGCCCTTGTATTGCCGGCTCATCAGTCTTTTCCGGCGCCGTGCGGCTCTGGTCCAGGCTCGTGTCAGCCTCAAGCAGAGCTGGGAGAATGAGCCATTGCTCAAAACCGCTTTCAAAAATCAGATAAACGCCATGCAAAGACTGGAAATCCTGCTGGAGAAAACGATCCTGGCGCAGATAGACGAAGCCGGTTTAGGCGCTCAGCTCAAGCGTTGCATGAAGGTAGAAGGCATCGGTACGTTGACCGGCGCCCGCTTGCTCGCATCCTTTCAGCGTGGGGACT
>NZ_WXVV01000053.1 GCF_013433315.1 Pseudomonas crudilactis | reverse complement strand
GCTCGCTTGTATGGTAGGACTTGAAGGGAGGAGGAGGGACAAGGCTCGATTCTGACTGTTAGCGCAGTACAGACCGTGGGAGATTTCACCCTCCTCCTTTCACCCAAGCGCCGATAAAGAATGCATCTGGCCTAGACCGACGATAGGAACAAGCCTGCGCCTCTGGGTGAACCCTTCAAGTGTTCAAACCTTAGCCCGGAGGATTTCTCATGGCAATGCCCGTCGCTACTACTCAGTCGATCATCGGGGTTGATGTCGCCAAGGATGAACTGGTGATTTATTGCGCCGAATCAGATCAGCTCGAGACAATCTCTAACACCAAAGCAGCAATCAAAAAATGGCTCAAAACTGTAGCCAAGCCAGTGGCAATCGCCATCGAAGCCACCAATATCTATCACCAGGAATTTGCTGATCTGGCGCATGCCGATGGTTGCGTGATCTATATGGTTGGCGGTTATGAGCTCAGCCATTACCGCAAAGGCGTGAACGTTCGCGCTAAAACTGATGCGCTGGATGCCCGATTACTGGCCCGTTATCTGACAAACGAAGGGGACCACTTACGTCCTTGGACACCGCCGTCGCCCTTGTATTGCCGGCTCATCAGTCTTTTCCGGCGCCGTGCGGCTCTGGTCCAGGCTCGTGTCAGCCTCAAGCAGAGCTGGGAGAATGAGCCTTTGCTCAAAACCGCTTTCAAACATCAGATAAACGCCATGCAAAGACTGGAAATCCTGCTGGAGAAAACGATCCTGACGCAGATAGACGAAGCCGGTTTAGGCGCTCAGCTCAAGCGTTGCATGAAGGTAGAAGGCATCGGTACGTTGACCGGCGCCCGCTTGCTCGCATCCTTTCAGCGTGGGGACT
>NZ_WXVV01000052.1 GCF_013433315.1 Pseudomonas crudilactis | reverse complement strand
GGCGCTGCCGCCGCCCTGGATCACCAGTTCGGTTTTCGCGGTGATGGTGATGCGGTCGGCGTTGGCGGTGATGTTGAGTTTGGCCAGCAGGTTGATGCTGTCCTTCAGCGCACGCACGTCGATGTCGCCGGAGGCCGCAACCAGCCGCCAGCCCATGCTTTGCACGAACAGGCGCATGCCACGACTGGCGCTGGCCAGCAAGCGTTTGCCGATCGACAGGCTGGTGTGGCCGGTGCTGCTCAGCGCCAGGTGTTCGCCGGTGGCGATGTGGCTGGAGCGCGGTGTGGTCAGGGCGATGCCGGCGGGACTGGCGAGGACCAGATGCGGCTCGGTGAACTCGGGAAATTCGTTGGCGGTGAGGTTGGCGGGGCCCGAGCCGAGCACGCCTTGATGCTGGGCGTGCAACGCTTTGGCGACGTCGTCCTGGTCGCCCGCCTCTTGGGCTTGCAACTCTTTGGCTTGAACGGCGAATCCGTCCTGCTGATCGCTGGCCGTCGCGAGGCGTTCGGCAGTTTCCGGCAGATCCTTGTGGTGCTTGGATTCGTTCGGGCGCGGCTCGGTGGTGATCAGCAAACCGGCGGCGGCACGCACTGCGCCGTGGCGGTCGGTGCGTAATTCGAACCCTTCGCCGCGCGGCTGACCACCGCTCGGGCGCGGATGGGTCAGATAACCCAGGTTGATCGCACTCGCACCGTGGTCACTGCGCAGCGCGATGCTGATCTCGCTGGTGGTGTCGTCGATGCGCAGTTCGTTGGCGCGGCTGCCTTTGTATTCCTTGCTCTTGACCGTGGCCAGGGTCTTGAAATCCGGCAGTTTGTACGGCGGCAGATTGGCGCCGTGGTACAGGCAACCCGTGATCAGCGGCTGATCGGGATCGCCTTCAAGGAAGGTGATCAGCACCTCCATGCCGACCCGCGGAATGTTGATCGAGCCAAAGGTTTCC
>NZ_WXVV01000051.1 GCF_013433315.1 Pseudomonas crudilactis | reverse complement strand
GCGCCGTGGTACAGGCAACCCGTGATCAGCGGCTGATCGGGATCGCCTTCAAGGAAGGTGATCAGCACCTCCATGCCGACCCGCGGAATGTTGATCGAGCCAAAGGTTTCCGCAGCCCAGCTCGACGCGACACGCATCCAGCAACTGGTCATGTCGTCGTGCTTGCCTTCGCGGTCCCAGAAGAACTGCACCTTCACCCGGCCGTACTGGTCGCAATAAATCTCTTCGCCTTCAGGGCCGCAAACCACCGCGCTTTGTGTGCCGAGGACTTTTGGTTTCGGGTGATCGAGCGGCGGACGATACGGCACGTCCCACGGGATGGCGCTGAAGCGGTTGCGATAGCCTTGGTGGAAATCGTCTTTGTTGTCGGTGGTGTCGCTGGTCACCGACTCTTCGAGCACCTGCGGCTGCTTGCCTTCGTGGAAGATTTCGGTGAGCAGCCACAGGTCGTTCCAGGTCGGGTTGGCGTGCTCGGTCAGGGCGAGGAAATGTCCGCTGACCAGGATCGGCTGATCGCTGTTGCCCTCGGCCAGACGGTAGTCACTGCGGTGACGTTCGAGCGCGCGATTGGCCAGGTGTTTGCCGCGCTCGCGATCGACGAAACGGCCCGGGTAATCGTAGTCTTCGAGGTCCGGTTGCGCGCTGCTTTTGGCATCGCTTTCGAGCTCGATCTTCGGTTTGACGAAGTCGTAATCACGGCGCGTGGTGCGGCTGGTGCGGGTGGCCAAGCGCAGGCCGAAACGCTTGACCACCGGTTTGTCGGCAACCAGTCCGGAGTCCTGCTGATAGGCCACTGGCGCGAGTTTCGGGAACACCGTTTGGTCATCGCCGAAGGTCAGCTTGTGGCCGCTGGAAGTGTGCTGGAAGTGGTAGTGAATCCCCTCCTCCTCGCACAGGCGCTGGATGAAATCCAGGTCCGACTCGTCGTACTGCACGCAGTAAAT
>NZ_WXVV01000050.1 GCF_013433315.1 Pseudomonas crudilactis | reverse complement strand
TGATCTGGCTTAATGATTCTGGACACCCCTAAAGGGCGTTAATCTACGCCCAACGACGAGGTGTGATTTGACCAGACGATATTTTTCGACAGATTTCAAACGGGATGCGGCTTGCCTGGTTTTGGATAAAGACTATTCGGTTAGTGAAGCCTGCGAAGCAATGGGCGTGGGCCCTACAGCTCTGCGCCGCTGGGTTGAGCAACTGCGTGCGGAGCGCAGCGGCAAGACGCCTGAGAAGTCCAAGGCCATGACCGTTGACCAACAACGCATCCAGGAACTGGAAGCAACAATTCGACGGATTGAGCGCGAGAAGGAAATTTTAAAAAAGGCTACAGCTCTCTTGATGTCGGATTCCCTCGATCGGTAAGGCTGGTCGAGGAGTTAAGCGAGCAATATTCAAGATCCGAGTTGTGCGTTGTATTTGGAATCAACCGCAGCAGTTATTACGAGCGTCTGAAACAGCGGGCGAAAGTAGATGACGGGCGCAATCGCCTAAAGATCAAAGCTGCTGAATTACATGAGCAAAGTCGCGGCTCAATGGGCGCGCGCAGCCTGTCAAAGGCGCTATGTAACGAAAAAGAGTCGGTGGGTCGTTACATGGCTCGTAGCCTGATGCGCGAGCTCGGGTTGAAGAGCCAGCAACGGCGCAGGCATCGTTACAAACCCAGCGGTGCGGAGGCGCAATACGCCCCCAATCATTTGCAGCGTAAATTCAATGTCGAGGCGCCCAATCAAGTGTGGTGTGGCGACGTGACTTACATTTGGGCCGGTACTTACTGGGTTTATCTGGCTGCTGTACTTGATCTGCATGCCCGGCGCATCGTCGGCTGGGCGATGTCCAGAAGTCCGGATTCAGCTCTGACCTGTCGAGCGTTAAAGATGGCTTTCGAGTCGCGAGGACGCCCTGAAAACCTAATGTTTCATTCGGATCAGGGCTGTCATTACAGCAGTAAAGTATTTCGTGAAACCCTGGCGGA
>NZ_WXVV01000049.1 GCF_013433315.1 Pseudomonas crudilactis | reverse complement strand
TCGCCTACTCGCCCGACTTCTTTCCTGTTTGATCCCCCGCAAAGTCCCCGCACCTTTTTGATGTGCGCGAGAGACTGCGAATGCTTCCAACCGATCGGCTGCTGGCCCTGAACAACAGCATCGGCCTGCTCGTTGTTGCTGCTTTGAACCCGGACGAGCCGGACTTCGAACACCTGATCCGCGAGTTCCGCCTGTGCCTGAACCACTACGACGCCTGGGCCGAGCAGTTCTGGACAGGCACCGCGCTGGATGTCGAACAGGTGTTCACCGTCGGCAACGACGTGCGCCTCAGTGCGCCGATCAAGTCGCGCCAACCGCTCAGTTCATCGGTGGTCATGTGCTCGGCCAGCGGGTCGCTGACGCTGGTGCATATGTTCGAGGCCGCGCGGTTTGTGCCGATCGGCGACACGCCGGTGACGCTCGAACCGGTGCTTGCCGATGTCGGCGGTGTGCTGACTTTCGGCGAACCGCTGCACCACATCATCGGCCCCAGCGGCATTCTGCAGGTGACCAACTGTGATCGGGGCCAGCGTTATCGCATCACCTTCTTTCCCGATGTGTCCACCGACCATGTGCAGGCGTTGTATGCCTCTTATGAAGGTGTCATTGCCGGCCTGGAAGGCTGGCTGCGCGCTGAGTGGACAGAATTTCAGCCGCAGTGGACGGAGTTTTCCAGCGCCGGATTTCTTGGCCGTTACGGTCAATTGCAACAGGCCGACTGGCGCGGATTCGAGAAAGCCCTGAATGGCGTCTGGGATGACATCCGGCAAGTGTTCGCCCTGCTCGCCGACCTGCAGGCCAACAGTGAAAAATTGCTGGAATACCTCAGCGAGGCCGAGCTTGAGGCGTTGTTGAATGCCTCCAGCGACGCCATTGCCAACGGTCTGCTGATCCTCAGTGACGAACCGCTGCTGTTCATTCATCTGGCCGCGTTTACCAGTTGGTTGAAGATGCTGCCGCCGCAATACCTGGCCGAAGTGGTGGCCGAGGTGCGGGTCGAACTGCTGATCAGTTTTCTGTTGATGGGGTTGTCGGGTGGCATCGGCGTGCCACTGCGCTTGAGCAGCAAGGTGCTGGCGAAGGTCAAGTCGCCGCGGGCGCGGGAATGGCTGGCGGCGTCGGCGTTGCGGTTGGCGGAACTGACTTCGGCACCGGAACTGAGCAAACACGCGAGCGCGTTGAAGCCGCTGATGTTTCACGC
>NZ_WXVV01000048.1 GCF_013433315.1 Pseudomonas crudilactis | reverse complement strand
AGCCCTCTCCCTGTATGTACCGGACACATGGTGGACAGGTGTTCGGAGACATGGTGGACACATTTTAATAGACACATTGCTCATCGCGAAGGAGATGGCCTGTGTCTTGGGAAGAGGTTTCCACCGTGCAGCTTCGTTCAGAATTCGTGCTGTTGGCTCGGCAAGAAGGGGCCAATGTTCGGCAGCTTTGCCGTCGATTCAATATCAGCCCAAGCACTGCCTACAAATGGCTAAACAGGTTTGAAAACATCGGTGCGCAAGGGTTGATCGATCAGTCTCGACGACCAAAGACGTCACCCAAACGCTGCGCAGAAGAGGTTGAGCAGCAGATTTTGACCGTGAGTCAGGAGTACACCGCTTGGGGCGCTCGCAAGCTCAAGCGCGTGTTGGAAGACGACGGCAAAGTGATGCCCTCTGTCAGCACCGTGCATGCGGTTTTACAGCGTCATTCGCGCGTTGATCCAAAGGCTGCCGAGGTCAAACCGTTCATCCGGTTCGAGCACGAGGCGCCCAACGATCTTTGGCAGATGGACTTCAAGGGGCATATCAGCCTGGCTCAGGGGCGTTGCCATCCGCTGACGATACTGGACGATCACTCGCGGTTCTCACTGTGCATCGCTGCGTGCGCCAATGAGCAGCACCGAACCGTCCAGGAGCAACTAATGCGGGCCTTTCGGCTCTACGGTCTGCCTCTGCGCATGACGATGGACAACGGTTCGCCATGGGGTGACCAGACCGGCGTTTATACCGCGCTGGAGGTCTGGCTGATGAGCCAGGGCATCAAGGTCGGCCACTCCCGACCTTATCACCCGCAAACCCAGGGAAAGCTGGAGCGCTTCCACCGCAGCCTGAAAAGGGAAGTCCTGCAAGGCCAACTCTTCATCGATCTGGACGATGCACAACGGGCGTTTGATATCTGGCGTGAGATTTACAACCAGAAGCGCCCGCATCAAGCATTGGGCATGCAGGTTCCTGCTACTCGCTACAGCAGCAGCCCGCGGGAATATCAGGAGCAACCGGCGGCGCCTGAGTACGACGATGGGGATGTGGTCAGGAAGGTTCAGGTGAAGGGCGAGATCTACTGGGGCAACCGTGAATACACCGTCGGAAAGGCGTTTCACGGGAGGTCAGTGGCTATCCGAGAAACGACGGAGGACGGCATCCACGATGTCTACTGGAGTAGACATCGCATCGCCCGAATCGACTTGAACTTGCAGATCGTTACGGCAGGTAAGAAGATCTAAAACCGTCCACCATGTCTCCGAACATGTGTCCACCATGTCTCCGGTACATACACTCCC
>NZ_WXVV01000047.1 GCF_013433315.1 Pseudomonas crudilactis | reverse complement strand
GGTGATAGCCGGAGTCGTGCTTGGCACCAGATTTTCGAAATTGCCACCGCTGGCGTTGCTGATTGTGGCCTGCACGGTGCCAGCGTCTTTGTAGACGTCGTCAGCCGGGGCGGGAACAGTCACGGTGCCAGTGGTTTTACCGGCGTCGATGGTGATCACGGCGCCGTTGGACAGGGTCACGGTGACCGGTGAACCAGCGGCGTTGGTCAGGGTCGCGGTGTAAGTGATCTGGCCACCTTCGGCCACGGTGCCGGTTGCGGACAGCGTCAGGTTGGTGGTGTCGACGGTGTCGGTCACGGTGGTGCTGACCGGGGTTTTGTCGGCGACGAGATTTTCGTAGTTGCCGCCAGTGACGTTGGTGATCGAGTTGGTCAGCGGGGCGTGGCCGGTCAATGCGTCGTTAGGTGCAGTTGTGGTCGCGGTGCCGGTGGTCTGGCCAACACCGATGGTGATGGTCTGACCGTTCGACAGGGTAACCACGACTGGCGAGCCAGTCACTGGAGCACCGACGGTCGCGGTGTAAACAACGTTGCCGCCCTCGGCTGCAGTGGCGGTTGCGGTCAGTTTCACGGTGGTGGTGTCAATGGTATCGGTGACGCTGGTGATAGCCGGAGTCGTGCTTGGCACCAGATTTTCGAAATTGCCACCGCTGGCGTTGCTGATTGTGGCCTGCACGGTGCCAGCGTCTTTGTAGACGTCGTCAGCCGGGGCCGGGACAGTCACGGTGCCGGTGGTTTTGCCGGCATCGATGGTGATCACCGCGCCGTTGGACAGGGTGACGGTCACTGGCGAACCAGCGGCGTTGGTCAGGGTCGCGGTGTAAACAATCGAACCGCCTTCGGCCACGGTGCCGGTCGCGGACAGCGACAGGTTGGTGGTGTCGACGGTGTCAGTGACGTTGGTCGAAACCGGCGTCTTGTCGGCGACGAGATTTTCGTAGTTGCCGCCAGTGACGTTGGTGATCGAGTTGGTCAGCGGTGCGTGACCAGTCAACGCATCGTTTGGTGCGGTAGTGGTCGCAGTCCCCGTAGTCTGGCCGACACCAATGGTGATGGTCTGACCGTTGGCCAGGGTCACGACAACCGGCGAGCCGGTGACTGGCGCGCCGACAGTCGCGGTGTAAACGACGTTGCCACCTTCGGCTGCGGTAGCGGTTGCCGTCAGTTTCACAGTCGTGGTGTCGACGGTATCGGTGACGCTGGTGATAGCTGGCGTCGTGCTCGGCACCAGATTTTCGAAGTTGCCACCGGTGGCGTTGCTGATCGTGGCCTGCACGGTGCCGGCGTCTTTGTAGACGTCATCGGCCGGGGCTGGAACGGTCACGGTGCCAGTGGTTTTACCGGCATCGATGGTGATCACGGCGCCGTTCGACAGGGTCACGGTGACTGGCGAACCAGCGGCGTTGGTCAGGGTCGCGGTGTAAACAATCGAACCGCCTTCAGCCACGGTGCCGGTCGCGCTGAGCGACAGATTGGTGGTGTCGACAGTATCGGTCACCGTCGTGCTGACCGGCGTTTTGTCAGCCACGAGGTTCTCGTAGTTACCGCCGCTGACGTTGGTGATCGCGTTGGTCAGCGGTGCATGGCCGGTCAAAACGTCGTTTGGCGCGGTAGTGGTCGCGGTGCCGGTGGTCTGGCCAACACCAATGGTGATGGTCTGACCGTTCGACAGGGTTACCACGACTGGCGAACCGGTTACTGGTGCACCGACCGTCGCGGTGTAGACGACGTTGCCGCCTTCAGCGGCAGACTCGGTGGCCGTCAGTTTCACCGTGGTGGTGTCGATGGTATCG
>NZ_WXVV01000046.1 GCF_013433315.1 Pseudomonas crudilactis | reverse complement strand
GGGGTTGATCCGCCGCGAGACCAGGTGCAGGTCATCGTCGTATTCGTAGCGGGTGATGCGTCCCAGTTCATCGCGCTCGGCGGTGACCTGACCGTAGGCGCCGTAGCTGTAGGCACGGGTGCTGCCGGTAGGAAACGTCGTCTGGATCAGTCGGCCAACGGCGTCCCAATGTTGCCGGGTGACTGCACCGTGTTCGTCCGCGGTGGTGGTCCGCCGCCCCAGTGCGTCGTAGGAAAAACGCCGCACGCCGCCGTCGGGCAAGGTCTCTTCGGTCAACTGGCCAAGGTCGTTCCATACCAGTCGATGCCGACTGCTGTCCGGGTAGCGGATCGACAGCAACTGACCCCGGGTGTCGTAGTAGTAATGGGTGACCTGACCATCGGGGTCGACCGCTTCGGTGACATCACCCTCGGCATTGCGCCGGTAGATCCACACCGCATCGCCGCGAGAGCGTTTATGCAGGAAACCGTTGCGATACTCGTAGGACGTGGGCGCCTCATCCGGTGGAATCAGCGCGATCAGCCGTCCGACCTCGTCGTAGCGGTATTCGGTGACCGCGCCCAAGGCATCCTGCTCGGCGATCAAGTGCCCCGAAGAGTCATAGGCCTTGAGCTGCTCGCCACCGTCCGCCGAGACTTTACGCACCAGCCGCGCACGCTCGTCGTGGACGTACGTTTCTTCGGTGCCATCGACGTAATGCACCGCGACACTGCCGTCGTCATTCCAGACGTAGCGCGTGTCCATCTGCGAAAACGAGGCCCAATGCCTGACACAGCGAGAAGCCTTGCCCGAGCGCTCCCACTCCCAAAAGAAACTCGCGCCGCCAGCCAGTTGCCGCTGCAGAATCACGTGAGCGTCGTCGTAGTCGTAACGCTCGCTGTCGCCGACGGCGTTGGTCGCTTCGATCAGGTGCCGGTAGGCGTCGTAGCGGTAGCTGACCAGCGCCTGTTCGGTGCCCCAGGCACCGTCGCGAAACACCTGATAATCCACACCAACCAACTGCGCGCGGTCATAGCGCAACAGCAGCGAACGCCCGGCGCCGTTGTCCAGTCGCTGCACCCGGTCAGACCGATCGCGCTGCACCGTCAGACGATTGCCATAGGCATCACTGACCGCCGTCAGCCGTCCCGCACGAAAGTGATAAAACCGCGCCGTATCCCCGGCCAGCGCGAGGATCAGCTCTTCCGGCTCATCACCCAGAAAAATCGCCGCCCGCGACAGGCTGTTGTGAATCGCCGGTCGTTCAACGCTCGGCAACGGAAAACGCGTACGCCGGTTTTCGTGATCGACCCAAACAACCTCATCAGCGAAAAACTCCAGCCGATGCGCCAGCGAATGGCTCCAACCAAACCCCAGCCCGATATCGATCTCGGCAGCACTAGAGCGATACAACCGGCTGAACTCAAACGGCAACACGCCATCGAGCACGGCATCGCTCAGGGTCAGCAGTTCTTCGCCAGTGACCATCGACACCGGACAACCGTTGGTGCAGGTGAAGGGCACGCAATCGGCGCTGTCACCGTTGGGATTTTTCGCCTGATCCGGCGAGTCGTCGTGAGGCTCATGCCGTTGCAACCGGCTCGAACCACCAGACTTGTCTCGCGCAAGAGGCGCCGGATTCGGCACAGTCAACACCAGTGAATCGGCCTGACGAATGTTCAGCGGTATCGACGGTGTCGGTTTCAACTCAACGTCACGTGCGTGAAACATCAGCGGCTTCAACGCGCTCGCGTGTTTGCTCAGTTCCGGTGCCGAAGTCAGTTCCGCCAACCGCAACGCCGACGCCGCCAGCCATTCCCGCGCCCGCGGC
>NZ_WXVV01000044.1 GCF_013433315.1 Pseudomonas crudilactis | reverse complement strand
CGTTCTTTAAAAATTTGGGTATGTGATAGAAAGATAGACTGAACGTTACTTTCACTGGTAACGGATCAGGCTAAGGTAAAATTTGTGAGTTCTCTTAGTTGAGAAATTCGAATTTTCGGCGAATGTCGTCTTCACAGTATAACCAGATTGCTTGGGGTTATATGGTCAAGTGAAGAAGCGCATACGGTGGATGCCTTGGCAGTCAGAGGCGATGAAAGACGTGGTAGCCTGCGAAAAGCTTCGGGGAGTCGGCAAACAGACTTTGATCCGGAGATGTCTGAATGGGGGAACCCAGCCATCATAAGATGGTTATCTTGTACTGAATACATAGGTGCAAGAGGCGAACCAGGGGAACTGAAACATCTAAGTACCCTGAGGAAAAGAAATCAACCGAGATTCCCTTAGTAGTGGCGAGCGAACGGGGACTAGCCCTTAAGTGGCTTTGAGATTAGCGGAACGCTCTGGAAAGTGCGGCCATAGTGGGTGATAGCCCTGTACGCGAAAATCTCTTAGTCATGAAATCGAGTAGGACGGAGCACGAGAAACTTTGTCTGAATATGGGGGGACCATCCTCCAAGGCTAAATACTACTGACTGACCGATAGTGAACTAGTACCGTGAGGGAAAGGCGAAAAGAACCCCGGAGAGGGGAGTGAAATAGATCCTGAAACCGTATGCGTACAAGCAGTGGGAGCAGACTTTGTTCTGTGACTGCGTACCTTTTGTATAATGGGTCAGCGACTTATTTTCAGTGGCGAGCTTAACCGAATAGGGGAGGCGTAGCGAAAGCGAGTCTTAATAGGGCGTCTAGTCGCTGGGAATAGACCCGAAACCGGGCGATCTATCCATGGGCAGGTTGAAGGTTGGGTAACACTAACTGGAGGACCGAACCGACTACCGTTGAAAAGTTAGCGGATGACCTGTGGATCGGAGTGAAAGGCTAATCAAGCTCGGAGATAGCTGGTTCTCCTCGAAAGCTATTTAGGTAGCGCCTCATGTATCACTGTAGGGGGTAGAGCACTGTTTCGGCTAGGGGGTCATCCCGACTTACCAAACCGATGCAAACTCCGAATACCTACAAGTGCCGAGCATGGGAGACACACGGCGGGTGCTAACGTCCGTCGTGAAAAGGGAAACAACCCAGACCGTCAGCTAAGGTCCCAAAGTTATGGTTAAGTGGGAAACGATGTGGGAAGGCTTAGACAGCTAGGAGGTTGGCTTAGAAGCAGCCACCCTTTAAAGAAAGCGTAATAGCTCACTAGTCGAGTCGGCCTGCGCGGAAGATGTAACGGGGCTCAAACCATACACCGAAGCTACGGGTATCATCTTCGGATGATGCGGTAGAGGAGCGTTCTGTAAGCCTGTGAAGGTGAGTTGAGAAGCTTGCTGGAGGTATCAGAAGTGCGAATGCTGACATGAGTAACGACAATGGGTGTGAAAAACACCCACGCCGAAAGACCAAGGTTTCCTGCGCAACGTTAATCGACGCAGGGTTAGTCGGTCCCTAAGGCGAGGCTGAAAAGCGTAGTCGATGGAAAACAGGTTAATATTCCTGTACTTCTGGTTATTGCGATGGAGGGACGGAGAAGGCTAGGCCAGCTTGGCGTTGGTTGTCCAAGTTTAAGGTGGTAGGCTGAGATCTTAGGTAAATCCGGGATCTTAAGGCCGAGAGCTGATGACGAGTTACCCTTTGGGTGACGAAGTGGTTGATGCCATGCTTCCAAGAAAAGCTTCTAAGCTTCAGGTAACCAGGAACCGTACCCCAAACCGACACAGGTGGTTGGGTAGAGAATACCAAGGCGCTTGAGAGAACTCGGGTGAAGGAACTAGGCAAAATGGCACCGTAACTTCGGGAGAAGGTGCGCCGGTGAGGGTGAAGGACTTGCTCCGTAAGCTCATGCCGGTCGAAGATACCAGGCCGCTGCGACTGTTTATTAAAAACACAGCACTCTGCAAACACGAAAGTGGACGTATAGGGTGTGACGCCTGCCCGGTGCCGGAAGGTTAATTGATGGGGTTAGCTAACGCGAAGCTCTTGATCGAAGCCCCGGTAAACGGCGGCCGTAACTATAACGGTCCTAAGGTAGCGAAATTCCTTGTCGGGTAAGTTCCGACCTGCACGAATGGCGTAACGATGGCGGCGCTGTCTCCACCCGAGACTCAGTGAAATTGAAATCGCTGTGAAGATGCAGTGTATCCGCGGCTAGACGGAAAGACCCCGTGAACCTTTACTATAGCTTTGCACTGGACTTTGAATTTGCTTGTGTAGGATAGGTGGGAGGCTTTGAAGCGTGGACGCCAGTTCGCGTGGAGCCATCCTTGAAATACCACCCTGGCAACTTTGAGGTTCTAACTCAGGTCCGTTATCCGGATCGAGGACAGTGTATGGTGGGTAGTTTGACTGGGGCGGTCTCCTCCTAAAGAGTAACGGAGGAGTACGAAGGTGCGCTCAGACCGGTCGGAAATCGGTCGTAGAGTATAAAGGCAAAAGCGCGCTTGACTGCGAGACAGACACGTCGAGCAGGTACGAAAGTAGGTCTTAGTGATCCGGTGGTTCTGTATGGAAGGGCCATCGCTCAACGGATAAAAGGTACTCCGGGGATAACAGGCTGATACCGCCCAAGAGTTCATATCGACGGCGGTGTTTGGCACCTCGATGTCGGCTCATCACATCCTGGGGCTGAAGCCGGTCCCAAGGGTATGGCTGTTCGCCATTTAAAGTGGTACGCGAGCTGGGTTTAGAACGTCGTGAGACAGTTCGGTCCCTATCTGCCGTGGACGTTTGAGATTTGAGAGGGGCTGCTCCTAGTACGAGAGGACCGGAGTGGACGAACCTCTGGTGTTCCGGTTGTCACGCCAGTGGCATTGCCGGGTAGCTATGTTCGGGAAAGATAACCGCTGAAAGCATCTAAGCGGGAAACTTGCCTCAAGATGAGATCTCACTGGAACCTTGAGTTCCCTGAAGGGCCGTCGAAGACTACGACGTTGATAGGTTGGGTGTGTAAGCGCTGTGAGGCGTTGAGCTAACCAATACTAATTGCCCGTGAGGCTTGACCATATAACACCCAAGCAATTTGCGCTTAAAAGCCAGATTGCGGTGTGTGAAGACGAAACGAACCGAAAGTTCGA
>NZ_WXVV01000043.1 GCF_013433315.1 Pseudomonas crudilactis | reverse complement strand
AGCCTGCTCGCGATGGCGTCCTGACTACCAAAC
Organism: Pseudomonas crudilactis; assembly: GCF_013433315.1. GTDB lineage: Bacteria > Pseudomonadota > Gammaproteobacteria > Pseudomonadales > Pseudomonadaceae > Aquipseudomonas > Aquipseudomonas crudilactis. Next base: position 16,993 of record NZ_WXVV01000043.1, on the reverse strand, counting down.
ATGAGTTGACTGACCCACCGCCATCGCGAGCAGGCTCACTCCTACAGGGGATTTGCGCCGACCTGACAAATCGCAGGCACAAAAAAACCGCAGTGGGCGAAACCCATGCAGTTCTGGTTGAAGCGTTCGATTGTTCGTTAAGGTGGTAACCCCACCAGCCACACCCCGGCACACAATGTTCCCGCTGTGGCTGCTGCCTTCCGGCTCTGACCAGGTTCACGGGTAATCGTTGCGGGGGGACCGATGGGGTCACCATAACGACGCTTGCCTGTCGGCGAGCCGCGCCATTGTACCTATCTGAGACGAAGTTACAACCGTTGGTTGCAGATTAAAAATATGAACAAGGTCAAAGACATAAAGATCGCAGCCTGCGGCAGCGCCTACAGGGCCAGCACCTCGTCCGCCCTGCCGCCCGCCTGCTGGATCACCAGATGAATGAAGTGCAGCTTGGCAATCGCTGGGGCCGGCAGCACGAACGGGTAGAAATCCGGTTGGCCCATGCTGCGAGACAGTTCATTGAGCATCCCCGCCAGTTCGATCCACGCATTGACGAACGACAGAAACGCCTCGCCACCGGGATGCTCCGGGTCATACAGCGTGCTGGTGGGAAACGGCTGGTAGTCGAAATCCATTTCCCGCGCGCTCATGCCAAAACCCAGCGCCGTATCCACGGCGTCCATCATGTGCAGGTAATGCGCCCAGGTTTCCGCCCAGTCTTCCCACGGGTGCATGGTTGCGTAGGCGCTGACGTAGTGCTGTGGCCAGTCCAGCGGTGCGCCTTGTTGATAGTGACGATCAAGCGCCTCGGCGTAACTGGCGCGTTCGTCGCCGAACAGGCTGCGGAATGAATCGAGCCAGGGGCCGTTGGCGATCAGGCGATCCCAGTAGTAGTGCCCGACCTCATGACGAAAATGCCCGAGCAACGTGCGATAGGGTTCGTGCATCGCCGCCCTCACCTGCTCGCGGTGGGCGTCGTCGGCTTCTTTGATGTCGAGGGTGATCAGGCCGTTGGCGTGGCCGGTCATCGGTGCGTTGCCTTCGAGGTCGACTCCAATGAAGTCGAAGGCCAACCCGGTGTCTTCATCGACGGTTTTCGGGATGACTTGCAGGCCGAGGGTGATCAGTTGCGCGACCAGTCGACGCTTGGCAATTTCGACCTTGCGCCAGCGTTCGGGATTGTCCGGGGCGGACAGGTCGGGGATGGTGCGATTGAGGCTGCAGGCGACGCACAGGCTGTCGTGATCGTTGGCCGGCAGCAGCCAGTTGCATGCGGCGGCTGTGTCGAGGTTGGCGCAACGGCGGAACAGTCCGGCGTCGGGGTCGGCGTCAAGCGTCCAGGTGCCCTCATACGGCCCCGGCTGCAGCGAGGTCAGGCGACTTTCCTCCGGCTGATAACCGAGCAAGGCGTTGCACGCCAGGCACTGGCTGTTGCGAAAGAACAGCGACTGGCCGCAGCGGCACGGCCAGACTTTGCTGTTGCGTGAGGATTCGCCCATGAACGGCGCGATGATGCGGGAACTGAGCTGCTCGAAAAAGCGGTGCATGGCGATCTCTCCCTGGGGCTTGCCAAGACTAGATCATTCTTGCGAGCTGATCGTTCCAACGCTCTGCGTGGGAAAATCAAAAGATCGCAGCCTGCGGCAGCTCCTACAGGAGATCAGTGAACACCCGCTTTATCGTGGTGGAACACTAGCCCTGTAGGAGCTGCCGCAGGCTGCGATCTTTTGATCTTAAACGGCGACGCCGTGAGTTTTTAGGAAGGCGATAAAGGTTTCTTCGTCCATCACTTTCACGCCCAGCTCATTGGCTTTGGTCAATTTGGAACCGGCGCCGGGGCCCGCGACTACGCAATGAGTCTTCGCCGACACCGAACCCGCGACCTTGGCGCCGAGGCTTTCCAGATGTTCCTTGGCAACATCACGGCTCATCAACTCAACCTTGCCGGTCAGCACCCAGGTCTCACCGGACAGCGGCAAACCTTCGACGACTTTCTTCTCGCTCTGCCAGTGCATGCCGAAATCACGCAGTTGTTTCTCGGACTCTTCAGCTAATTGACGATGCTCAGGAACAGCAAAAAACTCGCGAACCGAATTGGCCTGCTTCTCCGGCAAGGCCTGACGCATGTCCAGCCAGTCGGCATTCATCACCGCTTCGAGCGAACCAAACTTGTCCGCCAGTTTCTGCGCACCACCGGGGCCGACCGAGGAAATGTGCAGCTTGTCGAGGAAACCACCCAGCGTGGTGCTGGCGGCAAACTCGGCGCCCAACTCACCTTGATCCTGAATCTGCAAACCATGACCCAGCAATTCAGTAATCACCTGCTGGTTATGCGCATCTTCAAAGAAGCTGTGAATCTCGTGCGCCACTTCCAGACCGACATCCGGCAGGTAGGTCAGCACTTGCGGCAGCGCCTGCTGCACGCGCTCCAGCGAACCCAGCGAGCGCGCCAGCACCTTGGCGGTCTCTTCGCCGACATCGGGAATGCCCAGTGCATAGATGAAGCGCGCCAGCCCCGGTTTCTTGCTGTCTTCGATGGCCGCGAGCAGCTTGTTGCTCGACACCTCGGCAAAACCTTCCAGATCAACGATGTCGTCAAACTTCAGCGCATACAGATCCGCCGGCGAACTGACCAGACCTTCATCGACCAGTTGCTCAACGCTCTTGTCACCCAGACCTTCGATGTCCATCGCCCGACGCGAGACGAAGTGGATGATCGCCTGCTTCAACTGCGCACCGCAGGCCAGACGGCCAACGCAGCGATACACCGCGCCTTCGCTGACGGTTTCCTTGCCTTTGCTGCGCTTGATCAGTTGCGTACGCTCGACGTGCGAACCGCACACCGGGCAACTCTCGGGAATCTGCACTGCGCGCGCGTTTTCCGGACGGCGATCCATGACCACTTGCACCACTTGCGGAATCACATCACCGGCACGGCGGATGATCACGGTGTCGCCGATCATCAGACCCAGACGCGCGACCTCATCCATGTTGTGCAACGTGGCGTTGGCCACGGTGACACCGGCAACCTTGACCGGTTTCAATCGTGCCACCGGCGTAACAGCGCCAGTACGGCCGACCTGAAACTCGACATCGAGCAACTCGGTGAGCTCTTCCATCGCCGGAAATTTGTGCGCGATCGCCCAACGCGGCTCACGAGCACGGAAGCCCAGTTCACGCTGATCGGCAATGCTGTTGACCTTGAACACCACGCCATCGATTTCATACGTCAGCGAGTTACGCCGCGCGCCGATGTCGCGGTAGTAATCCAGACACTCATCGATGCCTTTGGCCAATTTCAATTCATGGCTGATCGGCATGCCCCACTTCTGCAACTGCTTGAGGTTGCCGATGTGGGTGTCGGAAATATCGTGAGAAACCTGACCGATGCCATAGCAGCAGAATTCCAGCGGACGGTTAGCAGTGATCTTCGAATCGAGCTGACGCAAGCTGCCGGCCGCGGCGTTGCGCGGGTTGGCGAAGGTCTTGCCGCCAACTTCCAGTTGCGAGGCGTTGAGGCGTTCGAAACCGGCCTTGGACATGAACACTTCACCGCGCACCTCCAGCGTCGCCGGCCAGCCTTCGCCGTGCAGCTTCAGCGGAATATTGCGCACGGTGCGCACGTTGACGCTGATGTCTTCGCCGGTAGTGCCGTCGCCGCGTGTGGCGCCGCGTACCAGCACGCCGTCCTGATAGAGCAGGCTGACCGCCAGGCCATCGAGTTTCGGCTCGCAGCTGTATTCCACCGCTGCACTACCGCCGAACAGATCGCCGACCGGCAGATCCAGACCTTCGGTGACGCGGCGATCGAACTCGCGCATGTCGCTTTCTTCGAAAGCGTTACCGAGACTGAGCATCGGCACTTCGTGACGCACCTGAGTGAACGCGGTCAGCGCCACGCTGCCGACGCGCTGGGTCGGCGAGTCGCGGGTGATCAGTTCCGGGTTGGCCGCCTCCAGCGCCTTGAGCTCGTGGAACAACCGGTCGTACTCGGCGTCCGGAATGCTCGGCTCATCGAGGACGTGATAACGGTAGTTGTGCTGATCGAGTTCAGCGCGCAGTTCAAGAATGCGGTTTTTGGCGGCGGTCATGGGGTGTTCTCTCGTAAAGCAAAAGAGCAGCCGAGGCTGCTCAATCTATATTGCCGACTGCCTCTTTATAGCGAGGCAATCTTTTCAATCAGCGCTTCTGGGTCAGGGCGCGGCGTTCGAATTCAACGATGCGCTGACGGTAGTGCTCGATGGTCTGCGCGGTCAGAACGCTGCGCTGGTCATCTTTCAGCTCGCCGTTCAATTCCTGCGACAGCTTGCGGGCTGCGGCCACCATCACGTCGAAAGCCTGCTTCGGATGACGCGGGCCGGGCAGGCCGAGGAAGAAGCTCACCGCCGGGGTGCTGAAATGGTCGATGTCGTCCAGATCGAAGATGCCCGGTTTGACCGCGTTGGCCATGGAGAACAGCACTTCACCGTTGCCGGCCATGCTTTCGTGACGGTGGAAAATATCCATCTCGCCAAAACGCAGACCGCTTTCCAGGATGTTCTGCAACAGCGCCGGGCCTTTGAAGCCGGCAGCGTCGCGGCAGATCACACTGATGACCAAGACTTCTTCGGCTTGCGGCTGGTCTTTGTCGACCGGCGCCGGCGCTGGCTTGGTGCCTTCAACGAAATCGTCGTCACGGCTGCTGAAGCTCGGGCCGCCGTCCAGGTCCAGGTCGAGGTTCAGGTCGCCCTGAGCCGGGCCGTTGCCGCCACGCTTGCCACGTTTCGAGCCGGACTCGCGAGGCTCGCGTGCTTCGCGGGCCGGCATGCTCACCGACGGCAGGTCGTGTTCATCCAGTTGCGGCTCTTGATGCGTATCCAGTACACGGGCCGGGCCCAACAGCTCAGCGCTGGTGTCCTCGTCCGGCAGGTTGGACAGACTTCGGTCAAGACGGAATTTCAGTTTTCCCTTGCCGCCGCGCATACGGCGCCAGCCATCGAAAAGAATACCGGCTATCACAATGATGCCGATGACGATCAGCCACTCGCGCAGACCGATTTCCATGTAATCCCGTGCCTCTATAAAAAATGCTGAAAAATAAGGGGTTTACATTGTGCAAACCGCTTTAAAACGTGGCGCCAACTCTATGTTCTGACAGGCGTTTTGCCCACGTATACGAAAAATTGACATTAAACTAGCACGACCAAAGACAACTTTACACCGTCTGTCTCATTGGCTTGCACGAATATGTCGATTGGCCAGCAAGTCGAACCCGGTAAAAAAGTCCTACAGCCCTCAATTACCTTTCCGACACCACGCTGGCTCAGGCGTCCACCATCGCCATCGCCTCCTCGACATCCACGGCTACCAGTCGCGAACAACCCGGTTCATGCATCGTCACGCCCATCAACTGCTCGGCCATTTCCATGGCAATCTTGTTGTGGGTGATATAGATGAACTGCACGGTCTGCGACATCTCTTTGACCAAGCGTGCGTAGCGTCCAACGTTAGCGTCATCCAGTGGCGCGTCAACCTCATCGAGCATGCAGAAAGGCGCCGGGTTCAATTTGAAGATGGCAAAAACCAGTGCCAGTGCGGTCAGGGCTTTTTCCCCGCCGGAGAGCAAATGGATGGTGCTGTTCTTCTTCCCTGGCGGCTGCGCCATGATCGTTACCCCTGTATCGAGTAGATCTTCGCCCGTCAGTTCCAAATACGCCCGTCCACCACCGAAAACTTTTGGAAAAAGTGCCTGTAAACCGCCATTGATCTGATCAAAGGTATCTTTGAAGCGGTTGCGGGTTTCCTTGTCGATCTTGCGAATGACGTTCTCGAGGGTCTCCAGCGCTTCAACCAGATCGGCGTCCTGCGCATCCAGATAACGTTTACGCTCGGATTGTTGCGTGTATTCGTCGATGGCCGCGAGGTTGATCGCGCCCAGGCGCTGAATCCGCGCGTTGATGCGTTCGAGTTCTTCTTCGGCTTCGCGTTCACTGGCTTGCGCGGTTAATGTCGCGAGCACGCCATTCAGATCGTAGCCGTCCTCGAGCAGTTGATCCTGCAAGGCCTTGCGGCGCACGGTCAGCGCTTGCCATTCCATACGCTGCTGTTCGAGTTGGCCGCGAATCAGCTGCGATTGCTGCTCGGCCTGAGTCCGGCGTTTTTCCGCGTCGCGCAATTCGCGGTCGGCGTCTTCGAGGGCGATCTGCGCGGTCTTGAGTTCTTCGTCGACGGTCATGCGCTTGTCGAGCAGTTCTTCAAGTTTCAGGCGCAGCTCTTCCAGCGGTGCCTCGCCCTCCTCCAGATTCAGACTCAACTGTTCGCGTTTTTCCGTCAGGCGTTCTGCCTGCATTTCCAGGCGCTCAAGAGCCTGACGCGTGGAATCGTGCTGCGCGCGCAACGAGCCGAGACGCACGGCCAATTGATGGGCGTGATCCTTGTGCTGCCGCGCTTCCTGGCGCACACGATCGAGGCGTTCGCGCAGGCTGTCGCGCTGGGCCAGCAGCAACTCGCGCTGCTCGGTGTCCAGCGCCATGGCATCCAGCGCTTCCTGCAATTGCATGCGCGCTTCGCCGACTTGTTCGTGCTCGAGTTCGCGTTGCTCGGCGAGCTCGACCAGTTCTTCATCGAGACGCGTGCGGCGCAAGGTCAGCTGTTCGGCCTTGGCTTTACCGGCGGACAGTTGCGCTTTCAATTCGCCCTGCTGACGCGCTTCGTCTTGCAGCAAACGGCGCAAATGTTCGCGGCCGTTTTCCTGCTGACGCTGTTGCGCGCGCAGGGTTTGCAGACGGGTTTCCATGGCCTCGACCGTGGCTTCTTTCTCTTCGCGTTCGAGGTGCAGCGCTTCGATTTCCTGGCCACGGGCGAGCATGCCGCTTTCCGCTTCGCTGGCCCGTCGTACGCGTAAAAAGTGCCGACCGACCCAGTAACCGTCGCGGCTGATCAGGCTCTCGCCAGCGCTCAACTGCCCGCGCAAAGCCAAGGCCTGTTCAAGGCTATCGACCGGTTTCACCTGACCGAGCCACGGCGACAGATCGATCTGCGCGTCGACCTTGTCCAGCAAGCTGCCGGCGACGCGCACGCCATCGCTGGCCGGGCTGAGCAGGCGTAGATCGCCCTGAGTGAACCCGGACAAATCGAAGCCGCTGAAGTCGTCGACCAGCACCGCTTGCAGATCGGCGCCGAGCACGGTCTCTACCGCCAGTTCCCAACCGGCCTCGACCTTCAGGCCTTCGGCTAGACGCGGGCGCTCGGCGAGGTTGTGTTCCTTCAGCCATTCGGCGGTGCCGGTGCCTGGGTCGAGCGCGGCTTGCTGCAGAGCTTCAAGGGAAGCCAGACGACCATTGAGGCGCTGCAAATCACCCTGCGCCTGTTGCTGCGCGGTCAGCGCTTGCTGCAATTCCTGGCGCAGCTGTTCGAGTTTCTCGACTTGCGCCTCTTCGCTGGTCTGCAAATCTTCGAGGGTCGCTTCGGACTCGGCGAGCTGCTCGTTGAGCTCCATGATCGCCGCATCTTCCGGGTCAGCCGAGAGCAACGCGCGCTCTTCGCCTAGACGTTTTTGCCGATCGGCGAGACGCTCCATGCTGGTTTCCAGCTGCTGGATGCGCGACTGCTGCACTTCGGCCTGACGACGCGGTTCGGCGGCGGTCAGGTTGAAGGCGTCCCACTGTTCTTGCCAGCCGTGCATGACGGATTCGGAATCTTCCAGCGCAGCGGCGGCTTCTTCGGCGGCGGCGCTGGTAACTTCCTGCTCGGGCACGAGCATGTCCAGCTCTTCGCCGAGGGTCAGCAGCAAGGTGCGGTCGTGGCCCAGGTGCGATTCGGTTTCGAGGCGGGCGCGCTCGGCTTCTTTCAGATCGTCCTGCAACTGTCGCAGACGTTGCTGACCGTGCTGGATGCTCTGCTCGACCCGGGCGATGTCGCCGCCGACCGAATAGAAGCGCCCCTGCACCAGATTGAAGCGTTCGGACAGGTCATGGTGACCGTCACGCAGGCGTTCGATGGCCGCGTCAGCGTTTCGCTGCTCGGCGACCAAGGCTTCGAAACTGATTTCCTGGGTGCCGATGATCGACTCGCGCTGGCCAACCTGATCATTCAGATCCTGCCAGCGCAACGCCGACAGTTGCGCCTTGAGCTGACGCTCCTCGGCTTTGAATTCCTGATACTTCTTGGCGGCCTCGGCCTGGCGGTGCAGGCGTTCGAGTTGGCGTTCAAGCTCATCGCGCAGGTCAGTCAGACGCGCGAGGTTTTCGTGGGTGCGGCGGATACGGTTTTCAGTCTCGCGGCGGCGCTCTTTATATTTCGAGATGCCGGCCGCTTCTTCGATGAAGTTACGCAGGTCTTCGGGCTTTGATTCGATCAGCTTGGAGATCATCCCCTGCTCGATGATCGAATAGCTGCGCGGGCCCAGACCGGTGCCGAGGAAGATATCGGTGATGTCGCGACGACGGCATTTGGTGCCGTTGAGGTAATACGTGGTCTGGCTGTCGCGGGTGACTTTGCGGCGAATGGAGATTTCCGCGTAGGCCGCGTACTCGCCCAGCAGCGTGCCGTCGGAGTTGTCGAAAACCAGCTCGATGCTGGCCTGACTCACCGGTTTGCGGCTGGTCGAGCCGTTGAAGATGACGTCCGTCATCGACTCGCCACGGAGGTTCTTCGCCGAACTCTCGCCCATCACCCAGCGTACGGCGTCGATGATGTTCGACTTGCCGCAACCGTTCGGCCCGACGACCGCCGCCATGTTACTGGGGAAGTTCACCGTGGTCGGGTCGACGAAGGATTTGAATCCCGCCAGTTTGATGCACTTGAGCCGCACGCTTAGGCAACCGTCAGGGCGGAGACCACCAGATCGCAACTGCGCTGGGCATACGCCGTCAGCACAATACGGATCTGCGGCAAATCACGGGCGAGCACGGCGGCCAGCAGGCGTTCGAACAGTTCGAGGAACTCGCTCATTTCCGCCTTGCGCTGTTCGAGGGCGAGGAAGTAGGCGCGGCTCATGGCCGGTTGCAGGTTCTCGACGGTCTCTTGCAGGTACGGATTGTTGGCGAACGGATAAGCGGCGCGCATCACGCTGAAGCTGTCGTCGACGAAGCTGCGAATGTCCTGACGCTCGTAGCTGGCGGTCAGGCGCTGCTGGATCTGCACGAACGGCGCCATGTCCGACTGCACTTGCCAGCCATTGGCCACCGAGTTGCCGAGCAAAATGTACAGCTCGCTCATCAGCGTGCACAGGCTCCGCACCTTGTGCGGCGTCAGTTCGGTGACATGCGCACCACGACGCGGCAGGATCGCGATCAGGTGGCGGCGTTCGAGGATCAGCAAGGCTTCGCGGACCGAGCCGCGGCTGACATTCAATGCCAGCGTGACCTTCTGTTCCTGGATGCGCTCTCCCGGCTTCATTTCGCCACGAATGATGCGTTCGGCGAGGTGGTGAGCGATTTGCTCGGCGAGGCTGTCCGGCGCCTTGAACGTCATGGTTGTCCTTCAAACTCTATCGATCTGCACAGGCGGCGCAGTGTAGCGCAAATGCACGGTCATGGCGGAGTGCCCACTCAGCGGTTTTTGGCACGAATCCCGCAAAAAAGCAGGGGATCCATTGAGGGTCAATACTGAATAGACACGTTGTTGATCGACGAAATGCTTTTTCCTGACCTTTAAGTCAGAAAACCATTGACCGAAAAGTCAGACCTGCTAAATTCGGTTCACGTCGGTTAACAACAATAATGAGTCTGCGAGGCCTTCCGTGATCCAGTTTTTACTTAACCAGGAACTCCGTAGCGAGCACGCCCTGGACCCGAATCTGACTGTGCTCAATTATCTGCGTGAACACGTGGGCAAGTCCGGCACCAAAGAAGGTTGCGCCAGCGGTGACTGCGGCGCCTGCACCGTGGTGGTCGGCGAGTTGCAAACGGATGACGCTGGCCGCGAACACATTCGCTATCGCAGCCTCAACTCGTGCCTGACCTTTGTTTCGTCGCTGCACGGCAAACAACTGATCAGCGTCGAAGACCTCAAACACAAAGGCGAACTGCACAGCGTGCAGAAAGCCATGGTCGAGTGCCACGGCTCGCAGTGCGGTTTCTGCACCCCCGGTTTTGTCATGTCGCTGTTCGCCCTGCAAAAGAACAGCGACGCACCGGATCACGCCAAGGCTCACGAAGCGCTGGCCGGCAATCTCTGCCGCTGCACCGGCTACCGGCCGATTCTGGCGGCTGCCGAGCAATCCTGTTGCGGCAAGCAACCGGATCAGTTCGATGCCCGCGAAGCGGACACCATCGCCCGCCTGAAAGCCATCGCGCCGACCGATATCGGCGAACTCAACAGCGGCGACAAACGCTGCCTGGTGCCGCTGACCGTCGCCGATCTGGCCGACCTCTACGACGCTTATCCACAAGCACGCCTGCTCGCCGGCGGCACCGACTTGGCACTCGAAGTCACCCAATTTCACCGCACCCTGCCGGTGATGATCTACGTCGGCAACGTCGCGGAAATGAAGCGCATCGACACCTTCGAAGACCGCATCGAAATCGGTGCCGCCACCGCCCTCTCCGACTGCTATGAAGCGTTGAACGCCGAGTACCCGGACTTCGGCGAACTGCTGCATCGCTTCGCTTCCCTGCAAATCCGCAACCAGGGCACCCTCGGCGGCAACATCGGCAACGCCTCGCCGATCGGTGACTCGCCACCGCTGCTGATCGCCCTCGGCGCGCAAGTCGTGCTGTGCAAAGGCGAAACCCGCCGCACCCTGAACCTCGACGACTACTTCATCGATTACAAAGTCACCGCCCGTCAGGAAAGTGAATTCATCGAGAAGATCATCGTGCCGCGCGCCAGCGCCGAGCAGTTGTTCCGCGCCTACAAAGTCTCCAAGCGTCTGGACGATGACATCTCTGCCGTCTGCGCCGCGTTCAACCTGCGCGTCGAAAACGGTGTGATCACCGATGCGCGCATGGCGTTTGGCGGCATGGCCGCGATCCCGAAACGCGCCGCCCACTGCGAGGCTGCGCTGATCGGTGCGCCGTTCAACAACACCGTGGTCGAACGCGCTTGCGCCGCACTCGCCGAAGACTTCACGCCGCTCTCGGACTTCCGCGCCAGCAAGGAATATCGCCTGCTCAGCGCGCAGAACCTGCTGCGCAAATACTTCATCGAACTGCAAACACCGCACATCGAGACTCGGGTGACCGCTTATGTCTAACCATCACGGCGTAGAAAAAACCCAGGCTGAACTGGCTGAATTGTTCGCCAAGGATCTGACCTCCGGTGTCGGCCGCAGCGTCAAGCACGACAGCGCCGCCAAGCATGTGTCCGGTGAAGCGCAGTACATCGATGATCGCCTGGAATTTCCGAATCAGCTGCACCTGTATGCACGCATGTCGGACCGCGCCCACGCGAAAATCATCAGCATCGACACCTCGCCGTGCTACGCCTTCGAAGGCGTGCGCATCGCCATCACCCACGAAGACGTGCCGGGCCTGAAAGACATCGGCCCGTTGATGCCGGGCGACCCGCTGCTGGCCATCGATGATGTGCAATTCGTCGGTCAACCGGTGCTCGCCGTCGCGGCGAAAGACCTGGAAACCGCGCGCAAAGCCGCGATGGCCGCGATCATCGAATACGAAGACCTCGAACCTGTGCTCGACGTGGTTGAAGCCTTGCGCAAACGCCACTTCGTGCTCGACAGCCACACTCACCAGCGCGGCGATTCGGTTTCCGCACTGGCGACGGCTGAACACCGCATTCAAGGCACGCTGCACATCGGCGGTCAGGAACACTTCTATCTGGAGACGCAAATCTCCTCGGTGATGCCCACCGAAGACGGCGGCATGATCGTCTACTGCTCGACGCAAAACCCGACCGAAGTGCAGAAACTGGTCGCCGAAGTGCTCGACGTGTCGATGAACAAAATCGTCGTCGACATGCGCCGCATGGGCGGTGGTTTCGGTGGCAAGGAAACTCAAGCCGCGAGCCCGGCGTGCCTGTGCGCAGTGGTCGCGCACCTCACCGGCCAACCAACGAAGATGCGCCTGCCGCGCGTCGAAGACATGCTGATGACCGGTAAGCGTCACCCGTTCTACGTCGAATACGACGTCGGCTTCGACAGCACCGGGCGCCTGCACGGGATCAACATGGATCTGGCCGGCAACTGCGGCTGCTCGCCGGACCTGTCCGCGTCGATCGTTGACCGGGCGATGTTCCACTCGGACAACTCGTACTACCTGGGCGACGCGACCATCAATGGTCACCGCTGCAAGACCAACACCGCGTCGAACACCGCTTACCGTGGTTTCGGCGGCCCGCAAGGTATGGTCGCGATCGAGGAAGTGATGGACGCAATTGCCCGTCACCTGCACCTCGATCCGCTCGCCGTGCGCAAGGCCAACTACTACGGCAAGACCGAGCGCAACGTCACCCATTACTACCAGACCGTCGAGCACAACATGCTCGAGGAAATGACCGCCGAACTGGAAGAAAGCAGCCAGTATCACGAGCGCCGCGAAGCGATCCGTCGCTACAACGCCAACAGCCCGATCCTGAAAAAAGGCCTGGCGCTGACCCCGGTTAAATTTGGTATTTCCTTTACCGCGAGCTTCTTGAACCAGGCAGGCGCCTTGATCCACATCTACACCGACGGCAGCATCCACCTGAACCATGGCGGCACGGAAATGGGTCAGGGCCTGAATACCAAAGTCGCGCAGGTCGTGGCCGAAGTGTTCCAGGTTGAAATCGATCGCGTGCAGATCACCGCGACCAACACCGACAAGGTGCCGAACACCTCGCCAACAGCGGCGTCCAGCGGTGCTGACCTTAACGGTAAAGCGGCGCAGAACGCGGCAGAAATCATCAAGAAACGTCTGATCGAATTCGCTGCGCGTCACTTCAAAGTCACTGAAGAAGACGTCGAGTTCCACAATGGCCACGTGCGTGTTCGCGACCATATCCTGACCTTTGAAGCGCTGATCCAGCAGGCGTATTTCAATCAGGTGTCGCTGTCGAGCACCGGCTTCTACAAGACGCCGAAAATCTACTACGACCGCAGCCAGGCGCGTGGCCGTCCGTTCTACTACTTCGCCTTCGGCGCGGCGTGCTGCGAAGTGATCGTCGACACCTTGACCGGCGAGTACAAGATGCTGCGGACCGACATTCTTCATGACGTCGGCGCCTCGCTGAACCCGTCCATCGACATCGGTCAGGTCGAGGGTGGTTTCATTCAGGGCATGGGCTGGCTGACCATGGAAGAGCTGGTCTGGAACAACAAAGGCAAGCTGATGACCAACGGCCCGGCCAGCTACAAGATCCCGGCCGTGGCGGACATGCCGCTGGACCTGCGGGTGAAGCTGGTGGAAAACCGCAAGAACCCGGAAGACACGGTGTTCCATTCCAAGGCTGTCGGTGAACCGCCGTTCATGCTCGGGATTGCTTCGTGGTGTGCGATCAAGGATGCGGTGGCGAGCCTCGCTGATTACAAGCATCAGCCGCAGATCGATGCGCCGGCGACGCCGGAGCGGGTGTTGTGGGGTTGCGAGCAGATGCGTCAGTTGAAAGCGGTGAAAGCCGTTGAAGCTGAAACCGAGTTGGCTCCGCTCTAGGACCGAGGCGCGGCCATTCGCGAGCAGGCTCGCTTCCACATTTGGAATGCATTCCCCTGTGGGAGCGAGCCTGCTCGCGAAGAGGCCCGAACAGACAACGATGTTGTAGGGGTGAACTATGTACAACTGGATCGACGCCCTCGCCGACCTGCAGAATCAGGGCGAACCCTGCGTTCTGGTGACGATCATCGAAGAACTCGGCTCGACGCCACGCAACGCCGGCTCGAAAATGGTTATCAGCGCGAACCAGAGCTTCGACACCATTGGTGGCGGGCATCTGGAATACAAAGCCATGCAGATCGCCCGCGAGATGCTCGCCAGCGGTAAGCAGGACACCCATCTGGAGCGTTTCAGCCTCGGCGCCAGCCTGGGCCAGTGCTGCGGCGGCGCCACCGTGTTGCTGTTCGAACCGATGGGCCAGGTGCAGGCGCAAATCGCCGTGTTCGGTGCCGGCCACGTTGGCCGCGCCTTGGTGCCGCTGCTCGCCAGCCTGCCCTGCCGGGTGCGCTGGATCGATTCGCGCGAGGCCGAATTCCCCGAACACATCCCCCACGGCGTGCGTAAAATCGTCGCCGAAGAGCCTGTGGATGAAATCGATGAGCTGCCCGCCGGCAGTTACTGCATCGTCATGACCCACAACCATCAGCTCGACCTTGAACTCACTGCTGCGATCCTCAAGCGCAACGACTTCGCCTACTTCGGCCTGATCGGTTCGAAGACCAAACGCGCGAAGTTCGAACATCGTCTGCGGGATCGCGGTTTCGACAGCGGCGTCGTGCAACGCATGCGCTGCCCGATGGGCATCGGCGAGGTCAAAGGCAAACTGCCTGTGGAAATCGCCATCTCCATCGCCGGCGAAATCATCGCCACCTACAACGCCAACTTCGGCCAGCAGACTGCCAGCGCCGAACCGATTGCCAAACTGCTGCCGGTTTCGCGGCGCAGTCAGGCCGCCAAACTCAAAGCCTCAAACTGATTAGAGAACCCTCATGCCTCTGACTCGCAAAGCCTACCGCGCCGCCATCCTGCACAGCATCGCCGACCCCGCCGAAGTCGGGATCGAAGCCTCCTACGAATATTTCGAGGATGGCCTGCTGGTGGTCGATGGCGGCAAGATCAGCGCCCTTGGCCACGCCAGTGAATTGCTGCCGACCCTGCCGGCGGACATCGAAATCGAGCATTACCAAGACGCGTTGATCACCCCAGGCTTCATCGACACCCACATTCACTTTCCACAAACCGGCATGGTCGGCGCCTACGGCGAGCAACTGCTCGACTGGCTGAACACCTACACCTTTCCGTGCGAAAGCCAGTTCGGCGACAAGGCCCACGCCGACGAAGTCGCTGACATTTTCGTCAAGGAACTGCTGCGCAACGGCACCACCACCGCGCTGGTGTTCGGCAGCGTGCACCCGCAGTCGGTGAACTCGTTGTTCGAAGCGGCCGAGAAGCTCGACCTGCGCATGATCGCCGGCAAGGTGATGATGGATCGCAACGCCCCGGACTATCTGACCGATACCGCCGAATCCAGCTACGTCGAAAGCAAAGCGCTGATCGAGCGCTGGCACGGCAAGGGCCGCCTGCACTATGCGGTGACCCCGCGTTTCGCACCGACCAGCACCCCGGAACAACTGACCCTCGCCGGGCAACTGCTGACCGAATACACGGATCTGTACATGCAGACCCACATCAGCGAAAACCTCAAGGAAATCGAGTGGGTCAAGGAGCTGTTCCCGGAGCGCAAGGGCTACCTCGACGTTTACGATCACTACAAACTGCTCGGCGAGCGCTCGGTATTCGCTCACGGCGTGCACCTGTGCGACGACGAATGCGCGCGACTGGCGGAAACCGGTTCGGCAATCTCGTTCTGCCCGACCTCGAACTTCTTCTTGGGTAGTGGCCTGTTCAACCTGCCGATGGCCGAGAAGCACAAGCTCAATGTCGGTCTGGGCACTGACGTTGGCGGCGGCACCAGTTTCTCGCTACTGCAAACCCTGAACGAAGCGTACAAAGTGATGCAGCTGCAAGGTGCGCGACTGAGCCCGTTCAAGTCGCTGTATCTGGCGACCCTGGGTGGCGCGCGGGCGCTGCGTCTGGAAGACAAGATCGGCAACCTGCAACCGGGCTCAGACGCCGACTTCCTGGTGCTGGATTACAACGCCACGCCGCTGTTGAGCTACCGCTTGAAGCAGGCCAACAACATTGCCGAAACGTTGTTTGTGTTGATGACGCTGGGCGATGACCGCACGGTGCAGCAGACGTATGCGGCGGGGGCGTTGGTGCATCAGCGCTGAGTTTTCACAGGCACAAAAAAATCCCCCGGAGGTGTTCAGCCCCGGGGGATTTTTTGTTGCCTGTCAGATCGCCTTCGCGAGCAAGCTCGCTCCCACATGGGAATGCATTTCAAATGTGGGAGCGAGCTTGCTCGCGAAGGGGTCGACTCGGTATCAGCTTAGAGCTTGGCCGCAGGACGCCCCGGCTTCTTGGTCTGCAACAAATGCGAGAACACTGCATGCAGATCATCCGACGCGCCTTCCTCGTCGAGGTTGAGCTTGCTGTCGATGTGATCCATGTGGTGCATCATCAGATTCACCGCCAGCTCGCCGTCGCGCTTCTCGATCGCGTCGATCAACTGGGTGTGCTCGTCGTACGAGCAGTGCGAACGGTTGCCGCTTTCATACTGGGCGATGATCAACGACGTCTGCGAAACCAGGCTGCGCTGGAAGCTGATCAACGGAGCGTTCATCGCCGCTTCCGCCAGTTTCAGGTGGAATTCGCCCGACAGACGAATACCGGCGCCGCGATCGCCACGGGAGAAGCTGTCGCGTTCGTCGTTGACCATCTGCCGCAATTCGGCGATCTGCTCGGCGGTGGCATGTTGCACCGCAAGCTCGGTGATCGCACGTTCGACCAGACGGCGCGCGAGAAACACCTGACGCGCCTCTTCCACACTCGGGCTGGCGACGACGGCGCCACGGTTTGGCCGCAACAGCACCACGCCTTCATGGGCCAGACGCGAGAGCGCGCGGCGAATGATGGTGCGGCTGACCCCGAAGATTTCCCCCAGCGCTTCTTCGCTCAATTTTGTGCCGGGCGCCAGACGCTGCTCGAGGATGGCCTCGAAGATATGCGCGTAGACAATATCGTCCTGGGTTCCGCTGCGGCCGGCTTTGCCTGCTCGCGGTTGTTTCTTGAGGGGTTGCAACTGTTCGTTCATGGGCACTCGAGTCGGGAGAACTGCGGCGAATAGACCGTGACTGTAATACGGCACAGTAGGTCGCTGGCAAGTATCGCGTAAAAAACAGCGCGATTGTACACAATGGAAGGTGGCAACACGACTGTACGGCTGTTTGTGACTTCGGCTGTATTGCAACGATCCGTTACGTTTGAGTTTAGGCTTGATCACAGAATCCGCTGCTCGCCCACAA
>NZ_WXVV01000042.1 GCF_013433315.1 Pseudomonas crudilactis | reverse complement strand
CTCCCTCTCTTCAGGGAGAGGGGACTGACCGAGGTGTCTGGTTGAAATACGCCGACCTGAGATATCGAGTCGAACTCTGGTTTTGAAAAGCCCACAAATCGGCTCCCTCTCTTCAGGGAGAGGGGACTGACCGAGGTGTCTGGTTGAAATACGCCGACCTGAGATATCGAACCGAACTCTGGTTTTGAAAAGCTCACAAATCGGCTCCCTCTCTTCAGGGAGAGGGGACTGACCGAGGTGTCTGGTTGAAATACGCCGACCTGAGATATCGAGTCGAACTCTGGTTTTGAAAAGCCCACAAATCGGCTCCCTCTCCTAGGGGAGAGGGCTGGGGTGAGGGGTGAATTCACCACCGAACCCATGTGAAACAGGCTTAGCCCTGTTTCACCTTCGCCCGCGCCGTATGCAGCTTTTTATAGCTCTCAACCAACCGCAAATGCCGATCCAGCCCTTCCAGCTTCATGCTCGTCGGCGTCAAACCGTAGAAGCGCACGCTGCCATTGACCGAACCAATCGCCGCATCCATACGCTCATCGCCAAACATCCGGCGGAAGTTGGCTTCGTAGTCTTCCAGTTCCAGATCCTCGTCCAGTTCCATCTCCAGCACCACGTTGACCGCTTGATAGAACAAGCCGCGCTCGACGGTGTTGTCGTTGTATTGCAGGAAAGCTTCGACCAGATCCTTGGCTTGCTCGTACTTCTGCAACGCGAGACAGATCAGCAGGCGCAGTTCCAGAATCGTCAGCTTGCCCCACGGCGTGTTGTCATCGAACTCGATGCCGATCAGCGTGGTGATCTCGGTGTAATCGTCCTGCTCGCTGTTTTCCAGGCCTTGGGCGAGGTTGCGCAGGCCGACCTTGCTCAGGGTGTGCAGATTTAGGATGTCGGCACGGAATTGCAGGGCTTTGTTGGTGTTGTCCCAGATCAGATCTTCGACCGGGTAGATCTCCGAGTAGTCCGGCACCAGAATGCGGCAGGCCTTGGCACCGATGTGCTCGTAGACCGCCATGTAGACTTCTTTGCCCATGTCTTCGAGGATGCCAAACAGCGTCGCGGCTTCTTCGGCGTTGGAGTTTTCGCCTTGGCCTGAGAAGTCCCACTCGACGAATTCGAAGTCCGGTTTGGCACTGAAGAAACGCCACGACACCACACCGCTGGAGTCGATGAAGTGTTCGACAAAGTTGTTCGGCTCGGTGACCGCCTGGCCGGAGAAGGTCGGTTGCGGCAAGTCATTGAGGCCTTCGAAACTGCGGCCCTGCAACAGTTCGGTGAGGCTGCGTTCCAGCGCCACTTCCAGGCTCGGGTGCGCGCCGAACGAGGCGAACACGCCGCCGGTGCGCGGGTTCATCAGGGTCACGCACATCACCGGGAATTCACCGCCCAGCGACGCATCCTTGACCAGCACCGGGAAGCCCTGCTCTTCCAGCCCCTTGATGCCGGCGAGGATGCTCGGGTACTTCTCCAGCACCTCTTGCGGCACGTCCGGCAGGGCCATTTCGCCTTCGAGGATTTCGCGTTTCACCGCGCGCTCGAAGATCTCCGACAGGCACTGCACCTGCGCTTCGGCGAGGGTGTTGCCAGCGCTCATGCCGTTGCTCAGGTAGAGGTTTTCGATCAGGTTGGACGGGAAGTACACCACTTCATTGTCGGACTGGCGCACGAACGGCAGCGAGCAGATGCCGCGCTGGGTGTTGCCGGAGTTGGTGTCGAACAGGTTCGAGCCACGCAATTCGCCGTCACGGTTGTAAATCTTCCGGGTGTAGTCGTCGAGAATCTCGCTCGGCAACTCATCTTTCGGTCCCGGCTTGAACCACTGTTCGTCCGGGTAATGAACGAACTCGGCGTTGGCGATCTCTTCGCCCCAGAACTGGTCGTTGTAGAAGAAGTTGCAGTTCAGGCGCTCGATGAATTCGCCCAGCGCCGAGGCCAGTGCGCCTTCTTTGGTCGCGCCCTTGCCGTTGGTGAAGCACATCGGTGAGTGTGCATCGCGAATATGCAGCGACCAGACGTTGGGCACGATGTTGCGCCACGAGGCGATTTCGATCTTCATCCCGAGGTCGGCGAGGATGCCCGACATGTTGGCGATGGTCTGCTCCAGCGGCAGGTCCTTGCCGGCGATGAAGGTGCCAGCGTCGGAACCGGCAACCGGCATCAACAGCGCCTGAGCATCGGCGTCGAGGTTCTCGACTTCTTCGATGATGAATTCCGGGCCGGTCTGCACAACCTTCTTTACCGTGCAGCGATCGATCGAGCGCAGAATGCCCAAACGATCCTTCTCGGAGATGTCCGCCGGCAATTCCACCTGAATCTTGAAGATCTGGTTGTAGCGGTTTTCCGGGTCGACGATGTTGTTCTGCGACAGGCGAATGTTTTCCGTGGGGATGTTGCGAGTGTCGCAGTACAACTTCACAAAGTACGCCGCACACAACGCCGACGACGCCAGAAAGTAGTCGAACGGCCCCGGTGCCGAGCCATCGCCCTTGTAGCGGATGGGCTGATCGGCGATCACCGTGAAGTCGTCGAACTTGGCTTCAAGTCGAAGGTTGTCGAGAAAATTGACCTTGATTTCCATGCGGGATTACCAGAATACGGCTAAACGAATGGCGGCCATTATCCGGTTTTTGCGCGGGAAGTCTTGCCCTTTCGGGAATCGCCGCTGATCGGCGTCTTGCACTTGGGGAGGCAAATCACGCCGGGTTCACTACGCTTTCATTGCAGTCGCCGAGAAGAATCTGAACATTGCGCCTGCGCCGTGGTTCTAGATTCAGAAGACAGCGGATCAAGGACGAGCACATGGACCTTTCCAGCTATGCAGCCCCGCTTCCACCGCGCCAGAGCGCCGTCACCCGCCGCTTGGCGTTTACGGTCGGTGCGCTGTTCGTCAGTGGCGTGATTGCCGCGACCGTGGCCTTGCTCGGTATTGCCGAACGCCTCGACAACGACGAGATCAACAAAACCCGCTTCTATTCCGCTCGCGCGCTGGAAAACCGCATCACTGCCTCGAAAAACTACATCACCAGCTACGCCTACTGGACCACCGCCTATGAGCATCTGAGCGGTCAGGTCGACACCAATTGGGCCTACACCGAGCAGAACCTCGGCAAAACCCTGTTCACCAGTGACGGCTATGACGGCGTGTTCGTGCTGAACCGCGAAGGCACCCGTTACGCGGTGGTGCGCGGGCAAATGGTCGATGCCGAGCTGTCCGCGTTCGTTCAGGTGAGCGCCACGGAGTTACTCGATCAAGTGTTGGGCCAAGGTGATCTGACCAAGCCGGTCAGTCGCTATTCACTGTTCGAAGGCTGGCCGGCGCTGGTGTCGGCGGCAGCGATCATTCCCAACGATGAGCGGCCCCTGGGCGATCCGCAGACCTCTTCGGTACTGGTGTTCGTCGATAAACTCACGCCGACCAAATTGCGTCTGATTGGCAGCGGTTACGGCTTGAACAACTTGACGCTGGCGCCGGACGAGACGATCGACCCGAAACGCCCTCGTGTGCCGCTGGACAGCACCGGTTACAGCCTGATCGCTGATCTGGAACGGCCCGGGCAACATTTATTGTGGTCATTGCTGCCGCCACTCGGCGCGACGCTTGTGGTGCTGATGCTGCTGACCGCGTACTTCTTCCGTCACGCCTTGCGTTCATCGCAATACGTCGACCAGAGTTTTGCCGTCATGCAAACCTCCAATCAAGCACTGGAAAACGCCAACCGGGAGCTGGAAGCCAGCGAAGAACGCTTTCGCGCGGTGGCCGAGGCCGCATCGGACTGGATCTGGGAAGTCGATCGCGACCTGGCGCTGACCTACCTGTCGGCGCGCTTCAGCGAAGTGACCGGTTACCCGCAAACCCTGTGGCTAGGACAAGACATTGGTCAGTTGCTGTTTTGCGACACCACGCCACTGGAACTGTGGCTGAGAAACCTGACCGAGGAGAACAGCGCCAGTGACTTGCGTTGCACCTACCGTGACCACTCCGGCCAGCAGCGCCACTGCCGGCTGTCCGCGCGACCGATCTTCGCCCAATACGCAGTCATCGGCTATCGCGGCACCGCCAGTGACATCACCGACGAAGTCGCCGCGCATGCGCAGATCCAGCATTTGTCGATGCACGACGCCCTCACCGGCCTGCCCAATCGCAACAAACTCGCGCGTTATCTGGATGAGGCGCTGCTGCTCAAGGAACACGCGCCACCGCTGTCGCTGCTGATGATCGACCTCGACAACTTCAAACCGATCAATGATTCGCTCGGCCATCCGGCCGGTGATGCCGTATTGCAAGAGGTCGCTGTGCGCCTGCGTGAATGCACCCGCGAACATGACATCGTCGCGCGCCTGGGCGGCGACGAGTTCATCGTGGTGCTCAACGGCATGGACAGCCCGCACGAAATCGACAAGTTCTGTACCCGCCTGATCGGCAGCCTGCATCAACCGGTAATCTTCGAGCATCATCCACTGCACATCGGCGCCAGCATCGGCATCGCGCTCAGCCGCCGCCACGGCTTCGTGCCCAGCGATTTGATCCGTTATGCCGACATCGCCCTGTATCAGGCCAAATCCGACGGCAAGAACACCTGGTGTTATTTCGAAGCGCACATGAGCGATCAGATCCAGACACGCCGGCAAATGGAAGATGATCTGCGCCATGCGCTCAAGCACAACGAGTTCATCCTGCACTATCAGCCGCGCTACAAGGTCGATGGCAAGCACATTGTTTCGGTCGAAGCGCTGGTGCGCTGGCAACACCCGACCAAGGGCTTGCTGGGGCCGGACTTGTTCATTCCATTGGCGGAGCAGACCGACCTGATCGTCCCGCTCGGGCGCTGGGTGCTGCGCGAAGCCTGCGAAACCGCGCTGGGCTGGCCGGAAGACATTCTGCTGTCGGTCAATCTGTCGCCCGCGCAGTTTGCCGTCAGCGATGTGGTCGAGGATGTTCGCGAAGTACTGGTGCAAACCCGCTTCCCGGCCAGTCGCCTGGAACTGGAGATCACCGAGAACGTCATGCTCAACGACACCGACGGCGCGCTGACCACGATGAACGCCCTGAAAGAACTCGGCGTGCGCCTGAACATGGACGACTTCGGCACCGGGTACTCATCGCTCGGCTACCTGCGCGCCTATCCGTTCGACGGGATCAAGATCGACAAGCGCTTTATCGCCTCAATCAGCAGCGGCACCAATGATCGTGCGGTGGTGCAGGCGATTATCGGGCTGGGCAAGGCCATGGGCCTGACGGTAACGGCCGAAGGCGTCGAAACCGAAGAGCAACTGGATATTCTCGGGGTCGATCAATGTAACGAGGTGCAGGGTTATTTCATGAGTCGGCCGATCGACAAAACAGCATTTGCGCGGCTGCTGCAAGACTCCAGAGGCGCCACCCTGAAAGCGAAGAAGGGTCGCGTGACTTGAGCAGCTCAACCGTTTATTCGACTCGAGTCAGCGGTAAACACGTTGCCCGCATCACGTACCAACTGCCGCCACTCGGCGCTGGTGATCAGCCCTTGCTCCTCCATTTCATCGGCGGCCTTGAGCAGTTCGTCGTACTGTTCTTCCGGGTCCAGGCGCATCTGCGCTTGCGTCGCCAGTTTTCGCCATGCTACCAGTTTTTCTTGTTTTTCTTGTTTGCGCTGATTGAACATCGGGGATGATCTCGTTTGGGACTTCCTCCATAGAAAGATATGAGATCGCGATGGTTCAGCGCAGTCGACGGGTGGACTACTTGTTTCTAAAGGGCTTCGCCGATCAGCAATGATGGATACACCACCGCCTCTGTAGGAGTGAGCCTGCTCGCGATAGCGGATTGTCTGTGACGGATGTGTTGGCTGACACACCGCTATCGCGAGCAGGCTCACTCCTACAGGGATTTTTGCTGGCCAGCTGTCAGAACTTTGCCGCTACGCGTTTGTATGGATAATCCGGCTCCCGGTACTTGCCCGGTTTCTGCCGTTTGGGCAACTCGACCTTCTCGCGTTTCACATCCTCGTACGGAATGCAGCTAAGCACATCGCTGATGATGTTCAGCCGTGCACGGCGCTTGTCGTTGGAATCGGCCACCCGCCATGGCGCGTGTTCGGTGTCGGTGTACTTGAACATTTCATCCCGCGCTCGTGAGTAGTCGTACCAGCGACTGTAGGACTTAAGATCCATCGGTGTCAGTTTCCAGGTCTTGCGGCCGTCGTTGATGCGCGCTTCAAGCCGGCGGGTCTGCTCTTCGGGGCTGACTTCCAGCCAGTACTTGAGCAGGATCACTCCCGATTGGACGATGGCGTGTTCGACCCAGGGAATCGACTTGAGGAATTTGTCAGCCTGTTCGTCGGTGCAGAAGCCCATCACCCGCTCGACACCGGCGCGGTTGTACCAACTGCGGTCGAAAATCACTACTTCACCGCCCGCTGGCAGATAAGGCAAATAACGCTGCACATGCATCTGGCTTTTCTCGCGATCGGTCGGCGCCGGCAGCGCCACCACGCGGAAAACCCGCGGGCTGACGCGTTCGGTCAGTGCCTTGATCGTGCCGCCCTTGCCGGCGCCATCGCGCCCCTCAAAAACGATGCAGACCTTGACGCCCTTGGCGATCACCCACTCCTGCAACTTGACCAGTTCGACGTGCAGCTTGCGCAACTGTTCAAGGTAATCCTTGTTTTTCAACTTGGGACTTTCAGACGCCGTGGCGGCCTTCTTTTTGCCTTTTGCCATGACCTTGGCCCTCTCCATTAAATGCAGAAACAGACTGTTGATTGACGGGATACACCAGACACGTGAGGTTAGTTCATGACGTGCTGTTTGCCATTGCCGGGCAAAAAGCCAAATTGCCATGTGTTTCGTTCGTTCTTTGTTACGTCGCACTGTTCATTGCCCTGCCCTTGTCTGCCTGGAGTTTTTCGATGCCGTCGTCCAAATCCCTGCCCACCGCCCTGCTCGGCCTGGCTCTTGCCTGCCCGGCGATGGCCGAGACTCAAGGTCTGGAATTGGGGCAAGTACTGATTTCGGCCGATGAACGCAGTGGCTCAGACGCGAGCGTCGAAGAAGCGAAAACCCGCCTCGAACAGGTGCCCGGCGGCACCAACGTGGTCGACATGCGTCAGCCGTTGCAGGGCCGCGTGGCGAGCAATCAGGATGTGCTGGCTTATCAGCCGGGGGTTTATGCGCAGTCGGCGGGCAACGAAGGCGTGAAAATTTCGGTGCGCGGCTCGGGCATCAACCGCGCGCCGGGCGCTCACGCGTCGGGGCTGTACACCATGCTCGATGGCCTGCCACTGACTGGCCCGGGTGGTACGCCGTATGAGTTGCTCGAACCGCTGTGGGTCGATCACGTTGAAGTGCTGCGCGGTGCCAACGGTTTTGATCGCGGTTCGCTGGCCTTGGGCGGCGCCATCGATTACGTCAGCCACACCGGCTACACCGCGCCGAAACTGCAAGTGCGCTACGCCACCGGCAGCCACGGCTATCAACAGCGTCAGGTCAGTTCCGGGCAAGTGCTCGGCGACTTCGACTACTACGTGTCGCTCACCGATTCCAACGCCGACGGCTATCAGGATCACACCGCCAGCGAGAGCAAAGGCGTGATCGCCAACTTCGGCTATCGCTTCAACCCGAACCTGGAAACGCGCTTCTATATCCGCTACCGCGAAACCGACAACGACCTCGCCGGCCGCGTGACCAAGCACTCCATCGAACACTCGCCTCGTGCGGCCAATCCTTCCTACATGGCGCGCGATGACAGCCGCAAGCAGCCGGGCAGCACCTTCATCGGCAACAAGACCACGTATTACATCGACGACGATTCGAGCATCCAGACCGGCCTCGTCTATCACGATTACCCGATGGACCTGCGCGAAGGCCCGAACCGCTTGAAAGTCGCCTACACCGACGTCAGCGGCACGTTCGACTACAAACGCCGCGATACGATTTTCGGCATGGAAAGCCGCAGCAATGTCGGCCTGCGCGTGACCAAACACCTGCCCAACGACGGCGCCAGCGAGTTCGTGCGCATTCCCACCGGCAACACCGCCAGCTACGTGCCGGGCACGCGCATGCGCAACTTCACCTATCAGGGTTCGGACACCGTTCTGCATTTTGGCAACGACCTGGAAATCGCCGACGACCTGTGGCTGACTACCGGCCTCGCCGCGATCTACACCCGCCGCGAAAGTGATGTCACCTACCCGCAAAGCGGCGGCAAAACCAGCATGAACGACTGGGACTACGCACCGCGCCTCGGCCTGCGTTACCAGATCAGCCCGGATCTGCAAGTGTTCGGCAACCTCAGCCGCTCGGTTGAGGCGCCACATCCGTGGTCGTTGATTTACAGCTCCAACGTGCGTTTCGCTCCGGGCAACGGCCCGGCGACCGGCACGCAAAAAGACCCGATCAAACTGCAGAACCAGACCGCAACCACACTGGAACTCGGTGGACGCGGCGACAGTGCAGTCGGCGAATGGAGCCTGGCGTGGTACTACGCGCAAGTGCGCCACGAACTGCTGTCGGTACTGCCGGATGCCAATGCGGTCACGCCGTATGAGCTCAACGCCAGCCCGACCGTGCACCAAGGCATCGAAGCGAGCCTCAACAGTCAACTCTGGTCGGCCGCCGATGGTCGCCGGTTGAGCCTGCGTCAGGCGTATACCTTCAGCGATTTCCACTATCGGGACGATGATCGTTTTGGCGATAATCGCCTGCCCGGTTTGCCCATGCATTACTACCAGGGTGAGTTGCGCTATGACTGGCCCCAAGGCTTCTTCGCCGCGGTCAACACGCAACTGGTGTCGAAAGTTGCCGTGGATTACGCCAACAGTTACTACGCCGATCCTTACGCACTGTTCGGTGCGACGCTGGGTTACAACGCGCCGAAAGGTGACTGGCAGGGATGGTTGGATATGCGCAATTTGACCAACAAGCACTACGCGGCCACGGTCACGCCGGGGTATGACGACAAAGGGCTGGATGCGGCGCGGTCGACGCCGGGTGAAGGGATGGGGGTTTATGTCGGGGTGTCGTGGAGTTTGCTCTGAAGCCTTCCCCCTGCTAGCGATGGCGGATAGGCTGTGCCAACGAAGTTGACTGACCCACCGCAATCGCTGGCAAGCCAGCTCTCACAATGATCTGCGCTGTACCGCAACCTTGTGAGCGACCCGGAAACCTGTGGGAGCGGGCTTGCCCGCGAAGGCGTCAGTAGAACCAGCGTCGATGTAACTGATCGACGCTTTGCTCTGTTTTAGACCGAGTCAGGGATGAACACCATGGATACCCAACCAGAAAACCTGCTGGAAAAAAGCCTCAAACTGGCCGCCGACGAACCGGCACATCGTCCGGAGTTTTTCAACACCCTGTTGAATTCAAACGTTTACATTCTCGGCACCGCCGGTGAGGCAGACGGCCACGTCAATCTCGAAGCCGGCAGCAACATCAGCATCGCCCATTGGCAAAAACCGGACGGCACCCCGGTCATCCCGTTTTTCTCGTCCCTGCAAACACTGCAACAGTCCATCGACAGCGAGCAGTCCTACCTCGAAATACCCGCCCGATCGTTGTTCGAAATCACACTGGGTGCCCTGCTCTGTCTGAATCCGAAGTCACCGTACGGCAAAGAGTTTTTCCCGCAAGAGGTGCAAAATTTGCTCGCTGACGCCGTTGGCCAGACCGCCACGCAACGCACGGTCGAGAAAGAAACCAACGTGTTGCTCGGTCAGCCCACCGAATACCCATCCCAAATGATCCACTCGCTCACGCAGTTGCTCGTCAAACATTCCAATGTGAAGCGCGCGTTTCTGGCATTGATGCATGACACCTCGGTCGATGAAAAACCGCACTTGATCGTGGGCATTGAGGGGGACGGCGATATTGAGCGGGTAATGCGTGAGGCGGGCAATGTTGCCGGGGATACCGCGCCCCAGGGCGAGCCGGTTGATTTGTGCCGGGTGTCCCAAGGTGAAGCTGGCCTGAGTGATTATTTTCTCAGGGAAACCACGCCCTTCTATGAGCGCAAGTGGGGCAATAAACTGCGTTCTTTTCTGGGGTTTGGTAAAGCGTGATTGAACGTACACCGGGACCTTGGCTTCTCGACGAGACGACGTTTGAACCGGCACGCAACCCTCTACAATGCCCACCAAGTCAGGAAATGAATGAACTTCACCGATGAAATGGCGGCCGCTTTTCCTGCGGGCAATCCGCAATGGCGACACTGCTCGAGCACTTCCACTCCAAACCAGTACTCGCCCCTCCCAAGGAAGGCATGTTGTGAATGACGTCAAAACCGACAATCGAAACACCCTGAATCGCGCTTGGCCGCTGTTTTTGCTGCTGGTATCGACAACTCTGCTTAACACGGGCTGCTCCCATCCCCCGCCACCGATCGAACGCGACCCCTGCCTGGATGAAGGCCCAAGCCACAGTGCCGCTTACGATGACTGCGTGGTTGACCGTAATGACGAACGCGCTGCTGCACTCAATGCCATTCTTGGCAATGGCCCAGATCTTTACCCGCAAATGCGCCTCGCCGAGCCGGGCGAGGACACTTTTCAGGCGTCCGACTATCCGGACATCCCCAGCCCCATGAGTTACCGGACTGCTCGCTCAATTTCCGCGACGGAGCAGCAGGCGCTACCGTTCAAGATGAGAGTCCGCTGGAATTACACCTCCAGGAAACTCCTGCCGCGACCTCGTGATCTTGTACGCATGAATGAGATGGAGACCCTTTTACTCTCGGCCGCTGCGGATGACGGGCTTGCGAAGTGGGTGTGCACGGTCACTGGAGAACACCGTCGGGAGTGGATCTTCTACGCCCGAAGTGACACTGATTTCATGAGCCGAATGCAGGCGCTGCTGACACCGAGCGGACCTTATCCTGTCGAATGGAGCGGTCGTAAAGAGCCTGCGCGCAGTGCCGAGGGGGCCAATAGTGCCGACCCGTCCGGGGAAATCCGCATGACCCCTAAACGGTGTTTGGAGTGAAAGACAGGGACACTTGTGGCGCTCTCTGCACTTACAGATCATTAAAGGAAAAATGCTCATGGGCATGAAAAAAATTATGCTGGCTGTATTGGCCGCAGCGGCGCTGGCGGGTTGTGGGGGTAACAAGGACAAGGCGCAGGCGTTCGTCGAGTCCAGTGGCATGACCAAGCAATACACCAGCATGGTCGAGACCGCGTCCAGCGGTTATGCCTCCCGCTACCCGATGCTCGAACACGAGCAAATTCGCAACGTCGTGCGAGAGAAAATCGATCCTGACGACCTGAAGGGCATGGTCGTGGAAATCTATGCCAATCACTTCAACAACGAGGAGCTTGACCTGCTGACTCGCGCCAACCAGCATCCCGAGCAGGCGATGACGATCATCCTGAGTTCGAAAAAGGGCCGCGATCTGGCCGAAAAATTCATGGCCGTCCAGAGCACCCTCGCTAAAGATATGCGAGATGCAATGGCCGACAGCGATGAGGCGATCATCGATGCGCTGGATGATTTGAAGGATGAAGCGCAAGGCTAAAACGGCGCCATGGGCACTCGCCTCTTCGCGGGCTTGCCCGCGAAGTCGGAAACTCATTCAGTCTTACAACCAATGAAGTGTCGCTGAAAGAAAGGCGCGTGCCCCTCACCCGCGCTTCGGCAGCTTCCAGTTCGGCCGAATGAAATGGCAGGTGTAGCCATTCGGAATGCGCTCAAGGTAATCCTGATGCTCCGGCTCCGCTTCCCAGAACGGCCCCGCCGGTTCGATTTCAGTCACCACGCGGCCCGGCCACAGTTTTGAGGCGTCGACATCGGCGGCGGTGTCCTCGGCAATATCGCGCTGCGCTTCGTTGAGGTAATAAATGGCCGAACGATAGCTCGGGCCAAGGTCGTTACCCTGCCGGTTGGGCGTGCTCGGGTCGTGGATCTGGAAAAAGAATTCAAGGATCTGTCGATAGCTGATCACCGCCGGGTCGAAGGTGATCTCGATGGCTTCGGCGTGGTTGCCGTGGTTGCGGTAGGTGGCGTTCGGCACATCACCGCCGGTGTAACCGACGCGGGTCTGCAACACACCGGGATAACGCCGCAGCAGATCCTGCATGCCCCAGAAGCAGCCGCCGGCAAGGATGGCGGTTTCGGTTTGAGTGGTCATGGCGTGTCGTTCCTCTTCGGGGTGTTGGGTATAGCGATGGTTATGAGGGCGGGTTGGCGGATTCCAAGGGGCTGAGCCAATAGAACTACTGACGCGCTGAAACCTGATTGGCTTCCTCGAGCAAAGAGCCCGTAATCCTTCGGCCGCTGTAATCACTGACAAAGTAATTGATTCGGTTAGCCAGATGCTGAATCGATAACCAGCCCAAACCGTGGTAGTCACGCATTTCCTCGGCGTTGAGCTTGATCATGGACTGGTACCCCACAAAAGACGCTTCACATTCAACGAGGATGTAGACAGAACCATCTGCGACCTTGAAAAGTCGCCAGTAGCTGTCGTTGGTGTGATATTCCGCGGGGGTGAGTCGAACCAGTTCCATGATTGAATTCCGTGGGCTTTCTTTTGGTTTCGAGACCATAACATGGCTGCAAAGCCACGGTTTTAGATGAGACGCTTCTGGCCGGTTGCCGACGTCGACGACATTCAGATTCAGGTCAAAAGCGCTAAGCGTGCCATGGTCGCCCTCGAGGCTCACGCAGTGCGCGCATCCGGGCATCAGTGCCCGGCAACCGCAACCGCTCCAGCAATACGCGGCCCCGATCTGAACCCATGCACCCGCGCGCCGAAGGCAATGGCAAACCCTACGCTCACCAGCACCACCATGGCCCAGGGAAACGAGGCGACGCCCCAGCGGTCGAGCAACACCCCGCCGACCACCCCGCTGCCGGCAATCGCGCTGTTCCACGCCACCACATTCAACGACAGCGCGACATCCGCGCCGTCACCGGCAGCATCCGCCAGTGCCGTCTGCAACAAAGTCGCCGCGCCGCCAAAACTCAATCCCCACACCGCCACGCCGATGTAAATCACCTGCGGCACATGCCCCATAAATCCCAGCACCACGCAAACGCCAGCGAAGGTAGCGAGGCTCACCAACACCGTTTTGCGCAACAGCGGCTCAACCAGTTTGGCCGTCAGCCAGATCCCCGCCAACGCCGCGAGACCAAACACCAACAACACCAGATCTACACGATCCGCCAGCCCCGCCGGCGCCACAAACGGCGCGATGTAGGTGTAGAGAATGTTGTGCGCCAGCATCCAGCTGATCACCACCGCCAGCACCGGCCGCACACCCGGCGTGGTCAACACGCGGCGCAACGACAGGCGCTGATGCGCAGGCTGCGGCGGATAGTCCGGCACCTTCACCAACACCCAGACGATCAGCATCAAAGTCAGGGCCGACATCAACCCGAACGTCGTGCGCCACCCGACGAGGCCACCCAGCCAAGTGCCGAGCGGCACGCCCAGTGACAAGGCAATCGGCGTACCGACCATGGCCAGTGCCAGCGCCTTGCCCTGTTGATCAGGCTCGACCATTCGCCGCGCATAACCGGCCAACAGACTCCACGCCAACCCTGCCGCCACCCCCGCAAAGAAACGCGCCACCAGCGTCACACCATAGTGCGACGACAACGCCGTGATCGAATTGAACAGCAGAAAACCAACGATGGTCAGCAGCAACACATTGCGCCGACGCCAGCCGCGCGTGGCGATGGTCATCGGGATCACCGCCAGCACCGAGCCCAGCGCATACGCGGTGACCATCTGCCCGGCCATCGAAGGCGAAATCGCCAAGCCTTCGCTGATCAGCGGCAACAGCCCGGCGGGCAGGGTTTCGGTGACGATGCAGATAAAACCGGTCATGGCCAGCGCCAGCAGCGCGCCGATGGGCAGGCGTTTGGGCGCCGCCGTTAGAGTCAATGAAGGTGTCACAGGAAACTCCTTGAGTTTGGAAATTCAGACTTGCGTACCGATCGATATAAAATACTGGCGGCAGCCGAGGCACGTTGTCAACGACTTATGTATCGACTAGTATCCAAATCACTTTCCGAGGAGTCTTTGCTATGGCCAGAACCGGCCGCCCCCGCGCATTCAATCGCGACAACGCCGTCGACCAGGCCATGCAATTGTTCTGGCAACACGGCTACGACTCGACATCCCTTTCACTGTTGAAGGCTGAACTGGGCGGCGGCATTTCCGCACCGAGCTTCTACGCCGCGTTCGGCTCCAAAGAAGCCCTGTTCGACGAATGCGTGCAGCGTTACCTGGCGACCTTCGCCCAAGTCACCGAATGCCTATGGGACGAAACCCTGCCGCCACGCCAAGCCATCGAAACCGCCCTGCGCCAGTCAGCACGCATGCAGTGCGACGACGGCCACCCGAAAGGCTGCATGGTCACCCTTGGCGTCATGAGCGCGCCGAGTCCGGAAAATGCCCACGTCGCTCAAGCCCTCACCCACTCCCGCGCCCGAACCCGCGCGGGGATTGTGGCGTGTGTCGAGCGTGGTGTGAGTGAAGGAATGTTAGCGGAGGACACGAACGGAGCCGCCATGGCGACGGTGTTCGACAGTTTCCTGCAGGGGATTTCCATCCTTGCTCGGGATGACACGCCGATTGAGAACATTGATGCGGCGATTACGCAGGTGATGCGGACTTGGGATGTAGCGGCGGTGAGTCAGCCTTCATTGGATTTTCAGTGACTGAAAGGCTCGCGTAGCTAAAAAACCGGGCGGCTACGCGGCCACCTCAACATAACTCGACTCCCCGCCACCCTCGGCCCCCGACAACCAACCCCACACAAACCGCAACGTCGTCCGCCCCGCCTCATCAACCCCCACCACGCCCCGCGACCAACCCGCGCGAATCTCGCCATCCGTGGTGATGCACTGATAAAGCAGCTCGATACTGTCAGGCCCGGTCACCCGGCCAACCTGATTGCCCATGCGAATATGCCCACCCGCATAAGTCCCCCAAACCGCCGCGCCTTCGACGAAGTATTCAAACACCGTGCGTGCATCGGACAAGCCCTGAGCGTTATTCGCCACGGAAAACCGGCGGTTGTTCAAACGCTCGGCAACTTGCGAAAAAGCAGATTCCATAAACCACACATCCTTAGTCGAGAAGATCCATTCCAGCCTGCGGGCATCCTGATCCATTACCTCCGCGCAGCAAGGCTCTACCGCCGTTTTCTGCCAACCCAACCGCACAGCCACGTTTGACGGTCCTACCCGCCCCACCTAGTCTGCCCAAAGCACCTTTCAGTAAAAAACGAGTTCACGAGAGGCAAGATGAGCAACTTCCCAATCGTCGCCACCGTTCTCTCGATGATCCTCGGACTCTCCGTCACCCGCCTGCTACTCGGCGCATTGACGGTGTTCCGCATCCGCCGCGTAGCCAAGCCAGACTGGGTGGCACTGGTCTGGGCGGTGATGCTGTTTACCATGCAGCTGCAATTCTGGTGGGCCGTCAACGCACTGTCGGCGGTGAAACAGACCTTCTCGTTTCTCGAATTTCTATTGTTGGTGATGCTGACACTGTCGCTGTTTGTCACCGCGGCGTTGCTGCTGCCGAGCCGTAGTGAGGATGAGCAGAATGGGTTGCGCGTGTATTTCGAGCAGGATGGGCGCTATGCATTGCTGTCGCTGTCCACGTATCTGTGCCTGGGGCTGATCGTCAATGTCACGCTGTTTGAGGCATCGCCGGTGGCGCTTTGGGGTTTGCTGGATGTGATCATGATTGCGTTGCCGATTGGCGCGTTTGTGGCTCGGTCGCGTAAAGCGTATGCGGTGGTTACGTTGATTTATGTGCCCATCAATGTGATCGATACGCTGATTTCGCTGGCGAATTAAATCCCCCTGTAGCGACGGGACGTGCCCCGATGAATCGCGAAACGGCTCTCGCTCGTTCAGTCCAAAACGACATCGCAAAAACAACTCAAACTGCCCTGTTGAAGCAATTCCTGGACTTTGTTTAAAGACACCCCAAGTTACGTCATCCCAACCTACAACGCCTTGCGCCGTTGCCTACGACTACGCCAGAATCCGCCGGCTTGTGCGCCTTGGATGCGGGTTCTATTGTGGTTCGGTCACTGAATAGCAGTGATCGGGTTTGGTAGCCCGACTTTCCCAGGCGCATTGCGCACCTTTCGCAGAGATCGCTTTTTTGATCTCCGCTTTATGGTGGCCATGCGTAGGGCGTCCTCGGACGCGCCGGGCTCCTGGGCCGGTCTACCAACCTGTGCATGGCCGCCACCTCTCGTTTGGTAGCGAAGTGTGATGGCTCCTTAATCGTTTCCCAGGAGTTTCATCTATGTTCAAAATTACGCCAAATCCGCCAGAAATCGATCCAATCTCGGGCGACGAATCTCCCGACGCCAAGAAATTCAACGAAGCCGTCGACCGCGCCCTCTCCCATTACCTCGGCCCTGCCCCGGAAATCATGCTCACCCCGTACCAAACCAACAAGATGTTTATCGCCAACCCGAACACCAAGACTGAGGAATTGCTGGTGAATGCCAGTGAATCACTCGGCTCGGCTTCGGTGATGCTTGGGGATGTGATCGGACTGGTTCACGGACCGGCACGCAAGACACTGCAAGGCATTGCGCAGGTGGTGATGCTTGGAGAGTTAGCGGTGAATCGGGCGTTGGATAACGTGGTGCCGACGGAGTAACGAAAATTCCTCCATGACGGTTGGGATGCCGTCATGGAGGTTGATCAGACCCACCCACGAAGCCAGAATGATTACCACCACTCAAGCCAAGGCCGGTATGAGATATTTAATATTCGCTTCTCTAATTTCACTTTTGCTTATTCTGAATACAGGCTTCTACAACGAAGTTTCAGACAACGAAATCACTCGAATATATTTCATCAAAAAGCATCCGACCTTTCGAGTGCAGTTTTTCAACATTCATGCGAATGACGGAAATTATCGACATATAGAAAAACTCACGAACGAGCAGCGACAAGACATCATCGATTATTGTAAATACAGATTAGGCATCGACTCAGAGATAACCACTCAAGCCGACATCGAAACATGCGCAAAGCGATAACACCAAAAAATAGACACAGATGGAATACTGAAAATTCGGAACAGGACCATTTCTTAACTATGTTTGGCATCGAGACACTGCCTCTGTGAACCCACATTGTTCTGCAAGCTACAGCCTACTGGCGATCTCCTTCCAGATGTAGGCGTAGTTGTATTTCAACCAACGCACCAGCACCTTGTCGAACTGCCGACGAAACCAATTACGCTCTCTCGCAGCCAACCTTTCCTCAATCGACTCTCTGAGAGTTTCGGGGTCAAAGCCTGTCCACACCGGAGGTACAGCGGCCACAAGATTGGTGAAACACACCGGCGCGACCTCTGAATAAAGGATTTCGTAAAGGATGTCAGGATCGACGCATCTAACCTTCTTCGCGACGTAGTCATATTCGACTGGGAAATCGTTGAATGGCTCCGAGAGCGCGGCTCTTACCTTGGCCAGTTGAGGTTCAGACATAAGACGGCCCAATGGGAAAAATCCTCCAACTCTTTATCCAATGAGCTCGAAACCGCTTAGGCTGCGACACCATCGGCGATTGACCTGCTATGACAAACGCTATGGAATATTTGAGGCCAAATATTGTAAGTTTCGTTGTCGTCTAGAATTTTTTCCGGAAATGCCGAAAAAAGGAAGACTCACTATCAATAGAAAGGTGAATGCTTAGCCTCGCTATTCTCCCTTACCTGCCCCACGGAGTGTAGCAGTCGGCTGGAAGTGGCCACTCATAAACGGTGAAATCGCAAGGTCTTCGCCTTGAGAGACCGCACACTGCCGGGTTTTCACGGATGGCGGTCAAAGGCACCGACCTCCTTTCCGTGGTGCAATATTCTTAACACGGGCACGCTCCACAAGCCTGCCTAAGACATAGCTGCACTGGCTGCACAAAATAATCCTCACGGCTTCCAAAGCAAGGTGATGTCAATGTAGAATCACCACCGAGGGGGCAGGTTCTTCCTCTTACGAAAGTAAGGGCGGCTCTGATAAAGAACAGCAATTGCTGTTGAGTTTAGGCTCACCGATCCCGTTCCGATGGGATGTTCACACTTTCTCTAATCTCCTGCCCCCTCACCCCTTATTTACAGGAGAAGTAGGTGAAGGATAACGTTTGGTTTACCTATAAAGCTAGAATTCAAGCTCACAAACGGCTTGAATGGCTAGACATACATTCCCAATTTTTGCTTGTATGGTACGCAATTTTAGGCGCTGTACTTGCGATAGTAGCCATTCGATATCCACAAGCACTTGGTGCAAATACAGATATTCTGGCGGCGGTTCTTTCCGTAGCGCTCTTAGGCGTGTCATTAGCAGTTGCTAATCGGGATTTTCGTGGACGCGCACTTGCAATGATGAAAAATTATAAAGATCTTCAAAAACTTTATAATTTGTTAAACTCGTCAACGAGCGTGACTGAAGCGCATTCAAATGCATATCATGATTTGTTAGCAGAATCAGAAAATCATAAAGAAATTGACGACCGACGATTTCGAACCTCTGCTAGCTCCAACCTTCAATCTAGAAAGCCAACGAAATTTGATTTCGTTCGCGTTTACTGCTGGCTGACAATTCGAGCATTGATAACATCCTTCCTGTATTTTGGCCCAATCGCCATAGCATGGCATCTAAAATGACAGCCGCAAAAATATTCAAAAGCCAATTCGGCACGAAAAGCCTAAAAAAAATATACTCAGAAAGAATAAAAAAATCTGGCGCTATTGGGATAGATCGCGTACGACCATCTAGCCTGGATAAAAACCTGAGCACTGAAATTAAAATAATTCTAACCAAAGTAGAAAATGGTTCTTACACGTTCACACCATACAAAGAAAAATTGATCTCAAAGGGTCATTCTTCTTTTCCCCGCCAAATATCAATCCCAACTGCTCGCGATCGAATTGTTCTAAGAGCACTTTGCGAATGCCTTTCCGCCGTTTTTCCGAACACTAAACTTCAACTTCCGCAAGTAGTAATACACTCGCTCAAGGGTGCTTTAAATAGTCACCGATATGAAGAATACGCCAAGATAGACCTGCAAAAATTTTACCCATCGATCTCCCACGAATTGATTGATAAATCGATAAAAAACAAAATTAGAAAACCTCAATTTTTGCAGCTTATTCGCGAAGCAGTACGAACTCCCACTGTCCCAGAAGCAAAGGGTGGGAAGAATGCACCTAAGAATAAAGAGGGCGTGCCGCAGGGCTTGGCAATTTCGAATGTACTCGCAGAAATAGCGTTAAGTTCAGTTGACCTTGAAATGCAGAAAATCCCAGACATTTGGTTCAAAAGATATGTTGATGACATTCTAATCTTGACGCCAAAAGGGCAATCTAAAGACGTCGCGAATTTAGTAGTAAAAAAATTACAAGCGCTGAAATTATCGCCCCACCCGTTAGATGAACCTGGCTCCAAATCAAAAGTAGCTCCTCTATCTGAATCATTTGTTTTTCTCGGTTATCAGGTCGGATCGAAAGGCATCAGCATCAGACAAGAAAGCATTCACAGATTTGAAGCCTCACTTGCCAAAATATTTACAGCATACCGCCACAGGCTCAACACAATTCGAACTCCACAAGATAAACAACGCGCCATAGCACACTGTGAATGGGAGCTTAATCTTCGCATTACCGGTTGCATTTTTGAGGGGCGCCGCCTCGGATGGATATCCTATTTTTCTCAAATTTCAAGCACGACACAGTTACGAAGCGTAAATCATACAGTGCGAAAATTAGTAACGCGATTTAACTTAGAGAAATTAATCACTGTTAAATCGCTGATAAAATCTTTTTATGAATTGCAGCGAGGCGATAAAGCGACCCACAAATATATTCCAAATTTTGATGAACTCACTGTAATACAACAACGCCAAATTTTAGCAATATCACTAGGTACCGCCTTAGTCAAAAAAATGAGCGACGCAGATGTTGAGAGAAAATTCAAATATAAAATATCCAGGGCTGTGAAAGACCTAGAAAAGGATATCTCTCATATTTCTTAAAAAACCGAAAATGAAAAGCTTGGGGCGCTTAAGTTTGCGGAACAGCCTTAGCTTATATGTCAACCGCTCACTAAAAAGAATTTTTCAGAGCACGAGCTATACCTCGTAATCGCGCGAGTTGGGTGGACGTTACAGCACCCGCATATTTTTTCTATTTGATTAACTTTTTCCAGCCGGCCTTATTCGGAAAAAGCTAACTCAACTATAAAAGCCCTCTAGATTCAACTTTAAAATGGGCCTGGCATTTGTTCTGAGGTATTTTAGATCGGTGCTCGACCAATTTTAGTCCGCAAGAGCGTTATCACCTCAATTTCTTAGGCGCGAGTGAATGATAGGGCCGAAAACATCCGTATCACTGCCCCCCCTTTATCTCTTTCTCTTAAACACTTTGCTCAAGTGATACCCCAAACTCCACCGATCCTTCGGCCTAGGCTTATAGTGCGTTTTATTCCTCTGCCCCGGCTCCCCACCC
>NZ_WXVV01000041.1 GCF_013433315.1 Pseudomonas crudilactis | reverse complement strand
ACCATAGAGCGTTGGAACCACCTGATCCCATCCCGAACTCAGCAGTGAAACGATGCATCGCCGATGGTAGTGTGGGGTTTCCCCATGTGAGAGTAGGTCATCGTCAAGATTGAATTCCGAAACCCCTGTCTGCTAACGCAGACAGGGGTTTTGTTATTTCAGGGCATGTAAAACCAATCATCAAACTGCTTTGCGTGCCTTGCTGATACGTCGAGCCTGCCATTTGCGCCACCAGATATAGACGCCAGTACCTGACAACCCCGCAATCAAAACACCTAACACCGCGATCATTACTTGCCCTGTAACCCCAATGATCCGTCCTCCGTGTATCGGTAACTGCAACCGGTAAAACTGTTCCCCTAACGTCCCCTGTCCTGCGATCTCCTGCCCTAACAAGCGCCCATCCGTACCATGAACGAACAACCAGGATTTGCCATGTGCTTCAGTGTCGTGCTGCCCGAATCCTGCGCCGTAGAAGTTGTACTCAAAGCTGTAATACAGCTCCCCGATCGCTGCAGTCAGTCCTAACCTTTTTCCCTCCTGTAGTGCCCTTTCGTACGCTTGCTGGTAACTCAACTGCGTCACCCCAAGATCACCAACAGGCATTCGCCCTCGAGCCTCATAGACGCTCGGCTCAATCGGCGAAAACAGCGACACCGCAGGCTTGAACAGCTGACTCGGTAAGTTCATCGCTACGCTGCTGATGGCGATCGGCAGCAACAACAGCCACAACCACAATCCCCCCGCACGATGCAGATCGAAGTTCAGCCGGTAGGCATGCCCACCCTTGACCTTCCAAGCCGTCGACCACTTCTTCCAGAATGGTTTTCCTCGCGGCAATGTCAGCCACAGCGCAACGAAGCAATCGATCACCCAGGCAACGGCCACCAACCCCATCAGCCACAATCCCCAGTTCCCCGGCAATGTCAGGTTGTAGTGAAACTCCAGAATAAACGGGACAAAGTTCTTCCGTTCAAAACAACATTCTCCCCAATAGCGCTGACCCATCTGCTCAGCGCTCACCGGATCCAGATAGAACACCTGACTACGCTCGGTAAATGGTTTGCCGGTCGCTGGATCATTACGTGGAACAGCCGCCAGTAGAGCGGTATGCCCCGCCTCATGCGGATACTCCATGTACCAGACCTGCAGCTTTGGATGCGCAGATTGCACTGCATCAACCAACTCGCCCGGTGGCAGGCGAGAACCCTGTGCAGACGCTGCATAAAACTGCGGATTCAACCATTCATCCAACTCATGATTGAACGCGAGAATGCTCCCGGTAACGCCGGCGAGTAGCAAAAACACTGCGGTGGCCAAGCCGATATAACGGTGCAACAACACCAGAAACGCACGCATGAGAATTTCCCCATAGAAACGACAAAGCCAGCTCCTGGAACATCAGGGGCTGGCTTTTTTATGCACAGGACAAAGGCTTAGAACTGGTAGCTGACCGTCGCCGCGACGTTGCGCTCTTCGCCCATGTAGCAGAAGTTCAGACTGGCGCAGGAGGCGACATAGGACTCATTGGTCAGATTGTTCGCGTTCAGACGCACATCGACGCCCTTCAAGCCGACCTTGCCCAAGTCATAGCCAATCGAGGCATCAAATAGCGTGTAGGAAGGCACCTTCAGGGTGTTTTCCGCATCAGCCCAGCTGTAACCGACATATCGCACACCGCCACCCAGGCGCAGGCCATCGAGCGCGGCGCTGTCGAATTTGTAGTCAGCCCACAATGACGCCATATGACGCGGCGCCTGCGTCGGCGAGTTGCCTTTGTTCTCGATCACATCGGTCGGCGTGCTCAACGTGCTGACCATCGACTTGGAGTATTCGATATCGGTGAAGGTATAGCTGCCGAGGACTTTGACGTTGTCGGTCAGTTGCATGTGAGCTTCCAGCTCCAGACCTTGAGAGCGGACAGCGCCTACTGCGCGATAAAAGTTTTCCTGCGGCAGTTTGGTCGCCAGATTTTCCTGATCGATGCGGAACAGCGACGCAGTAAACAAGTTGTCAGTGCCCGGCGGCTGATACTTCAAACCGACTTCCCACTGCGTACCGTCGGTAGGTGCCAAAGGATTACCGGCGCTGTCGGCATAGGAGTTCGGGTTAAACGATTCGGAGTAGCTGATGTACGGCGCCAAACCGTTATCGAACAAGTACAACGCGCCAGCACGGCCGGTGAGTTTGGTGCGGCGATCATTGATCTCTGTGCCAAGCGGGCGCCCTGCTTCAGCGATACGATTTTCGTCCGAAGTCTCGACCCAGTCTTGACGCAGGCCCAGCGAGAAACGCCACTTGTCCATCTCGATCAGGTCTTGCAGGTAAACCCCGGTCTGCTCCAGACGGCGCAGGTAGCTGGTCTTGCCGTACATATCGATTGCCGAGTTGCCGTACACCGGGTTGAACGCATTGATTGGTGCAAGACCGCCGCTGGTCCAGTCAACCACGGTTTTGCGCCGCTGGTAGTCGGCACCCATCAGCACAGTGTGTTTGGTCGCACCGGTGAAAAATTCAGCCTGAAGCATGTTATCGACGATAAACGCATGCAGGCGCTCATCACCGCCGGTGTAGTAGCGGTTCAGCTCGTTGCTGGTTGGCGAGGTCCAGCCATACGCGTAGACCTGATCCATGTTCACTTTGGAATCGAGATAACGAAAGTTCTGTCGCGCGGTGAAGACGTCGTTGAAGCGATGTTCAAATTGATAACCGAATGATTGCTGATCACGCGAATAACCATCGATGCCTGGCTCACCTTCGAAAAAGTGTGGCGAGATGCGGTTGCCATTGCGCTGATGAATTGTGCCGTCGGCCGGTACGCCGCCGTGGTAGCCACCGTCCGGATCATGTTGCAGATAAGCCTGCAAGGTCAGCGAAGTGTCTTCACTGAAATCAATGCTGAGGGTCGGTGCGAGGGCGAAGCGCTTTTCCTTGTTGTGGTCGAACTGTGTGTCGGACTGATCCGTTAAGCCGGTCAGACGATAGGCAATACGCTTGTCGTCATCGACCGGGCCGCTGAAGTCAAAACCGACCCCGCGCTGACCCTGCGTGCCGACCGTGGCTTGCACTTGATGGTAAGCCTCGTACAACGGTTTCTTGCTGGTCAGTGCCACCAGACCGCCCGGCGAACTGCGGCCGTACAGCACCGATGACGGCCCCTTGAGAATATCCACGCGCTCAAGGAAATACGGATCGACCTGCATGGTGCTGTAAGTGCCGCTGTCGCCCATCGACTTGAGGCCGTCGAGGTAGATGTTGTCCACCGAGCCGTCGTTGAAGCCGCGCATTGCCACGTAGTCATAGCGATGCGTTGCGCCGTACGGATTGGTCAGCACGCCTGGGGAGTAGCGCATCGCTTGCGAGACAGTCTGCGAACCCTGATCGTCCATTTGCTCGCGAGTGACCACCGACACGCTTTGCGAAGTTTCCAGCAACGCGGTACTGGTCTTGGTGGCGATCTGGCTGTGAGTGGCGTTGTAACCATCCGTGCTGCCCAATGCGTTGCCGAGGGCAAAGCCTTTGATGTCCATCGTCGGCAAGGCCAGCGCGGCGGATTCGGCGAGCGGACGCAGGATATAGCTGCTGCCATCCTGACTGACCGCGTCCAGACCCGAACCGCCGAGCAAATGGCTCAGCGCCTGATCGGTCGAGTACTCACCCTGTACACCCGGCGATTGCAGTCCCTGAGTTTGCTGCGGCGTCATCGACAACGTGATGCCAGCCTGACGGGCAAATTGATTCAGTGCGTCACCGAGAGGGCCAGCAGCAACGCTGTAGCGGTGGCTGACTGCACTGGCTGCGGGATTTGCCGCCATGCTCAAGGAAGGCATCACACCAACGCCCAGTGCCGTCGAAAACAGCGCAGCCCTGATGGCGTGGCGCAACAGTACCGATTCGGCAGTGAAATTCGGAGAGTTCTTACAGGTGGCGCGGACAGTCATTGTAGGTTTCCGTAGGAAGTCGCAAACGCTTGAGTTGAAGTGCTTACTGACT
Source organism: Pseudomonas crudilactis (assembly GCF_013433315.1). GTDB lineage: Bacteria > Pseudomonadota > Gammaproteobacteria > Pseudomonadales > Pseudomonadaceae > Aquipseudomonas > Aquipseudomonas crudilactis. The sequence continues at coordinate 18,749 of NZ_WXVV01000041.1, read as the reverse complement.
AAGCCGGACTGGCTGCAAAAACCCGCCAAAAAATTTTAAACCGCGCGTTCCAGGGTCACCCACCAACGCGTGCGATAGCGCAATTGCACCGGCAACGTCTGCGGCAGAATCGCCAGCAGTTTGTCGGTGTCTTCCAGACGGAATACGCCGGACAGGCGCAGTTCCGCCACTTGCGAAGCACAGTTCAGAAAGCCCTGACGATAACGCGCGACTTCGGCGAGAAAGTCACCCAAACGCATGTTGCGCGTGACGATCAAGCCATCGACCCACGCGCCAGCGTCCATATCCAGCGTCGGGGCCGGGCGTACCTGGTGGTGGTCGATCAGATAACTCTGCCCGGCGAGTGCGTCTACCGAAGTGCCGCCGGAGTGGATGGCCACCTGGCCATGGGTGACGCTGAGCCGCGTGCAATCATTGTCCTGGCGCAGGATGAATCGGGCGTGGACGGGCTCATAAGTGCCGTGACGGTTTTGTACACGCAGCGGCCGATCAGTCGGCGCGCCCTCGTCGGAGCCACCACACGTGACAATGATTTCCCCGCGAGTCAGTTTGATCAGGCGCTGTTGCGCCGTGTAATCCAGATCCACCGCGCTGGCAGTGTTCAACTCGATCCGCGTGCCATCCGGCAACTGGAAGCCGCGCCGCTCGCCAGTTGCCGTAGCGTAATCGGCACTCCATTGCTGCCACACGGCAGTGTCCTTGGCCAGCCAGGCGGCGGAGCCCATCAGCAATACGCCGGACAATAGCTTCAACGCCTGTCGCCGGCCCAGACCCTGGGCACTGTTTTCCAGTGTATTGAATGCCACATGCGCGCCGGGCACCGCGCGCAGGTTGTTGTTCAGTTCGGCTTGCAGCGACTGCACCCGCTGCCAGGCCAATTCATGTTCATGGTGTTCGGCGCGCCACTGTTCGCACTGGCGGTTCAACCGCGAATTGCCATGATTATTGCGCAGGCGCAGCAGCCAATGAATGGCTTGTTTGACCACTTGTTGCTGAGGCTCGGCACGGCGACCGAGTGCGGCGCTTTCCACAGGCATCAGCTTTCGTACCGCAGCACATAACAGTGATACAGCGTATCGGCGACATAACGTTCCACCGAACGCAACGACAGTCCCATCTGCTCGGAGATCTGCTTGTGGGTCAACCCTTCGCACTGCGCCAGCAGAAAGGCCTGACGCACTTTCGGCTTTAGTCCTTCAAGCATCCGCGCGATGCTCTCCAGTAACTCGATCACCAGTGCGCGGGCTTCGGCGCTTGGCGTTTCGGCTTCGGGTAGATGCGCAATGGTTTCCAGATAGGCGCGTTCGATTTCCTCGCGACGCCAATGATCGATCACCAGCCCACGCGCAATCGTGCGCAGAAAGGCGCGAGGTGCTTTGAGTTCGAGGCGTTCGGTGCGTTGCAACAGGCGTACGAAAGTATCCTGGGCCAGATCTGCCGCATCTGCCGCGTTGCCCAGCCGCGCGCGCAGCCAAGCGTTGAGCCAGCCGTGATGACTACTGTAAAGCGCCTGTACTGCAAACTCAGGTGAGGACATGAACGCGAACGTCACAAATGATAATTACTCGCATTGTCATCAAGGGTTGCAGAATTTGCAACTGCCACTGATACAACGCTCATAAAAAACCGGTTACCAGCCGCTCTAGTACGCCGTTCGGCGGGAATTCGCCAGAAATGCCATCCATTTCCCGCACAGCCCTAAGATTTCTCCGACACGTGCCGACAGACTGGTGAGACATGCGTGCACCAAAGTAGAGCGGCCAGAAGAACGCTGCCTGCGCTGTACATGGATGTTGCATCCGGAACGCATCCCCACTTTTGTCATAAGAAGTCCCATGAAATGAATCTCAAGTTCAGCCATAAAATCCTGTTGGCCGCCTCGGGCGTCGTGGTCCTGGCGTTCGCGCTGTTCACCCTCTACAACGACTATCTGCAGCGAAACACCATTCGCCAGAACCTTCAGTCTTCCGTACAGCAGGCCGGTGATCTGACCGCCAGCAGCGTGCAGAACTGGATGAGCGGGCGGATTCTGGTGCTGGAAAACCTCGCGCAGAACGTTGCCCATCAGGGTAAGGACGCGGACTTCCCGGGTCTGGTCGATCAACCAGCGTTCACTTCGAACTTCCAGTTCACCTATGTCGGTCAGGCCAACGGTGTGTTCACCCAGCGCCCAGACGCGAAGATGCCGGACGGCTATGACCCGCGTCAGCGCCCTTGGTACAAGCAAGCCGTGGTGGCTGACAAAACCATGCTGACGCCGCCGTACATGGCTGCCGTTGGCGGGCTGGTGGTGACCATCGCCATGCCGGTGAAAAAGAACGGCGAGCTGCTCGGTGTGGTCGGTGGTGACCTGAGCCTGGAAACCCTGGTGAAGATCATCAACTCGGTGGACTTCGGTGGCCTCGGCCATGCGTTCCTGGTCAGCGCCGACGGTCAGGTGATCGTCAGCCCAGACAAAGATCAGGTCATGAAAAACCTGAAAGACATCTACCCGAACACCAGCGTGCGCATCGAGAAGGGCAACCAGAACGTCGTGCTCAATGGCCAGGAACGCATTCTGTCGTTCACCCCGGTCAGCGACCTGCCGAATGCGCAGTGGTACATCGGTCTGTCGATTGATCGCGATAAAGCCTACGCCGCACTCAGCCAATTCCGCACATCGGCACTGATCGCGATGTTTGTCGCGGTGGCAGCGATTGCGCTGCTGCTGAGCCTGTTGATCAACGTCCTGATGCGTCCGCTGACCACCATGGGCCGCGCGATGCAGGACATTGCTCAGGGTGAAGGCGACCTGACTCGCCGTCTGGTAGTAGAAAGCAAAGACGAGTTCGGTGAATTGGGCAGCGCGTTCAACCAGTTCGTTGAACGGATTCACGCGTCGATTTCCGAGGTGTCCTCGGCGACCCGTCATGTGCATGACCTTTCGCAACGGGTGATGGCGTCGTCCAACGCCTCGATAATCGGTTCCGATGAGCAAAGCGCGCGCACCAACAGCGTCGCTGCGGCGATCAACGAACTGGGTGCCGCCACACAGGAAATCGCCCGTAACGCCGCCGATGCTTCGCAGCATGCCAGCGGCGCCAGCGAGCAGGCCGATGACGGTCGTCAGGTGGTCGAGCAGACGATTCAAGCGATGACTGAGCTGTCGCAGAAGATCAGCCTGTCGTGCACGCAGATCGAAACCCTGAACGCCAGCACCGACAACATCGGCCATATCCTTGATGTGATCAAAGGCATTTCGCAACAGACCAACCTGTTGGCGCTCAACGCCGCGATTGAAGCGGCGCGTGCCGGTGAAGCCGGACGTGGTTTTGCCGTGGTGGCGGACGAGGTGCGTAACCTTGCCCATCGCACCCAGGAGTCGGCGGAGGAGATCCACAAGATGATCACTTCGCTGCAGGTCGGTTCGCGTGAAGCGGTGACCACGATGAATGCCAGTCAGGCGTCCAGCGAGCAGAGCGTTGAAGTGGCCAACCAGGCCGGTTTGCGTCTGGTCAGCGTGACCCAGCGCATCGGTGAAATCGACGGTATGAACCAGTCGGTGGCAGCGGCCACTGAAGAGCAGACCGCCGTGGTGGAAACCCTCAACGTCGACGTTAACCAGATCAACCTGCTGAACCAGCAGAGCGTGGCCAACCTCAATGAAACATTGAAGGATTGTGATGCGTTGTCGCAGCAGGCCAACCGCCTGAAGCAATTGGTCGACAGCTTCAAGATCTGACCTCAAGTCAGACCGCGTTATCGTTCATCGCGAGCAGGCTCACTCCTACAAATTAAACCGGGTTCCATCTGAAGGAACCCGATCAACTGTAGGAGTGAGCCTGCTCGCGATAGCGGTCTACAACTCACCGCCGAACTCAAGCTTTAAACAAACAGCTTCAGCACATTCCCCATCGCATCATCCGCAAACCCCTGCACAAACTCCTTGAACCCCGGCAGCGCCTCTTCGCCGCCCGAGGCCGGCTCGGCAATGATCGTCCACGTCGCCCGGGACTTGCCTGCGCCCAGCGCTTCCACATTCATCGCCGCCCACAGATTCGCCACGCCCAGGGTGTTGTAAATCGTCGTCCAGGTCATGCTCCGCGCCTGCTCATCGCGGGAGTTGAGTTGCTCGACCACCACGTTGCCATCCTTGAAGAACTTCTTGCGCAGTGAGGACACGCCCTCACCGGTCATTTCGATGTGCGACAGCGCCGGAATGAAACGGTCGAAACCGCCGAAGTCGCCGACCACCGCCCAGACCTGCGTCGCGTCTGCGGGCACTTCCACCGACGATACAACGTGGCAGCCGTGCGGGTTTTTGATCAGGGTGTCGGGTTGCAGATTGCTCATGGTGTTGCTCCTTTCTTATGGCTTCAGATGAAGTTGATTTGCTTCAGGTAGTCGCAGCCGCGACGCAGCAGCGCCGGGGATTTCTGCGGGTAGTGCGCGCCCATTTGCTGCACGCCGGCTTCAGCGTTGGCGTGGCCGATCAGAGAGATGTCGCCGATGTCTTCTTCAAAGCCGTTGAGGTAGAAACCGAGTACGCCGAACAGCGCGTTATCGGCGTCGACCCGGTTCAGTTGCTGCTGCCAGTCGGCAACGCTGACCAGCGCGAACTCGCTGCCGGTTTCGCGGAACGAAGCGACGTAGGCGTCCCAGCTCAGCGGCTCGGGGTTGTGCAGGTTGAACACCGCCCGCTCGGGTGAATAACGGCTGGCGTGGAAGGCGATGAAACGGGCGAGAAAGTCCACCGGCATCAGGTCGAAATTCAGCGCGAAGGCTGGCACCTGACCGAGCTGGATCGAGCCCTTGAGCATCAACATCAAACGGTTTTTGTGCGGTTGGCATACGCCGCTCAAGCTGTTGAAGCTGATGTTGCCGGGGCGATAAAGATTGACCCGAACGCCGCGTTCGCGCGCCCGTTCAAGGATGCGTTCAGCGACCCATTTCGACAGGTTGTAGCCGTTGCGGATGTAGATCGGTGGCGTCAGCGCGGCAGGCAATTCCAGCACTCGCCCCGCATCATCGACCGTGCTTGAAGCCGACAGCGTCGAGACGAAGTTGAAGACCTTTTTGCTCCGCCCTTCGCACAAGCGCAGCAGGGCGAAAATTGGTTCGACGTTGTCCGCCGCCAGCGACTCGTAATCGAGGACGTGATTGACGTTGGCGGCGTTGTGCACCAGTGCGCCGAACTCGCAATCGAGGCGCTGATAGTCTTCATCATTCAGGCCCAACTGCGGACGCGTAATATCCGCCGCGTAAACCCGCACCCGGCTCAGATCCAGATGCTCCAGACGGTTTTCCCGCAGTGACTCGGCAAAGCGTTGCGCTGCTGTTTTCCCGCCGCCGTCGCGCACCAGACACGCCACTTCGCTGGCACCCCAACCGAGCAGCGCTTCGACGATGTGCACGCCAACAAAGCTGTTGGCGCCGGTGACGATGACCTTGTGCACATCGCCCATGCGGCTGATCGGCAGGGGTTCGATGTCCAGCGCACGTTCGGCGTCGGCCATGGCTTGAGCGCTGAGCACCGCGTTGTCATCGGTGCCGCGCACCAGCGTTGCGAGTTTGATGATGGTCGGCAGTTCGATGAAGCGATTGATCGAAATGCTGCGACCGAATTCCTCACGCAAACGCAGCAACATCCGCGACAGCAGAATCGAGTGGCCACCGAGATTGAAGAAGCTTTCGTCGGTGGAAATGTCGTTGGTCGGTAACTCCAGCAATTCCGCCCAGACCTCCAGCAGCAGTGCTTCATCAGCATTCGCCGGCAGGCATTTCGGCCCGCTGTCCTGCACATTCACCGGCAGTTGCAGCAGTGCTTTACGGTCGACCTTGCCGTTGCTGGCGAACGGCATGCTCGGCAGCTCAGTCCACGCCACGGGTTGCATGTAGTCGGGCAAAAACTGCCGGGCGTGGGCCTTCAATGCTTCGCGCGCGGTGTCTGATTGTGGCTGGGCGAGGAAAGCCAGAATGCGCCGCTGACTGTCGATCACCACCGCCACTTGCCGGTACAACTGGCTCTCGCGCAGGCAGCGTTCGATCTCTTCCGGCTCGACCCGGAAGCCGCGAATCTTCACCTGATTGTCGCGCCGTCCACACAGCTCGATACCGTGCTCGCCCCACCTGGCCATGTCGCCGCTGCGGTAGGCGCGCAACGTCTGCCCGTCCGGCAGATTCAAGATCAGATAACGCTCGGCGGTCTGCTGTGGATTGTTCAGATAACCGAGGCAGACGCCGGGGCCGACGATGAACAATTCGCCGACGGTGTTCTGCGGCAGCGGTTGCAAATCGTCATCGAGAATCAGCACCTGGCTGTTGGCGATCGGCGCGCCGAGGCTGCGATTGCTGTCACCGGGTATCAGCTGACGCGCAGTGATCAGCACCGTGGCTTCGGTCGGTCCGTAAAGGTTGTGCAGCGTGCCCTGACGGGTCAGTTGCTCGATGACGAACGGCTCGCAGACATCGCCGCCGGTCATCACTTGCACGCCTTCCAGTTGCTCCAGCGGCAGGATGCTCAACAGCGCCGGCGGCAGGAAGGCGTGGGTCAATTGTCGGCGGCGGATCAGCGCGACCAGTTGCAGCGGATCGCGCCGTTGCATGTCGTCGGGCACCACCAGTTCGGCACCTTCGAGCAGGGTCGGGAAGATGTCGATCAGTGACGAATCGAAGCTCAGCGAAGAGAACTGCAAGACCCGACTTTCGGCCTGCAACTGCACGTAATCGGCGTACCACGCGGTGAAGTGCGCGAGGTTGGTCTGGCTTAGCAATACGCCCTTCGGATGCCCGGTGGTGCCCGAGGTATAGAGCGCCATGCACGGGGCATCAAGGTCTGGGCGGCTGCGCATCAACGGCTGGCTGAGATCGGCCTCTGAGCTCTCGATGCGGGTGACATCCAGCCCCGCCATGGTTTCGCCAAGCGGATGCTCGCCATCATGCAGCAACAACAACGCGCCCGAGTTTTGCAGAATGTACTGCTGGCGCTGCAACGGATGACTCGGCTCCAGCGGCAAGTACACCGCGCCGCTGCCGAGGACCGCCAGAATCGAGGCGAACAGCGCCGGGCTTTTCGGCAGGCAGATGCCCACCACCCACGGTTGCGGATGTTGCTCGAGCAAAGGCTGCAAGCGCTGCTGGATCGCGCGACTGTGGGCGTGCAATTGCCGATAGCTGATCGACTGTTCGGCGAGGTGCAGTGCAGGTCGTTCGGCGTGATGGATCAGGCTCTGTTGCAGGCGTTCGATTGCCGGGATCTGCGCCTGTTCCAGCAGCGTCGGATTCGCCGTGTCGTTGAGGCGATGGATGTACGCCAGGCTGTCGAGGAACAGCAGGTCTTCCATCCGCTCGAAATCCGCCGCCGGCACCGACGCGGCCTGCTGAAAATAGTCAGCATCACGAGAGAAGCGGCTGACCAGCAACGTCACTTCGTCGACCACCTGCGTCAGTGCTCGCTGGCGCAGTGACTGACCATTGCCGGACGGCTCATCGGCAATCGGCACGCGGCTGATCAGTGAAGAGCCGAGGAAGCACAGCAGATCGAGTGAAGGTAAACCGGCTTTGCTGTGCGCATTGATACCCAAACGCAGATGCAGGTGCGGGATCGCGCAGAAGTCACCAGCACCGATGAAGCCATCATCGATGATCAAGTCCACCGTCGCTGCCGCGACGCCGCTGCGCTGCAATGTGTGGCCGTGTTGTTCAAGCTCCAGCGCCAGGTCGGTCATGGCCTGGCTGGCGCCAATCAGTAAAATGTCGAGACGTTTCATGTCGGCCTCCTTGTCAAACCAGGTAGTCATGCAGGGCGTGCTGCACGCAGGGCGTGTCGAGCAGCGAACTGTTGTGGAAGAACTTGACGATGTTGCCCACCAGCGGATGGTGGCGATTGATCGGGAACGCGAGCCCGGCCATTTCATCCCGGAGCGAACGGCGCGTGGCCTCGCTGACCGGCAGCGCATCGATCAAGCGCAGGTCGAAGGCTTTCTGGATGTCGTTGGTCAGGTAATGGCCGATGAACACCGGCAGGATTTGCGCGATGGTTTCGCGATCCGCCGCGCTGGCGGTGTGCCAATAGATGCGCACCATCCGCGCCCAGAAGCTCGAATGACGACCTTCATCGAGCAGGTGATCGGCCATCAGGCCTTTGATCGACGGCTTGACCGTGTCGTCGCGAGCGAACGCGGCGACATCACCGGTCACGGTGTTTTCGGCGATGGCCACGCAAACCAGTTCCACCGCGCTACGCAGGTGCTCGGGTGCCAGCGCAACAGCGGCGGGAATCGCCCGGCTCAGCTCGATTTCATCGGGCAACTGAATCGGTTCGATACCGGTCATCGCCACCGTTTGCTGCATGAAATCCATCGCCACCAGCGCGTGATAATCCTCGTCGACCACCACGGTCATCGCGTCGTAACGACAGGCAAACGGGAAGGCCACGGCGAAGCGATTCTTGGCGATGCTGCGCGCGGTTTTATCGACGATCTCGGTTTCGAAAATCACCACATCGTTGATGAATTTGTACAACGTCTGCACCAAGGCGAAATCGCGCTGCTGCGGACACTCGCGCAGAAAGGTTTCGCTGAGCACCAGCGGCTGACGACTGAGCGGGTAGATCAGCCGCTCGTCGTCTTCGAGCACGCGCCGCGGGCGGGTGCGGATGGTCGCGCGGTTTTCCCAGGCATCGGCAAACGATTGATAGTCGGCGGCGTTCATTGGGTCACCTCCGCCAACGGTTCGCGCATGCTCAGGCGCAGGCCGTCCCACAAGGCGATTCGGCTTTCCACCGCGGCAATGGCGCTGGCGTAGACTTCGGCCTGGCGCTGCGGATCGCCGTCGACCAGGCGCGCGAGAAGGTGCTCCGCCGCCGGGCCGTGATCTTCGGAGTCGACTTCGATGTGGCGCTCCAGGTAATAGCGGAAGGTCGGCGCTTGCTCGATTCCGATGCCCCAATCGTCAAGAATGCGCTGGAACATGCTCGGGATCACGCTCTCGCGACCATGCAGAAACGCCGCCGCCACACTGTGTCCCGGTGCATGCAGGGCGGTACGCAAGGTGTCGCGGACAAACTGCGCGGCGGCCGGATCAACTTCGACGCTTTGCAGCGCGACGTCATAGCTCACACCTTCCTGTTGCAGCGCGACAAAGCGCTCCACGGCGGTGGTATTCGCGCCGATTTCGCGCATGGCATCCAGGTACAACTCGAAATGGCTGTAATGACCTTCCGTCAGGCGATCATCCGACTCCTCGCCGAGAACGATCTCGTTGATCAACCGGGCGGCGTGAGGATCGCGCGGCGGTAACCACGGCAACCGCGTGCAGGTCAGCTCCTGCTGCAGGCGTTTGGTCAGCGACATGAAATCCCATACGGCAAATACGTGGGTTTCCATGAAACGTTGCAACACCGATAACGATGTGATCTCGGAAAAGATCGGGTGAATGCTAAGTTCGGCTTTCTTCAGGGCGAGTTGGTTCTTATTGGGCATCATGATGTCCTTTATCGTTGATGTTGAATGGAACTGTTCTGGCAACTGCGCAAACAATGAAACGACGACTTGCTTGTTTTCTTTCGGCGAACGACAACCTTCTTTCTGCAAGGTAAGTACGGAGCTGATATAGCGCTGACATGCCAGCCCCTAATGCGCTGCTGCTGTGCCGCAGGCATTGGGCCGCTGCCGAAGCGAACGGTGAAGTTCACACTTGGCGAAGAAAAACTAATACACCGGCAAAGTGTTTAACAAGTACATTTTTAATTATTTTAAGTTGGCTGTTTTTTGAAGTTGAGTAATACCGATAAAACTTCTGGCGGAAGTTTTATTTAGGCGTAGAAGCTCCTTTCGGCGAATAACGGCCAAAATTGATCGACAAGAGTGAATGCCTCACTCGAAGCAACTTTTCAGTAATAAGAGTTGAATGATTTAAAAGGGCGGAAGTTGGCCGTGACCCCGCGCCATGACTTCCTTTTTCCCGTGGCAAGGCTCCTTCCGTAGGTTCCTGGTGCGGGGACTGCGCCGTCAGGGCGGCGCGTCGCCCGTTCTTTATGGGGTTGGCCGTCCAAGAGTGCGGGTAAATGAGCGCCACGGCTATTACCGATTCGTCACCGGCAAGGTGCAAATTTCGGACTCAGCGGCGCGGGGAGGTTAGAGCGGGCACGCGGATCCGCCCACCCGAGGGCTGGCAGATCGCTTGGGGATTTGTAAGCGGGTGATTCGCGGGCAGGTACGCGTTCAGCGCGCGGCTTGGCGGCTTTGTGCGGCGGGGGTGGCGAGATAGCGGGTAATAACCTCGACGCCCCGATTGAGGTGTTGCTCAAGGAGTTTGATCGACCGGTCAGTGTCGCGATCCTGCACCGCTTGCAGCATCGCCCGGTGATCGTCCTGGGACAATTTGCCCAGGCCCATGGCCTCAAGATTGAAACGCAGGAAGCGTTCCTCTTCGTTGAGTCCGTCTTCGACCAGGCGTAGCAAGCGTTGGTTGGGCGCCTTGCTGTACAGGGCCATGTGGAACAAACGGTTGAGCCGGCCGATTTCCGTGTAGTCGTGTTGCGCTTCCAGCTCTTCGATGTAAGCGGACGCGCGTGCGTGATCCGCTGCCGTCAACAGCGGAATCGACTGCCGCATGGCTTCGGATTCGAGCAGGATGCGCAATTCGTAGGTTTCAGTGGCATCGCCCTGAATCAACGGTGCAACCACCGCACCTTTATGCGCGGTAACGCTGAGCAGTTCCTGGGCCTCGAGCTGGCGCAAAGCTTCGCGCACTGGCATGCGACTGACGCCGAACAGGTCGGCCAGATCCTGCTGACGCAGCGCCGTGCCGCAGGGCAGACGCCCATCGAGGATCGCCGAGCGCAGGGTTTCTTCTATCACTGAACGGGCCAGATGCGCAGGAATCGGTCCGTCGACTTTAATGCTGTGCAGCGGTTTGGGCTTCTGTGTCACGACTACGCACCCTGTATGTCGGCCTGATTTGGATCCAAATGACACTAGTGATTGCTCTACAGGTTGTCAAACCTTGTAGAACATCGTGGTGCCCAGTGAAGTTTAGCGCGCCGAGGATGATCTCATGGTGCCATTGTTTTTTGCCGGGCTAAGCTTCACCATCAAACGCTTTCCTTCCTGCCCTCTGGAAACCTGCTGTGGCGGTACGTTTCGCGATCCCCCGGACGCTGCGCTGGCTAGGCTGCGCATTGTTGCTGGCCGGCATGATGCTGGGCGGTCTGCATGCCGATTGGGATTTTTCCACGATCAGCCGCAAAGCCACGGCACTCTACGGGCCGCTGGGTGCCGGCCAACAGCGTATCGATGCCTGGCAGAATCTCTTGGCCACGCAGAAACAGGTCAGCGAAATGGAAAAACTCAAAGTGGTGAACCTGTTCTTTAACAAACAGGTGCGCTACGTCGAAGACATCGACCTGTGGCACGAGGTCGATTATTGGGAAACCCCCATCGAAGCGCTGTGGAAGGGCGCCGGCGACTGCGAAGACTACGCGATCGCCAAGTATTTCAGCCTGCGCCACCTCGGGGTTTCCAGTGACAAACTGCGCATCACCTACGTCAAGGCGTTGCGTCAGAACCGCGCGCACATGGTCCTGACTTACTATGCCACCCCCGATGCCATGCCGCTGGTGCTCGACAGCCTGATCGACCCGATCCAGCCGGCGTCGCAGCGAACCGATTTGCTGCCGGTCTACTCTTTCAATGCTGAAGGGTTGTACCTGCCGGGGGCCAAGGGCAACAAGAAGGTCGGTGATACCAAACGCCTGTCACGCTGGCAGGATGTGTTGAAGAAAATGCAGGCCGAAGGTTTCCCGGTCGAGACGACTAACTAGGAGCACGCGCTCAGATGTCTTTGTTCAAACAGCTGTTGATCGCTATCTGTCTGTTCCTGGTGGTCGCCTTCACCGGCAGCTTCATGGTCAGTCTGGAAAGCTCGCGCACCCAGTACGTCAACCAGTTGCGCTCGCATGCCCAGGACGCCGCGACGGCGCTGGCCTTGTCGCTGACGCCGAATATCGACGACCCGGCGATGGTCGAGCTGCTGGTCAGCTCGATTTTCGACAGCGGTTATTACGCGAGCATCCGCGTGGTCGATCTGAAGACTGACCAGACGATTGTCGAGCGCAGTGGCATTCCGGCCGTCAGCAATGTGCCGGACTGGTTCGTCAAACTGATTGGTCTGGAGCCGGCCGGTGGCGATGCGCTGGTCAGCCGTGGCTGGGAGCAGGCGGCGCGGGTCGAGGTGGTCAGCCATCCGATGTTCGCTGTGGCCAAACTGTGGCAGAGCGCGTTGGGCAGCCTTGGCTGGCTGCTGATCTGCGGCGCAGTGAGTGCGGTGCTCGGCGCGCTGCTGCTGCGCCGGCAATTGAAGCCACTGGATTACATGGTCAAGCAATCCCACGCCATCGCCCGTCGCGAATTCCTCAGCCTGCCGGATCTGCCGCGCACGCCTGAGTTGCGTCGCGTGGTGCAGGCGATGAACCAGATGGTCGAAAAGCTCAAGGCGCTATTCCAGGAGCAGGCCGAGCGCAGTGAAAAGCTGCGCGCCGAGTCCTATCAGGACAACCTCACTGGGCTGGCCAACCGGCGTTATTTCGAGATGCAGTTGAACAACCGGGTGAGCAACCCGGAGCAGGCCAGCTCCGGTTATCTGCTGCTGTTGCGGGTCAAGGATCTGGCCGGGCTCAACCAGCGTCTGGGCGGTCAGCGCACCGATGAATTGCTTAAAGCGGTCGGCGAACAGTTGTCCCGCGAGTGTGCCAAATACCCGGAAACGCAGAACCTCGTCACCCGTATTCGTGGCGGTGAATTCGCCGTACTGGCGCCGGGACTGGTCCGCGAGGAAGCGCTGCAACTGGCGCAGAACCTCGACAGTGCCTTGAGCAGTCTGCACGCCACTGGCGCGACCGACGTCGCTGCGGTGGCGTCGATCGGCCTGGCGCCATTCACCCACGGCGATTCGCCGCAACAGGTGCTGACGCTCGGCGATCAGGCGCTGGCGCAAGCCGAAGGGCAGGGTGAGCAGAACTGGGCCTGTATCGATCAGAGCCTGACGGCGGATGTCGGCGACGATCACCACGCTTGGCATCGCTTGCTTGATCAGGCCTTGAGTCAGCAGCGTTTCGAGCTGTATTTCCAACCGGTGGTGGCGGCCGCCGACACGCAACTGGTGCTGCATTACAAAGTGCTGTCGCGCTTGCTCGATGATCAGGGCCAGACCATTCCAGCCGGACGTTTCCTGCCGTGGCTGGAACGTTTTGGCTGGACCGCACGCCTGGATCGCCTGATGCTCGAGCGCGTGCTGGAACAGATGAAAGAACATGAAGATTCGCTGGCGCTGAACCTGTCTTCGGCGACCCTGGCGGATCCGCAGGCGTTGAACAAAGTCTTCGAGATTCTGCGTGCGCATTCCAACCTCGGTGCGCGCTTGACCCTGGAAATCGGCGAGGAGCAATTGCCCGAGCAAGCGGTGCTGGAGCAGTTGACCCGGCGCCTGCGCGAACTCGGTTTCTCTCTGAGTCTGCAGCGGTTTGGGGGGCGCTTCAGCATGATCGGCAACCTGGCGCGGCTGGGGCTGGCGTACTTGAAGATCGATGGCAGTTACATTCGTGCGATTGATCAGGAGAGTGACAAGCGTCTGTTCATCGAGGCGATCCAGCGTGCGGCGCACAGCATTGATCTGCCGCTGATTGCCGAGCGCGTCGAGACGGAAGGGGAGTTGGCGGTGATTCGCGAGATGGGCTTGTATGGGGTGCAGGGGCAGTTGTTGGGTGAGCCGAAGCCTTGGCGGTGAATCATCGCAAAAGCAACCCTCACCCTAGCCCTCTCCCAGAGGGAGAGGGGACTGACCGTGGGATATTGACGTAATACGCCGACGTGAAAGAACTCAGCTGAATTCATAATCAACCCGATCTCTCAGGTCGATGTATAGCGCCACACACCTCGGTCGGCCGCCCTCCCTCGGGGGAGATACGCCTAAGTGAAAGAGCTCCGCTGAATCCATAATCGACTCGTTTTCTCAGGTCGATGTATAACGCCAGACAGCTCGGTCGGCCCCCTCTCCCGGAGGGAGAGGGCTGGGGTGAGGGCAGGCTTTTGATTCTGGGCGGATCAGATCAACCCGCCCTCATCCTCATCGATCAACTGACTCAACCCGCCCAACGCTTCACGCGCCTGGGTCCGGTCCATCAGTTTGGCCTGAGCCGCCGGTGGCAGGTCGGTGACGCGGATCACGCCTTTTTGGGTCAGCACCTGAATCAGGTCGTCGAGGACCCGAATCATTTCAAAGTCGCTCTGCTTGAGCTGTTTCAGGCTGGTTTCCACCACTTCGTTGGCGAACCATGCCTGGATTTCATGGCTGTCGGCCGGCAGGGTTTCCGTGGCCTCGGCGTAGGCCGCGGCTTCCACGCGAATCAACAGACCTTGCGCATCGCGTTGCACGTAAAACATTGAGCATCCCTCGGAAATGAACCAGCGTCATGCTGTCAGCAGCATAGCCAACTGCGCGCGAGTATGCGGTGCGGCGACGTAATCGTCACCGTCGCGGTAAGCGCAAACGTGACGGCCGCCCCAGAGGGGCGGCCGTTTTTGTTCATGTATCAGCTGTTGTTGTGGTCGACCTTGATGGTCGGGTCGCTGCCGGCAATCAGGTTATGAATGTTGGCGCTCGACCAGTTGTTGCCTTCCAGTTTGATCGTCACATCCGGGGTTGCCGCAGCAGCATCGCCCGAGTTGAACTTGCCCGCCGAGCTGACTTGCAGCGACGACGTGCCGTCGACCGTGGTGATCTTCAGGAAGTTGTCGATGGTGCTGCCGGTCTCGCCTTGCAACAGATCACGCAGATCGATGCGGTCACCTTCGCTGGCCTTGAAGTCCTTGATCACGTCGTTGCCGGTGTCGCCGGCCTTCCAGACAAAGGTATCGGCACCCGAGCCACCGATGAGGATGTCGTTGCCCTGACCGCCGATCAGCGTGTCGTTGCCGGTGCCGCCGAGCAGGATGTCATTGCCTTTGCCGCCGTCGAGCAAGTCGTTGCCGCCGGAGCCGAAGAGGATGTCATTGCCGGCGCCACCCAATAGCGTGTCATTGCCGTCATGCGCGCCGGAGACATCGAACGCCTGATAGTGCTCGGTGATGTACTGGTGCACGTTGCTGGTGGTGACTTTGCTGACGTCAACCCCGGTTTCCTTGGCAACGAACGCCTGCATCGCCTGATAACCCTCACCGGCAATGCCGTTGAAGCTCACCAGGTCGCCGAACAGGATGTCGTTGCCGTCGCCACCGCTGACGGTGTCGTTGCCCGGCATCGTCGCTTCGGTGTGGCCGATGATGGAGTTGGCCAGATCCTTCGGATCGATGTTGGTCTGTGGCGTTTTATCCGAATCGTAAGGTTTCAGATCGTTGAGGCTGACATCGTTGTTCAGGCCGATAGCCTCGACGTTCGACAGACCGCTGAGCAAGGCGAAACCACTGGTCGAGTTACTGGTCGTTGCCGAGTTGGTGCTGTTACCGGTACCCGCCAGACTCGACAACTCATAGGTGCCGTCGCCCTGCGCGTGGATGGTGCCCAGATTAGTGCTGCTCCAGCCCCACCACGAATTGTAGGTTTGCAGGGTTACGGTGCCGGCGCTGTTGATCGTCAACGCGTGGGTATTGTCGATGTAGGTGCTGAAGGTGTCGCCCGTCTTGTAGTTGCTGGTTTTCACCACATCGTCGAGCTTCACGTTGCCGTACAGCGTCGGGTTGGTCTGCTCGCCGCTCTGGTAGTAGGTCGGCTGGCCGTCGGTGATGAAGTACGTAAGGTTCTTCGCCCCGGTGTTGGCCACAGCGTCAGCGCTCTGGAACCAGTTGGCCGTGGTCTTGAACACGTCCTCGTAGTTGGTGCCGCCGCCGGAGGCCATCGAGTCCAGTACCGCTTTGAGTTGCGTCAGCGCGTTCGGATCGTTGAGGTTCACCGACACCGACTTGTTGACCTGGGTATCGAAGTCCACCAGGAAAATATTCACCGTGCCCGAATTGCTGCCGCCCAGGCTCTGCTTGAGGCTGTTGAACACCGAAGTCAGCGAGTCTTTGGCGGCGTTGAGCGACGACGCGCTCATGCTGCCAGAGCTGTCGACCATGAACGCGATGTTGTAGTTGGTGCCCGGCACCACGGTCAGACCACCGATGTCGGCGACCATGATGTCGTTGCCATCGGTGCCGCTGAAGGTGTCATCGCCCGAAGTCGCGACGATGGCGTTGTACACCGCTGGCACCACAGTGACCGGAATGGTCGCGGTGCTGCTGGCCGAGCCGCCGACCATCTCGGTGGAGGTCGAGGTCACGGTCAGGTTGAACTGGCCGTTGTAGTACGGCGGCGGGGTCACGGTCAGGCTGCCGAGGTTCCAGCCTGTGACGTTGGCGTCGCCGCTGCTGGCGGTAACAGTAAAGGTATGACCCGCGCCATCGCTGAGCACCGAGCCGACCGGTGCACCGCTGATCTTCACGCTCAGGGTTTCCGAGCCGTCGGTGTCGGTCAGGGCGGTGGTGATCGCCGACAGTTTCACCGTGGTGCCTTCGGCGCCGGTGTTGAGTTTGTAGCCGTCGTAATAGCCTTCGCCGTTAGTGCCGTGCAGATCGGAGACGGTCACGCCCGAATTGACCAGATCCTTCACGCCGGTGTAGATCGGTACGCCGGCGCTGCTCAGGTCGATCGGCGTACTGCCGTTGACCGACAGGTTGACGTCATAGCTGCCCGGGCCGCTCTGGTTGTGGTGGTAGATGTCCAGGGTGTAGTAACCGCTGGTGGTCGGGGTGAACGAACCGTTGAGGTTGCCGCCCACGCCCCACGTGGTCGAGGCCACGTTCTTGCCACCAATGGTGACCAACAGGCTGTCATCGCCGATGCCGCTGAAGGTGTAGGTCTTGCCGGCTTCCAGATAGATCAGGCCGGAGGTCTTCGACGCCGTACCGGCGGTCACACTGCCGTCGGACTGCACGTTATTCACGTTCGTGCTGGTGTTCGGTGTGCCAGCGCCGTCGATCACATTTTTCAACGTGGTCGAATCTGCGCCGTTGCCGTTGGTGCCCAGGCCCGACAGGCCGGTCCAGACTTCCTTGACCAGTCCGGTGGACTTCACGCTGTTGTCGGCGACGCTCACGGTCGGTGCATCCGCCACCGGAGTAATGTCGATCTTCACGGTGCCGGTATTGCCCAGCAACTGGCCGTCGGTTGGCTGGAACTTGATTTGCGCGTAGTCAGCCTGGTTGTTGCCCAGACCTGTGCCACCGTAACCGTTGACGCCCGACTCGTTGGCATCCGGCAGGAAGCGCAGCTTGCCGGCGTCGATGTCAGCCTTGCTGAAGGTCTGGTTGTTGGCGACGTCTTTCCAGGTCGAACCGTCGAGGTACTGCAGTTTGCCTTCGCCCGGCAGCTGGGTGATTTTCACCCCGAGGCTGCTGGCCGGGCTGTCGACGTCGGTCACACCGAAGGTCGACCAGCCAAGGATCAGCGGGGTGTCTTCGGTGCCAGTGACATTGCTCGGTGCAGCAACCGGCGCGTCGTTGACCGCTACCACGTTGACCGTGGTGGTCGCGGTGTTGGAGTAGTTGCCGCCATCGGTCACGGTCACGGTGATGATCCGTGGCACGGTGCTCGGGTTTTCACTGCCGTTGGTGAAGCTGACGTTCTTGATGGCCTGCATGTAGTCGGCCAGCGTCGCGTTACCGGACAGCGTCAGCGTGACGGTGCCGTTGGTGCTGTTGGCATTGATGGTGATGCCGTTGACGCTGTTGCCCAGGTTCAGCGCATCGCCGTCCTGACGGTTGGTCAGGACTACAGTGGCGCCGGTGAGCATGGTGCTGTCCGGGTCGGTGATGCTGATATCGGTGTCGGCAATCGACACACCAGCGCCCGGGGTGTTTTCGGTGAAGGTCACCTTGTAGTCGGCACCGGTGGCGCCGCTGGAGTTGTTGGCATCCAGGTCGATGACCGGCGGTGCGTCGTTGTCGATGATCGACGTGCTGACGCTGCCATTGGTGCTGCTGACCGCGAGGTTCTCGAAGTTGCCGCCGGTGGCCGAATCGATCTTGACCACGAAGTTCTCGGTGCCTTCGGTGATCTTGTCATCGAGGGTGGCGACGTTGAACTGCGCGCTGCTCGCACCTGCCGGGATCTTCACGGTGTACACGCCGGTGAAGTCCGAACCGTCGGCGGCGGTGCCGCTGTAGACGATTTTCAGGGTCACTTCGGTTTGCGCCGGGTGGTTCAGGCTGACCGTGTAGCTGGCGGTCTGGCCTTCGGTCACCGAGCTGCTGCCAGTGATGCTGACCGTGGTGGTATCGACTGTGTCGGTGACGTTGGTCACGGCTGGCGTGTTGCTGGTCACCAGATTTTCGAAGCTGCCGCCGCTGGTGCCGGTGATGGTCGCCTGCACGGTGCCGGCGTCTTTGTAGACGTCATCGGCCGGAGCCGGAACGGTCACGGTGCCAGTGGTTTTGCCGGCGTCGATGGTGATCACCGAACCGTTGCTGAGGGTCACGGTGACTGGCGAGCCAGCGGCGTTGGTCAGGGTCGCGGTGTAGGTGATCTGGCCACCTTCGGCCACGGTGCCGGTCGCGGACAGCGTCAGGTTGGTGGTATCGACGGTGTCGGTGACGGTAGTGCTGACCGGGGTTTTGTCGGCGACCAGATTTTCGTAGTTGCCGCCAGTGACGTTGGTGATCGAGTTGGTCAGCGGGGCGTGGCCGGTCAATGCGTCGTTAGGTGCAGTTGTGGTCGCGGTGCCGGTGGTCTGGCCA
>NZ_WXVV01000040.1 GCF_013433315.1 Pseudomonas crudilactis | reverse complement strand
GTGCCGATGGGGGCGGTGGGCGGGTTGTTCGGGGCGCTGTTTGGCAGTGGCGGCTTTCTCTATGCGATCTATTTGAATAGTCGGCTGCCGAAAGACGCCGCGCGGGCCACGCAAAGTGCGCTGATCAGTTGCAGCACGGTGGTGCGTTTGAGCCTGTTTGCTATCGCCGGTGTGTATGCCGAGCTACCCTTGTTGATGCTGGCCTTGTGTTTGTTGCCGGCCATGGCGCTGGGGCTGTGGATCGGGCGGCGCTTGACCATGAAGTTGTCGCGCGAGGCGTTTGTGCGGTTGGTGACGTGGCTGGTGCTGGCGAGCGGGATTGCGTTGATCGGGCGCTACCTCAGCACTTGACCGGATTTCGTCAGGGATTAAGCTGCCGGCCTTTAGGGCCTCTTCGCGAGCAGGCTTGCATTCCATTGTGGGAGCGAGCCTGCTCGCGAAGGCGTCAGCAGCCACACCGCAGGACTCTCCATGAATTCGCAAAGCATCATCGTCCCGAAAATCTCCACCCTGCCGGTCCACGAACCCCGGGCCCGGGCGATCGTGCGCTGGCTGGTGCGCAAGAACATCATCAAGGAAGAGCTGAGCACTTGTGGCCGCACCGGCAACCGCATGGCTTACGCGATTGCCGACGGCGCGCGTGCTGTGGTCCTGCACCCGCAAGCGCTGCCGTTTGGTGAGCCAATCAACGGCCTGGAGATCGTTACCAAACGCTGCATCTACACCCCGGCCAAGGGCTTTCTCGAAGAGGCCGGTTGCGCCGAGTGCCGTCGTGAAGTTGGCGAAGCACTGTTCGAAAGCCTCGAAGAGTGGTTTCCGGGTCGCACCGACAACTTCACCTGCCCCGAATGCGGGCATGAAGACGATATCAACGGCTTTCTGTATTTGCAGGAGTGCGCGTTTTCCAACCTCGGTTTCATCTTCAACAACTGGCTGGAGGCGGGCTTCAAGCAAAGCTTTATCGATGAGTTTGCCGATTGGCTCGATCAACCTGTCTCTTGGGTCAAGGTGGAGCTGTAGGGCCGGGGATTTCCCGTACATCAGCAACATTGATATTAAGCTGAGTTTTACATTGAACAGCAGGGGGTGTCTGACTATAATGGCGCGCTTCCATTTTCCCGCTCGGGAGCCCCCGCGATGCTGCGTATCAGCCAAGAAGCTCTGACATTCGACGACATTCTCCTAGTGCCCGGTTATTCCGAGGTACTTCCTAACGAAGTCAGTCTCAAGACCCGCCTTACCCGTGGCATCGAGCTGAACATTCCTCTGGTTTCTGCCGCCATGGACACCGTTACTGAAGCCCGTCTGGCAATCGCCATGGCTCAGGAAGGTGGCATCGGCATTATCCACAAGAACATGACCATCGAGCAGCAAGCTGCCGAAGTGCGCAAGGTCAAGAAGTTCGAAGCCGGCGTCGTCAAGGATCCGATCACCATCGAGGCTGATGCCACGGTTCGTGACCTGTTCGAATTGACCCGCATGCACAACATTTCCGGCGTTCCGGTGCTGCACGATGGCGACCTGGTCGGCATCGTCACTTCCCGTGACGTGCGTTTCGAAAGCCGTCTGGAAGCCACCGTCCGTGAAGTGATGACGCCGAAAGAGCGTTTGGTCACGATCAAGGAAGGCGCGAGCAAGGACGAAGCACGCGAACTGCTGCACAAGCACCGCATCGAGCGTGTGCTGATCGTCGACGACAAATTCGCCCTCAAAGGCATGATGACCGTCAACGATATCGAAAAAGCCAAAGCCTACCCGCTGGCCAGCAAGGACGATCAAGGTCGTCTGCGCGTGGGCGCTGCGGTCGGTACCGGTAAAGACACCGGTGACCGCGTTGCCGCTCTGGTCAATGCTGGCGTGGACGTCGTGGTAGTCGATACCGCGCACGGTCACTCCAAAGGCGTGATCGACCGCGTTCGCTGGGTCAAAGAGAATTTCCCTGAAGTGCAGGTGATCGGCGGCAACATCGCCACCGGCGCCGCTGCCAAGGCTCTGGCCGAAGCAGGCGCTGACGCAGTCAAGGTCGGTATCGGCCCTGGCTCGATCTGCACCACCCGTATCGTCGCCGGTGTCGGCGTCCCGCAAATCAGTGCCATCGCCAACGTTGCTGCTGCCCTTGAAGGCACTGGCGTTCCGTTGATCGCCGACGGCGGCATCCGTTTCTCCGGTGACCTGTCCAAGGCCATCGTAGCCGGTGCTTCCTGCGTGATGATGGGCTCGATGTTCGCCGGTACTGAAGAAGCACCGGGCGAGATCGAACTGTTCCAGGGCCGTTCATACAAGGCGTATCGCGGCATGGGTTCGCTGGGCGCCATGTCCCAGGCTCAAGGTTCTTCCGACCGTTACTTCCAGGACTCCTCGGCAGGCGCCGAGAAACTCGTTCCGGAAGGCATCGAAGGCCGTGTTCCTTACAAAGGCACCCTGAGCGCGATCATTCACCAGTTGATGGGCGGTCTGCGTTCCTCGATGGGCTACACCGGTAGCGCCAACATCGAAGAAATGCGCACCAAGCCTGAGTTCGTGCGGATCACCGGCGCTGGCATGGCCGAATCCCACGTGCACGACGTGCAGATCACCAAAGAAGCGCCAAACTACCGCGTAGGTTGAGCCTTCAAGCAATAAAGTAAGCAACCGGGGCTGTTTGATTCAGCCCCGAGTTGTTTCTGAATCACGACTGTTTCTGAACGACTTAGACGAGACTGAATCATGGCCCTCGATATTCACGCTCACCGCATCCTGATCCTCGACTTCGGCTCGCAATACACCCAACTGATTGCCCGCCGCGTGCGCGAAATCGGTGTGTACTGCGAACTGCACCCGTTCGACATGGACGAAGATGCGATCCGCGAATTCGCTCCTAAAGGCGTCATCCTCGCCGGTGGCCCCGAGTCCGTGCACGTCGCCGACAGCCCGCGCTGCCCACAGGCAGTGTTCGATCTGGGCGTACCGGTTTTCGGTATCTGCTACGGCATGCAAACCATGGCCGAGCAACTGGGCGGCAAGGTTGAAGGTTCCGAACTGCGTGAGTTCGGTTACGCCCGCGTTGACGTGGTCGGCAAGAGCCGCCTGCTCGACGGCATCGAAGACCACATCGACGCCGACGGCCTGTTCGGCCTCGACGTCTGGATGAGCCACGGTGACAAGGTCACCAGGATGCCGCAAGACTTCCACATCCTCGCCAGCACCCCGAGCTGCCCGATCGCCGGTATGTTCAACGACGACCGTGGCTACTACGGCGTGCAGTTCCACCCGGAAGTGACCCACACCAAACAGGGCGGTCGCATCCTGTCGCGCTTCGTCCTCGACATCTGCGGCTGTGAAGCCCTGTGGACGCCGTCGAAGATCGCTGAAGACGCCATCGCCAACATCCGCGCACAGGTCGGCACCGACAACGTGCTGCTGGGTCTGTCCGGCGGCGTTGACTCCTCGGTCGTTGCTGCGCTGTTGCACAAGGCCATCGGCGACCAACTGACCTGCGTCTTCGTCGACAACGGCCTGCTGCGTCTGCACGAAGGCGAGCAAGTGATGGCCATGTTCGCCGAGAACATGGGCGTCAAAGTGATCCGCGCCAACGCTGAAGATCAGTTCCTCAACAACCTGGCCGGCGAAGCCGACCCAGAGAAGAAGCGCAAGATCATCGGTCGTACCTTCATCGACGTATTCGATGCCCAGTCGAACAAACTGGACAACATCAAGTACCTCGCGCAGGGCACCATCTACCCGGACGTGATCGAGTCGGCTGGCGCGAAAAGCGGCAAGGCTCACGTGATCAAGTCGCACCACAACGTGGGCGGCCTGCCGGAAGAGATGAACCTGAAACTGGTCGAGCCACTGCGCGAACTGTTCAAGGACGAAGTCCGTCGTCTAGGCCTGGAACTGGGCCTGCCGTACGACATGGTCTACCGTCACCCGTTCCCGGGCCCGGGCCTGGGCGTGCGCATCCTCGGTGAAGTGAAAAAGGAATACGCCGACCTGCTGCGTCGTGCGGACCACATCTTCATCGAAGAACTGCGTAAAGCCGACTGGTACCACAAGGTCAGCCAGGCCTTCGTCGTGTTCCAGCCAGTGAAATCGGTTGGCGTTGTTGGCGACGGTCGTCGTTACGCCTGGGTGGTTGCCCTGCGTGCCGTAGAAACCATCGACTTCATGACCGCACGTTGGGCGCACCTGCCTTACGAACTGCTGGAAACCGTTTCCGGTCGCATCATCAATGAAATCGAAGGCATCTCTCGCGTTACTTACGACGTGTCGAGCAAGCCGCCGGCGACGATTGAGTGGGAATGATCCTGCCGCGCGTCGAAGCTGGTATTGAGTGAACGAAAACCCCTGGCCCAGGCCAGGGGTTTTTCGTTTCAATCGCCGCTCGAATCCTTTCAGGTGGGTAAGCGACTTTGCAGTTTCAGGCCTATTTCTATCAGGCGCTGAGATAACGCTGCGATATCTGGAAACAATACGCCACTAATGCGCGGCATTGACTGAAGCCAGATATAAGCCTGGCCGTCCTGCGTCAGGTTCACCGGCGTTCGAACAATGCTGCCTGTACTGCCGCGCCGCACCAGCGTGTAACCGTTTTGCGATTTCTCAACGAGGTACATGCCATTGCGATGGAGCAGGCGTGCCTGCGCCGCCTCTGTCCAGATCACCGGCGGCGCGTCGATTTGCAGACGCAGGTCAGCGTAAAGGTAGTCGAACGAGTTGCGGGTCGATGCACCATTGTCGAAGGGCCCGCGAGCCACCTTGACTCCCGGGTCGATGCTGACTCCTGGCACTTCCGAAGGTGAGGATTCTTCGATACGCAAGCCGATACCGCCTCTGAGTTCGC
This sequence comes from Pseudomonas crudilactis, assembly GCF_013433315.1. Lineage (GTDB taxonomy): Bacteria > Pseudomonadota > Gammaproteobacteria > Pseudomonadales > Pseudomonadaceae > Aquipseudomonas > Aquipseudomonas crudilactis. Next base: position 23,022 of record NZ_WXVV01000040.1, on the reverse strand, counting down.
TGATGCCTGGCAGATTTCTGAAATTATTGGTGTTCTGTGCATCGACCAAAGCTACCCATTTGCCCGGTCGATTGAGGAGTGCGTCGCCCCACATGATTCGGTTCATCTGCTGAGCGTTCATCATTTGCTCCTCAATCGAGGTGAGCGGCACTTTCATTTTGGAGATCGCCGCGCAACCAAGGCCTTGAACGCGTACGCCATTTGCCTGCGCGGTCTTGACCAGTTCGAGGATGTTGGACGTCTCGTCAGGATCGGTTCCGAGGCTGCCCAGATAAATCCGCAGATCCTCTGACATTTGCCCGGTCGTGTAGAAAGCGTTCAGGTCCATCTGGGCAAAATCGCTCAGCAGGTCCCCCACGTAGAGCGTCGTGATGTGTCGTGCAAATGCTGGCATGTTGCTGATCATGAATCGCATGCTGGTGATGCGATCGAGAGTTTCTCCCACTACCAGCCCCAGCGTTTTCTCGAAGACGCGATCAATGAGCTCATCGGTCGGCATCGTGTGACTGACTTCGGGTATTACCGGACGTGCAGGCAGATTGGTCCAGTCCAGCTCTGAGTAATGCTCTTTGGCTTCGTTCAGGAGTCGTGTGCGTTTTTGGCTGAAGAACAGCGTGAATTGTTCTTCGTCAGATGGATGGTCTGGGGAGATGTTCGCCATATCGGCAGAATCCTGTGGCAGGTTCATTGCCCACTTTTTCAGTTTGGCCACGTCCAGCTCTCCGATTTCACCGAGGGTGGTCACCAAACGTAGCGGACGGGCAGTGGATGGCACCGGTTCGACCAATGGCAGGCCTGGCGATGGGGTTGATGAGATGACCTGCGAGGTCAGTTCGATTTCTGACGCACATGGCGTGCCCACGCACTGCCCGCCGCCTCTGAGACGCAGCGCCGGCGTGCGCTCCCATTTGCCGGTTGCGCTGAAACGCACTGGCAATGAATACGCGAACTGGTTGGGGTGTTCCGGATCGACGATGGCCCAACTGCCACTGTTCCCGGAGGCGTCGAAGTACCGCACGTAGTACGCGTTGCCTTCGATCTCGATGGCATAGGGCTGAGCGTTGCCGAGTCGGTAAATGCCTTGAAACTTCCCGGACTTGGTCTCTACAGAAAAACGATCAAGCAATTCGTTGCACTGGTAGCGGGCAGGAATCTGTGGCGCGAGCGGACCGTGCAGCGTGGGGCGGGGTGATGTCTCGATGGGAATTGCGTTTGCCATCTCGTCAGTCTCCTCGTCAGTGGTCAGCAACGGCGCCTGATCCAGCGGTGGCAGAAATGGATCGTTGCCCGAGGTGAATTCGATCAGTCCGGCCATTTCTTCGGCTTCGGCAAACTCGACCTGCGGGCCCACCTCCAGATGCACGCCGGTACCGATCAGGAACGGAACGTTTAACAATGCTTCAATGCCGTTGAGCACCGCGCCAAGGGTGCCGGCCTTGCGCTCGACAGCCGTCCTGCCGTTGACCGCCAGATCGATGTTCAACCCCATATTGGCGATACCGGCGCCAATCACCGGCAGTGCCAGCGGCCATCCCACGGTTGCCATCGGGCCGAATACCCTGAGACCGGCACTGAGGTAACCCATCCAGAGTTTTTTGCGCAGATCGCTGTTGGAGGTCAGCGCCATGTCTGCTTCGGCAAACATGGCGCTGCGTGTCGAATCGCTTAACCAGGTGAACGCGTCACCGCTGATGGTGACGTTGCCGTGGTTGATCATCCGGTGATCGCTATGACCCCAGGTGCTGACCAGGCGAGTCATCAGGTCATTGAGTTTTTCGCCCATCCGGTTGCGGTCGGCCAGGGAGAAGCGGTTCATGAAGATCTTGCGCTTATCCTCCGTATTCATCTGTTCAAGCATCCACCAGTGCAGATCCGCTTGATCTTCCATCAGCCGAAAGGGTTGCACTTCGCCGGGTAAGTAAAGGGTTTGCCGACCATTGTCCTCAACGAAACGCAGCGCATGGGTGGCGACGTGCCCATCGAGATCCAGCGCGCGTACATGAGCGCCCACCGGGTGCGTGGCTTGTAGCATTTGCAGGGTGACAGGCCAGGTCACGGAGCCGATGACCGAATCGATTACGCGTTGAAAGTCTGTACCGTCAAGGTGGCCCTGTTGCAGCGCCTGTACTGCCAGGCTGAGAAAATTGCATTTGGCCAGTGTTCGGAAATGGTGCGAGGAGGTTTGCCAGTAAGTGGTCAGTCGCTGGGTGTAGCGGGTGCTGAAATCGATATTCCAGAACGCCTGCAGCACATCGCTGCCCAGCAGTCGAATTTCATTGTCCTGATTGAAGTTGTCGGCCTGCGGCCCGTCTGCGTAAAAGCCGCAGTACAGCCCCAGCAGATCGGCATTGTCCTGATCGGTGGCGCGAAAGCGCTGGATTACCAGTTGGGTGAGGGTCAACGATTCATAGGGCTTTTCCAGCAGATGTTCCCAGCCGGTGAAGGTCAGGTTGCTGCTCTGCGCGGCCCTGAATCGGTGGAAATAGACACGGTCCGGATCAAGGCCCGGCAGTCCTTTGTCGATCAGCAATTGAAGGGCGACCTCACGGGCCGCCTCCAGCAGGCTGGGGCAAGCCTGCACGAGTGATGTAGCGATTGCCCTGAGGCTGGCCTTGTCAGCTGCGTTCGGCAGCAGACGGCGTTCGGGAGCGTTCATGTACTTCTCCATCCATGGGGAAAACGAGAATCAAGCATGACCGAACGGCTCAAGAGCGATGCACTACATATGTATTGCCTGCTGCAAGGCCGACGGATGGCGTGATCCGGCTGAGCAACGGCTCCCGAGGGCAGGGCAGCGGCTGTCTCGGGCCACGCTGTCAGTCCGGAAGACGGCTTTGTAATGTCAGGCCCATTTCGACCAATCGGTTAGACATTTGCTCGATGCTGGCGAACGGGACATCGTTCACTTGCGGCCATGACGGGCGGTGCAACGAAACGCTTCCATCCGCCAGTTGACTCACGCGCGTTCGCACCAGCATGCCTTGTTTGCTGCGGTGCACCACGGTGTAGGTGTCGGCGATTTTTCTGAGCATGAACATGCCACGCCTGTGCAACAGATTCTCTAACGTCTCCTCAGTCCAGTTCACCGGTTCGGCCGGTACGCGGAGACGCAGGTCAGCGCGCAGCACATCGTTATTGCCTTGTGATGCCGAGCCGTTTGGAAATGATCCACGACGCACTTCGATACCCGGATCAGCCTCGATGTCCATGATCGCTTCCATCCCGACTTCCTCGATGCGCAACCCGATCCCACCCTTTATTTCGCTGATACCGGCAAGGCCTCTGAGCGTATTGGTGTTTTGCGCACTGATCAGCACGATCCATTTCTGGGGGCTGTTGAGGTAGGTGTCTCCCGTCATGATGTCGCTCGCCAGATAAGTACCGATCATCTGCTCGTCATAGGGCGATAGCGGGGACTTCATCTTGTAGCTCGCGGCGCAGTCAATCCCCTGGATACGAACACCGTTTTGCCTGGCAACCTTGACCAGTTCCAATGCATTGAAGCGCCCCGCCGGATCTGTGCCCAGGCCGGTCAGGTAGGTTTGCAGGTCCGTCGACAGGGTTCCGGAGGTGAAGTAGCGATTCAATTCCACTTGAGCGAAGTCACTGAGGATTCCGCGCATGTAGAGGGTTTTTGCGTGCCTGGCCAGAGCAGGCATGTTTTCAATCATGAAGCGCATGCTGGCGATGCGATCCAGGGTTTCGCCCACCACCAGCCCCGAGGCTGATTCAAAGATGCGATCCAACAGGCCGGGAATGTCCAGCGGTGCCGTGATTTCTGGCGTTGGCGGTCGCGCAGGCGAGGTAATCCATGGAAGATTGCTGAAGAATTTTCTGGCGGCGGTCTGCAACAGTTTGCGCTTGCTCACCGCGTATAGCTCAAAGGGGTCGGCCATGCTGAACGCGCCGGAGGCATCGGGCAGCAGCTGGGCATGGGTTTCGTTCAGGTTCAGCGCCCAGCCTTTTATCGAACGGCGCACCGTCGGCTCGATATCGTAGGCAGAGGGCACGATGCGGATCGGGCGAACGACTGTCGCGACTGATTCGAACTCCGGTGCGACAGCCACTTCGGGCGCTGGGGGGGCAAAGGTGTCGAGCGCGATATCCGGGGCACACGCCTTGCCCATGCACTGGCCGCCGCCCGAAAGGCCCAGCGATCGCATACGCTCCCACAGACCTTCGGCATTCAGGCGAATCGGTAATGAATGAACAAGCTGATTGGGTCGCTCTGGGTCAACGATTGCCCAATAGCCACCCCCACGCGAGTCGGTGAAATATTTGACGTAGTAAGGATTTTCATCCAGCAGGACGGCGTAGGGAGGATCAGCATCAAGTCGAAAAATACCTTCGAACTGTCCAGGTTCGCTTTCCGCTTGCCAACCGTCGAGCAGTTCATTGCACAGGTATTTGTGCGGAACTTGTGGCGGTGGCGCGCTGGCTGCCGGAATCAGTCTGGGGGGATCAGGTTCAGAGACGAAGGCGTCGGTGGTATCCGGAACCATGATTTGCTGCGTATCGACAGACGGCTCCGGTTCCACGACCGACGCTGAGTCGATCAGCTCCGCCATTTCCGTTGCCTCGGCCGCTTCGACCTGTACGCCTGTCTCGAGCATTGCACCGGTGCCTTTGAGGAACGGGAGATTGAACAGCGTTTCAATCCCGCTCGCCACGGCGCCAAGCACCCCGGCCTTGCGTTCGCTGGCGGTTTTGCCGTTGACCGCCTGATCGATGTTCAAGCCCATGCTGGCAATGCCGGCGCCAATCACCGGCAGCGCAACAGGCCAGCCGACAGCGGCCATCGGGCCGAACACCTTGAGGCCGGCGCTCAAATAGCCGATCCACAGTTTTTTACGCAGATCGCCGTTGGACGTCAGCGACAGGCTGGCTTCGGCGAACATTGCGTTGCGGGTGGTGTCACGTAATCCACTGAACGCATCACCACTGATCGCCAGGTTGTGCTGATTGATCAGATGATGATCGGCGTGGCCCCAGGTGCTCACCAGCCGGTTCATCAGATCGGTGATGTTCTCGGTCATTTGCTGACGTTCGGCGAGTGGAAAGTGACTGAAGAAATGCTGCCGCCGAGTATCTTGATTCATCTGTTCGAGCACCCACCAGTGCATGTCCGCCGGCGTTTGCCTGACGACGAATGCCAACTCTTCACCGGGCATATAGATGATCTGCCGGCCAGTGGGAGCGACGACGCGCAGGAGATTGGTGGCGACATGTCCACTGATATCGAAAGCGCGCACGTCACCGTCCACGGTGTGGCTCGATTGCATCATTGCCAGGGTCACCGGCCAGGTGACAGGCCCGATCAGCGCGCCGACGATGCACTGGAAATCACTGTCGTTCAGTTGCTTGAGTTCAAGTGCCTGCACCGCACGGCTGAGAAAGTTGCATTTGGCCAGCGTGCGAAAATCATTGCCGTGGGTGTTCCAGAAGGCCGTCAGCTGGTTGTGGTACCGCGTACTGAAGTCGATGTCCCAGAAGGCGTCGAGTACCTCGTTGCCGTGCAGGCGACATTCATTGCGGTGATCGAAATCTTCGGTGTCGGGGCCGTCGGTATAGAAACCGGCATAGAGATCCAGCAGGTCAGCGTTGTCCTGATCGGTGGCCCGAAAGCGATGAATCACCAGTTGTGTGAGGGTTATCGATTCGTAGGGCTTTTCGCGGATGTGCTCCCAGCCGGTAAACGAGCGGGTGCTGCTTTGCGCAGATTTGAATCGATGGAAATAGACCCGGTCCGGATCGATCCCCTTCAGGTGCTTACGCTCCAGCAACTCGCGGGCGACTTGATGCGCCTCGTCGTGAAGGCCTGGGCACATTTGAACGACTGTCGCAGCCATGGCTTTGAGAGAGGCTTTGTCTGCTGCATTCGGCAGAGGGCGCTGTTCGGGCGATGTCATGCTTTCTCCATCCTTGAGAAATGAACGCCGAGCATGGCTCAATCGCTCAAGGGGAGTGCACTACCTATGTACCGCACATTGCCGTTCGAAATGTGCGGGGGTCAGCGCCGGGCCACGTCGGAGAAGTAGAACTTGTCCAGGGTGTGCCGTGACTCGGTGTATTCGAATTGCCGGCCGTCCTGCAGGAACGTCTGGTTGCTGACCACGATCACGTGGCTCTGGCCATCGAGATCCAGATGCAACTGGTCGTCCTTGCTGCGTGGCTGCGCTTCGATGGTGCGCTGGGCGTAAGCGATCTGCAGCTGCAGGGTCTGTTCGATATAGGCGTAGATCGATTGCTCGGCGATATCGAGCGACAGGCCGGGAATAACCTCGGTGACAAAATGATTGATGTCGAGGATGACCCGTTTGCCGTCAATCCGCCGTACACGTTTGACCCGGGTTATCAGGCTGCCGGGCTCGGCCTTGATGTGCTCGAGCAGACTGCCTTCGAGCGCGAACTGAGTCAGCTCGACGACGTCGGTGCTGACGTCGTTCCCCAGCCGCGGATAGGTTTCCTGAAAACTGACAATGCCACCGAGTTGAAACTCGATCGGGTTGGTCGACAGGACGAACGTACCTTTGCCATGCACCTTCTGCGCGAAACCGCGTTCCTGCAGCAGCTCGATCGCCTTGCGGACGGTGCCGCGGCTGGCCTGATAGCTGTCCATCAGTTCGGTTTCGGAGGGCAGTCGCGCGCCGCGTTCCAGGCGTTCGGTGGTAATGCTGGCCAGCAGATCGCTATAGATCTGGTTGTATTTACTCATGGAGGTGCTCGCTGCCGGCTGAACTCAAAGCTTCGAACCTTAAGGGCAGGGTAGGGCTTTGTCCATTCAGGGATTGGAATCGCCTGAAGGTGAAGTAGGAAATATCCCGGTTGATCCGGCAAAAACATACAAAAACAAACTCGTCTGTACGAGTTGTTGCATTAACTCGTACAGACGAGTACTTTTCGCTTCGGCATGCTGCCAATAACAACAATCCACAGCGGAAGAACTAGCATGAGCCACGACTATCCGAATATCGCCAGAGAGCTGTTGCAAAGCCTTGGCGGTAGCGAAAACCTCGAACAGGCCGCGCACTGCGTCACGCGTTTGCGCCTGGCGTTGAAGAATCCGGGCCTGGTCGACAGCGCCACGCTCAATCAGATCGATCTGGTCAAAGGCTCGTTCTTCACCGGTGGTTTGTACCAGGTGGTGATCGGGCCGGGCGAGGTGGAGAAAGTCTACGCCGAACTGCGCCGTCAAACCGGTCTCGCCGCCTCGACCATCGCTGACGTCAAACAGAAAAGCGCCGAAAAGATCAACGCCATGCAGCGTCTGGTGCGGGTGTTTTCCGATGTGTTCATGCCGATCCTCCCTGCGCTGATCATTGCCGGCCTGCTGATGGGCATCAACAATCTGCTCGGTGCCAAGGGCATGTTCATCGAAGGGCAGACGCTGCTGGACGCCTACCCGAAACTCGACGGGCTCTGGAGCCTGATCAATCTGATGGCCAACACCTCCTTTGTCTTTCTGCCGGCGCTGGTGGGCTGGTCGGCGGCCAAGCGCTTTGGCGGCAGTGAAATCCTCGGCATCGTGCTGGGCCTGATGCTGGTTCACCCGGACCTGCTCAACGCCTGGAACTACGGCAAGGCCGTTGCCGGGCTCGATGGTCAGCAAATGCCGTACTTCGACATTCTCGGTTTGTTTGAAGTCGAGAAAGTCGGTTACCAGGGTCAGATCCTGCCGATATTGCTGGCCGCTTACGTCATGAGCGTCATCGAAAAATGGTTGCGCGCGCGCGTACCCAACGCCATTCAATTACTGGTGGTACCGATCACCACCATCGTCGTCACCGGCGTGCTGGCGCTGGCGGTGATCGGCCCGTTGACCCGTCACATCGGCATTTTCATCACCGAGGGCCTGGTCATGCTGTTTGACCTGGCGCCGATGGTCGGGGGAGCGATTTTCGGTCTGCTGTATGCGCCGCTGGTCATCACCGGCATGCACCACATGTTTCTCGCGGTCGACCTGCAATTGATCTCGACCCAAGGTGGCACCTTCATCTGGCCAATGATCGTCATGTCCAACCTCGCTCAAGGCAGTGCCGCCCTGGCGGTGTTCTGGATGACCCGCAGTGCACGGGACAAGAGCATGGCGTCGACCTCGGCTATTTCTGCCTACTTCGGTATTACCGAACCCGCGATGTTCGGCGTCAATCTGCGCTACAAGTTTCCGTTCTACGCCGCACTGGCCGGCTCCGCTTTGGGTTGCATTTTCCTTTCGCTGAACAAGATTCAGGCGTCGGCCATCGGCGTCGGCGGCCTGCCTGGTTTCATCTCGATCATGCCGCAGTTCATCCCGATGTTTGTGATCGGGATGCTGATTGCCATGGTTGTGCCGTTCGTTCTGACCTGTGCGCTGAGCATGAAGATTGTCCGGCCTGGTTACCGGGTTGCCTGAAATCGAACCGGCAGGACTCGTAAATTCAAGAGGAAAATGTGCCATGCAAGACTGGCAACGTTCAGTGATCTACCAGATCTACCCGAAGAGTTTCCACAGCCACGCCGGCAATCCGACCGGCGATCTGCTCGGCATTGTCGCCAAACTCGACTACCTGCACTGGCTGGGTGTCGACTGTTTGTGGATCACGCCATTCCTGCGTTCGCCGCAACGTGACAACGGCTACGATATCAGCGATTACTACGCGATCGACCCGAGTTACGGCAGCATGGCCGACTGCGAGTTGCTGATTGCCGAAGCCGGCAAACGCGGCATCAAGTTGATGCTCGACATCGTGGTCAATCACACCTCGATCGAGCACGAATGGTTCCAGCAGGCGCGCAGCAGCCTCGACAATCCTTATCGCGACTTCTATATCTGGCGTGATCAGCCGAATAACTGGGAATCCAAGTTCGGTGGTTCCGCATGGGAGTACGAAGCCCAGACCGGCCAATACTTCCTGCATCTGTTCGACCACACCCAGGCGGACCTCAATTGGGACAATCCCAAGGTGCGCGCAGAAGTGTTCAAAATGATGCGCTTCTGGCGTGACAAGGGCGTGGGCGGCTTTCGTCTGGACGTGATCAACCTGATCTCCAAGCCTGCCGACTTCCCCGAAGATCACAGCGACGGCCGACGCTTTTACACCGACGGGCCAAACGTTCACGAATACCTGCAACAGATGCATCGCGAAGTCTTCGAAGGGCATGACCTGATCAACGTCGGCGAGATGTCATCCACCCGCCTCGAACACTGCATCCGGTACTCCAATCCGCAGTCGAAAGAACTGTCGATGACCTTCAACTTTCATCATCTGAAAGTCGATTATCCGAACCTGCAGAAATGGGTACGTGCCGATTTCGACTTCCTCCAGCTCAAGCGCATTCTGTCCGACTGGCAGACCGGCATGCAGGCTGGCGGCGGCTGGAACGCGTTGTTCTGGTGTAACCACGATCAACCGCGAGTGGTCTCGCGCTTCGGCAATGACGGCGAGTACCGCGAACTCTCGGCAAAGATGCTTGGCACCGCGCTGCACTTTTTACAGGGCACGCCGTTCGTGTATCAGGGCGAAGAGTTGGGCATGACCAATCCGGGGTTCGAGTCGATCGAGCATTATCGCGATGTCGAGACGCTGAATATCTTTCGGCTCAAGCGCGAAGCCGGCAGCAGCGATGCCGACAACATGGCGGCGATCATGCAGAAGTCCCGCGATAACGGTCGCACACCGATGCACTGGAACACCGGGCCAAACGCCGGTTTCAGCAGTGGCGAACCGTGGATCGGAGTACCCGCCAATGCCGCGCAGATCAACGTCGCCAATCAGCTCGACGACCCGGACTCGGTGCTGCATCACTACCGTCATCTGATCGCGCTGCGTCGCCGCGAGTCTTTGATCACCGAGGGGCAATACCGGCAATTGCTGCTGGAGCATCCGCAAGTCTGGGCTTATGTGCGTGAAGGTGACGCCGAGCGTTTGTTGGTGGTGAACAACTTCTACGGGACAACCTGTGAAGTGCAATTGCCATCGACGGTCATCAGCGAGTCGATGAGCCAGCGCCAGTTGATCAGCAATTACCCGGACGGCCCGTTGCGCCGTCGACAGATAACGTTGCGACCTTACGAATCATTCGTCCTGCATCTGATCGATTCCTGATCCCTGACGGCAACACCAACGTTTCCAAAAAACACGCAGAGCCCTGCGCGGGGGAGTTTTGCCCGCTGAATTCATGCAAGCACACAATAAAAACAATGGGATGGCTTAATGAAAACAACAATAAATCGCAGCCTTGCAATCGCAGGTATATGCCTCGCGTTTCCACAGTCGTCACCCGCTCTGGAGTTCGGCGGTTACCTGCGCAGTGGCCTCGGCAACTCGCTCAAGGGCGGCGGCCAATCGTGTTTTCAGTTGCCGGGGGCGCCAACCAAATACCGTCTGGGTAATGAATGCGAGCAGTACGGCGAACTGGAGTTGCGTCAGGATCTGTACACCTTCGACGACGGCTCGGTGTTCAGCGTCGACGGCATGGCCTCGTTGTACAACCGCTACAACCGCAGCCTGACGTTCAACGAAGACAACGGCTCGGTGCGCCTGCCACAGCTGTACACACAGTGGTCGAACCTGCCTGCGCTCAACGGTGGTTCACTGTGGGCCGGGCGTCGCTACTACAAACGTAATGACATCCACATTTCCGACTTCTATTACTGGAACCAGAGCGCCACGGGCGGCGGCGTCGAAGACGTACTGATCGGCGATCTGAAATACAGCTACGCCTTCTCACGCAAGGACAACCTGTACCAGAAGGACTACATCAACCGGCACGACTTCAACGTGGCCGGGTTCGATAGCAATCCGGGCGGAGCGCTTGAGTTCGGCTTGAGCTTCATCGCCAAACCCGACAGTCGCGATGCACACCGGGGCTGGGCTGTCACCACCCAGCATGTGCAGAAGGACTTTTTCGGCGGCAAGAACAAACTCGCCCTGCAATACGGGGAAGGGCCCGGCACCGGGTTGGGCTACACCGGCAACGTCAGGCTGGACGACAGCAACAAGAGTTACCGGATCGTCGAGTTTTTCGATTGGCAGGTGACACACAACTTTGGCGGGCAGTTCGAGGCGGTCTACCAGAAAGACATTCGTGCGGACGGTGCCGATCAGAACTGGATATCCCTGGGTGTGCGGCCGACTTATGCGCTCACCGAACAATTCAAACTGGTGACCGAGCTGGGCCACGATCAAGTCGAAGCAGCGGGCGGCACGCGCAAGCTGAGCAAGTTCACCGTGGCCCCAACCTGGTCCCCCAAGGGGCCGGAATTCTGGGCCCGGCCCGAGGTGCGTCTGTATTACACCTACGCCACCTGGAACGAGGCCGCGAAGCGGGCGGCCAATGAACTGGCCAAGGGCTCGGCGCTGTCCGACACCGGTGCCTTCGGCACCGCTCGCCACGGTGCGAACGTCGGATTGCAGGTCGAATACTGGTGGAAATAAGCAATGCTGGTGGGGCGTTGCGCTCCACGGGCACTTCAGAGAACAAACTGCAGGTGACGTCCATGGCCACACCCCAACAATTGCAATTGCTGGCACCTTTGTCCGGCGTGCTGATACCGCTTGATCAAGTGCCGGATCAAGTGTTCTCCAGCCGAGTGATCGGCGACGGCCTGTGCATCGACCCGACTTCGGCAACGCTGTGCGCGCCGCTGGCCGGGGTGGTCAGCACCGTGCAGGCCAGCGGGCATGCGGTGAGCATCACCGATGACAATGGCGTTCAGGTATTGATGCACATCGGTCTGGATACGGTGAATCTGGCGGGGCAGGGGTTTAGCCGACGGGTCGAGGAAGGTCAGCGGGTTGAAGCCGGGCAGGCGCTGATCGAGTTCGACGCCGATTACATCGCGCTGCACGCCCGCAGTCTGATGACCCTGATGTTGGTGGTCAGCGGTGAGCCATTCACCTGGCTGGCCGCGCCCACCGGTCTGGTCGAAATCGGCCAGCCGCTGTTGAGCCTTGCCAATCCAGAGGTGACCAGCGAAGCGTCGGTGGGGGCCGAAGGTGAAAGGCTGTTTTCGCCGTTGCTGAGACTGCCCAACCCCAATGGTCTGCACGCGCGTCCGGCGGCCGTTCTGGCGCAGGCGGCGAAGGCTTTTTCTGCGCGGATTTATTTGCACAGACAGCAGGCTGAAGCCAACGCCAAGTCATTGGTAGCGATCATGGCGTTGCAGACGGCTTGGGGGGACAGCGTGCAGGTAAGTGCGCAGGGCGAAGACGCGGAAGTCGCGGTCAACACGCTGGCCCGACTGCTGGCCGAGGGCTGCGGCGAAGCGGTGACCGCTTCGACGACGGCGGCGACAGTCGAGCCCGCCGAGCCAGAAACCCTGACGGTGTTACGCGGGGTCTGTGCTTCACCCGGTTCGGCGTTGGGGCAAGTGATGCAGATCAGCGAACCGACGCTCGAGGTGAATACGTTCGGCGTCGGTTCGCATATCGAGCGCGAAACGCTGGCAAACGCGCTGATCGAGGCCGATATGGCCTTGCAGCATCTGCGCGACATTGCCGGCAGCGATGCTCAGGCGGAAATCTTCAAAGCGCACCAGGAACTCCTCGCCGATCCAGGCCTGCTCGATCAGGCTCAGGTGATGATCGCCGAGGGCAAAAGTGCGGCGTTTGCCTGGCGCGCAGCCACCGAGTCGACAGCGGTACTTTTCCAGCAACTCGGTAGTCCGTTGCTGGCGGAAAGGGCGGCGGATCTGGCTGATGTCGGCTCGCGGGTCCTGAAACTGATCCTCGGGGTCAGCGAGCAGGCGCTGGCGCTGCCGGCCGGGACAATCCTGATCGCCGATCAACTGACGCCTTCGCAAACCGCCGGACTCGATACCGACAAGGTGTTGGGGTTCGCCACGGTGGGCGGTGGGGCGACCAGTCATGTGGCCATTCTGGCCCGAGCGTGGGGTCTGCCAGCGATCTGCGGGATGCCTGCGCAAATGCTCGCGTTAGCCAATGGCGCCCAGGTATTACTCGATGCCGACAAAGGCGAGTTGCAGTTGAATCCGGGGGCCGTGGCCATCAGTCAATGGCAGGCCCGGCATGAGCGACAACGTCTGCGCCATCAGCATGAACACGCGCAGGCGGCGCTGGCCGCCCGTACCCGCGACGGGCATCACGTCGAAGTGACAGCCAACGTCGCATCGCTGAGCGAAACCGAGCAGGCGATGACCTTGGGCGGTGCAGGCGTGGGGCTTTTGCGTTCGGAGTTTCTGTATCTGGATCGCAATCATGCACCCACGCGCGATGAACAAGTGTCGACCTATAACGCCATCGCCCGGGCGGTAGGCCCCGCGCATAATCTGGTGGTGCGCACGCTGGATGTCGGCGGCGACAAGCCGCTGGCGTACGTGCCGATGGACAGTGAAACCAATCCGTTCCTCGGACTGCGCGGGATCCGACTGTGTCTGGCGCGACCGGACCTGTTGCGCGAGCAGTTTCGGGCGATCCTCGGCAGTGTCGGCCTGACGCGTCTGCACATCATGCTGCCGATGGTTACCCAGCTTGCGGAATTGCGTCAGGCCCGGCAGATACTGGAGGAGCAAGCCCAGGCGCTGAATCTTGGCCAACTGCCGAAGCTGGGTATCATGATCGAAGTCCCGGCGGCGGCATTGATGGCTGACCGGTTTGCGCCGCATGTGGATTTTTTTTCGATCGGCACCAACGATCTGACGCAATACACCCTGGCGATGGATCGCGATCATCCGCGTCTGGCCAGTCAGGCGGACAGCTTTCATCCCTCGGTACTGCGCCTGATTGCCATGACCGTCAACGCCGCGCACGCCCATGGCAAATGGGTGGGCGTGTGTGGTGCGATGGCCTCCGAGCGGCTCGCGGTGCCGCTACTGCTGGGGCTTGGCGTGGATGAATTGTCCGTGAGCGTGCCGCAGATTCCCGCGATCAAAGCGGCGGTGCGCGAGGTGAATCTGCTCGACTGCAAGGCCATAGCCGAACAGCTGCTGGGGCTCGAGAGTGCTGAACAAGTGCGTGAGGCGCTGCACCTGTATCACGAGGCGGCAGCCGATACTTTACCGGTTCTGGAGAACTGAACATGTTCGATAAATTGCAGAAGGCGTTCTGGAAAGCCCTGACTCCGGATCTCGTGGCCGACGTACCGAAAGTGCAGGCCGAGCCTGACGGCGGATTGAGCACAGCGATGATCGCGGCACTCGGTGGCGCGGATAACCTCAAGTCGCAGCAACCGGTGGCGTTGACTCGGGTGCGGGTGGCGTTGCGCGATTTGACGCGTATGGATCGCCAGGCGCTGAGCGATGCCGGTGTCGCGGGTGTCATGCTGCAAGAGCGTGGCGTGGTGCACTTGATTACCGGCCTGCGGCCCTGAACCCGAAGGATAAGTGCGGCCTCAGGTCGCCCTTACTGTTTCTCAACCGCAGGTGTATCGTATTCGCCTTTTACGGACCTTCAGGGTCCGTCGCTGATACGTGAGGTAGTTGAGTTCATGTCCTTTACCCGTCGCCAAATCCTCGGTGGCCTGGCCGGTCTTGTTGTCGTTGGCGTTGGAGCGGGGGGCGCGTCGCGTTACTGGCTGGGCAAAATGGCTGATGCTGACGCGGGCCATGATTACGAGCTGATCGCAGCGCCACTGGACGTTGAACTGGTCCCGGGGCACAAGACCGAGGCCTGGGCGTTCGGTCCATCGGCGCCGGGCACCGAGCTGCGTGTTCGTCAGGGTGAATGGCTGCGGGTGCGCTTCATCAACCATCTGCCGGTGGCGACCACGATTCACTGGCACGGCATTCGTCTGCCGCTGGAAATGGACGGCGTGCCGTACGTGTCGCAGCTGCCGGTGTTGCCGGGCGAGTACTTCGATTACAAGTTCCGCGTGCCGGATGCCGGTAGCTATTGGTATCACCCGCACGTCAGCAGCAGCGAAGAACTGGGGCGCGGGCTGGTCGGGCCGCTGATCATCGAAGAGCGCGAGCCGACCGGCTTCAAGTACGAAAAGACCCTGAGCCTGAAAAACTGGCACATCGATGACGAAGGCAATTTCGTCGAGTTCAGCATCCCGCGTGAAGCCGCACGTGGCGGCACGGCAGGGCGTTTGTCGACCATCAACGGCGTGCCGACCCCTGTGATCGACTTGCCGGCCGGGCAGATTACCCGCGTGCGTCTGCTTAACCTCGATAACACCCTGACGTATCGCATCAACATCCCTGGCGTCGAAGCGCAGATCTACGCGCTGGACGGCAACCCGGTCGAGCCGCGCCCACTGGGCAAGGAATACTGGCTCGGCCCGGGCATGCGCATTTGCCTGGCGATCAAGGCGCCGGCGGCGGGCGAAGAATTGTCGCTGCGCAATGGCCCGGTGCGTCTTGGCACGCTACGTTCGGTGGCCAATTCTGATGCGCCGACCGACTGGCCAAAAGCGTTGCCGGCCAACCCGGTGGCTGAGCCGGACCTGGCCAATGCCGAGAAACTCAACTTCAATTTCGAATGGGTCGGCTCAGTGTCGGTCAACGTCGAAAACGGCAAACCGCCGAGTCTGTGGCAGATCAACGGCAAAGCCTGGGATATCACCGACAAGACCTGTGCCGACCGGCCGATTGCCAGTCTGAAACTGGGGCAGAGCTACATCTTCGAATTGAAGAACATGACCCAATATCAGCACCCGATCCATCTGCACGGCATGAGCTTCAAGGTGATCGCCTCAAACCGGCACAAGATCATTCCGTACTTCACCGACACCTATCTGCTGGGCAAGAACGAGCGCGCGCAAGTGGCGTTGGTGGCCGATAATCCGGGTGTGTGGATGTTCCACTGCCACGTGATCGATCACATGGAAACCGGCCTGATGGCCGCCATCGAGGTGAAGTGATGCGCCAGATTCGCCCTGCGGCGATCATCGACCGCAGCCGTGACCGCGATTTCATGCGCGAAGCCCTGACCCTCGCCGCACAAGGCGCAGCACTGGGTGAAGTGCCGGTCGGCGCGGTGCTGGTACAGGACGGTGAGATCATCGGGCGCGGCTTCAACTGCCCGATCAGCACCCGCGACCCGAGTGCCCATGCGGAAATGGTCGCGATTCGTGCGGCCGCGCAAGCCGTGGATAACTATCGCCTGCCGGGCAGCACGCTGTATGTGACGCTGGAACCGTGCAGCATGTGCGCGGGGCTCATCGTGCATTCACGGGTGGCGCGGGTGGTGTATGGCGCATTGGAGCCGAAGGCGGGGATTGTGCAGAGTCAGGGGCAGTTTTTTACCCAGGGCTTTTTGAATCACCGGGTGTTGTATGAGGGTGGGGTGTTGGCGGAGGAGTGTGGCGCGGTGTTGACCGAGTTCTTCCGCGCCCGAAGAGCGAAAAGCCCCTCACCCTAACCCTCTCCCCGAGGGAGAGGGGACTGACCGAGCTGGATGGGCGAGGTCCGCCGACCTGAGATTCCGAGTCGAACTCAAGTTTTGAAAAGCCCAAAGATCGGCTCCCTCTTCCAGAGGTACAGGGGACTGACCGAGGTGATTGGCAGAAATATGGCGACCAGGATATCGAGTTGAGCCCAGATCTTCAAAAGCCCCAAGATCGGCTCCCTCTCCTTGGGGAGAGGGCTGGGGTGAGGGGTGGGCTCACCGCGGTGTTTGGGCGATTGGATTATTTACGAGCGACAATCACCGCGCGCATCGGCGCCGGCAACCCTTCGATGGTTTTGCTGTGATCTTCCGGATCAAGGAAATCACTCAGCGACTGATACTTCATCCACTCGGTACCGCGCTGTTCTTCAACCGTTGTTGTGCTCACATCCACGCAACGAATATCGGTGAACCCGGCACGACGCAGCCACAACTCCAGCGCCGGCACCGACGGCAGGAACCACACGTTACGCATCTGCGCGTAGCGATCTTCCGGCACCAGTACCTGATGCTTGTCGCCTTCGACCACCAGCGTTTCCAGCACCAGTTCGCCGCCCTTGACCAGGCAATCCTTCAGCGCCAGCAGATGCTCGATCGGCGAGCGACGGTGGTAGAACACGCCCATGGAGAACACCGTATCGAACCCTTCCAGATTCGGCGGCAGGTCTTCGAACGGGAACGGCAGGTGCCAGGCATTCGGTTCTGACAGATAACGTTGCACCGCCTGGAACTGGCAGAAAAACAACCAGTTCGGATCGACACCGATCACGCTGTCAGCACCGGCACCGAGCATGCGCCACATGTAATAACCGTTGCCGCAACCGACATCGAGGATGCGTTTGCCTTTCAGGTCCAGATGCGGAGCAACGCGCGACCATTTCCAGTCCGAGCGCCATTCTGTGTCGACGTGCACGCCAAACAGATCGAACGGGCCTTTGCGCCATGGCGACAGGCCCATCAGCGCAGTACGCATCTGCGCGCGGGTTTCATCGTCACAATCGGTGTCGAGTTTCAAACCGTTGAGCAGGTCGACTTCGCTCGGCTGGATTTTCGGCAGGGCATCCAGCGCACTTTGCCAGCGCTCCAGATCGCCGTGACCTTTCTCCATTTTCTTGTCGAGTTGCGCCTGCAGGGTGTTGGCCCATTCGGCCAGCGGTGTGCCGGCCAGACGGCGGGCGAGGGGGGACAGATCAATCATGGCAAGGCAATCAACGAGGCAAAGTTAAGACACTGGAACCACGGCACGACTTTCGAGAACCCGGCGGACAGCAGGCGTTCGCGGTGTTCTTCGAGGCTGTCGGGCTTCATGACGTTTTCGATGGCGCTGCGCTTCTGGGCAATTTCCAGTTCGCTGTAGCCGTTGGCGCGTTTGAAGGCGACGTGCAGATCGGTGAGCAGCGCGTGTTCTTCGGCATCGTTGAAGCGCAGCTTTTCCGACAGAATCAGCGCGCCGCCCGGCAGCAGCGCTTGGCGGATGCGCGAGAGCAACGCCGTACGCTGATCCGGGGCGATGAATTGCAGGGTGAAGTTCAGCGCCACCACCGAAGCAGGCTGGAAATCCAGGGCGAGAATGTCGCCTTCGATCACTTCCACCGGCAGCAACTCCTGGAACATCGAGTCCTGACCGTTGAGGTATTCGCGGCAGCGCTCGACCATCGCAGCAGAGTTATCCACAGCGATCACCCGGCAACCGTCGGTGCGCACATGGCGGCGCAACGCTTGAGTCACCGCGCCCAGGGATGAGCCGAGGTCGTAGAGCACGCTGTTCGGTTGAGCGAACTGCGCGGCGAGCACGCCGAGGTTTTCGACGATGGTCGGGTAACCCGGCACCGAGCGCTTGATCATGTCCGGGAACACCCGCACCACGTCTTCGTTGAAGGCGAAGTCAGGTACCTGGGCCAAGGGCTTGGCGAAAATGCGATCGGGTTCTTTGCTCACGGCGGTTCCGGCGGTGTCGGTGGAAAAGGCCGGCATTTTAGCCAAAAGGGCGCGGGGATGCTTGGGTTGTCTGATAAAGCGGCAAATCAAAAGATCGCAGCCTGCGGCAGCTCCTACATGGGAATGCGGTTTTCTGTAGGAGCTGCCGCAGGCTGCGATCTTTTAAAGGCTAGCGCGTTTGCTTTGGGAGAACGCGGAGGCCGCAATGCCCCACTGGCCCAGCCAGTAGCTGAGGATGATGACGTATGGCGCGGCGTGGAATGGCGAGACGAAGCGATCAATGCCGATCACGCTGTCCGAGAACACAAACGCCAGCGCACCGCCCGCCGCCAGCAACGCCGAGCGTTTCGGCACATTGGTGCCCAAACGGGCCAGCGCGCGCCAGAGCATCGCGCTGATCGCCGTGCCATAAACAATCACCGGCACCAGCAATGGCCCAAGACTGCTGGAAATCAGAAGACCCAGCAGCACCGCGCCCACTCCGAGGGCAAGCATCAGCGGCAAAATCGCTAGACGCTTGCAGTCGCTCAGATAAGCCTTCAGATACGCCAGATGCGCGACTAGAAACGCGCCAAGGCCGAATACAAACAAATTCCCCGGCCAAGCGAGCAACACATCACCGAGCAGCGAGAAAATCAGCCCGAGGCTGATCCAGCGCCGATAGTCGCTGGGCGGCGCATCGTGGAGCCAGCCGAGCAGCGCCAGCACGGGTAACGGTTTGACCAACAGACACAGCAACGCCGCATGGGTGCTGACGCCGTAGAGAAACGTCACCGCGCCCATCAGCGCCAGAATCAGCCAGCCCACGATCAATTCACCGAAATGGCGCAGTCAAAGGTTTCCACTGGCAGCACTTCCGGTGCCCACGGTTGTTGCGAAGTCAGGCGCAGGCGCCCAGTGCCGGGGGCGAAGGCCTGGAAGCGCCAGGTCGACAGACCCGCTGCACCGACCACGCCAGCGTCTTCCGGATTGCTGTAGACCTCGGGGCTGAGTGCGCGCAGCACGCCACCGGCGGAATCCTGAATGGCCCAGCGATAACCCGTGGTCGGATTGCTTGGCAGCATGATGATGAGGTTTTGTCCGTTGGTGAGCCGCACCGGGCATTCGCTTTGTTTTTCCACGGTCACATTGTGTTTCGGCTGTGTGGCGCAAGCGGCCAGCAAGGCAAGGGCGAGGGGGAGAAACAGGCGAGTGGGGGACATAGGGTCAGCGGCTCCGGGGGTTCACGACGAACGGCGAGCATAACTGAAGATGAGACAAAGTGTGACGGTCGGGGATTGCATCGTCAGTCCGGACGCCATCGCTGGCGTGCCAGCGATAGTGGTATATCAGGCATTACACGCTTGGCAAAGTGCAGGCCCACAAGGTTATGGAAATTAACTCACCTCAAGGTCGAAGCTGCCGAGAATGTCGACCTTTTCTATTACGTATTGGGCGATAACATGGAATGACATTTTGTAGCATCTTTTGCTCTCATCGAAATCAAATGTAAATGTCCCATCGTCTGCCTCATAGAATTCGTAGTCTTCACCCTTGTCGAGATAGCCAAATTGGGCGAGTTTAAAACCGCTCACGTCTTTTTTTACAATTATGTAAATCCCTCGATAGTTTTTCAGCGGATGGGGATCGCCTTCTGTCCCGTAAAAATGAAAATGCTCTACGTCCTTGAATACCGTAAAACGAGTGGCTGCGAAATCAGGCTGCTTTTCAATCTTGGCTTTAAAGCTTCCAGTGATGGTGTTTGTTACGGCAGATTTAGCGGTCATCTTTCGAGAGTTCCAATGAGGTGATAAGCCTCAATGGTGAACTCGATTATTCACAGTGATAACTGTCAGAGTTGACAGGTTTATTAGATTGATTGGTTATGAAAATCTGCGAAGACTAAGCTCTTGAAAAAAAATGGCCAGCCAAGAGCGCTGGCCATGCTTGTTCCCTTCACATTCAGCCAATCAGAACAACACCTTCGCCACATCCGCAAAACGCTTGGCGAAATGCACGGTAATCCCTTCTTTCAGATAATCCGGCAACTCCTCGAAGTTACCCCGGTTCGGCTCCGGCAAAATCAACTCGAAAATCTTCTGCCGGCGCGCCGCAATCACCTTCTCACGCACCCCGCCAATCGGCAGCACATGCCCGGTCAACGTCAGTTCGCCGGTCATCGCCACGCCTTTTTTCGGTGCTTGATTGCGCGCGAGGGAGAGCAGGGCGCTGGCCATGGTCACGCCGGCGCTCGGGCCGTCCTTCGGTGTTGCACCTTCCGGGACGTGCAGGTGGACGAAGGCTTCGTCGAAGAACTTCGCATCGCCGCCGAATTGTTTCAGGTGCGAGCTGACGTAGCTGTAAGCGATCTCCGCCGATTCCTTCATCACATCGCCGAGTTGCCCGGTGAGTTTGAAGCCACGGTTTAGCGTGTGAATCCGCGTCGCTTCGATCGGCAGAGTCGCGCCGCCCATGCTGGTCCAGGCCAGACCGGTAATCACGCCCGTACCGGACAGCACTTGTTCGTTACGGAACACCGGATGACCCAGTGACGCTTCGAGGTCTTTCGGCCCGAGCTTGATCACCGCTTTCGGGTCATCAATGAGCTTCATCACTGCTTTGCGCACCAGTTTGCCCATTTGTTTCTCGAGCTGGCGCACCCCGGCTTCACGGGCGTAACCGTCGATCAAGGCTTTGAGCGCGGTGTCGCTGATGCTCAGGCTGCCCTTGGACACGCCAGCCTTTTCCAGCAGTTTCGGCCACAAGTGACGCTTGGCGATGGCGACTTTTTCTTCGGTGATGTAGCCGGACAGGCGAATCACTTCCATGCGGTCGAGCAACGGACCCGGAATCGAGTCGAGGGTGTTGGCGGTGCAGACGAACAGGACTTTCGACAGGTCCATGCGCAGGTCGAGGTAGTGGTCGAGGAATTCGACATTCTGTTCCGGGTCGAGGGTTTCCAGCAGTGCCGAGGCCGGGTCGCCCTGGTAGCTCTGGCCCATCTTGTCGATCTCGTCGAGCATGATCACCGGGTTCATCACTTCGACGTCTTTCAACGCCTGCACCAGTTTGCCCGGCTGCGCGCCGATGTAGGTGCGGCGGTGGCCCTTGATCTCGGCCTCATCACGCATGCCGCCGAGGCTGAAGCGGTAGAACGGCCGGCCGAGGGATTCGGCGATGGATTTGCCGACGCTGGTTTTACCCACGCCCGGCGGGCCGACCAGCAGCACGATGGAGCCGCTGATCTCACCTTTATAGGCACCGACGGCGAGGAATTCGAGGATGCGGTCCTTGATGTCGTCGAGGCCGGCGTGGTGTTTGTCGAGGATTTTGCGTGCGTGCTTGAGGTCGAGTTTGTCCTCGCCGTACATGCCCCACGGCACCGAGGTCGCCCAGTCGAGGTAATTGCGGGTGACCGCGTACTCCGGCGAGCCGGTTTCGAGGATCGACAGCTTGTTCATTTCCTCTTCGAGGCGTTTCTGCACCTGCGCCGGCAGGACTTTGCCTTCGAGGCGTTGTTCGAACTGTTCGAGGTCGGCGCTGCGGTCGTCCTTGGTCAGGCCGAGTTCCTGCTGGATGACCTTGAGTTGTTCCTTGAGGAAGAATTCGCGCTGATGCTCGCCGATCTTGCGGTTAACTTCCGCAGAGATTTCTTTTTGCAGGCGCGCGACTTCAACTTCCTTGCGCAGCATCGGCAGGACTTTTTCCATGCGCTTGAGCATCGGCACGCAGTCGAGCACTTCTTGCAGTTCGGGGCCGGTGGCCGAGGTCAGCGCGGCGGCGAAGTCGGTCAGCGGCGACGGGTCGTTGGGGCTGAAGCGGTTGAGGTAGTTTTTCAGTTCTTCGCTGTACAGCGGGTTGAGCGGCAGCAGTTCTTTGATCGCGTTGATCAGCGCCATGCCGTAAGCCTTGACCTCGTCGGTCGGCTCGGTGGGCTGGTGCGGGTATTCGACTTCGACCAGATACGGTGGGCGGTGGTGTTTGAGCCAGGTTTTGATGCGTACGCGGCTCAGGCCTTGGGCGACGAATTGCAGTTTGCCGTTTTCGCGGCTGGCGTGGTGGACTTTGACCAGGGTGCCGTACTGCGGCAGGGCGCCGGTGTCGAAGTGGCGCGGGTCTTCCTGTGGCGTGTCCATGAAGAACAGGGCCAGGGAGTGGTGTTCGGATTTGCTGACCAGTTCGAGGGTTTCGGCCCACGGTTCTTCGTTGACGATGACTGGCAGGACTTGGGCCGGGAAGAACGGGCGGTTGTGGATCGGGATGATGTAGACCTTGTCCGGCAGGTTCTGGCCTGGCAGGGCGAGGCCTTTACCGGAGGAGGTGTGTTCGATGTGTTCGGCTTCGGTGTAGTCGTCGGGGTTTTCCGGGAATTCTTGCTGGTCGCTCATGGGGCACCTGCGCAATGGGGTATGGGTCTTAGATGGGGCAGGGTTTGGGTGGTTTCAATGGGGGGCGGTGTTTCTGCTTGTGTGTTCAGGGTTTTGACAGGGTTCACGCTTTTGACTTGGCGGCCTTTGGGCTGACCAGGTTCTTGGGGTTTTGGGGGTATATCCGTTGCTTCGGGTGCTGCGGCTGGCGGTTTCGCCCTTACGGCGAGGCACTTTTTCCAGACGCCGAAAAAGTACCCAAAAAGGCTTGCTCCTACGTGCGGCCCGCTCGCTGAGGCTCGGGGTTCCTTCGCTGCGGGATCGATCCGGGCGCAGCGCCTACGGTTTGCTTCGCTGCACCTCCTCTCGCTGTGTTTGGCTGCGCCAAACGGTCGCTGCGCTCCCAC
>NZ_WXVV01000039.1 GCF_013433315.1 Pseudomonas crudilactis | reverse complement strand
CGATGGTAGTGTGGGGTTTCCCCATGTGAGAGTAGGTCATCGTCAAGATTAAATTCCGAAACCCCAATTGCGAAAGCAGTTGGGGTTTTGTTTTGTCCGCAGGAAAGTTTTTGAGCGTTTTCGGGGCAACTCTAACCATGATTCGTTGTTGCGTCGGGGCAGCGCCAGTGTTACTCCCCAGCGGTGCCATCTGCGACATTAGCCATAGAGTCCTAAGGCCGTCCACGTGCGCGTAGCAGCGCGCCCGCGATGTGACCAGCGCAACGAGTCGCTATTCGCTCAGCAGTCCTCTTGCGAGCCTCTGTAAGGGGCTGTTCGGACAGATGCGCTTGGCGGCCCTGTGAGGGCGGCAGAAGAGTGTGTAGCGGAGCTGTGCTTGCTTGGTTGAAGCATAAGGGCGATGCCCGAGCTATTAGGCAATGTGTCTTGCTTCTCGGTTGTCTGGAGGCTTTGATTTGCGAGCGAGTGAGGTGGGCGTGACTGTGCGCTCCGGAGTCTGCAGAGCACTTGCAAAAAGAAACTGTCTTGCGAGGGGGGATGAAATTCCGGAAACAAAAAAGCCCGCAGTCAGCGGGCTTTAGAGGTCTTACGTAGACGCTGGTAGTCGTCTATGTCTTGCAAATGGTGCCCCGAGGGAGACTCGAACTCCCACTCCTTTCGAAAACGGATTTTGAATCCGCCGCGTCTACCAATTCCGCCATCAGGGCTCAATGGCGGCGAAGTATAGAGATGAGATTACCGTTGGTCAATCACGTTTCATGGTCTATTTTTGATATTTCCGCTAAACTTTCCGGCCCTGCTAGACGAACCCCATCATGCGCGTTGCTGACTTTACTTTCGAGCTCCCTGATTCGCTGATCGCCCGCCACCCTTTGGCCGAGCGTCGCGGTAGTCGCCTGCTGACCCTTGACGGGCCGAGCGGCGCTCTCGCACACCGTCAATTCACTGATTTGCTTGAGCATTTGCGCCCGGGCGATTTGATGGTGTTCAACAATACCCGGGTGATTCCGGCGCGGCTGTTCGGGCAGAAAGCGTCCGGCGGCAAGCTGGAAATTCTCATCGAACGTGTGCTCGATACACATCGCGTATTGGCTCATGTGCGCTCCAGCAAGTCGCCAAAACCGGGTTCGAAGATCCTTATCGACGGCGGCGGTGAGGCAGAAATGCTCGCGCGTCACGATGCGCTGTTCGAACTGGCCTTCGCTGAAGAAGTGTTGCCGCTGCTCGACCGTGTCGGGCACATGCCGTTGCCTCCCTATATCGATCGCCCGGATGAGGGTTCGGATCGCGAGCGTTATCAGACCGTGTACGCCGAGCGTCTGGGCGCGGTGGCGGCGCCGACCGCCGGGCTGCATTTCGATCAGTCGCTGATGGAAGCGATTGCCGCCAAGGGCGTCGAGACCACGTTCGTCACGTTGCACGTTGGCGCGGGGACGTTTCAGCCGGTGCGTGTCGAGAAGCTTGAAGATCACCACATGCACACCGAGTGGCTGGAAGTCGGCCAGGACGTGGTCGACGCGGTCGCGGCGTGCCGTGCGCGCGGTGGCCGAGTGATTGCGGTCGGCACTACCAGCGTACGTTCGCTGGAAAGTGCCGCGCGCGATGGCGTGCTCAAGCCGTTCAGCGGTGACACCGATATCTTTATCTTCCCGGGCCGACCGTTCCATGTGGTCGATGCTCTGGTGACCAATTTCCATTTGCCGGAATCCACGCTGTTGATGCTGGTTTCGGCATTTGCCGGTTATCCCGAGACCATGGCTGCCTACAAGGCCGCCGTCGACAACGGTTACCGCTTTTTCAGCTACGGTGATGCGATGTTCATCACCCGTAATCCCGCACCGACTGCCCCTGAACAAACAGGCCCAGAGGAAACAGAATGAGTCGCGAATGTCGCATGTCCTTTGAACTTCTGGCCACCGATGGCAAGGCCCGGCGTGGTCGCCTGACCTTCCCGCGTGGCACCGTCGAGACCCCGGCGTTCATGCCGGTGGGCACTTACGGCACGGTCAAGGGCATGTTGCCGCGTGACATCGTTGCCACCGGCGCAGAAATCATTCTGGGCAATACCTTTCACCTGTGGCTGCGCCCTGGCACTCAAGTGATCAAGGAACACGGCGACCTGCACGATTTCATGCAGTGGAAAGGCCCGATCCTCACTGACTCCGGCGGTTTTCAGGTGTTCAGTCTCGGCGCGATGCGCAAGATCAAGGAGGAGGGCGTGACCTTCGCCTCCCCGGTCGACGGCGCCAAAGTGTTCATGGGGCCGGAAGAATCGATGCAGGTGCAGCGCGATCTCGGCTCCGACGTCGTGATGATTTTCGACGAATGCACGCCGTATCCGGCTGACGAAGACGTCGCGCGCGTATCGATGGAATTGTCGCTGCGCTGGGCCCAGCGTTCGAAAAATGCTCACGGTGACAACACTGCCGCATTGTTCGGCATCGTTCAGGGCGGCATGCACCAGGATCTGCGCATGCGCTCGCTCGAAGGCCTCGACAAGATCGGCTTCGATGGCCTGGCCATTGGCGGTCTGTCGGTGGGCGAACCGAAACACGAGATGATCAAGGTTCTGGATTATCTGCCAGGCATGATGCCGGCTGACAAACCTCGTTACCTTATGGGTGTTGGCAAACCGGAAGATCTGGTTGAGGGTGTGCGCCGCGGTGTGGACATGTTCGATTGCGTGATGCCAACCCGTAATGCCCGCAATGGGCATCTGTTCATTGATACCGGCGTGCTGAAGATCCGTAACGCGTTCCATCGCCATGATGAATCGCCGCTGGATCCGACCTGCGATTGCTATACCTGCCAGAACTTCTCCCGCGCTTATCTGCATCACCTGGACAAGTGCGGCGAAATGCTGGGAAGCATGCTCAATACCATCCATAACTTGCGCCATTATCAGGTGCTGATGGCTGGTTTGCGCGAGGCTATTCAACAGGGTACATTGGCCGCCTTTGTCGATGCCTTCTACGCCAAACGCGGGCTCCCCGTTCCGCCTTTGGACTGAGTTTTCTGACCCCAAGATTCAACATTTGCAACTGGAGTGCTAAATGAGCTTTTTTATCTCTAACGCCATGGCTGACGCGGCTGCACCGGCTGCTGCCGGCCCAATGGGCGGCGGTTTCGAGTGGATTTTCCTGGTCGGCTTTCTGGTCATCTTCTACCTGATGATCTGGCGTCCACAGGCCAAGCGCGCCAAAGAGCAGAAGAACCTGCTGAGCAGCCTGCAGAAGGGCGACGAAGTTGTGACCACTGGCGGTATCGCCGGCAAGATCACTAAAGTTGCCGATGACTTCGTGGTTCTGGAAGTTTCCGACACCGTGGAAATGAAGTTCCAGAAAGGCGCCATCGCCGCCACGCTGCCAAAAGGCACGCTGAAAGCGATCTGAAGCAACAACTTCTACTCAATCGACGGGGCGCGCAAGGCGCCCCGCGTTCATAACGGGCGGCGTGATGCTGAACAAATATCCTCTGTGGAAATACATTCTGATCCTGGCGGTGCTGGCGATCGGTCTGATTTATTCCGCTCCGAATCTATACCCCGATGACCCGGCCATTCAGGTCAGCGGTGCAAGCACTGCGCTGCAAGTCAATCAGGCTGATCTGGATCGTGTGAGCACTGCGCTCAAGGAGTCCGGGATCAACGTCAAGGCAGCCACGCTGGCCGCCAACGGCAAGGGCGGTCTGATCCGTCTGAGCAAGGCTGAAGACCAGTTGCCGGCCAAAGACGTTGTGCGCAAGGCGTTGGGTGATGACTACGTCGTCGCGCTGAACCTGGCACAGACCACCCCGCAATGGCTGCGCAATCTGGGCGCGCACCCGATGAAGCTGGGTCTGGACTTGTCCGGTGGTGTGCACTTCCTGCTGGAAGTGGACATGGACAAAGCCCTCGATGCACGCCTGAAAGTCTACGAAGGCGACGTCAAGAGCCTGCTGCGCAAAGAAAAACTGCGTTATCGCAGCCTGCCGCAGCTGGGCGGTGCCATTCAGTTGGGCTTCAGCGATGAAGACTCCCGCGAACAGGCCCGTGCACTGATCCGCAAGAACTTCAACGATTTCGACATTGTTCCGGCCGACCTCAACGGTCAACCGGTGCTGCGTCTGGCGATGACCCCGGCCAAGCTGGCGGAAATCCGTGAATACTCCATCAAGCAGAACTTGACCACGGTACGTAACCGCGTCAACGAGCTGGGTGTTGCCGAACCGATCGTTCAGCGTCAGGGCGCCAACCGCATCGTGGTTGAGCTGCCGGGCGTGCAGGACACTGCCGAAGCCAAGCGTATCCTCGGCAAGACGGCCAACCTTGAGTTCCGTCTGGCTGCTGAGCCGGGTGCTTCGAAAGCCACCTCCGAAACCTTCGAGTTCCGTGAAGGCAAGCGTCCGCCAGCACAGATCGAACGTGGTCTGATCATCACCGGTGACCAGGTCACCGACGCCAAGGCCGGTTTCGGCGAGCACGGCACACCAGAAGTGAACATCCGTCTGGATGGTCACGGTGGCGAGCTGATGAGTCGTGCGACCCGTTCGAACGTTGGTCGCAGCATGGCGGTGATCTTCATCGAACAGCGTCCGATCACCACTTACACCAAGCAAGTGGTCGATGGCGTCGAGAAAGACGTTGCGGTGCAAACGTTCAAAGAAGAGAAGAAGATCATCAGCCTGGCGACCATTCAGTCGCCGCTGGGTGCTCAGTTCCGCATCACTGGCCTGAACGGTCAGGGTGAGTCGTCCGAACTGGCGCTGCTGCTGCGTGCCGGTGGTCTTGCCGCACCAATGTACTTCGCTGAAGAACGCACCATCGGCCCGAGCCTGGGTGCTGACAACATCACCAAAGGTATCGATGCGTCGCTGTGGGGCATGCTGTTCGTGTCGCTGTTCATCATCGCCATCTACCGCTTCTTCGGCATCATCGCCACTGTCGCACTGGCAGTGAACATGGTGCTGCTGCTGGCCCTGATGTCGCTGCTGGGTGCAACGCTGACCCTGCCGGGTATCGCCGGTATCGTGTTGACCATGGGTATGGCGGTCGACGCCAACGTGCTGATCTTCTCGCGGATTCGTGAAGAGATCGCCGCTGGCATGACCGTGCAGCGTGCAATCAACGAAGGCTTCGGCCGGGCATTCACCGCGATTCTCGACGCCAACCTGACTACCTTGTTGGTCGGCGGAATTCTCTTTGCCATGGGCACCGGCCCGGTCAAAGGTTTCGCAGTGACCATGTCCCTCGGGATCTTTACCTCGATGTTCACGGCCATCATGGTGACCCGCGCAATGGTCAACCTGATCTTCGGCGGACGTGACTTCAAGAAGTTGTGGATTTAAGGGGCTGCCATGTTACGTACAATCAACTTCATGGGCGTTCGCAACTTCGCGTTCGGCGTCACAGTATTCCTCACCTTGCTGGCTTTGTTCAGTGTCGCTACCAAGGGCATGAACTGGGGTCTGGACTTCACCGGCGGTACGCTCATCGAGCTGACCTACGAGCGTCCGGCCGATGTCACCAAGGTGCGTGAAGAGCTGGTAACTTCCGGTTACCACGAAGCCATCGTGCAGAGCTTCGGTGCCACCACCGATCTGCTGGTGCGCATGCCGGGTGAAGACCCACAACTGGGCCATCAGGTCGCGGAAGCGCTGCAGAAGCTCGGCGGTGACAACCCGGCGACGGTCAAGCGTGTCGAGTTCGTTGGCCCGCAGGTCGGTGAAGAGCTGCGCGACCAGGGCGGCCTCGGCATGCTGCTGGCGCTCGGCGGCATCCTGATCTACCTGGCTTTCCGCTTTCAGTGGAAATTCGCAGTTGGCGCCATCGTTTCGCTGATTCACGACGTGATCGTGACCATCGGTATCCTGTCGTTCTTCCAGATCACCTTCGACCTGACGGTGCTGGCGGCGGTACTGGCGATCATCGGTTACTCGCTGAACGACACCATCGTGGTATTCGACCGGGTTCGTGAGAACTTCCGTGTCCTGCGCAAGGCTTCGCTGATCGAGAACATCAACATCTCGACCACTCAGACTCTGCTGCGGACCATGGCGACGTCGATCTCCACTTTGCTGGCGATCGCGGCACTGCTGTTCTTCGGTGGTGACAATCTGTTCGGCTTCTCGATCGCGCTGTTCATCGGTGTTCTGGCGGGTACCTACTCGTCGATCTACATCGCGAACGTGGTACTGATCTGGCTGAACCTGACTACCGAGGATCTGATTCCTCCGGCGAACACCGAGAAGGAAGTCGACGACCGTCCATAACGGCCATCGTTTTCCCGGCTGTCAGCCCAAGAAAGGCGTGAGTTGAACTCGCGCCTTTTTTTATGCTCCAAGGCTGGGAGAAGCGCGGGCGTGTCCCGCATGTGATGGTCAGGAGGTTCATGTGAACAAGTCGTTGCTGGTTGGTGCGGTATTGGGTGCTGTCGGTGTGACTGCCGGGGGCGCTGTTGCCACCTACAGCCTGGTTAAAAGCGGCCCTGAGTATGCGCAAGTGTTGGCCGTTGAACCGGTTAAAACACAGATCAAGACTCCACGTGAAGTGTGCAAGGACGTGACAGTGACTCGTCAGGCACCGGTAAAAGATCAGCACCAGATTGCCGGTACCGTCGTCGGTGCGCTGGCAGGTGGTTTGCTGGGTAATCAGATTGGCGGCGGCACCGGCAAGAAAATTGCCACGGTAGCCGGTGCGGTCGGTGGCGGTTATGCGGGTAACAAGGTGCAGGAAGGCATGCAAGAGCGTGACACTTACACCACTACACAAACCCGCTGCAACACGGTCAATGACATCAGCGACAAGGTCGTCGGTTACGACGTGCGTTACTCGCTCGATGGCAAAGAAGGCAAAGTGCGGATGGATCGCGATCCGGGCAACCAGATTCCGGTCGACAAGGAAGGCAAGCTGATTCTGTCGCAGAATGAGCCGGGTCAGTAAGGACCGACTGTTTTAACAAGAAGCACCCTGCGGGGTGCTTTTTTTGTGCCCGCCATTTAAGTCACGCAACAAATCCCTGTAGGAGTGAGCCTGCTCGCGATAGCTATTTATCATTCGATGCAGGTGGTGGCTGATACATCGCTATCGCGAGCAGGCTCACTCCTACATTGGTCCCGTGGTGTGGCGGGTGACGAATTCCAGACATAAAAAAAGCACCCCGAAGGGTGCTTTTTTCGTTTCGCGGGAAGCTTAGCGCTTCAGCGAAGCCGGCAGGTGCGGCTGGATCGCCGTCAGTACTGCCTTGAAGCATTTGGTGTTGCCGGCAACGATGTGACCTTTTTCAAGGAAGTCGTGACCGCCGGTGAAGTCGCTCACCAGGCCGCCAGCTTCTTGAATCAGCAGGGCGCCTGCAGCCATGTCCCATTCGGACAGGCCCGACTCCCAGAACGCATCGAAACGACCGGCAGCGACGTAAGCCAGGTCGAGGCTGGCGGAACCGGCGCGGCGGATGCCGGCAGTCTGGCCAACCAGGGCGCGGAACATGCCTAGGTAGTTGTCGAGGTTGTCCATCTGGTCGTCACGGAACGGGAAGCCGGTACCGAGCAGGGCGCCGTCGAGGCTGGTGCGACCGCTGACGCGCAGGCGACGACCGTTCAGTTGAGCGCCGCGACCACGGCTGGCGGTGAATTCTTCCTGGCGAACCGGATCCAGAACAACAGCGTGTTCCAGGCGACCACGGTATTTGCAGGCAATGCTGACAGCGAAGTGAGGAATGCCGCGCAGGAAGTTGGTGGTGCCGTCCAGCGGATCGATGATCCACAGGTACTCTTCGCCTTCGATGCCGGTGCCAGCGTGCAGGCCGGTCTCTTCACCGCGGATGGAGTGGTTAGGGTAAGCCTTGCGCAGCGCGTCGATGATTTTCTGTTCGGCGGCGCGATCGACCTCGGATACATAATCCTTGGCGTCTTTTTCGTCGACCTTGATGGTATCCAGGCGCTCGATGGAGCGGAAGATCAGTTCACTGGCGCTGCGGGCGGCGCGCAGCGCGATATTCAGCATGGGCTGCATGGATGTGTCACCTAAGGTTGTTAAAGAAAGCCGCGCATTCTATCAGAACTTTTCTTCAGGTGAAGGACGCTGTTCGCTTTCATAGCTTAACGGTAGGCTGTTCTGTAAGATTTGCACCCCTTTCCTGTGTCCGAGAGCGCCTCCCTTGCTGCAGAACATTCGTGTCGTCCTGGTCAATACCAGCCACCCCGGCAATATCGGCGGGGCCGCGCGCGCCATGAAAAACATGGGTCTGTCGCGATTGGTGCTGGTCGAACCGCGCCTGTTTCCGCACCACGAGGCCGATGCTCGCGCCTCCGGTGCCGGTGACATCCTTGAAAACGCGCAAGTCGTCGCTACCTTGGAAGACGCTTTGGTCGGCTGCAATCTGGTGCTTGGCACCAGCGCCCGTGACCGTCGAATCCCCTGGCCGCTGCTGGACCCTCGCGAATGCGGAACCAAAGTGGTTGAGGAGGCCGGGCAGGGCGCTGAAATTGCGCTGGTGTTTGGTCGTGAAGATTCCGGTCTGACCAATGACGAACTGCAGCGATGTCACTTTCACGTGCATATTCCCTCCGACCCTGAGTTCAGCTCGCTGAACCTCGGCGCGGCGGTGCAGGTGTTGAGCTACGAAGTGCGCATGGCCTGGCTGGCCGCACAAGGTCAGCCGAGCAAGATCGAGAAAGAAGAAGTGGCCTCGGTGAAAAGCGCCGAGCTGGCGACCATGGATGAACTGGAGCGCTTTTATGAGCATCTGGAGCAGACGCTGGTCGCCATCGAGTTCCTCGATCCGGAAAAACCACGGCACTTGATGGCGCGCCTGCGCCGGTTGTACGGACGCAGCTCGGTCAGCCGGGCGGAAATGAATATTTTGCGTGGCATCCTCACGGAAACCCAGAAAGCGGCCCGTGGTGAGCTTCTTAAGCGGAAGGACTAAATGATGTTTGAGCGTTTGCGTGAAGATATCCAGAGCGTGTTCCATCGAGACCCGGCAGCGCGTAACGCTTTTGAAGTTCTGACCTGCTACCCCGGCATGCACGCGATCT
This sequence comes from Pseudomonas crudilactis, assembly GCF_013433315.1. GTDB lineage: Bacteria > Pseudomonadota > Gammaproteobacteria > Pseudomonadales > Pseudomonadaceae > Aquipseudomonas > Aquipseudomonas crudilactis. The sequence goes on along the minus strand of NZ_WXVV01000039.1, from coordinate 24,022 downwards.
GGATTCATCGATTGGCCGGCATGCTGTGGCGCAACGAACTGAAATGGCTGGCACGGCTGGTTTCGAACTTCGGTCGCTGGTTGACCGGGATCGAGATTCATCCGGGGGCCAAAGTCGGTCGTCGTTTCTTTATCGACCACGGCATGGGCATTGTCATCGGTGAAACCGCTGAAATTGGCGATGACGTGACCATTTATCAGGGCGTGACCCTCGGCGGCACCAGTTGGAATAAAGGCAAGCGTCACCCGACGCTGGGTGATGGTGTGGTGGTCGGTGCGGGCGCCAAAGTGCTCGGTCCGTTTACGGTCGGTGCCGGTGCCAAGGTGGGTTCCAACGCCGTGGTGACCAAAGAAGTGCCGCCGGGCGCCACTGTTGTCGGTATTCCAGGTCGAATCATCGTCAAGTCCGATGAAGAGCAGGATGCCAAGCGCAAGGCCATGGCCGAGAAGATCGGTTTCGATGCCTACGGTGTCAGCGAAGACATGCCTGACCCGGTGGCGCGCGCCATCGGTCAATTGCTCGATCACCTGCAAGCGGTGGACGGGCGTCTGGAGGGTATGTGCGGCGCGCTGAAGGATCTGGGCAGTAATTACTGTGCGAAAGATCTGCCTGAGCTGCGCGAAGAAGACTTCGCCTGCGTTAAGGATAAGGATCAGAGTCAGGCTAGCTAAACCGCGCCGCTGCCTTCGCGAGCAAGCTCGCTCCCACAATGGAATGTATTGTCCTTGTGGGAGCGAGCTTGCTCGCGAAGAACGATCACGCGGTACCGCTGGCTGCATGCCGCCAGCCTTTGCTATGATGCGCGCGCTCTTTTGCGGGTAATCCTGACTAAAGTACTAGGTCTTAAAGTTGACTTAAATACTCGGGAATTGCATACTCGCCCCATTCTGAACTCCGTGGTAACTGTCCATGCGACTGACTACAAAAGGCCGATACGCCGTGACCGCCATGCTTGACCTGGCGTTGCACGCGCAGCACGGGCCCGTGTCCCTGGCCGATATCTCCGAGCGCCAAGGCATCTCCCTGTCCTACCTCGAACAGCTGTTCGCCAAGCTGCGTCGCAGCAACCTGGTTTCCAGTGTTCGCGGCCCGGGTGGTGGCTACCAGTTGTCCCGCGACATGCAGGGCATTCAGGTCGCTCAGGTGATCGATGCGGTAAACGAATCGGTCGATGCCACCAAATGCCAGGGCCAGGGCGATTGCCATTCCGGCGACACCTGCCTGACTCACCATCTGTGGTGCGACTTGAGCCTGCAGATTCACGAATTTCTAAGTGGTATCAGCTTGGCTGATCTTGTGACTCGCCGTGAGGTGCAAGAAGTAGCCCAGCGTCAGGACCAGCGCCGTTGCAACAGCAAGGCGCCACGCCTGGACAAGATTGAAGCGTCCGCCGTCGAATGACAGCCAAAGAGCTAGCGGCACGCCAGCCCTGATTTAGGAGATAGTCCATGAAATTGCCGATTTACCTTGATTACTCTGCGACCACCCCGGTTGATCCGCGTGTTGCGCAAAAAATGAGTGAATGCCTGCTGGTCGACGGAAACTTCGGTAATCCGGCGTCCCGTTCCCACGTATTCGGCTGGAAAGCTGAAGAGTCCGTCGAAAACGCCCGTCGTCAGGTGGCCGATCTGGTCAACGCCGATCCGCGCGAAATCGTCTGGACCTCGGGCGCTACCGAATCCGACAACCTGGCAATCAAGGGTGCGGCGCATTTCTACGGCTCCAAGGGCAAGCACCTGATCACCTCCAAGATCGAGCACAAGGCTGTCCTCGACACCATGCGCCAACTGGAGCGTGAAGGTTTCGAGGTCACTTACCTCGAGCCGACCGAAGACGGTCTGATCACTCCGGCCATGATTGATGCGGCACTGCGCGAAGACACCATTCTGGTCTCCGTGATGCACGTGAACAACGAAATCGGCACCGTTAACGACATCGCCGCGATCGGCGAAATGCTCCGCGCCAAGGGCATTCTGTTCCACGTCGACGCTGCTCAGTCCACTGGCAAGGTCGAGATCGACCTGCAGAAACTGAAAGTCGACATGATGTCGTTCTCCGCCCACAAAACCTACGGCCCTAAAGGCATCGGCGCGCTGTACGTCAGCCGCAAGCCGCGTGTGCGCATCGAAGCGACCATGCACGGCGGCGGTCACGAGCGCGGCATGCGATCCGGCACCCTGGCGACCCACCAGATCGTCGGCATGGGCGAAGCGTTCCGCGTAGCCAAAGAAGACATGGCTGCCGAAAACGTCCGTATCAAAGCCTTGAGCGACCGCTTCTACAAGCAGGTCGAGCACCTGGAAGAGCTGTACGTCAACGGCAGCCTGACCGCCCGCGTTCCGCACAACCTGAACCTGAGCTTCAACTACGTTGAAGGCGAGTCGCTGATCATGGCGCTCAAGGATCTCGCGGTATCGTCCGGTTCGGCGTGCACCTCGGCGTCGCTGGAGCCTTCGTACGTACTGCGCGCCCTGGGCCGCAACGACGAACTGGCACACAGCTCGATCCGCTTCACCTTCGGCCGTTTCACCACCGAAGAAGAAATCGACTACGCCGCGCAGAAAGTCTGCGAGGCCGTTACCAAGCTGCGCGCTTTGTCGCCGCTGTGGGACATGTACAAAGACGGCGTCGATATCTCGAAAATCGAGTGGGCGGCACACTAAATATAGAAGCCGCCAGATACAGATCCTGTAGCGACGCGGCGGTTTACGCAGCGCAGTTGCAGGGTCTCAAGAGCGGCCCTGATGAGTGAGGATTGAGAATCATGGCTTACAGCGAAAAGGTCATCGACCACTACGAAAACCCGCGCAACGTCGGCAAGATGAACGCGGAAGATCCTGATGTCGGCACCGGCATGGTCGGCGCTCCGGCGTGCGGCGATGTGATGCGTCTGCAAATCAAGGTCAACGACGCTGGCATCATCGAAGATGCCAAGTTCAAGACCTACGGCTGCGGTTCGGCTATCGCTTCCAGCTCCCTCGCCACCGAGTGGATGAAGGGCAAGACCCTGGACGAAGCAGAAACCATCAAGAACACTCAGCTGGCCGAAGAACTGGCCCTGCCGCCAGTGAAAATTCACTGCTCGGTACTGGCTGAAGACGCTATCAAAGCGGCTGTTCGCGATTACAAGCAGAAGAAAGGCTTGATCTGACTTTCTGGATTTGGCGACGAGTAAGGAGTCACCGATGGCTATCAGCATGACAGAAGCGGCTGCTCGACACGTGCGGCGCTCCCTCGACGGGCGCGGCAAAGGTGAAGGGATTCGTCTGGGTGTTCGCACCACAGGCTGTTCCGGCCTTGCCTACGTGCTGGAGTTTGTCGACGAGGTGGTTGCAGAGGATCAGGTGTTCGAAAGTCACGGCGAAAAAGTGATCATCGACCCGAAAAGCCTCGCCTACCTGGACGGCACCGAGCTCGATTTCGTCAAGGAAGGGTTGAACGAAGGCTTCAAGTTCAACAACCCCAACGTACGCGGTGAATGTGGCTGCGGCGAAAGCTTCAACATCTGAGGCTTGTCGTGGGTATTCCTTGTCATTTCGCTTTATTCGAGCTGCAACCGGGTTTCCGTCTGGATCTCGAGCAGTTGGCCACGCGCTATCGTGAGTTGGCGCGCGGCGTTCATCCTGACCGTTTTGCCGACGCTTCCGAGCGTGAGCAGCGGTCGGCACTCGAGCAGTCTGCACGGCTCAACGACGCCTATCAGACGCTCAAGAGTCCGGCCCAGCGCGCACGCTACCTGCTGACCATCAGCGGGCATGAAGTGCCGATGGAAGTCACTGTGCATGATCCCGAGTTTCTTCTGCAGCAGATGCAATGGCGCGAAGAGCTCGAAGACCTCCAGGACAGTGCCGACCTCGACGGCGTCGCCGTGTTCAAGCGGCGCTTGAAATCGGCTCAGGAAGAACTCAATGAAAGCTTCGCAGCCTGTTGGGATGACGCAGCGCAACGTGAGCAGGCCGAACGCCTGATGCGGCGCATGCAGTTCCTCGACAAGCTCACCTACGAAGTGCGCCAGTTAGAAGAGCGCCTCGACGATTAACCCAGTGCCGCTCCGGTCGCACGCCTGATATACAGATAAGTCCTGATCACGATGGCCCTACTGCAGATCGCCGAACCCGGCCAAAGTCCTCAACCGCACCAGCGTCGTCTGGCTGTGGGGATCGACTTGGGCACTACCAATTCGCTGGTCGCTGCGTTGCGCAGTGGTCTTTCCGAGCCGTTGGCCGACGCAAACGGGCAGGTCATCCTGCCGTCCGCTGTGCGTTACCACGCCGATCGCGTCGAAGTCGGCGAGTCGGCCAAACTGGCCGCCGCTTCCGATCCTTTGAACACCGTGCTGTCGGTCAAGCGCTTGATGGGTCGCGGTCTGTCCGACGTCAAGCAATTGGGCGAACAATTGCCATACCGCTTTGTCGGTGGCGAATCGCACATGCCGTTCATCGACACCGTGCAGGGCCCGAAAAGCCCGGTCGAAGTCTCCGCTGATATCCTCAAGGTCCTGCGTCAGCGCGCCGAAGCGACCTTGGGTGGCGAACTGGTGGGTGCGGTGATTACCGTTCCGGCGTATTTCGACGATGCTCAGCGTCAAGCCACTAAAGATGCGGCGAAACTCGCCGGTCTGAACGTGCTGCGCCTGCTCAATGAGCCGACTGCGGCCGCTGTGGCTTACGGTCTGGATCAGCATGCCGAAGGCCTGGTAGCCATTTATGACCTCGGCGGTGGCACCTTCGATATTTCGATTCTGCGTCTGACCGGTGGTGTTTTCGAAGTGCTGGCCACTGGCGGCGACAGCGCGCTGGGCGGCGATGACTTCGATCACGCGATTGCCGGCTGGATCATCGAGAGCGCCGGCCTGTCCGCCGATCTCGATCCGGGTGCACAACGCAATCTGCTGCAAACTGCTTGCGCGGCCAAAGAAGCCCTGACCGAAGCGGCCAGCGTTGAAGTTGCCTACGGTGACTGGAAAGCCCAACTGACTCGCGAAGCCTTTGATGCGCTGATCGAGCCGATGGTCGCTCGCAGCCTGAAAGCCTGCCGTCGCGCCGTTCGTGATTCCGGTGTTGAGCTGGAAGACGTGCACGCCGTGGTTATGGTCGGCGGTTCGACTCGCGTGCCGCGCGTTCGCGAAGCCGTTGCCGAAGCCTTTGGCCGTCAGCCGCTGACTGAAATCGATCCGGATCAAGTGGTGGCCATCGGTGCCGCGATCCAGGCCGATACCCTGGCTGGCAACAAGCGCGATGGCGGCGAACTGCTGCTGCTCGACGTGATTCCGCTGTCCTTGGGACTGGAAACCATGGGCGGTCTGATGGAGAAGGTGATTCCACGTAACACCACCATCCCCGTCGCACGTGCGCAAGATTTCACCACTTATAAAGACGGCCAGTCGGCCATGGCGATTCACGTTTTGCAAGGTGAGCGCGAGCTGATCAGCGACTGCCGTTCCCTGGCGCGCTTCGAATTGCGCGGCATTCCAGCAATGGTCGCCGGTGCAGCGAAGATTCGCGTGACCTTCCAGGTCGACGCCGACGGTCTGCTCAGTGTTTCTGCCCGTGAACTGGGTTCGGGCGTTGAGGCGAGCATTCAGGTCAAACCGTCTTACGGTCTGACCGACGGCGAAATCGCCAAAATGCTCAAGGATTCGTTCCAGCACGCCAATGACGACAAAGTTGCCCGCGTTCTGCGTGAGCAGCAAGTCGATGCCCAGCGCCTGATCGAAGCGGTGCAGGGCGCTCTGGAGGCGGACGGCGAGCGTTTGCTCGACGCCGAAGAGCGCATGGTCATCGACCTGCAGTTGCAGGAACTGGCCGAACTGATGAAAGGTACTGATGGTTACGCCATCGAGCAACAGACCAAGCGTCTGTCGCAAGTGACCGATGCTTTTGCTGCCCGCCGCATGGATCTGACGGTGAAAGCCGCTCTGTCGGGGCGCAACCTGAATGAAATCGAGGATATCTGATGCCGCAGGTCATTTTTCTGCCCCACGAGAAGTTCTGCCCTGAAGGCATGGTGGTCGAGGCTGCGCCCGGCACATCGATTCTCGAATTGGCCCACGAACACCACATCGAGATGGAAAGCGCCTGCGGCGGCGTCTGCGCTTGCACCACCTGCCACTGCATCATCCGCGAGGGTTTTGACTCGATGGAAGAGGCTGACGAGCTGGAAGAAGACTTCCTCGATCGTGCATGGGGCCTGGAAGCGCAATCGCGTCTGGCCTGTCAGGCTATCGTTGGTGAAGAAGACATCACCGTCGAAATTCCGAAATATTCGCTTAACCATGCGGCTGAAGCGCCGCACTGACTGGTAAGACTGTCATGAGCTACGGTTGGAATGATGTTCAACGTATTGCAGAAGAATTGGCCGAGGCCAAGCCGGGTGTAGATCCGTTTTCTGTCAATTTCGTCGATCTGCAGCAATGGATCAAAGAGCTGCCGGATTTCGACAATACCTCTGGCCGTGTTGGCGAGAAGGTGTTGGAAGCGGTTCAGACGCTCTGGGCTGAAGAATTGGACTGATCGTCCTCGCAGGTTAGGCAATACCCAAGAACCCGCGTATAATTCGCGGGTTTAATTTTTCGCAAATTACCGTTTCTGGAGTTACACCATGGCTGTTCAACGCACTTTCTCCATCATCAAGCCTGACGCTGTTGCAAAAAACGTCATCGGCGAAATCACCACTCGTTTCGAAAAAGCCGGCCTGCGCGTTGTAGCTTCGAAACTGAAGCAACTGTCCAAAGCTGAAGCTGAAGGCTTCTACGCTGAGCACAGCGCTCGTGGTTTCTTCGGCGACCTGGTTGCTTTCATGATCTCCGGTCCTGTTGTTGTTCAGGTTCTGGAAGGCGAAAACGCTATCGCTCTGAACCGTGAGCTGATGGGCGCTACCAACCCTAAAGAAGCCGCTGCCGGCACCATCCGCGCTGACTTCGCTGATTCCATCGACGCCAACGCTGTTCACGGTTCGGACTCCGAAGCCGCAGCTGCTCGTGAAATCTCGTACTTCTTCGCAGCTACTGAAGTAACCACTCGCTAAGCATTGGCTTAAGAGTGAAGGTGAATCCATGACTACATCGACTGTAAAAACCAACCTGCTGGGTCTGACTCAACAGGAAATGGAAAAATTCTTCGACTCAATCGGGGAGAAGCGTTTCCGTGCCGGTCAGGTAATGAAATGGATTCACCACTTTGGCGTCGATGATTTCGACGCCATGACGAACGTCAGCAAGGCCTTGCGTGACAAGCTCAAGGCTATTGCTGAGGTCCGTGGTCCGGAAGTGGTCAGCGAGGACATCTCCAGCGACGGCACCCGTAAGTGGGTGGTGCGCGTGGCGTCCGGCAGCTGCGTCGAGACCGTATACATTCCCCAAGGCAAACGCGGCACTCTGTGCGTTTCGTCCCAGGCAGGCTGTGCTCTGGATTGCAGTTTCTGCTCCACCGGCAAGCAAGGCTTCAATAGCAACCTCACCGCCGCCGAAGTTATTGGCCAGGTGTGGATTGCCAACAAATCTTTCGGCAGTGTCCCGGCAACCGTCGACCGTGCCATCACCAACGTGGTGATGATGGGCATGGGTGAGCCGCTGCTGAACTTCGACAACGTCGTTGCCGCCATGCATCTGATGATGGATGACCTCGGCTACGGGATCTCCAAGCGCCGCGTGACCCTGTCCACCTCGGGCGTGGTGCCGATGATCGATGAGCTGGCCAAGCACATCGACGTGTCCCTGGCGTTGTCGCTGCACGCACCGAATGACGCATTGCGTAACCAATTGGTGCCGATCAACAAGAAATATCCGCTTAAGATGCTGCTCGAGTCGTGCCAGCGCTACATGTCCGCCCTTGGCGAGAAACGTGTGCTGACCATCGAGTACACCTTGCTCAAGGACATCAACGACAAGGTTGAGCACGCCGTCGAGATGATCGAGTTGCTGAAGAACATTCCGTGCAAGATCAACCTGATTCCGTTCAACCCGTTCCCGCATTCCGGGTACGAGCGGCCAAGCAACAACGCGATCCGTCGTTTCCAGGATCAGTTGCATCAGGCCGGTTTCAACGTCACTGTCCGCACCACCCGTGGTGAAGACATCGACGCCGCATGTGGTCAATTGGTAGGGCAGGTGCTGGATCGCACCCGTCGCAGCGAACGTTATATCGCCGTGCGTGAGTTGAGCGCCGACAGCGATCTGGCACAGAACGCCGCGAACACAAATTAAGAGAGGATCTCTATGTCCCTGCGCTTTGCGCTGCTGTTGCTGTTGGCCAGCCTGTGTGCTGGTTGTGTCCTGTCGGGTGACTACAACCCGATGAAGACCAGCAAGGGCCGCGATGAAGCGCGGGCTGCCTACGTGCAGTTGGGGCTGGGATATTTGCAGCAAGGCATGAGCGAGCGGGCCAAGGTGCCGCTGAAAAAGGCGCTGGAAATCGACGGTTCCGATCCTGATGCCAACGCTGCCCTCGGGCTGGTGTTTCAGTCCGAAATGGAGCCGGAGCTGGCCGACGAACACTTCCGCAAGGCTTTGTCCTCCCGTCCCGCCGATGCCCGTATCCTCAACAACTACGGCAGTTTTCTCTACGAACAACAGCGTTATAAAGAAGCCTACGAGCGTTTTGAACAGGCCGCCGCCGATACCCTGTATCCTGAGCGTTCGCGTGTGTTCGAGAACCTCGGTATGACGGCGGCGAAGCTCGGTCAGCGTGATCTGGCGCAGCAACAGCTGGAAAAAGCGCTGCGTTTGAACCGCCAACAACCACGCGCATTGCTGGAAATGGCTGAGTTGTCCTTCGAAGACAGGCATTATGTGCCCGCGCGTGACTATTACGACCGATTCAGCCTGCTGACCGAACAAAATGCACGTAGTCTATTGCTCGGCGTTCGGCTGGCAAAAGTGTTTGAAGATCGCGACAAGGCCGCCAGTTATGGCCTGCAATTAAAACGACTCTATCCCGGTACGCCGGAATATCAGCAATACCTGTCGGAGCAATGATGAAAGCGGCGCATCCCGAAGTTGTAGCAGCGAATCGCGTTAACCCCGGTGAGACCCTGCGCCAGGCCCGCGAAAGCAATGGCTGGTCGCTGGCCGAAGTGGCCCTCAAGCTCAACCTCACCGTGACTTCCCTGAGCAATCTTGAAGCCGGCGCTTTCGACAAGCTGCCGGGGCATACCTTCGCTCGCGGTTACATTCGCGCCTATGCCAAATTGCTCGGCATGGACCAGACCGTTCTGGTTCAGCAATTCGACCAGTCCACCGGCACCGACTCCCAGGGCAGCAATGTTCACGCCCTTGGTCGTATCGAAGAGCCGGTGCGGGTTTCCCACACCATTTTGCGTATTGTCAGCCTGCTGTTGCTGATCGCGGTCATCGGCGGCGGTTTCGTCTGGTGGCAGGATCAGACTTCGCAGCGCACCAAGGACCTGACGTCTCTGGCGCCTGAGCACGTTGAAGTCGAAGGGGCTGACGGTACCACCCAGATTCACCCGATCGACGAGCCGGAAGACCAGGCTGTCGAAGAGAATCAGGCCGATACTTCTACAGCGCTGGCGCTGCCTCAGTCGGAAACCACGGCTGAATCGACTGGTGCAGAAGGCGCTGCTCCGGCAACTGCTCCAGCAGCACCGGCTGCAACGCCGACCGCCCCGGTTCATACACCGGCGCCGGTTGTCGCTACCCCGGCTAGCCCCGCGCCAACCGTGCCGACCACTCCAGCGCCGACCGTCACCGCTCCGGTTGTTCCTGCTACACCCGCAGCGACCGCAGAAGCAACCGCTCCGGTGGCTGGCGACGGTCAGGTACAACTGCAGTTCAGCGCCGATTGCTGGGCACAAGTGACCGATGGCCGTGGCAAAGTGATTTTCAGTGGTCTGAAGCATAAAGGCGACAGCGTCACCGTTTCCGGCAAGCCGCCGCTTAACGTGCGTCTGGGCGTTGCCCGTGCTGCACAGGTCAGCTACAACGGCCAACCGGTCGATATCGCTCCGTTCACCAGTGGCGAGACTGCTCGCCTGAAGTTGGGTCAATAAGTCATGCACGGCGAATCTCCAATCAAACGTCGCGTTTCGCGCAAGATCTGGGTCGGTAATGTACCGGTGGGCGGCGATGCGCCGATCGCTGTGCAGAGCATGACCAACAGCGACACCAATGACGTTGCCGCCACTGTTGCGCAAATCAATCGTCTGGAAGCCGCTGGCGTCGATATCGTCCGCGTTTCGGTGCCGGACATGGACGCTGCCGAGGCGTTCGGCAAGATCAAGCAACTGGTCAAGGTGCCGCTGGTTGCCGACATCCACTTCGACTACAAGATCGCCTTGCGCGTGGCCGAACTGGGCGTGGACTGCCTGCGCATCAACCCGGGCAACATCGGTCGCGAAGACCGTGTTCGTGCGGTCGTTGATGCTGCGCGTGATCGCGGGATTCCGATCCGCATCGGCGTCAACGCAGGTTCCTTGGAAAAAGACCTGCAAAAGAAATACGGCGAGCCGACCCCGGCCGCATTGGTCGAATCTGCTCTGCGCCACGTTGAACACCTCGAACGCCTGAACTTCCAGGACTTCAAGGTCAGCGTGAAGGCCTCGGACGTGTTCATGGCCGTCGAAGCCTATCGCTTGCTGGCGAAAGAAATCGTCCAGCCGCTGCACCTGGGCATCACCGAAGCCGGTGGATTGCGGTCGGGCACAGTGAAATCCGCCGTGGGCCTAGGTATGCTGCTCGCCGAGGGGATTGGCGATACCATCCGCATCTCGCTGGCGGCCGACCCGGTCGAGGAAGTGAAGGTCGGTTACGACATTCTCAAGTCTTTGCATCTGCGTTCCCGTGGCATCAACTTCATCGCCTGCCCGAGTTGCTCGCGGCAGAACTTTGATGTGGTGAAAACCATGAACGAGCTGGAAGGGCGCCTTGAAGACCTGCTGGTGCCGCTGGATGTCGCGGTGATCGGCTGTGTGGTCAACGGCCCCGGCGAAGCCAAGGAAGCCCATATCGGCTTGACTGGCGGCACGCCAAACCTGATTTACATCGACGGCAAGCCGTCGCAGAAACTGACGAATGACAATCTGGTGGACGAGCTGGAAAAGCTGATCCGCCAGAAAGCGGCCGAAAAGGTCGAAGCTGACGCTGCGGTTATTGCGCGCGGCTGAGCCTGACTGAAGCGCCGAACGAATTTAAGGATTTAAAGTGAGCAAGTCTCTGCAAGCCATTCGTGGCATGAACGACATCCTGCCCGAACAGACACCCCTGTGGCGTTATTTCGAGGGCACCGTTGCGCGTCTGCTGGATAACTACGGTTACAAGCAGATTCGCATGCCGATCGTTGAATTCACCGAGCTGTTCAAACGCTCGATCGGTGAAGTGACCGATATCGTCGAAAAAGAGATGTACACCTTCGAAGACCGCAACGGTGACTCCCTGACCCTGCGTCCGGAAGGCACCGCAGCGTGTGTGCGTGCCGTGCTCGAGCACGGCATCACCGGCGGTGGCCAGGTGCAGAAACTCTGGTACATCGGTCCGATGTTCCGCCACGAGCGTCCGCAGAAAGGCCGTTATCGCCAGTTCCACCAGATCGGTCTGGAAGTGTTCAACCTCGACGGTCCGGACATCGACGCCGAGCTGATCACCATGACCTGGCGCCTGTGGGGCGAGCTGGGCATTCGTGATGCGGTCAAACTCGAACTCAACAGCCTCGGCACCAGCGAGTCCCGTGGGCGTTATCGTGAAGCGCTGGTCGAGTACCTCTCGGCGCACCACGACAAGCTCGACGAAGACAGCCAGCGTCGCCTGAAAACCAACCCGCTGCGTGTGCTCGACACGAAAAATGCCGACACTCAAGCGGTACTGGTCGATGCGCCGAAAATGGCCGACTACCTCGACGACGAATCCCGTGCGCACTTTGAAGGCTTGAAAGCGCGTCTGGATGCCGTCGGCATTCCTTACGTGCTCAACCCGAAACTGGTGCGCGGCCTCGATTACTACAGCAAAACCGTTTTCGAATGGGTCACCGACAAGCTCGGCGCTCAGGGCACTGTCTGCGCCGGCGGCCGTTACGACGGTCTGGTCGAGCAGATGGGCGGCAAGCCAACCACCGGGGTCGGTTTCGCCATGGGCATCGAGCGTCTGGTTTTGATGCTGGAAACCCTCGAGCAGATCCCGGAAGAAATCTCCCGGCAGGTCGACGTCTACCTCTGCGCCTTCGGTGAAGAAGCCGAGCTTGCCGGTCTGGCTCTGGCTGAACGTGTTCGTGATCAACTTCCAAACCTGCGTCTGCAAGTCAATGCCGGCGCCGGCAGCTTCAAAAGCCAGTTCAAGAAGGCCGACAAGAGCGGTGCGCTGTACGCACTGATCCTCGGTGACGACGAAATGGCCCAGCAAGTGGTAGGTTTCAAACCCCTGCGTGGCCAGGGCGAACAACAAAGCATTGCCTGGGATGCGCTCGCCGCTCACCTGGCCACCTGCGTCGTGCAGGGTTGAAGCTGTCCAAACAGCCGATTTAGCGATTAAGGAGTATTGGGGTGTCGAGTACCGAAGACGAACAGTTGGCGGATTTGAAGGACTGGTGGGCACGCAACGGCAAACCTCTGGTCACCGGCGGCCTGTTGGCGTTGGTTATCGTGTTCGGCTGGCAGGCTTATCACAAGTATCAGAGCAACCAGTCGCAAGGCGCCTCGGTGCTCTATCAGCAATTGCTGGAAACCACGCTGACGCCTGACGGCAAGCCTGATGCTGCCCGCGTGGCGGATCTGGCCGGCAAGCTCAACAGCGAATTCGGCGGTTCTGCCTACGCGCAGTACGGCAGCCTGTTCGTTGCCAAAGTGGCGGTCGACAGCGGCAAGCTGGATGACGCCGCGACCGAGCTGAAAGCCATCGTCGACAAACCGGCCAACCCGGCGCTGGGCGAGATCGCCCGTCAGCGTCTGGCGCAGGTGCTGGGTGCGCAGAACAAGGCTGAAGACGGCCTGAAACTGCTCGACGGCGACGCCGACAAAGCGTTCCTGGCCACTCGCGAAGAACTCAAGGGCGACCTGCTGGTACAGCTGGGCCGTACCGATGACGCGAACAAGGCGTATCAAAAAGCCAAGGCGGCACTGTCGGATGAAGCGGCGGTCGGTGGCCTTCAAATCAAGCTCGACGACCTGGCCAAAGGGGATGCGTGACGTGATCCGTTGGAAGCATGCAGCATTGCTGGCTCTGGCCCTTCTGGCCGCGGGTTGCAGCAGCAACAGCAAAAAAGAATTGCCACCGGCCGAACTGACCGACTTCAAAGAAGAAGTGGTTCTGCAAAAGCAGTGGAGTCGTTCGATCGGTGACGGTCAGGGCGAAACCTACAACATGCTGGTGCCGGCGATCGACGGTGACACCATCTACGCTGCCGATGTAACCGGCGTGGTGATGGCCATGGATCGTGGCAATGGCGACGTAAAATGGAAGCAGGATCTTGACCTGCCTGTCTCCGGCGCCGTTGGCGTGGGTTACGGTCTGGTGCTGATCGGTACGCTGCGTGGCGAAGTCGTCGCTCTGGACACCAGCAACGGTGAAGAGAAGTGGCGTGCACGCGTCAACAGCGAAGTCCTCGCGCCACCGGCCAACAACGGTGACGTGGTCGTGGTGCAGACTCAGGACGATCGTCTGATCGGTCTGGATGCATCGACCGGTACGCAACGCTGGGTGTATGACAGCACGCCGGCCGTACTGACCCTGCGTGGCACCAGTGCTCCGCTGGTCACCAACCGCCTCGCGGTGGCCGGCCTGTCGACCGGTAAAGTGGTCGCTCTGGACATTTCCAACGGCGTGCCGGTCTGGGAACAACGGATCGCGATTCCACAAGGTCGTTCGGAACTGGAGCGCGTGGTCGACATCGACGGCGGTCTGCTGCTGTCCGGCGGTACGCTTTACGTTGCCAGCTACCAGGGTCGCGTTGCGGCACTGGACCTGGAAAGCGGTCGTCAACTGTGGCAGCGCGACGCGTCGAGCTACGCCGGTATCGCTCAGGGTTTCGGCAGCGTTTACGTGAGCCTGTCCTCGGGCACCGTTGAAGGCGTCGACGAACGTTCGACCACAGCATTGTGGAGCAACGATTCGCTGGCCCGCCGTCAACTGTCGGCTCCGGAAGTGTTCTCCAGCTATGTTGCAGTGGGTGACCTGGAAGGTTATCTGCACCTGCTGAGTCAGGTTGACGGCCGTTTCGTCGGCCGTGAGCGCATCGACAGCGACGGCCTGCGTGCCCGTCCGCTGGTGGTGGGTGACACGATTTATGTATATGGCAACAGCGGCAAACTGGAAGCCCTGACCATCAAGTAACAACTATGCTTGGGGTTAAACCCCCAGGCGGCCCCGGATTCATGGGGCTTGCAGCGCTAACAGGCGTTGCCCCGAGCACCAGCCGCTGCCTCGCAGCGGCTTTTGTATTTTCTGAAATAACGAAGTGGAGAGCCGCATGGTTCCCGTAATCGCCCTGGTGGGCCGACCGAACGTCGGCAAGTCCACCTTGTTCAACCGCCTGACCAGGACTCGTGACGCCATCGTCGGCGACTTGTCCGGTCTGACCCGTGATCGCCAGTACGGTGAGGCCAAGTGGCAAGGGCGTTCCTACATTCTGGTCGACACCGGTGGTATCTCCGGTGACGAGCATGGTATGGACGAAAAAATGGCCGAGCAGTCGCTGCTGGCCATTGAAGAAGCGGATGTTGTGCTGTTCCTGGTAGATGCCAAGGCCGGTTTCACTGCCGCCGACCAGATGATCGCCGAACACCTGCGCAAACGTAACAAGCGTTCCTACGTGGTTGCCAACAAGGTTGACAACATCGACCCGGAAATGGCCCGCGCTGAGTTCGCTCCGTTGGGCATGGGTCACGCGATCCCGATCGCCGGTGCTCACGGCCGTGGCATCACCCAGATGCTGGAAATCGCCCTCGGTGATTTCCCGAAAGACGAAGAAGAGCCGGAAGAAGGCGAAGAAGAGATCGTTGCCGAAGGCGAGGAAGCCAAGCGCATTCCTGGCCCGAGCGAAAAAGACGGCATCAAGATCGCCATCATCGGCCGTCCGAACGTGGGCAAGTCGACCCTGGTCAACCGCATGCTCGGTGAAGACCGGGTAATCGTCTATGACCAACCCGGTACGACTCGCGACAGTATCTACATTCCGTTCGAACGCAATGAAGAGAAGTACACGCTGATCGACACCGCTGGTGTGCGCAAGCGCGGCAAGATCCACGAAGAAGTCGAAAAGTTCTCCGTGGTCAAAACCCTGCAAGCGATCAAAGACGCCAACGTGGTGATCTTCGTGATGGATGCCCGCGAAGGCGTGGTCGATCACGACCTCAACCTGCTCGGCTTTGCCATCGAGTCGGGTCGTGCGCTGGTCATCGCGATCAACAAGTGGGACGGCATGACGCCGAGCGAGCGCGACTATGTGAAGGTTGAGCTGCAGCGTCGTCTGTTCTTCGTTGATTACGCCGACATCCACTTCATCTCGGCCCTGCACGGCACTGGCGTGGGTAACCTCTACGCATCCGTACAGAACTCGTTCAAGTCGGCGGTCACCCGCTGGCCGACCAACCGTCTGACCCAGATTCTGGAAGACGCGGTTGGCGAGCACGCGCCGCCGATGGTCAACAACCGCCGGATCAAGCTGCGTTACGCTCACTTGGGTGGCGCTAACCCGCCGATCATCGTGATCCACGGTAACCAGATCGAGAAAGTGCCGAAGTCGTACGTGCGCTATCTGGAGAACACCTACCGCCGTGTGCTGAAGCTGGTCGGCACGCCGATCCGCATCGAGTTCAAGGGCGGCGAGAACCCGTACGAAGGCAATAAAACCACGCTGACCGACCGCCAGGTCAACAAGAAGCGTCGTTTGATGTCGCACCACAAGAAAGCTGACAAGAAGCGCCGCGACAAGAAATAAGGTCGCGGGTCGCTGATCGTTCCCACGCAGAGCGTGGGAACGATCAACATGAGAGAAGGGTGCCATCCGGCGCCCTTTTTTTATGGGCGCCGGATGGGCTATCCTCGGGCTCTCCCGCGCCGTCGTCAGAGCCGGGTGTTGAGCAGGGAACCCCCGATGATCACCAGTAAGCTGCCGAATGTCGGCATCACGATTTTCACGCAGATGTCTCAGCTCGCCGCGCAAACCGGCGCGATCAACCTGTCCCAGGGTTTTCCTGATTTTGACGG
This sequence comes from Pseudomonas crudilactis, assembly GCF_013433315.1. Classification (GTDB taxonomy): domain Bacteria; phylum Pseudomonadota; class Gammaproteobacteria; order Pseudomonadales; family Pseudomonadaceae; genus Aquipseudomonas; species Aquipseudomonas crudilactis. The sequence goes on along the minus strand of NZ_WXVV01000039.1, from coordinate 7,872 downwards.
CCCGCAGTCACTGCGTGATGCAGTCGGTCGACACATCGCCAGTGGCCATAACCAGTATTCGCCGATGACCGGGCTGCCTGCGCTGCGCGAACAGATTGCGGCGAAAATCGCACGCAGCTATGGCGTGCAGGTCAATGCCGACAGCGAAGTGACCGTGACGCCGGGCGCGACCCAGGCGATCTTTTGTGCGATTCAGGCGGTTATCCACAGCGGCGACGAAGTCATCGTGTTCGATCCGTGCTACGACAGCTATGAGCCGGCGACCGAGTTGGCGGGCGGTCGTTGCGTGCATGTGCAGTTGAACCCGGACGACTTCTCCATCGATTTCGACAAACTCGCGGCGGCCTTGAGCCCGCGCACGAAAATGATCGTCATCAACACCCCACATAACCCGAGCGGCGCCCTGATCAGCCGTGCCGAGCTGGATCAACTGGCGGCGTTGATCCGTGATCGTGACATCTACCTGATCAGCGACGAAGTCTATGAACACCTGGTGTTCGACGGCGTGCCGCACGTCAGCGTGCTCGCTCACGAAGAGCTGTATCAGCGCGCCTTCGTGGTCAGCTCGTTCGGTAAGACTTACCACGTTACCGGCTGGAAAACCGGCTACGTCGTCGCGCCGCCAGCCCTGACGGCTGAATTGCGCAAGGTGCACCAGTACGTCAGTTTCTGCGGCGTGACCCCACTGCAATATGCGCTGGCCGATTACATGGCCGAGCACCCGGAACACGTCGAAGAGTTGCCGGGTTTCTATCAAGCCAAACGCGACCTGTTCTGCGATCTGCTGGCGCCGTCGCGCTTCACCTTCAAACGTGTCACCGGCACCTATTTCCAACTGGTCGATTACTCACAGATCCGTCCTGACCTGAATGACGTCGAGATGGCCATGTGGATGACCCGCGAACACGGCGTGGCGAGTATTCCGGTGTCGGTGTTCTACCAGAACCCACCGCAAGGCCAGCGCCTGGTGCGTCTGTGCTTCGCCAAACGCGAGGAGACGCTGCGTGAAGCGGCGGCGAAACTATGCGTGATCTGAGTGCGTTACCCGATCTCAACCTGGCGCTGATCCAGACCAGTCTGGCCTGGCACGACCGTCAGGCCAACCTCGAGCATTTCGAGCAGTTGCTGGAGCAGGCGCAGGGCGCGGATCTGATCATCCTCCCGGAAATGTTCACCACCGGATTCTCCATGGAGTCCGAAACCCTTGCCGAAGCCGAGAACGGCCCGACCAGCAAATGGCTGCGGGTTCAGGCGGCGAAGCTCAATGCAGTGATCACCGGCAGTGTGATCATTCAGGCCGCTGACGGCAGCCATCGCAATCGCCTGCTGTGGGCGCGGCCGGATGGCGAAGTGCTGCATTACGACAAACGTCACCTGTTCCGTATGGCCGGTGAGCATAACCACTACACCCCTGGCGAACGTCAGGTGCAGTTCGAACTCAAGGGCTGGCGAATCCGGCCGCTGATTTGTTACGACCTGCGTTTCCCGGTGTGGAGCCGCGACGCGCAAGACACCGATCTGTTGCTGTACACCGCCAACTGGCCAGGCGCGCGACGTCTGCACTGGAATCGCCTGTTGCCAGCGCGAGCGATCGAAAACCTTTGTTATGTGGCGGCAGTGAACCGCGTCGGCACTGATGGCAAGGGTTTCGCTTATACCGGTGATAGTCAGGTGCTGGATTTCCAGGGCGAAACCTTGCTGGCGGCGGGGGAGGCGGATGGTGTGTTCAAGGCTGTGCTGGAAGCGGCTCCGCTCGCGGCGTATCGCGAGCGCTTCCCGGCGAATCTGGATGCCGACACATTCGAGTTCACCTGAAAAGCAAAAGATCGCAGCCTTCGGCAGCTCGTACAGGGTGTACGAAATCCCAATGTAGGAGCTGCCGAAGGCTGCGATCTTTTGATCTTGAACAAAAAGGCCCCGAAGCTTTCACTTCGGGGCCTTTTGCATTTCAGCGGGGATTACGCCGCCTTCGCCTCAGGCTGGCTCAACGAGCGGTTCAGCGCGCTGAACAGGGCCTTGAAGCTGGCCGTGGTGATGTTTTCATCAATGCCCACGCCGTGCACCGCACGTTCGCCGTTCACACGCAGTTCGATGTACGCCGCTGCTTTGGCGTTGGTGCCTGCGCCGATCGCGTGTTCGTTGTAGTCCATGATCTCCACCGGAACCGGCAGGCCGGCGACCAGTGCTTCCAGCGCACCGTTGCCCTTGCCGCGCCAGTGCAGATTGGTTTCACCCTGACCCTTGCTCGCCACTTCCACTTCAACATTGCTGTTGCCGTTTTCTTCCTGCAGGCGATGGCTGACCAGCGCGTACGGGGTGTTGGCTTGCAGGTATTCGCTGATCAACAGCGAATGGATCTGCTTGGCGGTCATCTCCAGGCCCAGACGATCGGTTTCACGCTGCACGACCTGGCTGAATTCGATCTGCATGCGACGTGGCAGGCTGATGCCGTATTCCTGCTCCAGCAAGTACGCGATGCCGCCCTTGCCCGACTGGCTGTTGACGCGAATCACCGCCTCGTAGCTGCGGCCGATGTCGGCCGGGTCGATCGGCAAGTACGGTACTTCCCACAGTGCGTCTGGTTTCTGCTGGGAGAAACCTTTGCGGATCGCATCCTGGTGCGAGCCGGAGAACGCGGTGTGGACCAGGTCGCCAACGTACGGGTGACGCGGGTGAACCTGAATCTGGTTGCACTCCTCGACCACTTTGCGCACGCCGTCGATGTCGGAGAAGTCCAACTGCGGGTCGAGACCCTGGGTGTACATGTTCAGTGCGACGGTGACGAGGTCGACGTTACCGGTACGCTCACCGTTGCCGAACAGGCAGCCTTCGACGCGATCGGCGCCGGCCATCAGGCCCAGCTCGGTGGCGGCAACGCCAGTGCCACGGTCGTTGTGGGTGTGCAGGCTGATGATCACGCTGTCACGACGGTTGATGTTGCGACCGAACCACTCGATCTGGTCGGCGTAGATGTTCGGCGTCGCGCATTCAACGGTGGCGGGCAGGTTGAGGATCATCTTGTGCTCAGGCGTCGGGTTCCAGACCTCGATCACCGCGTCACAGACTTCCTTGGCGAATTCCAGTTCGGTGGCGCTGAAGGTTTCCGGCGAGTACTCGAAGGTCCACTCGGTGTCCGGCTGCATCGCCGCGTATTTGACGAACAGCTTGGCGGCGTTGACCGCGATGGCCTTGATGCCGTCCTTGTCCTGGTTGAAGACGATGCGACGGAAAGAAGGCGAGGTGGCGTTGTACAAGTGAACGATGGCTTTCTTCGCACCGCGCAAGGATTCGAATGTGCGCTCGATCAGGTCTTCACGGCCCTGGGTCAGCACCTGAATGGTGGTGTCGTCCGGGATGTGGCCTTCTTCGATCAGGGTACGCACGAAGTCGAAGTCGGTTTGCGAAGCGGCCGGGAACGACGCTTCGATTTCTTTTACACCGACCTGAACGAGGGTTTTCCAGAAGCGCAGCTTCTTCACCGCGTCCATCGGTTCGATCAGCGACTGGTTGCCGTCACGCAGGTCGGAGCTGCACCAGATCGGCGCGGTGTCGATGGTTTTCGATGGCCAGGTGCGATCCGGCAGGTTGATGACAGGAAACGCGCGGTATTTCGAAGACGGATCTTTGAGCATGCTCATCGGGAAATTCCTTATTGTCTGGGCCGAAAAGAGGCGGCCTGCCGGTGTTACGAATGTTCAGGGAAAAGCGTGGGACGAGGTGCCGAGATTCAGCCTGGCAGTCGTGCGCTGACGAGGCACAGGCTGCGGTGCTGGCGAAGCTGAATGAGGGTGTGAGAGGTTTTCATGCCTTCAACCCTAACCGCGAGGGGAGAGGATGGCAAGCAGTCGAAAAAAATTGAGAGGAATACTCGGAAAGCGGGTTTTTGCAGGATTTTATTGCGCTGGAGGTCGCTGATCGTTGTGATATTTGCGCGAGGTTTGATTGGGGCGCAATTGGGGTTTATAGCAGTTCAGTAAGTATTGATGTGCGTTGTAGGCCGCCTTCGCGAGCAAGCTCGCTCCCACAGGGATTTGTGTTTTGAACGCAATCCAATGTGGGAGCGAGCTTGCTCGCGAAGGGGCCATCAGCCCATCGGCTGTCTTAAGGCTGAAATGCGCCAATGAAAATCGCCGGATCCACCCGCGCATCATTCAGGCTGACATTCCAGTGCATGTGCGGCCCGGTCGCCCGACCAGTCGAGCCAACCTTGCCGACCACAGCGCCTCGCGCCAGTTGATCGCCGACTTTCACATCAATCTTCGACATATGGCAGAACATGCTGATAAAGCCCTGCCCATGGTCGACAAACACGGTGTTGCCATTAAAGAAGTAGTTGCCGATCAGAATCACCTTGCCCGCCGCCGGGGTCTTGATCGGCGTGCCCGCTGGCACCGCGAAATCGAGACCTGCATGTGGATTGCGCTCTTCACCATTAAAGAAGCGACGCACGCCAAACTTGCTCGACAACGGCCCATTTACCGGTTTGTCCAACAGCAGATTGCTTGGCGTGTTCGGGCTGAAGCTGCGATACGCCTTGATCTGCTCGGCCAGTTCACCCTCGATGCGCTTGAGGTTCGACTGATCCGGATTGACCTGCTGCTTGTTCTTCAGAGTAATGCGCTGTTCCGGGTACTTCTTGCTACCCACAGTGAACGGCAGGTTACGCCCACCGCTGCTGATCTGCTGCGCGCCCGGCTTCACGGTCAAGGGCACGCCGACAATCGCCAGCCAGTTGTTCTGTTCCTTGACCACCAGCACCGGTTTGCCCTGATAGGTGGCTTTCGGCGCCTGCGCGGCGGTGCCCAGATCAACCACTGCCACGCCGCCCGGCACCGGTTTGTTCAGCAGTCGGGTGATGTAACTGTCGGCGTGGGCATTGAAGGTCAGACACAGAAGAAACAATGGAGCGAGAAAACGCGGCATGGATCAGTCCAGTAAAGAGAGGGTGACAGGCGTCAGATGATTGTCTTCGACGCGCACTTGCAGTTCGCCTTCGCCGAGTTTGGCTTTCAGGCGCTGACCAGTATGGGTCTGCGCGGCGTTGCGGATGGCATGACCGCGCTCATCGAGCAGAATGCTGTAACCCCGGCCAAGCGTTGCCAACGGGCTGACCACATGCAGTGTCTGCATCTGACTGTGCAATTGCAGGCGACGGTTTTTCAGACCTTCACGCATCGCGCGCGGCAGACGTTCGGCGAGGCTGTCGAGGCGCTGGCGCAACATCGCCAGTTGCCGTCCCGGATGTTGCCCGGCGAGACGGGTTTCCAGGCGGATCAGGCGTTCGCGACGGGTATTGAGATGGCGCTCGAACGCCCGGCGCATGCGCATGTCCAGATCGTCCAGACGTTGCGCTTGCTGGCGCAAACGCTCGCCAGGATGACGCAGGCGCCGCGCCATGCCTTCGAGGCGCAGGCGATCACGCATCAAGCGATCGCGCATGCGCATCACCAGGCGCCGATGCAGGCTTTCGACCTGGCGGATCAGATGGCTGGAATCGGGCGCGAGCAATTCGGCGGCCGCAGATGGCGTCGGTGCGCGCACGTCTGCAACAAAGTCGCTGATCGACACATCGGTTTCATGGCCGACGGCGCTGACAATCGGTGTCACACAAGCGTCGACGGCGCGGGCCACGGCTTCTTCGTTGAAGCACCAGAGGTCTTCCAGCGAGCCACCGCCCCGGGCGAGGATCAACGCGTCGAAACCACGCGCATCGGCCATTTTCAGCGCGCGGACGATTTGCGCGGTGGCTTCGCGGCCCTGTACGGCAGTCGGAATCAACGTCAGTTGCACCTGCGGCGCACGCCGGCGGAATACGCTGATGATGTCGCGAATCACCGCGCCGGTCGGCGAGCTGATGATGCCGATGCGCTGCGGATGCGCGGGCAACGGCACTTTGCGTTCGGCACTGAACAGGCCTTCGGCGCTGAGCTTTTCTTTCAGCGCATCGAAGGCCAGACGCAGGGCGCCGTCACCGGCAGGTTCGACGGTGTCGAGAATCAACTGATAGTCGCCACGGCCCTCGAACAGCGAGACCTTGCCGCGCACTTTGACGGCGAGACCATCCTTGAGTGCCTGACGCACACGCGCCGCGTTTTGTCGAAACAACGCGCAACGCACCTGTGCGCCGCTGTCCTTGAGGGTGAAATAGATGTGGCCGGACGCCGGACGGGCGAGGTTGGAGATTTCGCCTTCGACCCAGATGTTGCTGAACACGTCTTCAAGCAACACCCGCGCGCGGCCGTTGAGCTGGCTGACGGTCAGGACTTCACGGTCCAGGCCAAGTCTTGCAAAGGGATCTTTAATCATGGGGCGCAGTTTAAAGGCATTCTCCTGCCAATCACCATGACACAACACAAAACCCCTGTGGGAGCGAGCTTGCTCGCGAAGGCGTCGTATCAGTCGATATTTGAATTGGCTGTAACACCGCTTTCGCGAGCAAGCTCGCTCCCACAGGGGGGATTTGTGAAAGTCTGGATGAAGTGTTGGATCAAAGGTGTGGGATTCTGGCGATAGGCGAGGGCTACCGTGCTTTGACAGTCGGGATCGGCCAGCGGCAAAAATCGTACGCCGGGCGGGGCGATGTCCTGCATCGATTCCGGCAGCAGGGCGATGCCGAAGCCGGCTTGAATCAGTTGTAACTGTGTCGTTTTGCGCGACATCACGCGCGCGGCTTGCGGGAAGAAACCCTGGCGCATGCACAGGTCAGCACACAGATAACTCAAGCCGCCACGCTGCGGATGCGGGATCGAGATGAACGCTTCGTCCTTCAACTGTGCCAGATCGACACGCTCAGCCTCGACCAAGCGATGATCCATCGGTACCGCCAGCAGCAAGCGCTCGGTGAACAGCGGCACGATCTGAATGCCTTCGCGCTGGCGCAACACCGGCAGGCGCAGTAGGCCGATATCGAGGCGTCCTTCGGCCAACTCTTCCAGTTGCGCCTCGGAAGACAACTTGCCGATGTCCAGCGACACACCGGGTTGTTGCTGCAGATACGCGCCGATGTCACTGAGCAAACGACCACTGATCGACACAGTGCTGGAGTGGCTGAGGCGCAATGTACCGAGTTGGCCATTGCCGACTTCCGTGGCCATGGCGCTGGCCTTGGTCAACTCATTGAGCAGATTTCTGGCGCGCGGCAAAAACTCTTCGCCTGCCGCTGTCAGGCGAGGCTGGCGCGCGGTGCGTTCGAACAGTGGCGTTTGTAGACGTGTTTCCATGTCTTTGATCTGCCGGCTCAGCGCCGATTGCGCGATAAACAACCGTTCGGCTGCTGCACTGAAGCTGCCGCTTTCGGCGATTTCCACGAAGTAACGCAATTGACGGGTTGAAAGCACCGGGTATGCCTTTTTGAGATGGCTGAGCAACTTTGAAGATATTAGTCGCAACCGTCGACGCTGGCTAAAGTCATCCCAGGCTAATTAAGGAAGCGTATCGATGAGCGTGGCGGGGTTGTTGAGCGAGTGGTCGTGGGGCGCTGGCGGCTGGGCGGTGATCGGCTTCGGCATCGCGCTGGCTTACATCGTGTTTGGCATTGCCGGGTTTGGTACGGCGCTGGTGGCGGGGCCGATTCTGATTTTGTTCCTGCCATTGTCGAAGATCGTGCCGCTGCTGGTGCTGCTGGATTTTGTCGCGGCGTTCGGCAATCTGCTGCCGTCGCGGCGGGATGTGGCCAAACCGGAATTGTTACGGCTGCTGCCGTGCATGGCGGTGGGTTGCACATTGGGGGTGATTTTCTTGCTCAACCTCAAATCCGATCTGTTGCTGTTGTTGATGGGGCTGTTTATCAGCGCTTACGCGGTTTACAGCCTGTGGGTGAAAGCGCGGCCGGCGCAATTGTCGGCGGCATGGGCGGTGCCGATGGGGGCGGTG
>NZ_WXVV01000038.1 GCF_013433315.1 Pseudomonas crudilactis | reverse complement strand
CGCCAACGCCGACCGCATCACCATCACCGCGAAAACCGAACTGGTGATCCAGGGCGGCGGCAGCGCCACCACTTACAACGCCGGCGGCATCACCCACGCCACCAGCGGCCCGTACACCGCGCACGCGGCGAACTTCGCCTACACCGGGGCGAAAAGTCTCGCCGGGGTATTCCCGGAACCACCGAAACCGGGCAAGGGCAACCTGGAATTGTTCAACCAATACGCCGGGCGTCAGGGCATCAAAGAGGGCGATTACGAAGTCATCGACGCCCTGGGCAAAAGCATCAAGGGCAAGCTCGACGGCAAGGGTTTCGCCAGCGTCGCCGGCGCTGCACCGGGGCCGGCGCGTGTGCTGTTCGGCAAGGATCCGGCAGACACCTGGAGCGATGGCAGTTACATCGGCAAGCCGGAATGGCCGTTGAATCCACCGGGGGCCGAAGACGTGCCGAGTCAGGTGCAAGCCATGGTCGCGCAGGTCTTGCCGAGCAAGAGCTGGGAGATGTTGGAGAAAGGCAAGGACATGGCGCAAACAGGGATGAGCGCAGTGCAGTCCGCGCAAGGTGCGATGCAAGCAGCGCAGCAGGTGAAGGGTGTGGTGCAGGGCGGTGTGGCCGGATTGCCGAAATTGGCGAGTGCGGCGTTGCCGAGTGCGTCGGGGATTTTGGGGGCGGCGGGTAAGGCGGGCAAGTTGCCGAGCCTGCCTGCACCGAGTCTGCCAAAACCTTCCTTGAAAACCCCGGGCCTGTTGGCGGGTGAGATGCTGTCATGACGACTGAAGTAGCTGCTGTAAAACGTGAACCTCAGGTTGCCATCGTTCCACTGAATGCCATTGACGTTCAGGACGTCGCCAGCAGTGCGGCAACCTTTGATGCCTGGCTGCAATCGGCCAGCGGTGGTGTGGTCACCCTCGACCGGATCAAGAACGTCGCCGGCGCGTTGCCGGTTGTGGGCAACATCATGGCACTGGTCGATGCGTTGGGTGACATTGTCACTTTGTCGAATGCGCAGAAACGTGACCTGCTGGCGTGGGCCAGTCTCGGCATCAATCTGATCGGTGTACTGCCGTTGCCACCTGCGATGGCGGCTGCACGCATGACCCTGCGTCCGACGCTGTTTCTGGTGCGTCAGGAGATGAAAGCCAGCAGCAGGATGTTGCTCAGCACCTCGGTGATCGAAGTGCTGGTCGGCCACTTGAACGAGTCCATCATCGGCACCCTCGATGACTTCGTTGAACAGGCCAAAGGCAAGCTGCCGGGGATTTTGGCGGACGCTGGCAAGCTAGGTGAGGATGTCATCAACGAGATCGCCAAAGGTCTCGATACGGTGGCCAATGGCAAGCTGGATGCCAAGGGGGATGCGCAGGCTGCCGGTCAACAGATCAGTGCCGCCGGCGATCAGTTACTCAATGATCCACTTGCGGCGATTGGCAATATTTTCGGTGCCGCCTCCAGCGCCTACAAAGCGGCAGGCAAAGGATTGGCCAATAGCGCGGCGGATCATCTGCTGCCTGACGAGATCAAGCAAAGGGTTGCCAGCGAGACAGCGAAGCTGCGGGCGATGGGGCCGGAGTTACGTACACAATTGAGCAAATTGGACGATGAATCGGTCCAGAACTCGATTGGCTGGTTGCTGCTGATTTTATCCAGTGCGGTCACTCTTTGGCGTAAGCGCAATGCTCATGGGCAGAGCGCTGGAGTCAAGCCGGACCAGACCAGTCAAGCCAAGCCAAGCGGACGGCTTCGGAGGGCGGACTGGGCGCCGTAGGTCTCCAGGCTCCGGCCGCTCAAGCGGCTAATCCGAGAAAGAACGGCCCCTGTCCGGGCACCTGTCGTAGCATCAACTTTGCCCTGGGTTCGGAAAGCCTCCGCCACACCGATTTCAGCCTGCCCGGCCCCTTCCCGATCGAATGGACGCGCACTTACAACTCCCGCCTCGACGCCTACGATCAGAGTGAACTCGGCGCTCGCTGGATCAACGAATTCACCACACGTTTTGACTGCGTGGACGATGGCCTGACGTTCTACGGCGCTGACGGCCGCGACCACAGCTATCCACTGCCAAAAGTCGGCCTGTTCCACTACGACGCCATCGAAAACATCACCCTGGTCCGCAACAGCGAAGATCAGCTGTTGCTGTGCCGTGGTTTCGAGCGTAAGGAAACCTACGTCCGCCGTGGCCAGCGCTATGTGCTGAGCAACATTTCTCTGCGCAACGGCGCCGGAGTGATGCTGCATTACGAGCATCGTCACGGCGAACACTCGCGGCTCTCGGATCTGATCACCTATCAGGAAAACGACTTCACCAAAGTCCATTTGCACCTAGGCACGATGATCGACGATCTCGGTCGGTTTATCGGTCTTTGGGAAATCGTCGACGGCGAACCGTTGCGACAGCTTTGTGCGTACCAATACGATGCCTATGGCGACCTGATTCAGGCGCAGGACGAGAACGGTGCAGTCTGGTCGTATCAGTTCCAGCATCACCTGATCACCCGCTACACCGACCGCACCGGGCGCGGCATGAATCTGCAGTGGGACGGTTCAAGCGCCAAGGCCAAAGCCGTGCGCGAATGGGCCGACGACGGCAGCTTCGACACGCGTCTGGAATGGGACGAAAACATCCGTCTGACCTACGTCACCGATGCCCTTGGCAACGAGACCTGGCACTACTACGACATCCTTGGCTACACCTACCGTATTCGCTACGCCGACGAGCGTTCGGAATGGTTCTTCCGCGACGAGGCGAAGAACATCGTGCGCCGCGTCAATGCCGACGGCAGCACCGATCGCTACAGCTACGATGAACGCAGCAACCTGCTCGAACACATCCGCGCCGATCACACGGTGGTGCATTACGCCTACGATGATCAGGATCTGCTGATCAAGATCAGCGACGCCGAGGGCGGTCAGTGGCAGCGCGCCTATGACGACCAAGGCAACTTGGTCGAAGCGCTCGATCCACTGGGCAACAAAACCGAATACGCCTACAACAAATCCGGCCTGCCCACCGCGATCAAGGACGCCAACGGCAACGAAAAAACCCTCGACTACAACGACGCCGGGCAACTGGTCGAGTACGTCGATTGCTCGGGCAAAACCAGCGCGTGGGAATACAACGAACTGGGGCAGATGATCTGCTTCACCGACGCTGCCGGACACACCACCGAGTATGAATACAAGGCCGGCCAACTGGTGCTGATCAAGCACCCGGACAAGACCGAAGAGCGCTTTGAGCGCGACGCCGAAGGTCGTTTATTGGCGTACGCCGACGGTCTCGATCGTTGCACCACCTGGAGCTACAGCGCGGCCGGTTTGATCACCGAGCGTGTCGATGCCGCGGAACAAACACTGCGCTATCGTCGGGACCGTCTCGGACGGCTAACGGCCCTGGAAAACGAAAACGAACAACGCGCGCTCTTTCACTACGATCCGGTCGGACGTCTGCTGGAAGAACGCCGCTTTGACGGGCGCAGCACTCGTTATCAGTACGACCCACTGACCGGTCGCCTGGCCCAATCGATCAATGGCCAACGTGTCATCTCGTTGAGCTTCGACCCGATGGGCCGTTTGACCGAACGTCGCGCGACCTTGGGCGACCAGTCGCAAAGCGAAACCTTTGCCTACGATGGCAACGGCAACATGGTGCTGGCCGACAACGCCGACAGCCGCCTGCAATGGTTTTATGATCCGGCAGGAAATATTCTGCGTGAGCACCAACACTATCTGGGGTTGGACAGCCCGGTGGTCGCGGTCTGGCGGCACGAATACGACGTACTAAACCAGTGTATTGCCACGACCCGTCCAGACGGCCACCGTGTCAGTTGGTTGACTTACGGCAGTGGACACTTGCTAGGTCTACGACTGGACAATCATGAACTGGTTGGCTACGAGCGCGACGACATGCACCGCGAAATCGCCCGCCATCAAGGCAACCACCTGGTGCAAACCCAAAGCTGGGATCCGGTTGGTCGCTTGCAGGAGCAATTGCTGGGACGCAGCGACGACAAATCCATGCTGCTCAAACGCGAATACACCTACGACGCGGCCGGCCAACTGACTAACATCAACGACAGCCGCCGTGGCCCGCTCGCCTATCGCTACGATCCCGTTGGCCGACTGCTCAGCGCCGTGACGCGTCAAGGCGTGGAAACCTTTGCCTTCGACCCGGCCGGCAACCTGCTCGACGACAAGGCGACAGAAATTCGCCGACCACTGGATCAGACGCCACAGCGCAGCAAACTCGTCGATAACCTGCTGCGCGAATACACCGGCACCCACTACGACTACGACGAACGCGGCAACCAGATCCAGCGCTGGCACAACGGCCAACGCAGCGATCTACAGTGGGATTTGTTTGATCGACTGGTGCATTTCGAAGACCCGCGCCTGAGCGTGGATTTCGCCTACGATGCACTGGGACGCCGCCTGCACAAAAACTCGCGCGCGCACTACAAACAGCGTCCGGAAGCAGGCTCTCTCTGGAACAGAAACGAGCACGCGCGCAAACAGCGCGAACTCGGCTGCGGCTTCACCTTGTACGGTTGGGATGGCGACAACCTCGCTTGGGAAAGCAACCCGGCGCAAAGCGAAGGCGAGCCGGGTCGCACGGTTCATTATGTCTTCGAGCCAGACACCTTCGTCCCGATCGCTCAGGCTGTACGGCATGCGCCAATCGATCTGATCGGTTTGCCGGATTACAGCGGTGAATATAGCCTTGATGAAGATCCGGTGTGGAATCACAAGGTAACGGCATTACCGTTTGATGCGTTGGCGTGGTACCAGTGTGATCACCTCGGCACGCCGCAGGAGCTGACCGACTCCCAAGGCAACATGGCCTGGACCGCGCAGTACAAGGCGTGGGGGCAGATGACGGAGCAGCGCTCGGAGTGGGCGCGGCAGCATGGTGTGATGAACCCAATTCGGTTCCAGGGGCAGTATCACGATCATGAGACAGGGCTACATTACAATAGATATCGTTATTACGATCCTTCGGTCGGACGTTTTATAAATCAAGATCCGATCGGTCTCGCAGGGGGATTGAACGCCTACGAATATGCACCAAATCCGGTGCAATGGATCGACCCGTTAGGTCTAGCGCGTATTCCGAAGTCGGTGAAAACGAAGGTAGCTATCGAGAACAAGCAATTTCACGGAGTGGAATCATGTGAGAAGTGCTTGATCACAGTAGTTCCTGGTCAAAAGAGCCAGAGGGGTGTAACTCCGCCACCGAATGAACGACAATTCGATCATATTCAACCTGATTCATTGGGAGGCGCAAACGATGAGGGTAATACCCAGATTCTATGTCGCCGTTGTAATCGTGAAGCTTCTGATTCAATCAAGCCGGATTACAAAATAATCAACCGTCTAGGCGGCTCCCCACCTTGAGCGTATAAAGTATGAAAGATATTTTTCACAAGATTGTCTTTGAGTTAACGCCTGACGAGGATGATTATCCTCCTGTATCTGCTGAGTCGATTTGGGGTATCTATGCCGGTGATGGCACCTATACCTTAGACAATACTCCCTATTACGTTTATGGCGTGAGTAAGGGAGATTCCGTGCAGGTAAAGTCCAGTGGCGATGAGATGATAGCTGTGCGTGTCGCAAAACAGGGTGGCCATTCGACTGTCAGAGTTTTTGCCAGTGATACTGAAGAGAAAAGTAAAATAATCGCTGATCTTCATCAGTTCGGTGCCTCGTGCTCAGTTAGTCAGGAAATGTCGCTGTTTACAGTGGATATTCCCTCAGATTGTGATTTTTTCGCAATCGACAGATATTTGTCCAATATTGCTGATGGGGAAAATATTGCATATGAGGATGCTTGTCTGCAGCACTCAGATATTGAGTCATCTCGTCTAGGGGAGTGCCTGTCATTGGCTTCTTTACCACTACTAGCTCATTGATTGAGTAAGCCCTAAGGGGGGAGTGGAGACAGGCCGCGATCTGGAGTTTATTAATCGTAGTCTGTCCCTATTAATATCCTAACGATGTTACGCAGTCCTCATTGTTGGCTGTGCAGTCACATTGCCCTGTCTGCTCAAGAAAACAGGGTTGGCATGCATCGTCTTATTCAAAATGTATGGAAACCAAGCTAGGGATCTGATTAATGCAAAAGGCTGAAGCTGTTTATCCGGATCAGGCACAGACAAAAATCTGTAGCAAGTATGGAATGCCTGTGCAACCGCCCGAAGAGATGGTCGCGGTTGCTATTGATTCGCTTGGCCAGTCGCCGATATACGGCACAAGAGTGCAATTGCCCGAGGCCGGTAATATCAGTTGGTTCATCCACTGCGGTGAGTACTCGGCGGCGGATGATTTTTACAAGCCTGTCCATGTTCACCACCTAAGTGAAATGTTGCCTCATGTTGTGAATTATCTTTGTCTGCCCACTGGCGCAAAATTCATCATTGATACAGCCGGCTATGAAGACGTCTGGATGGCTGAGTAAGAAATATTGAAGCCGGTTCACCCCCGGTTTCGCATTTGATTGATCCCGTGGATCAATTGGAATATCAGCAGCTTGGTCAAAGGAGTGACAACATGAAAGACGCCATTCGCTTGGGCGACTCCACCACTCACGGTGGCAAGGTCCTCGAAGCTTTCTCCCAGACTGACCTCAACGGCAAGCCCATTGCCGGGGTCGGTCACAAAGTCAGTTGCCCGTTGTGCAAAGGAATATTCCCGATTGCCGAGGGCAGCAGCACTTACACCGTCGATGGCACGCCCATCGCGCTAGATGGCATGAAAACCGCCTGCGGCGCTGCGCTGATTGCCAGTGGCCCGAAAGGCGCGGTCGTCAGCTGAATGCTGCAATGCCGCTGATGGAGAGCCAGCGGCGTGGCGTTTGACCTGCACGGACAAACGCTTTCAATCACTTTCCTGAGAACGGACCTCTGACGGGTGAGAAACTGCAATGACCACTGAAACCGCTGTTGCGAAAAAACGTGAGCCGCAAGTAGCGGTCGTGCCGCTCAACACCATCGACATCAAAGACGTCGGGCGCGGGGCAGCGAAATTTGACGCCTGGCTGCAATCGATCAGCGGTGGCGTGGTCACCCTTGAACGCGTCAAGAACGTCGCTGGCGCGTTGCCGGTCGTGGGCAACATCATGGCCCTGGTGGATGCGCTCGGAGATATCGTCACGCTGGCCAAAAGCAAGCAGCGGCAAGTCCTCGACTGGGTCAGCCTGGGCATCAATCTGATCGGTGTGCTGCCGGCACCGCCGACCATGGCGTCGGCGCGCATGACCCTGCGTCCGACCTTGTCACTGGTCCGTCAGGAACTGCGCAACAGCGCAAAAATGTTGTTGGGTGACTCGCTGATAGAAGTCCTGATCGGACATTTGAATGCCACCATCGTCGGTACCATCGATGACTTCGTCGAACAGGCCAAACCCAAGCTGGCGAGCATTCTTGACGACGCAGGCGAGCTAGGTCAGAAAGCAGTAAACGAGATTGCCAAGGGCCTGGAAACCGTAGTCAACGGCAAGCTCGACGCAAAAGGCGACATGAAGGCCGCGAGTGCGAAGATGAGTGCGGCCAGTGGTCAATTACTGCACAACCCCAAGGCGGCCATTGGCAATATTTTCGGTGCCGCGTTCAGTGCCTACAAGGCTGCAGGAAAAGGTGTCGCCAACACCGCTGCGAAGAACCTGCTGCCCGACAGTGCCAAGGCATTGGTGTTGAGCAACACGTCAATGCTGCGCACCATGGGCACGGAACTGCGAACCCAGATGAAGAAACTGGGCGATCCCGGTGTCAAGCACTCCATCGGTTGGCTGCTGCAAATGCTCGCAGGTGCCGTGGTGACTTGGCGTAAGCGGCGTTCTCATGGTCAAGGCGCCAGTGTCAAACCCGGCACTACGTCCAAAGCTCAGCACAAGGCCGGTGAGGGCAGGCTGGAAGCCACCGCGCAACAAGCTCCAGCAACACACGCGCCCGCACCGAAGAAAAATTGCGCCTGTTCCACTACCGCTCACAGCATCAGTTTTGCGTTGGGTTCGGAGAGCTTCAGCCATACCGATTTCAGCCTGTCCGGGCCGTTCCCGATCGAGTGGACGCGTACCTATAATTCACGCCTTGGCGCCTACGATCAGAGCGAACTCGGTGCCCGCTGGATCAACGAGTTCAGCACACGGTTTGACTGCGTCGACGATGGCTTGACGTTCTACGACGTCGACGGCCGCAACCACAGCTATCCGTTGCCCGGAGTCGGACTGTTCCACTACGACGCCATCGAGAACATCACGCTGGTTCGTGCCAGTGAAGATCAACTATTGTTGTGCCGCGGTTTCGAACGCAAGGAAAGCTACGTGCGACGGGGCCAGCGCTATGTGCTGAGCAACATCTCGTTGCGTAGCGGCGCCGGAATCATGCTGCATTACGAGCATCGACTTGGCGAACAAGCGGTGCTCTCGGACCTGATCACCTATCAGGAAAACGACACCAGCAAGGTGCATCTGCACCTTGGCACGATGATCGATGATCACGGTCGGTTTATCGGCCTCTGGGAGATCGTTGATGGCGAGCCACTACGACAGCTTTGTGCTTACCATTACGATGCCTATGGCGATCTGATTCAGGCGCAGGACGAGAACGGCGCAGTCTGGTCGTATCAGTTCGAGCATCACCTGATCACCCGTTACACCGACCGCACCGGGCGCGGTATGAATCTGCAGTGGGATGGCCAGAGCGCCAAGGCCAAAGCCATCCGCGAATGGGCCGATGACGGCAGTTTCGACACGCGCCTGGAGTGGGACGAAAACATTCGTCTGACCTACGTCACCGATGCCCTCGGCAATGAGACGTGGCACTACTACGACATCCTTGGCTACACCTACCGCATTCGCTACCCGGATGAGCGCTCGGAGTGGTTCTTTCGCGATGAAGCAAAAAACGTGGTTCGCCATGTGAATGCCGACGGCAGTACCGATCGCTTCAGCTTTGACGAGCGCAGCAACTTGCTCGAGCACATTCGCGCCGATCACACGGTGATGCACTACGCCTACGACGATCAGGACATGCTGATCAAGATCAGCGATGCCGAGGGCGGTCAATGGCTGCGTGCCTATGACGACCAGGGCAACCTCGTTGAAAGTGTCGATCCACTGGGCAACAAGACCGAGTACGCCTACAGCAAGTCCGGTCAGCCCACGGTGATCAAGGATGCCAACGGCAACGAGAAGACCTTGGCCTACAACGACGCCGGCCAGTTGCTGGAATACGTTGATTGCTCCTGCAAGACCAGTGCCTGGGAATATAACGAACTGGGGCAAATTGTCTGCTTTACCGACGCCGCCGGGAACAGCACCGAGTACCAATACAAGGCTGGACACTTGGTGCTGATCAAGCACCCGGACAAGACCGAAGAGCGCTTTGAGCGCGATGCCGAAGGTCGATTGTTAACCCATGTCGATGGCCTGGATCGCTGCACCACATGGAGCTACAACGCGGCAGGGTTGATTGACGAACGCATTGATGCCAACGAAAAAGCTCTGCACTACCACTGGGATCGCCTCGGTCGTTTATTGGCCCTGGAAAACGAGAACGAACAACGGGCGCATTTTCACTACGATCCGGCAGGTCGCCTGCTGGACGAAACCGGCTTTGATGGCTGCATCACGAGCTATCAATACGATGCTGACACCGGTCGACTCGCCCAATCGATCAATGGCCAACGCGTCATCTCGCTGAGCTTCGACCCGATGGGCCGCTTGACTGAACGTCGCGCCACTCTGGGCGACCAGTCGCAAAGCGAGACCTTC
The DNA here is from genome assembly GCF_013433315.1 of Pseudomonas crudilactis. Classification (GTDB taxonomy): domain Bacteria; phylum Pseudomonadota; class Gammaproteobacteria; order Pseudomonadales; family Pseudomonadaceae; genus Aquipseudomonas; species Aquipseudomonas crudilactis. The sequence goes on along the minus strand of NZ_WXVV01000038.1, from coordinate 39,089 downwards.
GCCTACGATGGCAACGGCAACCTGGTGCTGGCCGACAACGCCGACAGCCGCCTGCAATGGTTCCACGACCCGGCCGGCAATCTGCTGCGCGAGCACCAGCATTACCTCGGCCTGGAAAAACCCACCGTCGCGATCTGGCAGCACGAGTACGACGTGCTCAACCAACGAGTTGCCACCGTGCGCCCCGACGGCCACCGCGTCAGCTGGTTGACTTACGGCAGCGGCCACCTGCTGGGCATGCGCTTGGATGAGCATGAACTGATCGGCTACGAGCGTGATGACCTGCACCGCGAAGTCGCCCGTCATCAAGGCAACCACCTGCTGCAAACCCAGAGCTGGGATCCGGCCGGCCGTTTGCAGGAACAGTTGCTGGGACGCAGCGACGACAAATCCACGCTGCTCAAACGCGAATACACATATGACGCTGCCGGCCAACTGACCGACATCAACGACAGCCGCCGCGGCCCGCTCGCCTATCGCTACGATCCGGTCGGCCGACTGCTCAGCGCCGCAACGCGTCAAGGCGTGGAAACCTTCGCCTTCGACCCGGCCGGCAACCTGCTCGACGACAAGGCAACAGAAATTCGCCGCCCGCTCGACCTGACACCACCACGCAGCAAACTGGTCGACAACCTGCTGCGCGAATACGCCGGCACGCATTACGACTACGACGAACGCGGCAACCAGATCCAGCGCTGGCACAACGGCCAACGCAGTGATCTGCAGTGGGATTTGTTTGATCGACTGGTGCATTTCGAAGACCCGCGCCTGAGCGTGGATTTCGCCTACGACGCACTGGGACGCCGCCTGCACAAAAACTCCCGCGCGCACTACAAACAGCGTCCAGAAGCAGGCTCTCTCTGGAACAGAAACGAACACGCGCGCAAACAGCGCGAACTCGGCTGCGGCTTTACCTTGTACGGTTGGGATGGCGACACCCTCGCCTTTGAAAGCAGCCCTGCACAAAGCGATGGTGAACCGGGTCGCACGGTTCACTACATCTTCGAACCGGGCTCCTTCGTCCCCGTCGCGCAAGCGGTGCGCCACGCTCCGATCAACCTGATAAACCAACCGCAATACACTGGTGAATACAGTCTCGATGAAGACCCATTGTGGAATCGCGAGGCTACGGCATTACCCTTTGATGCGTTGGCCTGGTATCAATGCGATCACCTGGGCACTCCGCAGGAATTGACGGACGCGCAAGGCGACATCGCCTGGACCGCGCAGTACAAGGCGTGGGGACAGGTCACAGAACAGCGCTCGGAATGGGCGCGGCAGCATGGCGTGATGAACCCGATACGGTTTCAGGGGCAGTATCACGATCATGAGACGGGGCTGCATTACAACCGGCATCGGTATTACGATCCGCGAACCGGACGTTTCATCAGTAAGGATCCAGTCAGCTATGCAGGTGGGTGGAACCTGTTTGCCTATGCTCCAAACCCTGTCGGATGGGTTGACCCTGAAGGCCTGACAGGCAAGACGCCAGCCAGTAGGCTTGCAGACAAGGCGCAGAAACTGCCAGCATCAAAACGTCCGAATACGGTGGCAGTGATAGTGACCAAAGACGGGCGAGTGGTCACAGGTCGAAACCAGGGTGGCGTTTCCAATCCTGAGGTCAATGAAGCACTTAAAGGTATCCCGCCCAATGAGTTTGATGCGCAATGTGCAGAGGTCAATGCAATCGCCAGGGCTAAAAATAAAGGCCTGGATCTGGACGGCGCTGAAATTTCAGTGGCCAATGTGAGGGGCAAAAGCAGCACCAGCGGTGTACATGGCACGGACAAACCGCCGTGCTCAGTGTGTAATCCCTTAGTGAAGAAGTTTAATTTGAATGTAGTCGGCGGCAGCGGCTGCGGAGGAAAGTAATGACGTCAGAGTTTTCACGTGAGCTCAAAACTCTCTCCCCGAGAAATTTACAACGCTATGCATCAAAGCTTTTAAGGGCTTATTGCGAAGCAAAGTCTATTCGACACGAGGCCATCGATGAATTGACGGCCCACCTGGATAGTTTTCCTGATGGCGGTGGCTTGGCTGACTGGGAGCAAAAGGGTGCGTTGTTGCCGCTCAATGGAAGAGGAGATGATATGCCGTCAGATCTTGAACAATCGATTCCCTCTCAAGATATTGACGATTTTCGTCATGTGGTGGATAGCGCAGTCGAGGTCGGAATTGTCGATATATATGGCGCTTCAACCGATTTGCCGGTCAAGTTCATAGAAAAAATTTCGTCGATTCTTCGCAAGAACAATATTGATCTCCCGCAACTGTAATTAAAGGGAGGGCAGTATCACTTCGCAGGGACACTTGAACTCCCGTTAACGCGCGAATGTGGCACGGTACTCAACTGCATTTTTTAAAGGAAAGATCAGGGGATGCGCCAGGGTTTGGCGAATGCCGGCCTGTAATCAACGCTGATCGCGAGCGTTGATCACGGCTTGAGCAACGCCAATGTCGCCATCGCCATTCGCGGGATTCCAGGCCCGCTCGGGCCGTGTCTCCACCGGCATGCGCACCTCTGCGGCCGGCTTCTCAAGCCAGCAACTGCGCAATCCATTCAACCTGGCACGTGATCTCTCGTACCTTCGCCTCGGGCACAGCCTGCTGCGCCCGGGCGAACTGGCTCAGGGTTTTCTGCTTTTCGCGCAGCTTGTGTTGCCACTTGGCCAGAAACTCCGGACTGCGTGCCTGCATCTGTAGCGGGCCGAAGTACAGTTCTTGATCGGTGTAGGCCACGGAGGCTGCGCGCTCGGCAACGATGATTTCATAGTGGAAGCGGTTCTCCCGCAGCAGTTCTTCGCTGAGGATCCGGTAACCGTTTTCCATCAGCCATTGGCGCAAGGGTTGTTCGCCGCCATTGGGTTGCAGGATCAGGCGCTCTTTGCCGCTCAAACGGGCTTTGCCGCTGTCGAGGATGTCGCGGATGGTCTCACCGCCCATGCCGCAGATCGTGATGGCGGTAATCCCGTCGTCAGGTTCGATGGCCGCCAGACCATCAGCCAGGCGCACACTGATGTGCTGCTGCAGATCATTCTCGCGCACGGTGCGTGCGGCCGCATGGAACGGCGTCGACGCGACTTCACCCGCCACGGCCGCTGCGATCAGGCCACGGCGCATCAGCGCCACCGGCAGATAGCCGTGATCCGAGCCGATATCGGCCAGCCGCGCGCCGGCCGGCACGTGTGCAGCCACGCGCTCAAGGCGCATGGACAATGTCTGTTCGTTCAACGGCAACCCCTTGATGGCAGGCAAAGGGGTGCGACTCTGGCGAGCAACGCCGGGCCTGTCAAATCCCGGCGACGGAATTCAATGGCCCATTGACCGCGCTGAACGGCCAATGGGCGCCGAGGCTTAGCCCGCCAACGTCGCGTTGTCGATCACGAAGCGATATTTCACGTCGCCCTTGAGCATGCGCTCGTAGGACTCGTTGATCTGGTCGGCGCGGATCAGTTCGATGTCGGAAACGATGCCGTGCTCGGCGCAGAAATCGAGCATTTCCTGAGTTTCCGCAATGCCGCCGATCATCGAACCGGCAATCGTGCGGCGCTTCATGATCAGGTTGAACACGTTCGGCGAAGGATGCGAGGTGGCCGGCGCACCGACCAGCGTCAAGGCGCCATCACGCTTGAGCAGCACCAGGAAAGCATCGAGATCGTGCGGCGCCGCGACGGTGTTGAGGATCAGGTCGAAACTCTTGGCGTGCGCGGCCATTTCTTCGGCATCGCGCGACACCACAACCTCATCGGCGCCCAGCGCCTTGGCTGCTTCACGCTTGGATTCAGAGGTGGTGAACGCAACAACGTGCGCGCCCAGAGCATGGGCCAGTTTAATGCCCATGTGACCGAGGCCACCGATGCCGACCACGCCGACTTTCTTGCCGGGGCCGGCGTTCCACTGACGCAGTGGCGAGTAGGTGGTGATGCCGGCACACAACAGTGGCGCGACGGCGGCCAGTTGCGCTTCGGGATGACGGATGCGCAGCACGTAGCGTTCATGCACGACGATGTTTTGCGAATAGCCACCCAGTGTCCAGCCCGGTGCATCCGGAGTCGGGAAGTTGTAGGTGCCGATCATGCCGTCGCAGTAGTTTTCCAGACCGCTTTCGCAGTCGTCGCAATGTTTGCAGCTGTCGACGATGCAACCGACGCCGACCAGATCACCGACCTTGTAGTCCGAAACATGGGCACCGACGGCCGACACGCGGCCGACGATTTCGTGCCCCGGTACACACGGGAATTGCGTGCCGGCCCATTCCGCGCGCACCTGGTGCAGGTCGGAATGGCAGATGCCACAGAAGGCGATATCGATCTGCACATCATGGGCGGCCGGCGCGCGGCGGTTGATCTGCATCGGCTCAAGGGGTTTGTCGCCAGCGTGGGCGCCGTAGGCTTGTACAAGCATGGAAACATCCTCAATCGGTTTGTCGTGGCGACATTCTTGCTGTTCTGCCGCACCGAGCAGTAGTGCATTCCTGTGCGATCCTTGCCTGATCCTGTGAGCGGTTGTGACATTGCGCGGACAGACGCTCGTGGTGTTTGCAGGTAATCTGCCGCTCTGACTAAAACAAAACAAAAGCGGAGTCATTGATGCAACCAATCCGTCTCGGTCTGGTGGGCTACGGCAAGATTGCCCAGGATCAACACGTCCCGGCAATCCTCGCCAATCCCGCCTTCCACTTGGTGTCCGTCGCCACCCAAGGCAAGCCCTGCGCGGGCGTTGAGAACTTCCAATCCTTGGGTGAGCTGCTGAAAAACGGCCCGCCGGTGGATGCAATTGCCTTCTGCACGCCGCCGCAAGGGCGCTTCGCGCTGGTGCAGCAAGCGTTGGCCGCCGGCAAACATGTGCTGGTGGAAAAGCCGCCGTGTGCCACGTTGGGTGAGGCATTGGCCTTGGTCGATCAGGCCGCAGAGCAGGGCGTCAGCGCGTTGTTTGCCTGGCATTCACGCTATGCGCCCGGGATCGAAGCCGCTCGCGACTGGCTCGCCTCGCGCACTTTGCAAAGCGTGCAGATCGACTGGAAAGAAGATGTACGCAAATGGCACCCCGGGCAGACCTGGATCTGGCAACCCGGCGGCCTCGGTGTGTTCGATCCGGGCATCAATGCCTTGTCGATCGTCACTCATTTGCTCAAGTTGCCACTGTTCGTCGAATCGGCTGAGCTGCGCGTACCGAACAACTGCCAGTCGCCGATTGCCGCGTCGATCAAAATGTCAGACGCCGGCCGCCTCGATGTGCGCGCGGAGTTTGATTTTGACCATGGCCATGATGAGCTGTGGAGTATCGAAGTTCGTTGTGCCGAGGGTGTTCTGCGTCTGGAAAACGGCGGGGCGTTGTTGAGCATTGACGGTGTGCGCCAGGCGGTGTCGGAGGAGGGTGAGTACGCAGCGGTGTATCGGCATTTTCAGCAGCTGATTGGCGACAAGGCCAGTGACTTGGATGTGCAGCCGTTGCGCTTGGTGGCAGACAGTTTTTTTGTGGGGAGTCGGGTGTTGGTTGAGGCGTTTTACGATTAGTGCGGTGGGCAACATATCCGGTCAATCGCTCTTTACTTGTTTTCCTTGCCGACGCTCTATTGAAGGCAGAACGGCGGGAACTGAAAAGCTCCCGCGGTCTGAATTTCTCTTCAGCGATTGGCTTCGGCCAGACCTGCCTCAATGAAACGTACTGAGCTCTCCATTGCCTGTTGACCTTCTGGCAGCATGGCAGAGTAGAAGTGCCAGGCGTGGAACATGGCAGGCCATACCTCGAGATTGACTCGGACACGGTTGTCCGCCAGGTGGGTGGCAAGCCGCATCGCGTCACTCAGCATCAATTCGTTCTCGCCAATCTGTACCAGAATAGGTGGGAGTCCAGTGACGTCCGCGAAAACTGGCGATGCCAGAGGATGGTTGGCGAGTGTCTCGCCAAGGAATGTTCTAGCAAGAATATCCAGAACAGGCTTGGAATTCAGCGGATCCAGGTCCTCGCGGTTGCTCATAGAGGCGCCGGTGTGTTCGAGGTTTGCCCAAGGCGAGATCGAAGAACCCACCGCAGGTAACGCAAGCCCTTTGGATTTGGCAGCCACCATCACGCTTACAACCATTGCGCCGCCAGCCGACTCGCCGGAAAACGCGATTTTTTCAGCCGGGATTTTCTGCTCAAGCAACCACTCGTAGGCGCGCAGTGTGTCGTCGATGGAGGCGGGGAATTTGTGCTCCGGGGCCAGGCGGTAGTCAGGCATGTATACACGAGCACCCAGCATCTTCGCGTAGTTGCCACCTATGCCGTGGTAGCCATCTGGACGGCCGACAATGTACGCGCCGCCATGGATGTACATCACAACTGCGTCGGTCTTGACTTCATCGGGTGTCACCAGGGTCCCTGGAACACCGCCCATGTCGACTGCTTCGAACCTGACGCCGGTGGGCGCTGGATTTTGCGCGAGCATTCTTGCGTAGGAGTCGCGGATATCGCTCATTTTCGTGGTGGTATCAATTCCTTTCAGCACAGGTACCAAATCGCTCAGGCTGTTGGCCCAGGTTTGAACGGCTGCTTTTACTTTCGTATTCATAGTGATCTCGCTTGAAGGAGGGCATTGGATTGGCTAATTGAGATACTATTCTCTTGATTGGGGAATAGGGTTCCCCATAGCAAGTGCCGTGGCGCCCGAACGTTGAGCGAGTGAGAAAGTATGGAAATTCATAACCTGAACGATATCGCGGCTTTCGTGGGGTCGGTAAATGCCGGAAGCTTTACCGCAGCTGCCAAGCAATTAGGTCTCACTCGTTCGGCAGTGGGTAAATCGATTGTCAGGCTGGAAGCCAGATTGCAAGTGCGGTTACTCAACCGCACAACCCGCAGTCTGAGCCTGACGGACGACGGGCAGGTACTCTACGAGCGCTGTGTTGGCATCCTTCAAGATCTTGACGATGTCGAGGATGCACTGGCGTTTCGTCGCTCGACACCCAGTGGGCGATTGCGTATGAGTTTGCCGGTCGCGCTGGGTAGGCTTCACGTTCTCCCCCACATCGAATGCTGTCTGAAGGACTGGCCTTCGCTAAGTGTCGACGTTACGTTTTCCGACCGACTGGTAGACCTCATTGATGAGGGGTTTGACCTGGCCATGCGTATTGGCCCGCCCAAAGAGGATTCTCGATTGCTGACACGCACCGTGGCGTACCAGCAGATGATCACCTGTGCTTCACCCCAATATCTGGCTGAGCATCCACGGCCGCAAACGCCCGAAGAACTGTCCACGCACGAATGTCTGCATTTCGTCAGCGGGGGACGATTACTTCCATGGAATTTTCGAGTAGACGGCCAAGCGGTTGCCTTCACTCAAGGTGGGCGGCTACAGATGGACAGCGCGGAAGCGCTGCACGAGTGCGCGATGGCGGGCTTGGGTATTGCGACACTGCCGTCGTACGTGGTGAGCCACCAACTACGCAGCGGTAAGCTTATTCAACTGCTCGAGGAATATGCTGAGGCAGCAGAACCCATCCGTATCATCTATCCCAGCAAGCGACACCTTTCTCCCAAGATCCGACTGTTCATCGATAAGCTCCTGGACGCGTGGTCGCCTTGCCCTCCGTGGGAACAATGTCCGGTTGATGATATTGGCGCTTTATGAAAAGGGCGGCTTATGCTCCCGGCGGAGCGGATAGTTGCAATGTCGTCAGGAGCGCTGAAAGAAGCATTGCAACCGATCACTCGGGTGCAGACGCTAAACTGCATCTGCACCCGCCGTTCAGAAACGATCGAGTCTGAAGCGTTCATCTGCCGTCAGATCTATAGCCTGATGCGTCGTTGCCGGCCGAGCCATACGCACCACCATCTCCGCCGTCACCGCCGCTTGCGTCAGCCCCAGATGCTGATGCCCAAAAGCGAGCAACACCTTACCTCCACAGACCCGATCAATCACCGGCAACGAATCCGGCAACGACGGTCGGAAACCCATCCACGGCGTCGCCGCTTCAGCACTCAGATCCTTGCGAAACAGACCCTGGCTCAACCGATGCAACTGCCACGCGCGTTCCATGCTCGGCGGTTTTTCCAGACCGGCGAACTCGACGGTGCCGGCCAGACGCAACCCTTTGGCCATCGGCGTCATGATGAACTTGCGTTCCAGCGAGGTCACGGGGAAGGGCAGTCGGTCGTGTTCCTGAGGCAGCATCAGGTGGTAACCGCGCTCGGTGTCCAGCGGTACTTTTTTGCCGGTGAGGGCGGCGGTGAGTTTCGCCGAATGTGCGCCACAGGCGATCAGCACGCGGCTGGCAGTCAGACCGCCATTGCCGGTGGTCAGCGTCACCCCGTGCTCTTGCACATAGCCACCCTGAACCTGCTGCTGTACGAAGCTCACGCCGCTGGCCTTGGCCGCTTCGACCAATTCACACACCACGCGATACGGGTCCATGAAGTGCCCTGTGCGTGGGAAGAACAAGCCGCCCTGAATCTGTTCGCTGAGTTGCGGCGCGGTTTCGCGTATGGCGCCGGACTGCCAGTAATCGACCGGCACCTGCTGCTGATGCAGGCGAGCCTGTAATGCCTGGATTGCCTGACGCGATTCGTGGCGTTCGAACACTAACAGCGAGCCATCGACCTTGAGCAGGTCAGGCCGCTGGATGTCGGCGAGCAAGCGCTGCCACGCATCAAGACTGCTTTCATTGAGCGCGCGCAAGCCTGCCACGGTGTTCTGAAAAGGCGCCGGGCGCAGATTCAGCAACAACCGAGTGAACCATGGCAAGGCGCGCGGCAGGTATTGCCAGTCCAGCCGCAACGGCCCCATCGGGTCCATCAACATGGCGGGCAGGCGCTTGAGGATGGACGCGTCGGCAATCGGAAACACCTGTTCGGTCGCCAGATGTCCGGCATTGCCGAACGAGGCGCCGTGGCCGGGTGGCTGCTGATCGATCACCACCACGCGCAATCCCTGGCGAGCCAGACGCAGTGCACAGGCGACGCCGATGATGCCGGCGCCGACCACAGCGATGTCGTGGGAAACGTTATTCGTCATGGCGCTGCGCTTCCCTTTGCCCATCGAGCAGACGGCGCAATTGCAGCGGATTACCTTGTTTCAATGCGTCAGGTAACAAGCTGTCGGGGAAGTCCTGATAGCACACCGGGCGCAGGAAACGCAGGATCGCCGCCGTACCGACGGATGTCGTGCGCGCGTCCGAGGTGGCCGGGAACGGCCCGCCATGCACCATTGCGTCACACACTTCGACCCCGGTTGGCCAGCCGTTGACCAGCAAGCGGCCGGCCTTGCGCTCCAGCGTCGGCAGCAAAGCACGCGCCTGTTGCAGGTCTTGGTCATCCAGATGCAATGTCGCGGTCAACTGACCCTCCAGATGCTCGGTCACCTGGCGGATTTCAGCTTCACTTTCGCATTGCACGATCAGCGCAGCTGCACCGAAGGCTTCGGCTTGCAGGCGGTGATCGGTAAGAAAGTCGGCGGTCTCGGTCACGAAAACACGGGCCTGACATTGGTTCGGGCCGTTGCCGCTCTGACCAGCACCCGCGATGTTCGCCCTGGCATTCTCGGCCAGCGCATTCACGGCCGATTCGTAAGCGCTGAAGATGTTCGGTGTCAGCATCGTCTGCGCCGGACTGCGTTGAATGATCTCGGCGGTTGCGGCGATAAACTTGTCCAGCGCCGGTCCTTTCAAGGCGATGACTAAACCCGGATTGGTGCAGAACTGGCCCGCACCCAGTGTCAGCGAGGCCACAAACCCTTCAGCCAACGCCTGCGTGCGATTGTCCAGCGCCGCCGGAAACAGCAGCACCGGATTGATCGAACTCATTTCCGCGTACACCGGAATCGGTTCGGGTCTGGCCTGCGCCGCTTGAATCAGCGCTAGGCCACCGCTGCGCGAACCGGTAAAACCCACCGCTTTGATCCGTGGATCTGTGACCAGTGCGATGCCCACTTCGCGGCCGGAACCGTACAGCAACGAGAACACGCCTTCCGGCAAACCACAGTTTTTTACCGCCCGAGCAACCGCGCGACCGATCAGTTCGCTGGTGCCGGGATGCGCGCTGTGCGCCTTGACGATCACCGGGCAACCGGCGGCCAATGCTGACGCGGTGTCACCGCCCGCCACCGAAAATGCCAGCGGAAAATTGCTCGCACCAAACACCGCGACCGGCCCCAGCGCGATCTGACGCTGACGCAGATCCGCGCGTGGCAACGGCTGGCGTTGCGGTTGTGCGCTGTCGACGCGTACATCCAGCCATTCACCGGCGCGGACCGTGCGGGCGAACATTCTTAATTGTTGGCAAGTGCGCCCGCGTTCACCTAGCAGGCGCGCACGCGGCAGGCCGGTTTCGGCGTGGGCGCGGTCGATCAGTTCATCGCCTAGGCCTTCGATTTCCATGGCAATGCTTTCGAGACATTCAGCGCGAACATTCAGCGCCGTCTCGCGATAAACATCGAACGCTGCCCAGGCCAGCGCACAGGCCTGTTCGACATGCTCGGCCGATCCACCGGCATACGCGGGCTCCAGCGTTTCATTGGTAGCCGGATTGATCCCGCGAATGGCGGCGCGATGGCCAGCAACCGTTTGCTGTCCGATCAGCATGTGGCCCGTCAGAGTCATGGTGTCTTCCTGATAAAGAGGGAAATGCCTGCCGCGTAGCGCAACGCATCGCGGCAGGTGAGGCTTGCGGTGTCAGGCGAAGTTCTGTTCCGCCGACCAGTTCTCGTACCAGTGACGGAACAGCGAATACTGTTTCTCGGCATAACGCCGCTGCGAATCGCTCAACGCATCGGTTTCGTTGAAGTGCAGGGTGTATTCCTTGTCGCCGTTGAGCACCATCAGGTGCTTGTAGTACAGCACCAGATCGCAGCCTTCATCGAACGACGACAGCACCGCCAGCGCCGATTCCAGCTCTCGCGCCTGACGACGGGCCTTGGCATCACCCTTGGCCGCCTGCTTGCTCAGCGCCACCAGTTGCAGCACCTCGCGGGGCAGGGCGTTGCCGATACCGGTGATCGCACCGGTGGCGTTGCAGTTGACGAAACCGTGCACCACTTGCGTGTCGACACCGACCATCAGGGTCACGTCATCGTCTTTGCTGGTGATGTTTTCGGCGGCGTAACGCAAGTCGGCACCACCACCGAATTCCTTGAAGCCGATCAGGTTCGGGTACTCGCGACGCAGTTCGAAGAACAGGTCGGCACGGGTGGCGAAGCCGTAGTAAGGGCTGTTGTAGATCACTGCCGGCAGGTTTGGCGCGGCTTGCAGAATCGCGGCGAAATGGGCCTTTTGCGCAGTGACCGAAGCGCCACGGGACAGCACGCGGGGGATTACCATCAGACCCTGCGCGCCGACTTTTGCCGCGTGGGCCGCGTGGGAAACCGCTTCACGAGAGTTGACTGCGCCGGTTCCGACAATGGTTGGAATCCCCGCGGCGACCAGACGCGCCACGCCTTCCTGACGTTCGGCTTCGGTCAGCAGCGGCCAGTCACCCATCGAGCCGCAATAGACTACGGCGCTCATGCCGATATCGATCAGCTCGCGACCTTTGGCCACCAGCGCATCGAAGTCCGGTTTGCGTTGGGCGGTGCACGGGGTCATCAGGGCCGGCATGCAACCGGTGAAGATGTTGTCGCTCATTGTTTTAACTCCTTGGCACATCATTCAATTTGAGGTGAAAAGTCAGCGCGGTGGCTCAGATGCCCCACGCGAACGGGTCGGCTTCGTCGATCAGCAAGGTGCTGTCGGCGGTCATGTAGGCGCGGCCAGTGATGAACGGGCGAATGCGTTCGCCGTCCCATTCGAAGCGACCTTCGAACTGGCTGCCGGTGATGCTCGCCTGCACCCACGTGGCCCCGGCTTGCAGTTTGTCGTCGGCCGCAAGGCAGGCGAGTTTGGCGCTGGTGCCGGTGCCACACGGTGAGCGGTCGTAGGCTTTGCCGGGGCAAATGACGAAGTTGCGGCTGTCGGCTTCGTTGTCATCGGCGAACAGTTCGATGTGATCGATGACGGCACCGTCCTCGCCGTAAATGCCTTGGTCTTCGAGGGCTTTGAGCATGGCCCAGGTGTACGCCGTGAGGTGTTCGACGTTGTCCATGGTCAGCGTCTGGCCGTGCTCGGAAACGAGGAAAAACCAGTTGCCGCCGTAGGCGATGTCGCCAAATACTCGCCCGAATCCCGGCACATCCACTGGCACCTGTTTGCGATGTCGATAGGCGGGTACGTTGCCCAAGGTGACGGTTCCGTCGTCATGCAGCGTGGCGCTGACCGGGCCGACTGGCGTGTCGATCTTGTGTACGCCCGGTTCGATTCGCCCCAGGTAATGCAACGAGTTGATCAGGCCGATGGTGCCGTGGCCGCACATGCCCAGATACCCGGCGTTGTTGAAGAAAATCACCCCACAGGTCGCGTCCGGCGAGACCGGCTCGCAATACAGCGCGCCGACCAGTACATCGTTGCCACGCGGCTCCAGCAGGCAGGCGCGGCGCCATTGATCATGCTCAGTGCGCAGGGCGTCTCGTTTTTCGGCGATGCTGTTGCCGGGCAGATCAGGGAAGCCGTTCATCACCAGACGCGTGGGTTCACCGCCGGTGTGGGAATCAATGACGTGTAGTTGTTTCATGAATAGATCCCGTTGGATGATTTCAGTAGGCGCCGGCAGGGCGCGCAGACACGCTCGAGGCCGGGGCGGCGACTTCGCTTTCTTCGTCGTCCTCTTCCAGACGCAGCAGGTGCGCCGGTACGCCGGTCGCCGCTCCCCAGTAGTAAATGCCAGTGGCACAGGCTGCGACGACGAGGGTGTCGTACGGATGGGCGAGGATGCCGAGACCGCCGAAGGTGCCGAGTTTCGACAACACGATGGTCACCGCATAGAAGGCGATCAGCCACGCCGAGGAACGCACTTGGCTGGCCAGATTGAGGTGAGCGGTCGGCACGAAGCGGCCGCACAGCAGATACACAACGAACATCAGGATTTGCAGACCGAGCAGCCACGACACGGTGTTCCAGCCCGACCAGTAGACGATGAGCGCGGCGATGATGAACGACACCGGCCCGAGCAGACCCATGCACTTGACCCGGAACGGGCGCGGCATATTCGGCGCGTTGCGGCGCAGCGCGGCCACGGTCACAGGGGCTACGGCGTAGCTCAACACCAGCGCAGCGGAAACCACGTTGATCAGCGCCTCCCACGACGGGAACGGCAGGGTCCAGAACACCGACAGGGCGAAGGTCAGCCACAGCGCCGGACGCGGAATCCCGGACTTCTCATCGATATGCGTGAAGACCTTGAAGAAGGTGCCGGTCTGCGCCCAGCCATAGATCACGCGCGGGGTGGCGTTCATGTAGATGTTGCCGCAGCCGCTCGGCGAGATCACCGCATCGGCGACCACCAGATAGGCCAGCCAGCCCACGCCCAATGCCAGGGCGATGTCGCGGTAAGGCAGGGAAAACTCCTTGCTGATACCGGCCCAGCCATTGGCGAGCATTTCGGTCGGGATGCTGCCGAGAAAGGCCATTTGCAGCAGCACATAAATCAACGTCGACAGCAGCACCGAGAGGATCAGTGCGATGGGAATTGTGCGCTGCGGATTCTTCACTTCACTGGCCACCGAGATGATCGGTGTCAGCCCCAGATACGCGAAAATCACGCCACCCGCCGACACCGCCATTTCGATACCGGACAAGCCGAACGGGGCGAATCCTTGCACGTGGAAGTTGGCCGGCTTGAAGAAAGTGAACAGCACACCAATCACCAACAGCGGCACGATGAACTTGAACACGCTGACCAGATTGTTGGCCTTGGCGAAGGTCTTTACGCTGCGGTAATTGAGCAGGAAAAACACGCACAGAAGGCCGAACTGCACCATCCAGCCGAGAATCGTCGGGTCGCCGCTGCCAGCCTTGGTCAGCTCTGGAAACCACGCTGCTGCGTATTGGCGTGAGGCAACCACTTCGATCGCCACCAGACTGGAAAACGCGATCAGGGTGATGAAGCCCATCAGGTAGCCGAGCAGCGGCCCGTGGGAGTAAACCGGATAGCGCACAACGCCGCCGGCACGCGGTAATGCCGCGCCCAGCTCGCAATAGACGATGCCCAGCAACAACACGGCAAAACCACCCAGCAGCCAGGAGAAAATCCCCGCCGGCCCGGCAATCGCGGACACATGACTGGCCGCGAACAACCAGCCGGAACCGAAGATCGCCCCGAGCCCGATAAATGTGAGGTCGATCAGTGAAAGCTGTTTTTTGAACTTGCCTTGGCCTGACATGGCATCGCCTTCTTGTGAGTTATTGGATAGGCAGTTGTGTCACTGGGACGGCCAGACTTTGAACTCATCGATGGTGTGGCGATTGATGTTTTGCGGTGGCTTCGATGACGAAATCAGCACAATCGCACTGGCGAAACGTGGCCCTCGACAGGTCTTTAACGATGCTGCAATCTGCACGCGAAGGCCGCATGGCAGGCGCTTTGTCCATCCACGTTACGAGGGGATTGTTTGATGCAGCAGGCGTTTTCGATCCTGGCTCAAGGCATTGATGGGCATCGCCCGCAGACACTTGAGGAACTCTTGGCCGGCGCCGCGCTGTTGTTGCCGATGCTCGATGTGATCCCCAACGCGGCGATTTTCATCAAGGATGTGCAGGCCCGTTACGTGCTCGCCAACCGCACGTTGGTGCAACGCTGCGGCTTGAAGGATCTGCGTCCGTTGCTTGGCAAAACCAGTGCGCAGGTGTTCCCGGCGCAACTCGGGCCGGGCTACACCGAGCAGGATCGCAAGGTGCTGGAAGAAGGCTTTGTACTGGAGGACCAACTGGAGCTGCATCTGTACGGCAGTCGCGAACCGGGTTGGTGCCTGACGCACAAGCAGCCGCTGTACAACCGTGACGGGGTGATCATTGGTCTGGCGGGGATTTCGGTGGACCTGCAATCGGCCAGTGAAACCCATCCGGCGTTCGAGCGGCTGGCGGCTGTCGATGAGCATATTCGCGCGCATTTCAATCGTCGGGTCACCCTCAGTGAACTGACCCGAATCGCCGGCATTTCAGTCGCGCAACTGGAGCGTTACTGCAAACGGGTGTTCCACCTGACGCCACGGCAGATGATCCAGAAAGTACGCCTCGAACACGCGCACCGCTTGCTGCACACCGACCTGCCGATTACCGATGTGGCGCTGCAATGCGGCTACACCGATCACAGCGCCTTCACCCGCCAGTTCAAGGCGTCGACCGGTTTTACGCCGCGCGAGTATCGGCAGGCCACTTCCCCCTGATGAAGTGGAGTTACGCCAAGACTGTCAGCCATGCCGAGAGCAGCAACAACAACGCCAGTGCCGTGTTCATCCGCTTGAACGCCCTGGGCGACCCCATCAATCGCGCGCTGCCCACACCCAGCAACGCCCACAACGTCATACATGGCAACGACACCAACAGAAACGCCAGCGACAACACCAGCAGCCGCAGGGTCTTGTCACCACCGCCGACAAACACGCTGACCACGGCCATGGCCATCATCCACACCTTGGGATTGACCAGTTGCAGCATGGCGGCGCCCAGTACGCTGAAACCTTCTTCCTGCGTATCCGTCGGGTCCAGCGACGGCGGCGCACTGCGAAAGATCTGCCACGCCAGCCCGCTCAACCAGAGTACACCGCCCCAGGCCATGGCTTGTTGCACGCGCGGATAGCGCAGCAAGGTTTCGCCGGCACCGAGGCCGACCACCAGCACAATCAGTGCCGCCGCCGCGCAAGAGCCAAAAATGATCGGCAACGTGGCGAGCAGGCCTTGGCGCGAACTGTGGCTCAACACCAGAATATTGGTCGGCCCCGGCGTGATCGAGGCAACGAAAGCAAACAGCAGAAAGGGCAGTAATGACGCCATGATCCGGATTTCCTGAAAATGAAAACAGGCATCCATGATCACCAGTCCGCTTTCGTCAGTCTGGAAGGTTTGAGCAACGCTTGCGGTAGTCGGCGGGGGTGAGTTGGTAGGCTCGGCGGAACCAGCGACCGAGATGACTCTGGTCGGCAAAACCAAGCACGCTGGCGACCTGCGCCGGCGTTTCACCCCGGGCCAGCAACTGCCGCGCCCTGGCCAGGCGCAACTGGATCAGGTACGCGTGCGGCGCCAGACCAAAAGCAGACTTGAAGGCGCGGCTGAGCCGAAAACGGTCTACCCCGCAGACCTGCGCGAGATCATCGAGACCGATATCTTCATAGGTATGCGCGTGCAGATAATCCCGCGCCAGTTGCGCCACCAATGGCAGGCGCGGATCGAAAACCTGGCGCTTGCGCCAGTCGAGATGGCGCGTGAGCGAGCTCAGCAACCCGTCGACGGCGGTCTGCCGGACGATCCGCAGATCGCCATCATGCAGTGCATGGAAGGCTTGACTGATCGCCGTGGCCAGACGCGGGTCCTGACTCAGCGTGTCGGCAAAACCTGGCTGGCTGTCGGCCGGTGCGTCTTCGAACAGCGCATGCAGTTCACGCTCCAGCCAGTGTGGATCGAGGTAGAGCATCGAATAGGTAAACCCTTCCTCGGTCGGCGCTTGCCCATCGTGGATTTCCCCCGGCTCCAGCAGGAACACGTTGCCCGGCGTACTGCGATGGCGTACGCGGCGGCAATTGAATTGCTGCACACCTTGTTCGGTAACGCCGACGAGGAAACTGTCATGCCAGTGCGGATCGTAGGCATGGCCCTCAAAGTGAGCGCGAATCGATTCAATCCCGGTGTCGACATCCTGGGACAGCTCGATCCAGTTGCGTTTATCCACGAAGGCTCCAGAGTTCGCCATTGAAAGGTGCGGCCCCATAAAATACCGCGCAATGCTCGTCGACGTTTAGAAGATTTGTGCAGGTGAGGGGACTAGACTCAGCAGGTTACGACCCCTTTGCCGGCAGGTGGAATGCGATGATTAACCGATGCTCGCTCTGGGGCGTGCTCACCTTGATCGGCCTAAGCCTGGCGCTGACCGCAGGCTGCTCCAGCCGAAAACACTATCCACCGTCGAGTGTGGGCGATGCCTGCTACGCGAAAGCCTTGCCGTCGGTCGGCGAGGGCGGTTTGGCCTGGGGCTCCAGTCTGAACATGGCCCGACAGAAGTCGATGAACAACTGTATTCGTTATGCCGGTCGCTCCGGGGGGACGCCGGATACCTGTCAGGTGGTGTTGGCAAAGTGCCGATAGCTTTCTGTTGACATGGTTGCTTTTGGCAAATATATAGTTGCCTTAAGCAATTAACTGAGCGTTTGCCATGTCCAGCATCGATCTCCTTGAGCAAGCCGACGTCGTGCGCGGCTTCAATCGCTTCTACACCCATCAGATCGGCGTACTGCAGGAGCATCTGCTGCAAAGCGACTACTCGCTGACCGAGTTGCGCATTTTGTATGAGCTGGCCTCGCGCGGTGACCTGACCAGCGCGGATCTGCGCCAGATGCTCGGCCTCGACGCCGGTTATATGAGCCGCATCATCAGCGGTTTCGAGAAGCGCGGGCTGATCCAGAAAGTCCCGTCGTCCACGGATGCCCGCGCTGCGCAATTGCACTTAACCGATCTGGGCCGGGAAATCCTGATTCCGCTGGAAAAGGCCTCTCGCGAGCAAATCGTCGCCATGCTCGAGCGTCTGCCCGAGCCGCAGCAGAAGCAACTGATCGGCGCCATGACGCTGATCCAGAACCTGTTGGAAGGCAGCAAGGACTCGACTTACCTGTTACGCGATCCGCAGCCCGGCGACATGGGCACGGTGATGCAACAGCAAGCCGCGCTGTATAGCCGCGAATACGGCTGGAATTCAGAGTTCGAAACACTGGTGGCCGAGGTGGTCGCCAAGTACCTGCGTGATTACGACCCGACGAGCGAGCGCTGCTGGATTGCGGAAAAGGACGGCAAGGTCATCGGCTCCGTGTTCATCGTCCGCCAGGATGAAACAACCGCCAAACTGCGCATGCTCTACGTCGACGCCAGCGCGCGGGGCTTGGGCATTGGCAGTCGTCTGGTCGAGGAGTGCCTGCGTTTCGCCCGCCAGGTTGGCTACCAGAAAATGACCTTGTGGACGACCAGTAACCTGACCGCTGCGCGCAAGATTTATCAGCAGGCCGGGTTTGAGTTGGTGGAGGAGGAGGCGGTTCACAGCTTTGGCAAGGATCTGCTGAGTCAGACGTGGGCACGGGTGTTGTGATCTGATTTTCATCGGCGGATGCAGTGAAAAGGCAGGCGAAAAAAAACCGCCTTTGCGGGGCGGTTCTTTTGTAAACCTTGGTTTGCGACCGAGGTTTGTTGCTTCACTAGCTGCTTTAACGTTCTCTCATGGTAAGAGCCTTTGTGCCCCCTTGCAAGGTTAAAGTTCGTATGAAACTGGTTGTTTGCGCTATTTCATTTCCAGAAAAAGCTGGCAGAAATAATGGTTAACAAATCAGAAAATTACTTTTCCTGAAAGCCTCTGAATGAAGGTTATGATGCGGGCGCTCACTTGTTCGAGCAGCGGTGAGGCCAGGCTGGTGACTAAACGGTTTCATGCCCTTTGACACGGTTTTGCACCCGTGCCGGAATGATGTTTCGGGGGGATTTCAACCGGCCGCCTCACTAGCTGCTTTAACGTGCAGGCTGAAGGCAAGCATGATCCGGTAAGTTTGCTGGAGGTTTGGCCCCCAGCCCTGGAGGCCAAAACGTATGAAGCTTTTGCTGCGTACGCTGAGCCTTGTATGGAGATTGTTTAAAGCCTTTCGCTTTTACGAGTTCCTGCGAGACCACTTTGACGACCTGAAGTAACGGCCGTTGAGGTGGGAGAAGCCCGTTTCAGTTTCGACTGAAACGGGCTTTTTTTGTTTTATAAAACTGTCACAAATAGGATTTTTTGTTTCGGGTTTTTTTGGCGTGTAGGGCATTTCTTCGGCAAGTGTAGGCGTTGGACAAACCACTCCGTAATCCGCAAAAAATGTTCGATTATCGAGTACACAAACCTTCGTCCAATTGCCCACCCCAACACTCCGGCGTACTGTGAGTGGTGATGCCTGAAACCCCGTGAAACCAAAATAACGACAACAATGAGCAATGCCCCATGGACAGCCATCTGCTGAGCGATCGCAGCAGCGTGTTCCGTCACGCTGACCCTTATGCCGTCTCCGACTACGTCAATCAGCACGTCGGTCAGCACTTCATCGGCCTGTCCAGAACCACCCACCCACAAGCCAGCCTCAACCACCGCAAACTGGCCGACCTCGATCTGGCCCGCATCAGCTATGGCGGCAGCGTACGCGTGACATCGGTGGCCCTGGAGACCGTTTACCATCTGCAAGTGCTGCTGCAAGGCAATTGCCTGTGGCGCGGGCACAAGCGCGAACAGCATCTGGTGCCCGGCGAGTTGCTGTTGATCAACCCGGATGATCCGGTTGATCTGACGTACTCGGAAGACTGCGAGAAATTCATCCTCAAGGTGCCGGTCAGCGTGCTCGAATCAGTGTGCGACGAGCAGCGTTGGCAGCGTCCGGCAAGCGGTGTCCGTTTCCTGCGCAATCACTATCGGCTGGATGAGCTGGAAGGCTTCACCAACCTGCTGGCGATGATCTGTCAGGAAGCCGAGGCCAGCGACCCGTTGCTGCGGGTGCAGGAGCATTACGCGCAGATCATCGGTAGCAAACTGATCTCGCTGATGAACACCAATGTCAGCCGTCAGTGCCTGAGCGCACCGAATGTCAGCTTCGAGCGCATTCTCGATTACATCGAACGCAACCTTAAACTGGATTTGCCCGCCGAACGTCTGGCCGCACAGGCGAGCATGAGCCCGCGTTCGCTGTACAGCTTGTTCGAGCGCCAGCTCAGCATCACGCCGATGCAATACATCCGCCAGCGCAAGCTGGAACGTATCCATGCCTGCCTCAGCGATCCGAGCTGCCCGGTACGTAATCTCACCGAACTGGCCCTGGACTACGGCTTCCTGCACCTCGGCCGTTTCTCCGAAAGCTATCGCCAACAGTTCGGCGAACTGCCATCGCAGACCTTCAAACGCCGCCACTGACACTCCGCACTAAACCCTCTGCGAAACACGCCGAATCATCTGCCGCGCCGTCCTGCACAAAACGGATAGCGATCTGCAGGATTCGGCTATTGCCCCGTGCATCGCCTCCCTAATCTGACCTGGCCTGAACAATAACAATGGAGGCCCCGGCCATGTCCCTGGGAATCGACTACCTCAATGCCATGCTTGAAGAAGACAAGGAGAAGGGCGCCTACCGCTGCAAGCGGGAGATGTTCACTGATCCGCGTCTGTTTGAACTGGAGATGGCGCACATCTTCGAAGGCAACTGGATTTACCTCGCCCACGAAAGCCAACTGCCCAACAACAACGATTTTCTGACCACCACCATGGGGCGCCAGCCGATCTTCATCGCGCGCAACAAGGACGGTGTGCTCAACGCTTTTCTCAACGCCTGCAGCCATCGCGGCGCCATGCTTTGCCGGCACAAGTCCGGCAATCGCTCCGGCTACACCTGCCCGTTTCACGGTTGGACGTTCAACAACAGCGGCAAACTGCTCAAGGTCAAAGACCCGAGCGAAGCCGGTTACCCGCAAGGCTTCAACTGCGAAGGCTCCCATGACCTGACCAAAGTTGCGCGTTTCGAGTCCTATCGCGGCTTTCTGTTCGGCAGCCTCAATGCTGATGTGAAACCCCTCGCTGAGCACTTGGGCGAATCGGCAAAAATCATCGACATGATCGTCGACCAGTCGCCAGAAGGCCTGGAAGTGTTGCGCGGTTCCAGCGCTTACATTTACGAAGGCAACTGGAAACTCACCGCCGAAAACGGTGCTGACGGCTATCACGTCAGCTCGGTGCACTGGAACTACGCCGCCACCCAGAACCAGCGCCAACAGCGCGAAGCGGGTGAAGCGATCAAGACCATGAGCGCCGGCAGCTGGGCGAAGAAGGGCGGCGGTTTTTACTCCTTCGACCACGGCCATCTGCTGCTCTGGACCCGTTGGGCCAACCCCGAAGACCGTCCCGCTTATGAGCGTCGCGACGAACTGGCCCGGGATTTCGGCCAGGCCCGTGCCGACTGGATGATCGAAAACTCGCGCAACCTGTGCCTGTACCCGAACGTGTATCTGATGGATCAGTTCAGTTCACAGATCCGCATCGCCCGGCCGATCTCGGTCGACAAGACCGAAATCACCATTTACTGCATCGCCCCCAAAGGCGAGAGCGCTGAGGCGCGGGCAAAACGCATTCGCCAGTACGAGGATTTTTTCAACGTCAGCGGCATGGCCACGCCGGATGATCTGGAAGAGTTCCGCTCGTGCCAGACCGGTTATGGCGCTGGCCGTGGCTGGAACGACATGTCCCGAGGCGCGACGCATTGGGTTGAAGGAGCCGACGCAGCGGCCGAAGAAATCGATCTCAAACCGTTGCTCTCCGGTATGCGCACCGAGGACGAAGGCCTGTTTGTGCTGCAACACAAGTACTGGCAGGAAACCATGCTCAAGGCCGCTGCCACCGAGCCACAACTGATCCCCGTGGAGGCCGTGTGATGAGCAACCTCTACGACAGCGTGCGCGACTTTCTCTACCGCGAGGCGCGTTATCTCGATGACGGTCAGTGGGATCAATGGCTGGAGCTGTACGCCGCTGACGCGACCTTCTGGATGCCGGCCTGGGACGACAACGACACGCTCACCGAAGACCCGCAAAGCGAAATCTCGCTGATCTGGTACGGCAACCGTGGCGGTCTCGAAGACCGCATCTTCCGGATCAAGACCGAGCGCTCCAGCGCGACCATTCCCGACACCCGCACCTCACACAACCTGAGCAACATCGAGATCGTCGAGCACAGCGAAGGGCAATGCCAAGTGCGTTTCAACTGGCACACCTTGAGCTTTCGCTATCAGGTCACCGACAGCTACTTCGGCAGCAGTTTCTACACCCTCGATCTGTGTGGCGAACAGCCGCTGATCAAGGCCAAGAAAGTCGTGCTGAAAAACGATTACGTCCGTCAGGTCATCGACATCTACCACATCTAGTCGACACGGCGAGGTGCACCATGAGTTTCCAGATTGCGCTTAATTTTGAAGACGGCGTCACCCGTTTCATCGAGGCTGGCGGCCATGAAACTGTGGCCGACGCGGCGTATCGGCAAGGCATCAACATCCCGCTGGACTGCCGTGACGGCGCCTGCGGCACCTGCAAGTGTTTCGCCGAAGCCGGGCGTTACGACATGGGTGACAACTTCATCGAAGACGCCTTGAGCGACGACGAGCTTGCGCAAGGCTATGTGCTGACCTGCCAGATGCGCGCTGAAAGCGATTGTGTGGTGCGAGTGCCGGCCGGCTCGCAGCTATGCAAGACCGAACAAGCGAACTTCCAGGCATCGATCAGCGCTGTCCGGCAGTTGTCCGAAAGCACCATCGCGCTGTCGATCAAGGGCGAGGCGTTGAGCAAACTGGCGTTTCTGCCGGGCCAGTACGTCAATCTGCAAGTGCCCGGCAGCGAGCAGACCCGCGCTTATTCCTTCAGCTCATTGCAGAAGGACGGTGAAGTCAGTTTCCTGATTCGCAACGTGCCCGGTGGCCTGATGAGCAGCTTTCTCACCGGCCTGGCCAAGGCCGGCGACAGCATGAACCTGGCCGGGCCGCTGGGCAGCTTTTACCTGCGCGAAATCAAGCGTCCGCTCTTGTTGCTGGCAGGCGGCACAGGCCTGGCACCGTTCACCGCGATGCTGGAGAGAATCGCCGAGCAGGGCAGTGATCATCCCGTGCATTTGATCTACGGCGTGACCAACGATTTCGACCTGGTCGAAATCGATCGTCTAGAAGCCTTCGCCGCCCGCATTCCCAACTTCAGTTTCGGCGCCTGCGTGGCCAATCCGCAGAGCGCGCACCCGCTCAAGGGCTACGTCACCCAGCACATCGAGCCGCGCCATCTCAATGAGGGCGACGTCGACGTGTACCTCTGCGGCCCGCCGCCGATGGTCGAAGCGGTCAGCCAATACATCCGCGAGCAGGGCATCACCCCGGCGAACTTCTACTACGAAAAATTCGCCGCAGCGGCTGCCTGAAACCCTTCTTTCGAGGTTGTCATGAACAACAGATTCTCCAACAAGGTCGCGCTGGTCACCGGCGCGGCGCAGGGTATCGGCCGCCGCGTCTGCGAACGCCTGTTGAACGAAGGCGCACAAGTCGTCGCCGTCGATCGCTCTGAACTGGTTCACGAACTGCAAGGCGAGGGCGTTCTCGCGTTGACCGCCGACCTTGAGCAATACGCCGATTGCGCGCGGGTCATGGCTGAAGCCATCAACACCTTCGGCCGTCTCGACATCCTGATCAACAACGTCGGCGGCACGATCTGGGCCAAGCCGTTCGAGCACTACGAAGTCGAACAGATTGAAGCGGAAGTGCGCCGCTCGCTGTTTCCGACCCTGTGGTGCTGCCACGCGGCGCTGCCGTACATGCTCAAGCAAGGGCGCGGCGCCATCGTCAACGTTTCATCGATTGCTACCCGCAGCGTCAATCGGGTGCCGTACGGCGCGGCCAAGGGTGGCATCAACGCACTCACAGCATGTCTGGCCTTCGAAAACGCAGAGCGCGGCATTCGCGTCAACGCTACCGCACCGGGTGGCACCGAAGCACCGCCCCGGCGCATCCCGCGCAATGCCGCCGAACCGTCGGCGCAGGAGCAGGCCTGGTATCAGGAAATCGTCGCGCAAACCCTCGACAGCAGCCTGATGAAACGCTACGGCAGCCTCGACGAACAGGTTGGCGCGATCCTCTTTCTGGCTTCCGATGACGCCTCGTACGTCACCGGCGTGACTTTGCCGGTCGGTGGCGGCGACCTCGGTTGATTACTTTTCAAGGGACATTGAAATGCAGCGAATTCTGATTGAAAACCTGACGACCATCATCGTCGACCTGCCGACCATTCGCCCGCACAAACTGGCGATGCACACGATGCAGAAGCAGACTCTGGTGATTCTGCGACTGCGCTGCAGCGATGGTATTGAAGGCATCGGCGAAGCCACCACCATCGGCGGTCTCGCTTATGGATACGAAAGCCCGGAAAGCATCAAAGCCAATATCGACGCACATCTGGCCCCGGCGCTGGTGGGTTTGGACGCCAACAACATCAACGCGGCGATGCAGCGGCTCGACAAGATCGCCAAGGGCAATACTTTCGCCAAGTCCGGCATCGAAAGTGCACTGCTCGATGCGCAAGGCAAGCGCCTCGGTCTGCCGGTCAGCGAGCTGCTCGGCGGCCGCGTGCGTGACAGCCTTGAAGTGGCCTGGACCTTGGCCAGCGGCGACACCGCCCGCGACATCGCCGAAGCCGAGCAGATGCTCGAAGCACGTCGCCATCGCATCTTCAAATTGAAGATCGGCGCCAACCCGCTAGAGCAGGACATCAAGCACGTGGTGGCGATCAAAAAAGCCTTGGGCGAACGCGCCAGTGTGCGGGTTGACGTTAACCAGTATTGGGATGAATCCCAGGCGATTCGCGGCTGTCAGGTACTGGGTGATAACGGTATCGACCTGATTGAACAGCCGATTTCGCGGGTCAACCGCTCCGGGCAGATTCGCCTGAACCAGCGCAGCCCGGCACCGATCATGGCCGATGAATCGATCGAAAGCGTCGAGGATGCTTTCAGTCTCGCCGCTGACGGCGCTGCCAGTGTATTCGCCCTGAAAATCGCCAAGAACGGTGGCCCGCGTGCCGTGTTGCGCACCGCACAAATCGCCGAGGCAGCGGGCATCGCGCTGTACGGCGGCACCATGCTTGAAGGCTCCGTCGGCACGCTGGCCTCGGCGCACGCCTTCCTCACACTCAAGCAACTGACCTGGGACACCGAACTGTTCGGCCCGTTGTTGCTGACCGAAGACATCGTCACCGAAACGCCGCAGTACCGCGATTTTCACCTGCACATCCCGCGAACTCCAGGCCTGGGCCTGACGCTGGACGAAGAGCGTCTGGCGCGTTTTCGTCGCCACTGAATCAGGAGAACCAGCATGCTGTTCCACGTAAAAATGACCGTGAAATTGCCCGTCGACATGGACCCGTCATTGGCCACCCGGCTCAAGTCTGACGAGAAGGAACTGGCCCAACGGCTGCAACGCGAAGGCATATGGCGGCACCTGTGGCGCATCGCCGGGCACTACGCCAATTACAGCGTGTTCGATGTGCCGAGCGTCGAGACGCTGCACGACACGCTGATGCGCTTGCCGCTGTTTCCCTACATGGACATCGAGGTCGACGGCCTGTGCCGGCATCCGTCGTCGATCCATTCCGATGATCGCTAATTCTGAGCTCGCCGCATTTCCCTTGTGGGAGCGAGCTTGCTCGCGAAAGCGGTGAGCCAGTCGCCATAGATGCTGAATGACACAACGCATTCGCGAGCAAGCTCGCTCCCACAGGGGAAGTGCGCTGAGTAAGAGAACTGCGCCGAAAAACAACAAGATGAGGTAACCACCATGACCGTGAAAATTGCCCACACCGCCGAGCTGCAAGCCTTCTTCAAAGAAGCCGCCGGTTTCGCCAACGACGAGGGTAATTCCCGTCTTAAAACCATCGTCCTGCGCATCTTGCAAGACAGCGCGAAAATCATCGAAGACCTCGAAATCAGCGAGGACGAGTTCTGGAAAGCGGTCGACTACCTCAACCGTTTGGGCGCGCGTTCCGAAGCCGGACTGCTGGTCGCCGGCCTTGGCATGGAGCACTTCCTCGACCTGTTGCAGGACGCCAAGGATGCACAGATCGGCTTGACCGGCGGCACGCCACGCACCATCGAAGGCCCGCTGTACGTTGCCGGCGCGCCCCTGTGCGAAGGTGAATGCCGAATGGATGACGGCAGCGAAGAGGGCGTCGCCACCGTCATGCACCTTGAAGGCCAGGTATTCGATCTTCACGGCCAACCATTGGCCGGTGCTACCGTTGACCTGTGGCACGCCAACACCAAGGGCACCTATTCGTTTTTCGACTCGAGCCAGTCCGAGTACAACCTGCGTCGACGCATCATTACCGACGCCGACGGCCGCTACCGCGCTCGCAGCATCGTGCCGTCCGGCTATGGCTGCGACCCGCAGGGGCCGACCCAGGAATGCCTGAACCAGCTCGGGCGCCATGGCCAGCGTCCGGCACATGTGCACTTTTTCATCAGCGCGCCGGGGCATCGGCACCTGACGACGCAGATCAATCTGTCGGGTGATCAATACCTGTGGGATGACTTCGCCTATGCGACCCGTGAAGGCTTGGTCGGGGAGGTGGTGTTCCGTGAGGACGCAGCGTTGGGGCGTTATGCCGAACTGAAGTTCGACTTCCAGTTGCAACCGGCGCCGGAGGCCAGTGCCGAACAACGCAGTCAGCGGCCGCGTGCGTTGCAGGACGCTTGATACCGAGTCGTCTGGTTCCCTCACCCTAACCCTCTCCCAGAGGGAGAGGGGACTGACCGGGGGGATCTTGAGTGCTACGCCGACCTGAACGATATTTGCCGAATCCAACCCGGTTGTTCAGGTCGATGTATACCGCAAGACAACTCGGTCAGCTCCCTCCGGGAGAGTGTTGGGAGGGTACTGACCGAGGCGATATTTAGTGCTACGCCGACCTGAACAGTTTGTGCCGAATCCATAATCGACTCGGTCGTTCAGGTCGATGTATCGCGATATACACCTCGGTCGACTCCCTCTCCCTCCGGGAGAGGGCTGGGGTGAGGGGAAATCAGGCCTAAGGTAATGCGAAAAAGATATTGGCTCAGCGTTTTTAAGATCGTTTAGTTTTGTCTCAACGACGAATCAAAACGCATCAAACCGATAGACCCCCGATTGCCATGACGGCACACGCTGAATCGATCACAGGTTCTTCAGGTTTGATTCACACGGGAGTGAATCATGCCGCATACCCTCGACATCACCGCATTACCGACGCTGGACCTGTCGCAGTTCGAAGGCACAGCGCAACAGCGCTACGAATTTCTTGAAGACCTGCGCCACGCCGCCCGCGACGTTGGCTTCTTTTACCTGACCGGCCACGGTATCGACAGCGACTTGCTCAAGCAGGTGCAGACCCACGCCCGCCAGTTTTTCGCCTTGCCCGACAGCGAGAAAACCGCCGTCGGCATGATCAATTCACCGCACTTTCGCGGTTACAACCGTGCCGCTTCGGAGATCACCCGTGGCCAGCCCGATCTGCGTGAGCAGTTCGATCTGGGCGCCGAGCGTGAGGCGTTGCCATTGACGGCGGACAGCCCGTTCTGGGCGCGGCTGCAAGGTCCCAACCAATGGCCGGCGGCACTGCCGGAACTGAAACCTTTGCTGCTGGAATGGCAGGAGGCGATGACGCGGATGTCGTTGCGCCTGCTGCGCGCGTTCGCTCAGGCGTTGTCGCTGCGCGCCGATGCGTTCGATCAACTCTACGGCGACAAGCCCAACGAACATATCAAGTTGATGCGTTATCCCGGCCAGTCCAGCGAGTCGAGCCATCAAGGCGTCGGCGCACACAAGGATTCCGGGTTCCTCAGCTTCCTCCTGCAAGACCAACAGGCCGGACTGCAAGTCGAAATCGAAGACGGCCGCTGGATCGACGCGTTGCCGCGTGAAAACACCCTGGTGGTGAACATCGGCGAACTGCTCGAACTGGCCAGCAACGGTTATCTGCGGGCCACGGTGCATCGCGTAGTTTCACCTCCGGCGGGTAGCGAACGCCTGTCCATCGCCTTCTTCCTCGGTGCGCAACTCGACGCCGTGGTGCCGTTGTATCCGCTGCCCACCGCACTGTTGCGCGAGGCGCGCGGGCCGGCGAGTGATCCGCTCAATCCGCTGTTTCGCGATGTCGGCTGGAACTACCTCAAGGGTCGTTTGCGCTCGCATCCCGATGTCGCGCAACGCTTCTACGCCGATGCGTTGCTGCCACCACCGCCCGTTCGTAAATCCGCCTGACTCATCACTCGCTCAAGGACTCCGCACATGATCAAGAAAGCAGGTTTGACCCTGGCCGTGCTCGGCGCGCTGGTAACGTCGTTCGGTGCGCAGGCGTTGGAGCCATTGCGCGTCGCCGCTGACCCGGTGCCCCACGCGCAGATTCTGGCGTACATCCAGAAAATCGATCCGCAGCTGAATCTCAAAGTCATCGAGATCCCCAACGGCGTGAACTCCAACGAACTGTTGGTGCATGGTGACGTCGACGCCAATTACTTTCAGCACCTGCCGTACCTGAAATCCCAGGAAAAGGCTCTCGGCGAAAAACTCGCGGTGGCGGCCACGGTGCATATCGAACCCTTGGGCATCTACTCGCATCGCCATAAAAGCTTCGCCGATGTACCGGTAAAAGGCACCGTCGCCGTGCCCAATAACGTGACCAACCTGAGCCGCGCGCTGTACCTGTTGCAGGACAACGGCCTGATCAAACTCAAACCCGGCTTCAACGATCCGGCGGCTGATCAGGCAACGCCCAAGGACATCGCCGAGAACCCGAAACAGCTGAAGATCCTGGAAATCGAATCACCGCAGATTCCGCGCTCGCTGGACGACGTCGATCTGGCCGTGATCAACGGCAACTATGCGCTCGACGCAGGTTTGGTGCCGGCCAAGGATGCCTTGGGTCTGGAGAAAGCCGAGCACAATCCTTACGCCAATATTCTGGTGACCACGCCCAAGCTGGAACACGACCCGCGTATCGCGCAACTGGCCAAGGACCTGACGTCGCCCGAGGTCGCCAAATACATCACCGATAACTTCGCCGGTTCAGTGATTCCGGTGGCGGGCAGCAAGCCATGATCGCCGTCGAGCAGTTGAGCAAGACTTACCCGTCGGCCGCGCAGCCGGCACTCGATCAGGTCTCGCTGAGCATTCCCGACGGCGCGGTCTTCGGGATTCTCGGGCGCAGCGGGGCGGGCAAGTCGACGCTGCTGCGCTGCCTCAATCTGCTCGAACGACCGGACAGCGGCCGAATCCTGATCGACGGTGTAGATCTGCTGACGCTGCCCAACAGTGACTTGCGCAAACAACGCCAGCGCATCGGCATGATCTTCCAGGGCTTCAACCTGCTGCATTCGCGCACGGTATTCGACAACATTGCGGTGCCGCTGGAGATCGCGAATGTCGGCAAACCGTGGCGCCATGTGCGGGTGCGCGAACTGTTGGAGCTGGTCGGCTTGAGTGACAAGGCGCAGGCCTTTCCCTCGCAATTGTCCGGCGGCCAGAAACAGCGCGTCGGCATCGCCCGCGCCCTCGCCGCAGAGCCGGCGTACCTGCTTTCGGACGAGGCCACCAGTGCGCTCGACCCGGAAACCACCGAATCGATCCTCGAACTGCTGCGCGACATCAATCGGCAACTGGGCGTGACCATCGTACTGATCACCCATGAACTGGAGGTGGTCAAGTCGATCTGCGATCACGCCGCGTTCATGGCCAACGGACGTCTGGTCGAAGCCGGGCCGGTGCCACGGCTGCTGGCCGATGCGCAATCCCAGCTGGGCGCTTCGCTGCGGCCGACCTGCGGCTTGCAACTGGGTCACGCTGAGCCGGGCCTGAGTTTTCTCAAGCAATACGGCGTACGGGCGGCGCACTCATGAACCGCACGGTCAATTGGGGTGAAATCCTGCAACTGCTGTTCAACGCCACCGGTGAAACCCTGTACATGGTCTTGCTCGCGGGGCTGTTCACGCTGCTGATCGGCTTACCGCTGGGCGTGTTGCTGTTCATCAGTCGTCGCGACGGGCTGTTGCCGTTGCCACGCTTGAATGCCGCGCTGGGTAGTGTGGTCAACCTCGGCCGTTCACTGCCATTCGTGGTGATGCTGATCGCCCTGATTCCGCTGACACGGCTGCTGGTCGGCACAACGCTGGGCAGCACCGCCGCCGTGGTGCCAATCACCATCGGCGCATTTCCGTTCTTCGCGCGCATCGTTGAAAACGCCTTGGATGAAGTCGACAAGGGTCGCATCGAAGCGATCCTCGCCATGGGCGGCGACATCGGCCATGTGATCTTCAAAGTGTTGTTGCCCGAAGCGCTGCCGGCGTTGCTGGCCGGGATCACCTTGACGCTGGTGATGCTGATCGGTTTTTCCTCGATGGCAGGGGTGATCGGCGGTGGCGGGCTCGGTGATCTGGCGATCCGTTACGGCTATCAGCGATTCAACAATGAAGTGATGGTGGCCACGGTGGTGGTGTTGGTGATCCTCGTTCAGGGCGTGCAAAGCCTGGGCGATCGGTTGGTTCGTTCGCTGGCGCATCGCCGCTAAGGAATTGTATGAGTGTGCCGGTCGCTGTCGTCCGCGAGCCGCTGATTCGTGTACGTCAGTTGAGCAAAATATTTGGCGCGAGTCGGGCACTGGACCGGGTCAGCCTGGAGATTTATCCCGCCGAAGTGGTGGCGCTGCTCGGTGCCAATGGCGCGGGCAAGTCGACCCTGGTGAAGATCTTGGCGGGCAGCCAGACTGCCGACGCTGGCGAGATCCGGCTGGAGGGCGCGCCACGCCATTTCAGCTCGCCGCTGTCGGCGCGTCGCTTCGGTATTGTCGCGGTACACCAGCAGATCAACGAGGGCATCGCACCGGGTTTGAGCGTCGCGGAAAACCTCCTGCTCGATGAACTGTGCAAGCCAGACGCAGACTTCTGGCTCAATCGCCAACGCCTGCTGGAGCGCGCCGCAAGCATTGCCGCCGGGCTGGGTTTGACCTTGCCGCTGGAGCAGCCAATCGAGCATCTCGGGCAGGCCGAACGGCAGTTGGTGGTGCTCGCCCGGGCCTTGGCGTTGCAACCGCGCCTGCTGATTCTCGATGAGCCGACGGCCGCGCTCTCCGATGCCGAGGCGCAGCGTTTGTTTGGCTTGATCGACACCTTGCGCAGTCGCGGCGTGGCGATTCTGTACATCTCCCATCGACTCTCCGACCTGCAAAGGGTGGCAGATCGCGCCATCGTCCTGCGCGATGGCCAGTTCGCG
Organism: Pseudomonas crudilactis; assembly: GCF_013433315.1. GTDB lineage: Bacteria > Pseudomonadota > Gammaproteobacteria > Pseudomonadales > Pseudomonadaceae > Aquipseudomonas > Aquipseudomonas crudilactis. The sequence continues at coordinate 8,224 of NZ_WXVV01000038.1, read as the reverse complement.
GGCGAGTTCACGGCGCGGCAATTACCCGAAGCGGTGAGCGCCATGCTCGGGCAGGCGCTGGCCGAGCATGTTTATCAGCCGTGCGTGGCCGGGCGCGAAGTGTTGAAACTCAACGCCATGCAAATTCTGCCGCGATCCGCCGCGTTCGATCTGAGCCTGCACGAGAACGAAGTGGTGGTTCTCACCGGGCTGTTGGGCGCCGGCAAAAGTGAAATCGCCGAGGTGCTGTTCGGCTTGCGTAAAGCGGCCTCGGGCAGCGTGCAACTGGATGGCACTGACTGGCGGGCGGACTCTCCGCGCCAAGCCATTCAAAGCGGAATTTTCTTCGCGGCCGAAGATCGCGCCAGTCAGTCGCTGGTACCTGATTTCTCTTTGCGTCGCACCCTGACGTTGCCGTTTCTTGAACGCTTTACCCGTGGCGGTTTCATCCGCAACCGCGCCGAAGCGGTAGCGGTCGAGGCACAAGTGGCGGCGCTGGGGATCAAGACTGCCGGTATCGATGTGCCGATGACTGCGTTGTCGGGCGGCAATCAACAGAAAGTCGTGCTTGGCCGCTGGCTGCTCGGCGAAGGGCGGGTATTGATCCTTGATGAACCGTTTCAAGGCGTCGACGTGCGCGCCCGCCGCGATATCGGCCAACTGCTGCGTGACAGCGCCAAGGACCGTGCAACGCTGGTGATTTGCGCCGACGTCGATGAAGCCCTGGAAATTGCCGACCGCATTCTGCTGGTGCGCGATCACGCGGTGGTCGCCGAGTACCCGCGTGCCGGCCTCAATCGTGTTGATCTGGTCGCCGCACTGGCTGGCAGCGACGTGACCGAACATTCCCCTCAAGCCACGCCAAGGAGCAGAGCGAGTGCCTGATTCAAGTTCACTGTTATCGACCGAACCGGCACGCGCCGAACGTCTGCTGCACGTATTGATCCGCTACGGCCTGCTGTGGCTGCTGGCGCTGATCGTGGTGTTTTTCAGTGTGGCCGAGCCGGCATTTCTGCGCGTCGGCAACCTGTTCAGCATCCTGCAATCGGTGTCGATTGTCGCGCTGCTGGCGCTGGGTGTGACGCTGACCATGGCCGTCGGCGGCCTCGATCTGTCGATTGGCGCGGTGGCGGCGATGAGCCTGATGATCGCCAGTTACGTGATGGTCGTGCTCGGTTGGGGCGCGGTGCCGGCGGTGTTGATCAGTCTCGCGGGTGGGGCGCTGGTCGGCCTGCTCAACGGCTGGCTGATCGTCAAATTACGGGTGCCGGACATTCTCGCGACGCTGGGCAGCATGTTTCTGGTGATTGGCGTGCAGCTAATACCCACTGGCGGGCGCTCGATTGCGGTGGGCATGACCTTGCCCAGCGGTGAGGAAACCGAAGGTACGTTCAGTGCCGCGTTTCTGGCGCTGGGGCGTGGGCGGTTGTGGGAGGTGGTACCGATTCCGGTGTTGATCACGGCGGTGGTAGCGGTAGCGGTGTGGTTGTTTCTCGAACGCACGCGCATTGGTCGTTTGTTCTATGCCATTGGCGGCAACGAGCAAGCGGCGCGCTTGGCCGGTGCGCCGGTGCAGCGCTTCAAGTTATTGGCTTACGTGCTCTCGGCGTTGCTCGCATCGCTTGGCGGATTGTTGCTCGCAGCGCGCCTGGGTCGCGGCGACGTCAGTTCGGGCAACGGTCTGGTGCTGGATGCCCTCGGCGCGGCGCTGATCGGTTTTGCCGTACTCGGCGCGAAGAAGCCCAACGCCTTCGGCACCTTGGTTGGCGCGCTGCTGGTGGCGGCGTTGCTCAACGGTCTGACCATGCTCAACGCGCCATATTACGCGCAGGATTTCGTCAAGGGACTGGTGCTGGTACTGGCCCTGATGTTCACGTTCGGCCTCGCGCATCGGGCGCGTTGAGCCGCTTTATGCAAGGAAGTTGTATGCACGGTTCAATCACTCAGTTCGCCCGTCATTGCCTCGCCGGTGCGTTATTTTCGGCGATGGCACTGAGCGCTCAGGCCAAAGCCTTGCCCGGCGCGCCGGCGCCGTTCGATAAAGGTCAGGTGCAGATCGCATTGGTCGGTTATTTGTTCTCTGGGGACTTCCCCGAGGCGTACTTGCGTGGCGTGGAAAAACAGACCGAAGCGCTGGGGGCCAACCTGCGGGTATTCGATGCCCGACAGCAGGCGGCGAGTCAGGGCGAGATGATCGAGCAGGCGATCGATCTCGGCGTCGATGGCATCATCGTTCAGCTCGGCCTGGCCGAAACCCTGAAAGCGCCGATTGACCGGGCCATCGCCAAGGGCATCAAGGTCGTCGCTTTTGACGTCGATCTGAACACCCCGCAAGTGACCCAGGTCGAGCAGGATCACCATGCGCTGGCGCGTCTGGCGCTGGATCAGGCCATCAAGGACAACGGCACGCAGTTCGATGCCGGCTACGTGTACATCAGCGGTTTTACGCCGATGGAGCGCCGCGACGAGATCTGGAGTCAGGTCAAGAAAGCCAATCCGGGGATCGTCGAGAAGGCACGCTTTGGCACGCTGAATCCGCCGATTGCCAACTCGGTGGCGGATCAGGCCAGCGCCGTGCTTCGAGCCAATCCAGGCATCAGCGTGATCTTTGCACCGTTCGATGAGTTCGCCAAAGGTGCGAAAATTGCCGTCGATGAGGCAGGGCTGACCAGCAAGGTGAAGATATACAGCGCCGATATTTCCACCGCCGATATTCAGATCATGAAAGAGCCGGACAGCGCCTGGGCGGCGACGGCGGCGGTCAATCCGCAAGTGGCCGGGGCAATCAGTGTGCGCAGTCTGGCGATGTTGATTGCCGGGGACAATCCGGGGCATCAGGTGCTGGTGCCGCCGACGCTGATCACCCGTCAGCAGTTGCTGGATCTGGACGTGAAAAACGTTCGAGATCTGGCGCAGAAGCTTCCGAGCTTTGGTGATACCGCGAATGTCGCACGCGCGCCGTGGATTCCGGTGGCTAACTAGAACATTTGCCACGACATCGCCCATGTGGGAGCGAGCTTGCTCGCGAAGAGGCCCGTTCAGTCGATATCTCTGTTGACTGACCCATCGCTTTCGCGAGCAAGCTCGCTCCCACAGGGGTAACGCGTAGTTGCGCAAACTGAGGGAGTTCTGGAGCTTACATGCACAACAAAGCTGACCGCCTACGCAAAAGCCGTTCCCCGAAAACCGATCCGGCGCTTGGTAAACGACTGCCCCCAGGCCAGGTGCTGACGGAGCGTTTTCCAATCCTCCACGAAGGCGAAGTACCGGAATATGCCCTCGCCAACTGGTCGCTGCGCCTGTTCGGCACACTCGCACGGCCAATCGAATTACGTTACGCCGATCTGCAGGCGCTGCCGCAACGACAACTGCGCTGTGACATCCATTGCGTGACGCGCTGGTCGAAGTTCGATACCGAGTGGAGCGGGGTGCATCTGCAGGATCTGTTGCAGGCGTTCGATATCCAACCGACGTCGGAGTTCGTCATGGCCCACGCCGACCACGATTACCAAACCAACTTGCGACTTGATGATCTGTTGCACCCCGACAGTCTGTTGGCCACCCATTACGCCGGCCAGCCGTTGACCGCGCAACATGGCTGGCCGCTACGGCTGGTGGTGGCGGGGCGGTATTTCTGGAAGAGCGCGAAGTGGCTGCGCGGGATTGAGTTTGTTGAACAGGAACAGCCGGGTTTCTGGGAGCAGAACGGCTTTCATCTGCACGCCGATCCGTTTGCCGAACAGCGATTCAGTGGTGATGAACTGGATATTGCCGAGGATGCCTGGCTGGAAAGAGAGTTCGACTAAGTCTCCAGAACGCAGCCTGTTCAAACATTGGAATACGATCAACCTGTGGGAGCGAGCTTGCTCGCGAAGGGGCCTTTTCAGTGACCTATTCGTTGACTGATCTACCGCATTCGCGAGCAAGCTCGCTCCCACAGGGGGATGTGTTTGCATAGCTATTTAGTTGTTGATTAGTTGGTTCTGGTGTTGGCTCAGCAACACTTCTGTTGAACTAATAACACTCCTTTAGAGCGATCTAACCTAAGCGTTATTGGTTCTTTTGCGATCGACGGCAGCTCGTCTAGCATCGGCTTTCAAGGGGAAACGTCTCACGCTGGGGAAACTGCAACTCACCGTAAAAAAGCCTTCACTGCCTTCCAGAAATCCAAAACTACAGCAGACATTGCCGCGCATTGCTTGCCGAACTTTATTGTCGGCAGCGGCCGGGTATTAACTGCGATTCAAGGAGCTGTTATATGCATTACCGTTCCCGTTCATTACTGGCGGCTGCCGTTGTGTCCGCTATCTGGCAACTTCCGGCCAACGCAGAAGAAACTTCCGCCAGCGCCGACAGCGAATCGCGACTTGGCACTGTACTGGTTACCGGTACCCGCGGCACTTCACGCACGGTGCTTGACTCGCCGGTGCCGGTCGACGTACTCACCGCCGAAGACCTCAAATCCGCCGGCGCCGCTGATGGCGAGTTGGGCGCGGCGTTGCAGACGTTGCTGCCATCCTTCAGCCTGCCACGCCAATCCAACTCCGGCGGCGCCGACCATGTGCGCGCGGCGCAACTGCGCGGCATGAGCCCGGATCAGGTGCTGGTGCTGGTCAATGGCAAGCGTCGCCATACGTCAGCGGTGGTCAACGACTCGTCGAAGATCGGGCGCGGTACCGCACCGGTCGACTTCAACTCGATCCCGCTCAGCGCGATCAAACGCATCGAAGTGCTACGCGATGGCGCCGGCGCGCAGTACGGCTCCGACGCGATTGCCGGGGTGATCAACATCATCCTCGACGACGCCCCAGAGGGCGGCGAAGTGTCGACCAGTTATGGCGCTTATCACACTCATCAGGACGCCATCGGCAAGACCACCACCGACGGCCAGAACAGCGTGACCACCGCGAAGATCGGCACGCGTTTGGGCGAGGAGGGCGGGTTTATCCGTGGCGGCACCGAATACAAGGATCGCAACCCGACCAACCGCGCCGGTTTCGACGGTTTTGCCGACAGCCCTGGCCAGCGCAACTATGTGATGGGCGACGGCGTCGCGCGCGACGTCAATCTCTGGTTCAACAGCGAACTGCCGCTGACCGGCGGCAAAGCTTACAGTTTCGGCACCTACAACCAGCGCCACACCACCGGCGCCGAGTTCTATCGCTACCCGTATGAACAGCCGCAGTTCTACCCCAACGGCTACTTGCCGCAATCGCTCGGCGACAACAAGGACATCTCCGCCACCGCCGGTTTCAAAGGCCTGCTCGGAGACGAGTGGGATTTCGACAGCAGCATCACCCACGGTCGCAACCGTTTCGAGGGCTCGACCCGGCGCACGCTGAACGTCAGCCTCGGCGAAGACTCACCCACGAAGTTCGACACCGGCGATTACGAGCTGCGCCAGACCACCACCAACCTCGACTTCAGCCGTGAACTGCGTCTTGGCGAGCGCTCCTTTGTATTGGCGGTTGGCGGCGAATACCGCTACGAAAACTACCTGACCTATGCCGGTGACGAGGCCTCCTACATCGGCTCCGGAGCCGACGGCGCCAACGGCCTGCGGCCAAGCGAAGAATCGGATCTGGATCGCAATGTGTTCGGCACTTACGCCGAGTTGTCCGGCGATCTCACCGACCGCTTCTTTGTCGACGCCGCTACCCGCTGGGAGCATTACGACGATGCCGGCAGCAAACTCACCGGCAAACTCAGCGGTCGCTACAAGCTCACCGAGCAATGGGCCTTGCGCGGTGCGGTCTCGAACAACTTCCGCGCACCGTCGCTGGCCCAAAGCGGCTTCCAGAACACCACCAGCAACTTCGGCGACGGCGGCACCCTGACCGACATCCGTGTGCTCTCGGTCAACGATCCGATCGCCCGTGCGCTGGGTGCCGAGAAGCTTGATCCGGAAACCTCGAAGAACTTCAGCCTCGGCCTGACCTTTCAATTGAATGAACGCTTCGATGCCTCGCTGGACGTGTTCCGCATCGACGTCAAGGATCGCATCACCCTGTCGCAACGCATCGGCAGCGATGCCCTGGAAAACTACATCAACGACAACTTCGGCGTCGCCGGTGTGCACGACGTCAACTTCTTCACCAACGCTGCCGACACCAGCACCCACGGCGCCGAACTGGTGCTCAACTATCACCAGCCGTTCTACGAAGGGCAACTGGGCCTGACCACCGCGTACACCTACAACCACACCAAAGTCACCAGCACCAAAGGCACACCGTCGCAACTGACAGCGTTGGGCATCGGCAACGACGCGCTCGTTGGTGTCGAAGAAACCAACACCCTGACCGATGCCGCGCCGAAAGATCGCTTCATCTTTTCCGCCAACTGGGCCAGCGAACACTGGGGCTTGCTCGGACGCTTGACGCGCCAGGGCGAGACCACCCGGGTGTTCGATTTCGGCGACTCGCAGCCCGAGCAAACCTACGGCGCGGTGTGGCAACTCGACGCCGAAGTGGCCTACAAATTCACCCCGAAATTCAACATTGCCGTGGGCGGCAACAACCTCACCGACAACTACCCGGAACGTTCCGGTTCGGCGATCAACTACGGCGGCAACCTGCCGTACGACGTACTGTCGCCAATCGGCACCAACGGCGCCTATTACTACGCCCGCGCCACCTATGGTTTCTAACGCGGGACCGGGGCGGCATCTGCCGGTGTTTCAGGCGTTGCTGATCACGCTGGGCATGGTGATCACCACCGACATCCTGAAAACCGCGCCGACCGTGGCCCTCAATGTCGGGCCGGAGCATTTCTACCTGGTGTGGGTGCTGGGCGGCGTCGCCTCAATGATCGGAGCGCTGTGTTTTGCCGAGATGGCCACGGCGTTTCCGCATCCGGGCGGCGACTATCACTTTCTGCGTACCGCGTATGGCGAGCGCATGGGATTCCTGTTCGCCTGGTCGCGGTTTTCGGTGATGCACACCGGGTGGATAGCGTTGTCGGCGTTCATGTTTGCCGATTATGTCGATGCGGTGGTGCCGCTGGGTCAGTACGGTTCGGGGCTGTTTGCCGGGGCGGTGATAGCCGCGTTGGTGCTGCTTAATCTGACGGGCAAACACATTGGTTTTATCACCCAGACCTTGTTGGTGGGGTTGTTGGCGCTGGGCTTTTTGAGCATTGCCAGTGCCGGCGTTTTTTTGGCCTGGCAAGGTATCGAAGCGCCTGCGCCGGGTCTCTCGCCCGTCGCGGAAAACACCGGTATGACCGGGTTTTCGGCGGCGATGATTTTCGTCTTTCTGGCGTTCGGCGGCTGGAGCGATGCGGCGACATTATCGGCGGAAGTGCGTGATGGCCGGCGGGGGATTTTCATTGCCATGCTCGGTGCGCTGAGCGTATTGATGGCGATCTATCTGGCGCTGAACTGGGCGTTCGTTGTGGGCCTCGGATTTTCGGGACTGGCCGCCAGCAATGCCCCGGCAGTGGAGTTATTGAGCCGCGCATTCGGTGCACCGGGTGTCCTGCTGATTTTGCTGATGGTTGGCATCGCCGCGATCGCGACCATCAATTCGACCCTGTTGGTCGGCGCCCGCACCACTTACGCGGCTGCGCGTGATGTGCCGCAACTGCGCAGTTTCGGCGCTTGGGACGATCGGCATGGCGTGCCGCGCAAAGCGTTGCTGGCGGAAGGCGCAGTGGCGTTGTTGCTGGTGCTGTTCGGCAGTTTTACCCAAAGCGGCTTCAACACCATGGTCGAGTACCTGACCCCGGTTTATTGGCTGTTTCTGAGTTTGAGCAGCGTGGCGCTGATCATTCTGCGACGGCGTTTTCCTGAGGTGCCGAGGCCGGTGAAGGTGCCGTTGTATCCGCTGTTACCGCTGCTGTTTTTCGGGTTGTGCCTGTACATGCTGTATTCCAGCGTGACGGTGGTGGGGTTTGGGGCGTTTTTGGGGATTGCGGTGTTGCTGGTTGGTGCCGTGCTATTGGCCGGGTTGAGCCGTTTAAAAGCGAACCCTCACCCCAGCCCTCTCCCGGAGGGAGAGGGGGCCGACCGAGGTGTCTTGCGTGATACATCGACCTGAAAGAACGAGTCGATTATGGATTCAGAGAAGCAAATACAGGTCGGCGTACGTCTCCAATATCCCCGGATCGGTTCCCTCTCCCTCGGGGAGAGGGCTAGGGTTGATCTGGCTTAATGATTCTGGACACCCCTAAAGGGCGTTAATCTACGCCCAACGACGAGGTGTGATTTGACCAGACGATATTTTTCGACAGATTTCAAACGGGATGC
>NZ_WXVV01000037.1 GCF_013433315.1 Pseudomonas crudilactis | reverse complement strand
AGCTATTACCTGGTGTATCCGCCGCGCAATGAGAATTTGCCGTCACTGAAAGCGTTTCGGGATTGGCTGGTGCATACACTCTGAAGGAATGAGTCGCCCCCTTCGCGAGCAAGCTCGCTCCCACAAAGGATTTGTGAACGCCACAGATCAAATGTGGGAGCGAGCTTGCTCGCGAAGAGGCCAGCGAGCACGACATCAAAATCTCGGCTTGACCGCCCTCCAGTCCGGCTTGTAACGCTGCATCTGCCGCACATCATCGCGCTGACGAATCCCGCACGTCAGGTACTGATCATGCAGCTTGCCCAACTGCTCATGATCCAGTTCAAGGCCAAGCCCCGGCGCCCGGGTGATCTTCACGCAGCCATCGACTATTGGCAGCTTGCCGCCCTTGATCACCTCTTCATCCGGCTCCTGCCAGGGGTAATGCGTATCGCAGGCGTAATCCAGATTCGGCACCGCCGCCGCGACATGCGCCATCGCCATCAGGCTGATACCCAGGTGCGAGTTGGAATGCATCGACACACCAACGCCGAACACATCGCACATTTTCGCCAGCGTCTGCGTGTCGCGCAGGCCGCCCCAGTAATGGTGGTCGGCGAGAACAATCTGCACGCTGTTTTGCGCGATGCTGCGGCGGAATTCGTCGAAATCGGTGACCACCATGTTGGTCGCCAGCGGCAGACCGGTGCGTTTGTGCAGCTCAGCCATGCCGTCGAGACCCGGTGTCGGATCTTCGTAATACTGCAGATCGTCGCCGAGCAATTCAGCCATGCGAATCGAGGTTTCCAATGACCAGTTGCCATTCGGGTCGATGCGCAGCGGATAGCCCGGGAAGGCTTTTTTCAAGGCCTTGATGCATGCCACTTCATGCTCCGGCGGCAACGTGCCGGCCTTGAGTTTGATGCTTTTGAACCCGTACGCCTCGATCATCCGCGCAGCCTGCGCAACGATCTGTTGCTCGCTGAGCGCCTCGCCCCAATTGTCCGGTTTGTACGGCGAATCGACATGCTGCGCGTACTTGAAGAACAGGTAAGCGCTGAACGGCACTTCATCGCGAATCGCGCCGCCGAGCAGGTCCACCAGCGGCACGTTCAGGTAATGCGCCTGCAGATCGAGAAACGCCACTTCGAACGCCGAGTAGGCATTGCTCACCGCTTTACTGGCGTGGGAACCGGGTGCCAGTTCAGCACCGGCGAGACTGGCAGGTTTATTCGCAGCGACGGTGGCCTGCACGATCGCGCGCAACTGGTTGAGGTTGAACGGATCGAGACCGATCAACTGCGCCTGCAACTGCTGCTGAATCGCCAGCGCCGGGGCATCGCCATAGCTTTCGCCGAGGCCGATGTAGCCGTTGTCGCTTTCGATCTCGATGATCGAACGCAGGGCAAAGGGTTCGTGGATGCCGCTGGCGTTGAGCAGCGGCGGATCGCGAAAGGCAATCGGAGTCACAGTTACGCGGGTGATTTTCAAGATAACGCTCCTGACAGATCGACAATCAATTCAATGGCTCGCGGCCGGGCTGGCCGTCGCGACAACGGCGGTCTCGTCATCGGACTTTGCCGGGGTTTTGCCTTTGGCACCCGGCGCCGTGCGGGCGAAGAAGATCACCACCGCCGCGATCAGCGACGTCGCCGCCAGGCCATAAAGACCGCCCTCGATGGAGCCGGTGGTTTCTTCGAGGATGCCGAACGCCGTCGGCGCAACGAAACCGCCGAGGTTGCCGATGGAGTTGATCAAAGCGATCACCGCAGCGGCGATGCGCGCATCCAGATAGCTTTGCGGGATCGGCCAGAACAACGCCGACGCAGCCTTGAAACCGATAGCGGCGAAGCAGATGGCGACGAAGGCGAAGATCGGCCCGCCAGTGGTCGACATGAACATGCCGATCGCTGCTATCACCAGCGTCAAGGCAACCCACGCTTGCTGGAATTTCCACTTGCCGGCCATGGCTGCGAAGCCGTACATGGCAACAATCGAAATGATCCACGGAATCGAATTGAGCAGGCCGACCTGGAAGTCACCGAGATTGCCCATCTTCTTGATCATGCTCGGCAGCCAGAACGTCGCGCCGTAAATGGTCAGGGCAATGGAGAAGTAGATGAAGCAGAACAGCGCAATCTGCCGGTCCGCCAACAGCTTGAACATCGACGGCTTGGCCACCTGCGAGGACTCACGAGCGCGCTGCTCTTCAGCAATCGCCGCCACCAGCGCTTCGCGTTCTTCTTCGCTCAGCCACTTGGCCTGACGCGGGTGCGATTGCAGCCAGAACCAGACAAACCCACAAAGCACCACCGACGCCGCGCCCTCGATCAGGAACATCCACTGCCAGCCGTGCAACCCCAAACCACTGATGTGCAGCAGCGCACCGGACACCGGGCCGGAGATCACCGAGGCAATCGCCGAGCCACTGAGAAACACCGCCATGGTCTTGCCGCGCTCGGAGGCCGGTAGCCATTGGGTGAAGTAGTAAATGATGCCCGGAAAGAACCCCGCCTCGGCCGCGCCGAGAATAAAGCGCAGCACATAGAAACTGGTTTCACCTCGGACGAACGCCATGGCCATGGCGGCGGCGCCCCAAGTGAACATGATCCGTGTCAGCCACGCCCGTGCGCCATAACGCTGCAGAAGCATGTTGGACGGCACTTCGAACAGCGCGTAGCCCACAAAAAACAAACCGGCACCGAGGCCGTAAGCCGCCGCGCCGATGCCCAGATCGGTTTCCATGTGACTGCGCACGAAACCGATGTTGACCCGATCGATGTAGTTGACGATGAACATCACCACGAACAGCGGCAGCACATGGCGCTTGACCTTGGCGGCGGCACGAGCGAGTACCGTGACGTCCAGCGAACTCTGGAGGGTTTTCAAGGGGCGACTCCCGATCTTGTTTTTTTAGGGATGGCGTAAAGCGATGGACCGATCATGGACGGCGACTATTGATCCCGTCTAATCTAACTTGGCATTCGATTGATACCCGGATTAGATCAATGTTCGAACTGACCCAGCTGCGCTGCTTTACTACCGTCGCCACCGAACTCAACTTTCGCCGCGCCGCCGAACGGCTAAATATGACGCAGCCGCCGCTGAGCCGGCAGATTCAGTTGCTCGAGCATCACCTCGGTGTCGAGTTGTTTACCCGCAGCACGCGTAGCGTCGCGCTGACCGCTGCAGGCCGGGCGTTTTTCATCGAAGCACAGAACCTGCTGGAGCGTGCGCAGCAAGCGGCCGTCACCGCCCGGCGGTTTGCCGAGGGCGATATCGGTTCGGTAAACATCAGTTTTGTCGGCAGCGCGGTGTATGAGTTTCTGCCCAAGGTGATTGCCGAGGCACGCCTGAAACAACCGCAGGTGAAAATCGATCTGTCGGAGATGAACACTTACCAGCAGCACGAAGCCCTGCGCGCCCGCCGCATTGATCTGGGCATTGCTCGCGCACCATTACTGGAGCCGGGCTATGCGACTGAATGCCTGGTGCGTGAACCGTTTGTACTGGCAGTGCCGAGCGGTCATCCCTTGGCAACAGCTACTGAAGTGGCGGTCAGTGATCTGGATAAACAACCGTTCCTGATGTATTCCCACGCCGCGTATCCGCCGTTCAACGAACTGCTGACGGGGATGCTGCGCTCGGCCCGGGTTGCGCCGGATTATGTGCAGTGGCTGGGCTCGTCGCTGACGATTCTGGCACTGGTGAATGCGGGCATGGGCCTGGCGCTGGTACCGCGCTGCGCCACCAGTGTGGTGTTCAAGAATGTGGTGTTTCGCGATATCGATCTGGGCGAAGGGGTGCAGAGCGAGCTGCATCTGATCTGGCGGGAGAACAACGACAACCCGGCGTTTGCGATGCTGCTGGAAGCGATTCGCCGGGCGGTTGCTGAGGGTTGGGGCTAAGTGGCTCGCGACGCTGATCAGCGCTTTGGCGGTGGAGGCGCACTCGGCCCTTTAACCAGCGGTTTTGCCAACGGCTTGCCGTCTGGCCCCACGAAGAGACGCGCCACGTGAGGTGGCATGGGATTGGGTGCTTTTGCGCTCATGAAACAACCTCCTCGACAGAATTGAATTCGACCCACTGAACTTTTGAGGAATCTATCACCATTAATTCGGCGCCAAAAGTGAGCACCTCGCCACCATCGCCAAGCCATTGTGGATTCAGCAAGATAAATTGCCCTTCCGAGGGACCGGAGGGCCACTCCAAAGGCCAGCCAAACAATCGCCTCTCGTCATTCAGTTGCAAAGTGACAAGGCGATCCTGTCGCTCAAAGGCGCTGTACCACTCGCTAGGATGGGAGCTTTTGCGTGTCAGGTGTCGCTTGCGTAGCCACACATGCAACATCCCGTTTGAAGTCAGATAACAGAAAAGCCCGGCGAGACATACTGAAACAATAAATGCCCACAATGCCTCTGCCCGAGCATCCCATTTCCCTACAGAAAAGCCTTTCGAACCCACCCACAGACAAATTGCCCCAATCCCCAATACCGCGCCTTGAATCACAAATGTGAAAATCAGCGCCTGCACAATCTGCCCGAACGTATCCGGTCGCTTGAACGCCGTCAGCGAATAAAAAATCCACGCCGACAAAAAACCGGGAATCAGGTACTGCAACAGCGGAATAACTTCTTTGACCAGATCATCCATGATCCGAGGCTCCTTGAAAGACCGGCCGATCTGACTATCGACCGCCCCTCAAAAGCCTAGTGCACACGGAGGAAACCCTTCGTGCGCAACTGTCACCGCTCATTTCGCGAATCAGATCCCACCTTATCAGTCTCCAGGCAGGCAAAAAAAAGCAGAAACCGACGATACGGCTTCTGCTTTTTTTGTCTCTGCAGGCGTCGTTACAGGCAGTCACGCACCGATTGGCGCAACGACCCGGACTTGGCCCACGGCGGCCCCTGATACAACGAAACCCGGCTGCCATCCTTGTACTTGACGATGTCGAGGATCTCGTCCGCCGTGATGATGCTTGGCGCCGTGATGCGGTAGCCGTTGGAAATCGATGTCTGCGAAGTCTTGGCCACATCCTTCTGCCACAACGGTAATAAACACGCAGCATAGTCCTTGGGCGACTTGGCGCTGGTCTTGCTGATATTCGGCTCACCCGGCACCAGCGATGCCGGCAACGAGCAACCCGCCAACAGGGTCAACGCCAGAGTCCCGATCCATATCCGCATGGTGTATTCCTGATTTAAAAAGCTGAATGTAGCGCGTAACCGGGTGCACATCCATCGTGGCACCGCGCCCTTGGCGCAATCTGCACAACTTTTCACAACCGTTCAGCGTACTGACGAACAGGCTTTGCCCATCGACGAAAAATGCGACTACTCTTTTCTACCGAGAATGTTCTGGAGGTGATCATGCGGCTCAATGAATACGAACACGAACTTCAACGCGACCTGCAAAGCGTTGCATCGGACTTGAGATGGTCGGCGGTCGACCTGAAACGTATCGCAGAACAACTGCGCAAATCCGGCAATGAAGCAGATGCGCAAAGCGTGCTGAGATCCTGTGAGGTGCTGCAAAGCGATGAAGAACGGCTGCAACTCTATGCCAAGGAAGTGAAAGCCCGCGCCATCAGCCGAACCAAGGTCCACTGAGACCCACCCGCCTACCTCAAACAAAAGCCCCGACACATGCCGGGGTTCTTTCGTTACAGCCTGCCTGTCAGTGGGTTTTGTGACTTTGCGCGCGCGTCGAGCGTTTTTTGTAGCCAGGCAGTGCGGCGGCATAGGCCAGCGCTTCCTCCCGGCTGCCAAACGACGCCAGCCGATCGCCCTGGGTGCAAACCCGCCATGGGCCATTGTTCACGCTCAGCACGTCATAGCCGTTCATGTGCATCTTGTTCAACATCGGCATGCTCATGGACACCTCCATTTTTTGCTAACGGTCAGATCCAGCTTCACGCTTTTACCTTACACCCTGACCCGCCCGAAATGCCGACCGGATGTCGCCAGCCGCAACAGTCAAGGATCAGGCACTTTTCAAAACAGCGAACGCTCCAAACTCCCATGAACCTTTGCCACAAGGCTCGGCTCAAATATTGCAGTTTTATTTCTATTTTGTGACAAGCAGTAAAAACAGGTAACAGATGAAAGTACGTGCAACCGTTATATGCGAACAGGATCGCCACATTCTCCTGGTACGCAAACCCCACTGCCGCTGGACATTGCCCGGCGGCAAGGTCGAGCACGGGGAAACCCGAGCGGAGGCTGCCGTGCGCGAACTGCAAGAAGAAACCGGCCTGGACGCCGACGATGTGTTGTACTTAATGGAATTACAGAGCGGCAGCACGCGGCATCATGTCTACGAGGCGTCCGTGCTGGACTTCGAGCAAGTGCGTCCACAGAACGAGATCATCGATTGCATCTGGCATCCACTGGACGCAGTGCGCAATCTGAACACCAGCGAAGCGACGTTACGCATCGTTCAAGCGTTTCAACGGCGTTTATGAGGCGTTAGCCAGCGAACGCGCGGCGGCCCGCGCTCATTTCGGTACGCAACTCACCGATGAAGTTGGAAATGTCACGGATCGTGACGAGGTGTTCCGGGGAAACGCCATTGAGTAGCAATTCGACACGCCCGCTGTCTGGCTCATAAACCTTGATTTGCAGCAGGCCCTGCGTACTTGGTATGCAATCGCACTTGAACGCAGGAAAGCCGGATTCGACAATCCGGCAGATATCGTCAATGGCAAGCATGAGTGAACGCCTCACAGGCGATGAGTCGGTCGACCGGTTGAGCATAGATGAGCAATATCTGTCTTGCTCAAGACAAAAATGCCAACCGGATCACAACTTTCATCCACGCCCTCAGTGCGCGTCATGATCCCAGATCCAGTTCCACATCCCCGGCAAATTCACCGCCTCCGAGCTGCTCTCCACGGTGCGCGCCAGTGCGGCTTTCTCCAGCGCGGCGTGATCATCATAGAAAGGCTTGTCCGCCAGCTTCACGCCCGTGGCGGCGGCGCTATCGAGCAGAATCTGCAGGTATTCGCGCGTGTGCCGCGCGGTATAGCGATTCAGATCATGAAACGTCACTACTACCGGAATCACCCCGTCAACGGTCGGAAATTCGCCAAGGGCAATCCGTTCACGAACTTCTGATAATTGTCGCAGCATGTTTGCCCGACGCCTCGGGCTGGCATTGAAGCCCCAGATCTTGCCATCGTTGGCACTTAAATCCGTGAGCAACACATGCAAATCATGCTGTTGATAAGCGGTAAAGGTACGTTTGTCGTAATTCCAGAACGGCGGGCGCAGCAACTTCGGCGGCGCGCCAGTGATGGCAGCGATATCAGCCGTGCCGTTGGTCAGCGATTCTTCGAGTTCTTGCGGATCGAGCAAGCGATGATTGGTGTGCCAGTGGGTGGCCGTGTGAAACGCCAGTATGTGGCCTTCCTCATGCTCACGCCGCATGATGCCGCGGCCGATGTCACTGTTGCCCGCTCGCGGCGCGCGCGTCTGCACAAAGAACACCGCTTTGATATTCGGCATCAGCGGATTGTCCTTGAGACTGTCGAGCACCGTGGCCGACGGATTCCACAAACTCGAAGCGCTGGGGCCGTCGTCGAACGTCAACAGAAAGCGCACCGGTGCCTGGGTTTTCAGGCGCGTTTCGGTTTGCGCGGTCATTTCGATCGGGGCGGCGATACAACCGGTCAGCCCAAGAGCAATCAGCGCGGCACAAAGAAGTTTGAATCCGGATGTCATGTTTTGCCTTGAGCACGGCGGCTGCCGTCATGTGATCGATTGGCAAAACTCCCTCGCCCTTATCCATCCCTGCGCTCGGATATTCGAGCCGAGGTTGGATAAGGTACACAGGGTTTGGTTCCGGCGCTCGCTCAGTGAGCCAATGCTTGTTGAAAAGACGTGTCGATAATCCCGGCGGTGGCCAACGGTGCCGGCAGCGCCTTCACTTTGAACAGGAAATCAGCGGTACTTTGCAGATCCGTCGCAGCCTGCTGATCTACCGGCCCAACCGTCATGTGCGCCTGACGCAACCAGTGGCGCGACACCTGCTGATCGAGATTGGCTTTCTTCGCCCACAGATCGGCGTATTCGTCCGTGTGGCTGTCGACCCACGCCCGAGCCTGTTTCAAACGACCGAGAAAATCCTCAATCGCTGCACGCTTGCTGTCGATCGACGGCGTTGACGCCGCGATTGCACTGAGCCCCGGCATCAGGTTTTTTGCGGTCAGGATCGGCCGCGCACCGGAGAACACGATCTGCTGGGAAATGTACGGCTCCCACACCGGGAAAGCGTCAATGCTGCCCTGTGGCAGGGCTGCGGCGGCATCGATTGGCATCAGTTTGACGAAGTCGACGTAGTTTTCCGGCAGACCGCCCTGCTCAAGTGCACGCAAGGTCAACTGCTGGCTCCAGGCGCCAGGCCAGTAAGCGACCTTTTTGCCTTTCAGATCGGCGATGGTTTTCACCGGCGAATCCTTGGGTACCAACAACGCGATGGTGTCCGGATTCTGCCGCGACACGCCGATCAGCTTCACCGGCGCCTGCTTGGCGGCCAGAAACAGAAAACCGGAATCGCCCAAAAAGCCCAGGTCCAGCGAACCGGTTTGCAACGCTTCCGCCAAAGGTGCGGCGGCCTGGAAGTGCTTCCAGTCGACCGTATAAGGCGCATCTTTCAACACACCGGACGCCTCTACCGAGGCACGGATGTTGTAATAGTTCTGATCACCGACGTGCAGGACCAAAGTCTCGGCTGCGTAGGAAAGTGGCGAAGTAAACAGTGCTGCGCTTAACGCACCGCGTAGGAAACGAGAAAGCTTCATGGCGAGTCCTGCAAAGGGAAATTACATAGACCATAACGCTCTTGTTTCTTGGTTTTTAAATTCGATTAATGCATAAGCTCATCACTGTCGATTTCAACTGTTGGCTTAGCAACAGTGGCAAATCACAGTGTTGCCCAATCAACAGTCGAAACCCACCTTCGTGCCTTGAACCCCTTATAAGCCGGCACTCTCAAGCACATGGCACAGAGCCTGCAATATTCCAATCATGCAGGAAGCATTCGATAAAAATATCTTTTTGGACATAAGAAACCTGTGCCTTTGCCGGAGCGCCCCATGACATCGTTCTTTCCTCGACTAAAAACCCTGCTGGCCGCCAGCGCAGTGGCACTGAGCCTGCAACCACTGGCCCACGCGGCTGAAAACGCACCGGCGGAAGTGCATCTCGACTACGCCTACTACTCGCCGGTCAGTCTGGTGCTCAAGCATTTCGGCTTTCTCGAAAAAGCCTTGCCGCAAACCAAAGTCAGTTGGGTATTGAGTCAGGGCAGCAACCGTTCGCTGGAATACCTCAACAGCGGCGGCGTGGATTTCGCCTCCAGCGCCAGCCTTGCTGCGGTATTGAGCCGGGCAAATGGCAGCCCGATCAAATCGGTCTACGTCTACAGCCGCGCCGAATGGACAGCGCTGGTGGTGCGCAAGGATTCTCCTTACCAGACCGTCGCCGACCTCAAGGGCAAAAAGATCGCCGCCACCAAGGGCACTGATCCGTATCTGTTCACCCTGCGCAGCCTGCAACAGGCCGGGCTGAAAAAAGAAGATGTGGAACTGGTTCACCTGCAACATCCGGACGGCCGCACGGCGCTGGAAAAAGGCGATGTCGACGCCTGGGCCGGACTCGATCCGCACATGGCTGCCAGTCAGGTGCAGGCCGGTTCGCGCCTGCTCTATCGCAACCCGGCGTTCAACAGTTACGGCGTGGTCAGCGTCACCGAGCAGTACGCCAAAGAACATCCGCAAACCATCGACATCGTCATCAAAGCTTACGAACAGGCCCGCGACTGGGCGCTGAAAAATCCCGATGAGTTCGCCGCCCTTCTCGCCAAGGAGTCCGGCTTACCGCTGGATGTAGCCAAGTTGCAACTATCGCGCACTGACCTGAGCAGCCCGCAACTGAGCCAACAGGACATCAGCGCCTCCAAGGCTGCAGCGCCGATTCTGGTCTCCGAGGAACTGGTGCGCCGTGGGGTGAATGTCGATCAAGTCATCGATCAATTGCTCGACAGCGGTGTGCAGCAAGCCGTCGCCCACCAGTAACCGATCAGCCTCACGATAAATCCGCGCCCGTCGCGGATTTGTCGTGAGCGGAGCCAAAACCATGACCACTCGCAGCAAAGACTTGCCCGCGCCACTTGCCGTACCGCACCAGCGTCCTGCGCGTTTAAATCCGACGTGGCAGCGCCGCTGCAAAGGCCTGGCCCTGCCGTTGCTGATCATCGTGGCGCTGGAAATTATCGTCCGCATCGGCTGGCTGCCGTCCTACCAGATGCCGGCGCCGAGCGAAATCGCCCTGACCCTCACCGATCTTGCCGAAGGCGCACTGTGGAAACACATCGGCGCCAGCCTGATGCGCGTGTTGCTGGGGTTTGCCATTGGCGCCAGTCTGGCGCTGGTGTTTGCCGCCTGGGTTGGCTTGAGCCGCGAAGCCGAGGCCTATCTGGAACCGACGTTTGCCGCCCTGCGTTCAATTCCGAGCCTGGCCTGGGTGCCACTGCTGCTGTTGTGGCTGGGCATCGACGAGACGTCGAAAATCGTCCTGATCGCCATCGGCGCGTTCTTTCCGGTGTACGTCAACGTGGTCGCGGCCATTCGCAACATTGATCGCAAACTGGTGGAAGTCGGCCGCATCTATGGCTTCAGCCGCTTGCAACTGGTGCGACGAATATTGCTGCCGGCCGCCCTCCCCGGCCTGTTCACCGGGCTGCGAAGTGGCATGAGCCTGGCGTGGATGTTTCTCGTCGCAGCGGAGTTGATCGCGGCCACCAAGGGTTTGGGCTATCTGCTCAGTGACGGCCGGGAAACCTCGCGGCCGGACATCGTGCTGGCCGCGATCATCGTGCTCGCCTTGCTCGGTAAATTCAGCGACGGCTTGCTGGCCATGCTCGAACGCCGCTGGCTGAGCTGGCGTGACACGTTCACCGGACAGGGCGCCAGCGACTAAGCTGAAATCTGCAACCGGAGATCGGCCCATGTGCGGAAGACTTTCGCAGTACCGTGGCATTCACGACTTCGTCGCGGTGCTGAGCATTCCCGACGCGTTGATCAATCACGTCGGCGCAGCGCCGCTTGATCGCTATAACGCGGCGCCGACCACTGCGCTGGCCGTCCTGCATCAACAAGGGCAGCACCTGCATGCCGACAATCTGCGCTGGGGCTGGCGTCCGCATTGGGCCAAGGATCGCCCGCCACCGATCAATGCCCGGGTCGAGAAAGTCGCCCATGGCCCGTTCTTCCGGGCGATCTGGCGACATCGTTTGATCGTGCCCGTGGACAACTGGTTTGAATGGGTCGATAGCGAGGATAAAACCCGACAACCTTGGCTGATTCGTCGGGCGGACCACGGTGCAGTTTTCTGCGCGGCCATCGGACAATTTCCGACAGCCGAAACGCCGGCTCGGGATGACGACGGTTTCGTGATTGTCACCGCCGATGCCGTCGGCGGCATGCTCGATATCCATGATCGCCGACCAGTAGTGTTCCGCGCAGAGTTGGTGCCTGAGTGGCTGGATCCGGCGACGCCGGTTGAGCGCGCCGAACAAATGCTGCTGTTTGAAGCTGAAGGCAGTGAAGTATTCGAATGGTACAAAGTCGGCAAAGCTGTTGGTAACGTACGCAATCAGGGGGCCAGTTTGATTATTGAGCAGACTTAAACATTTGCCGACTTCACGCGTCTATCAATGTAAAAGCTGCCGAAGGCTGCGATCTTTTGACGCAGCGTTATAAGGAATAAAACTATTGCAAACTTTAGCAACTCATAAAGCGAATCACTGCCGTTACAAACCCTGTTTCATTTTTGAGACGGCGCACATAAAACACACGTTCGAATGAACTAACCGCCTGTCTGACATTTCAACCGTCATACATACATTTAGATGCACTACGGCTAGCATGCGCGCCGCATTTCCATTTGGTATACCAGTTGACCAAAGAGTCAACAAACCAGGAACCCCTAACGTCTACAAGCCTTGCAGAGAAATAAGTTGCGCGACGATTTTGCAATCAAACAGGTCAGCGGCCTGGAGTGTATTTATCTGTCGATGACAGAACGCTTTGAACTCGACTGTTTTATCGGCCACTACATCAAGACCCGAAACCTGCGTGCCGTACCCGATATCGACCATATCCTGCGCACCACTCTTGAAGGGTATCCTGGCCACGCGCCGGTGATGGTCAACGAGCTGAATGCGTGGATTGATCGAACCTTGGGATATCGGGCCACACACCCCGATTTCACGCAGCTGGACGATCTTTGAAACCGTAAAAAAGCCCCGCACTTGCGGGGCTTTTTCGTAGAAGTCACTCAAAATTTGCGGTCAGGATCCGAAAGCTCTCGGCCATCATCGTGCTTCCAGGTCTGTTCCTTGTGCTTTTCACGCTCTATTTCTTCTTGCGTCGGTTCGTCCGTGTCTTCGTCATCCGTGTCTGGATGCTTTTGCTCAGTCGCCATGTGCACCTCCCGTGATCAGTAACCCTTCATCCCTGAAGCGTAGAACAGACAACTCACAGCCACCAGCGCAGCAAAAAGAAGAACGCCATGCTCAACAGCATGCTGAGCAAAGTATTGCGCGTGTAGATGACAAGAGCGATCGCCACCAGCGAACTAAGCAGGTACGGATTATCCCACTGCAGATTCAGTTGTTTGTCGGGCATGAAGACAATCGGCCCGCAGATCGCGGTGAGCATCCCCGGTACCGCAAAACCGAGAAACTGCCGCGCGTTGCTGCTCAGCCGCAAGGGTAAGCGCGGTTCGAGAAACACGTAGCGGTTGAGAAATACCAGAAGCCCCATGCCAAAAATCACCGCCCAAACCATCATGTGCGCTCCCGATACAGCTTGTTGCAGATAAACCCGGCGGTCATTCCTGCCAGTCCGGACAACACCAGTGCCGAGCCCCATTGCCAGTAACTGAACAGCACCGAACAAAACAGTGACACCGCCACACACACCACGGTTGGTACGTTACGCACCACCGGCGTGATCAACGCGATAAACGTGGCGGCAATCGAGAAATCCAGCCCCAGGTGCTCAAGCCCCGGAATGCTGCTGCCGAGGACAATGCCGGCGAGGGTGAACAGATTCCAGGCGATGTAGAACGTCAGGCCAACGCCCAGCGCATACCAGCGGTTAAACTGCTGGCGATCATGTTGACTGGTCAGCGCAAACAACTCATCGGTGAGCAAAAAGCCCAGTCCTATGCGCCAGCGCCCCGGCAGCGGCGAAATCACCGAGCGCATGCTCATGCCATAGAGCAAGTGCTGCGACGTCAGCAGCAGCGTGGTCAGCAGAATCGAGAAAATCCCCGCACCGCCCTTGAGCATGCCGATCGCCACCAATTGCGCCGCACCGGCAAACACGATGCTCGACAAGCCCTGCCCTTGTAGCGGTGTGAGGTTGGCCTCGATCGCCATGGAGCCGGCCAGCAGCCCCCAAGGCGCTGTGGCCAGCGACAACGGCATGATCGCCGCAGCGCCGCGAAGGAACGCACTGCGCGGCATAAGTGAATCAGACATAAACGTTCTTCAACCAGGAAAACGGTTGGAGACTGTGCCAGCCATTTCGCCTTTTTGGCTTGAACAATCTTGCGCACTTGTGGGAATCGGCGGATGCGCGCGTAATCCGCTGACTTTCGCACTGACCTTCAATGCCCTGAGCGGCGTAACATAGCGTCATTCACAACCGCGTCAGGGAGACGACATGCTGTACCGAATCGCAGCCGACGGGCTGGTGCTGTTTCATTTGTGCTTCATTCTGTTTGTGCTGTTCGGCGGGCTGCTGGTGCTCAAATGGCCACGGGTGATGTGGCTGCATTTACCGGCCGCCGCCTGGGGCGTGGCGGTCGAGGTGCTGCACCTGACCTGCCCGCTGACCTACTGGGAAAACCTTATGCGCCACGCCGCCGGGCAGACCGAATATGCCGGCGGCTTCATCGAGCATTACATCTGGCCGATCATCTACCCGGCCGGGCTCACCCCGCAGATCCAACTGGCGCTCGGCAGCGTGGTGCTGGCGGTCAACCTGCTGGTGTATGGCCGCTTGATCCGTTTGTGGAAGCGGCGTCGAGCGCTGTGATCAGCGCGACGTCGGCTTCAACGCCTCCAGCCAGGCCGGATCCAGGCGCGTCTGCTCGGTGTCGAGTCCCTGCGCCTGCATCCGCTCTTTGTGTGCTTCGGCTTCGCGCCACAGCTGCCCGTGATCGCTGGAGTTGCCGTCCAGTTCGTGCATTTGCATCAAACCCAGATGATAGAAGCGCAAAACCTTCATCGCCGTCGGATCGTTTTGCTCCACCGCCGCAGTCACGTTATGCATCACATTGGTGATGCTCATAAGACTGCGCTTGAGTCGCCAGCTGTACACCGCCGGCGCCATCCAGCTCTGATTCCAGAAGCGCCCGCGCAATAACGCGGCGGTCAGCAAAAATGCGACAAACACCCCGCCGACATTGAAGCGCAGGTTATCGCCGCCGGGCTCGCCGAACAACGCCACCGCGACGCTGGAAAACAGCATCGCCAGCACCAGGAACAGCACGGCGATGATGACCGTGCTGCGTCGGGTCTGCTGGCGAAAGGTGGCGGCGTCCATCGGCTGAATCTCGAACATCACAAATGACTTCCTTGAGCGACAAAAGGGCTAACTGAAAAAACCGGCCGGCACATTATCGCCTCTACCGCGGATTTAGCTATGCTGGGGCTCCTTTTCATCTTTTCAGCGTCCAACGGGGACATGGCGGTACAGCGCAGATCGTGCCATCTTCATTCATGGATACACACTATTCGGATGCCATCGCCTAGTCTTGAGATGACATCGTTTTAAGGATCATTGCATGACCCAACGACACGTAATCAATGCCTCGGTCAGCCCGAAAGGCAGTCTGGAAACCCTTTCTCAACGTGAAGTTCAGCAACTGAGCGAAGCCGGATCCGGCAGTACCTATACCCTCTTCCGCCAGTGCGCCCTGGCCATCCTCAACACCGGCGCCCATGTCGATAACGCCAAGACCATCCTCGAAGCCTACAAGGACTTCGAAATCCGCATTCACCAACAGGATCGCGGCGTACGCCTGGAACTGCTGAACGCTCCGGCCGACGCGTTTGTCGACGGCGAAATGATCGCCAGCACCCGCGAAATGCTCTTCAGCGCCCTGCGCGACATCGTCTACACCGAAAACGAACTCGACAGCCAACGCATCGACCTGACCACCTCGCAAGGCATCAGCGACTACGTCTTCCACCTGCTGCGCAACGCACGCACCCTGCGTCCGGGCGTCGAGCCGAAGATCGTGGTGTGCTGGGGTGGCCACTCGATCAACACCGAAGAATACAAATACACCAAGAAAGTCGGCCACGAACTGGGCCTGCGCAGCCTCGACATCTGCACCGGCTGCGGCCCCGGCGTGATGAAAGGCCCGATGAAAGGCGCGACCATCGCCCACGCCAAACAGCGTATTCATGGCGGGCGTTATCTGGGTTTGACCGAGCCGGGGATTATTGCGGCTGAAGCGCCAAACCCGATCGTCAACGAGCTGGTGATTCTGCCGGACATCGAGAAACGTCTGGAAGCCTTCGTGCGCGTTGGCCACGGCATCATTATTTTCCCGGGCGGCGCCGGTACGGCAGAAGAGTTCCTTTATCTGCTCGGCATCCTGATGCACCCGGACAACAAAGGGCTGCCGTTCCCGGTGATCCTCACCGGGCCGAAACATGCCGCGCCGTATCTGGAACAACTTGACGCCTTCGTCACCGCCACACTCGGTGAAGCGGCCAAGCAGCATTACGAAATCATCATCGACGACCCGGCCGAAGTGGCGCGGCAGATGACCCAAGGCCTGAAAGCGGTGAAGCAGTTCCGCCGCGAGCGCAACGATGCGTTCCACTTCAACTGGCTGCTGAAAATCGACGAGGGCTTCCAGCGCCCGTTCGATCCGACCCACGAAAACATGGCCAACCTGAAACTGCACCGCGACCAGCCACCGCACGAACTGGCGGCCAATCTGCGCCGGGCGTTCTCCGGGATCGTCGCCGGCAACGTCAAGGACAAGGGCATTCGCCTGATCGAAGAACACGGGCCGTACCAGATCCGTGGTGACGCCGCGATCATGCAACCGCTCGATGCCCTGCTCAAAGCCTTCGTCGCCCAGCACCGGATGAAACTGCCGGGTGGCGCGGCGTATGTGCCGTGTTATCGAGTGGTGGCGTGACTTCTCCGGCCACTACGCAACACATGTAGGAGCAAGCCTGCTCGCGATAGCGGTATATCAGTCACTTTTGATTTCGACTGACACACCGATTTCGCGAGCAAGCTCGCTCCCACAAGGTCTGGATGTGTACACAAAATCTGCATTCACCCAATCAACTGTGGGAGCGAGCCTGCTCGCGAAGAGGCTGCCAAGCACACCTCAAATTTCTGACCTGTCCGCCAACCGCGCAGCCAACGCCTTGGCCTGCAACGCCACATCCGTCACCGCCGTACTCTCCCACCACATCCCGCGCAACGGTGGCCCCATGGCAAACAGTCGGCCAGCCGCGCGTCCCTCGGCATCCAGCACCGCGCCATCCCCGGCCGCCGCGATCCCCAACGCCAATGGCCCCGGTTGCACCAGACCACGCGCCAGCACCTGCTGCGGCAACGGTCGCGCCACCCGGCGCCAGTCGTATTCGATGCCACTGGAATTGATTAATGCAGCACCCTGCACCACGCAAGATTCAGACTCGCCGCGACGCCTTATACGAATCCGGACACCATCCTCCGGACTTGACTCAAGCCCTTTGAACGACGCTGCCTGAATCCGCAATCGCCCTTCGTTGTGCAATCGCTCAACCAGCTGCGCACTCAACGGCGGCGAACGGTGATGATGACTTTCCCACCACGGACGTACATGCCGTACGAATTGTCGCCGCTGCAGGTCAGTCGCCTGACTCCACAAACGAGCGATGTGCACCCGAACCGTGTCCAGCGGCGCCTGCCAATCGATGCCTTGTGCGATGGCGGCCAGGCATTGCCGACGCAATTCACCTAACAACTGTCGTGGTGTGCGCAGGCTGTGATCATCGCCAAGAAAATCCACCCAGGCCGGCGGCTGTCGGCGTACATGAGGCAACAAGCCGTGCCGGGAAAATACTTCGATCGGGCCACGATGCCCGGCTTGCTCCAGCGACACCACGGCATCGACCATGGTCAGGCCGGAGCCGATGATCAGTACGGTCGATTGCGGATCGAGTTGACGCATCGACGTGACATTCCAAGGATCCAGAGCGGCCGCGTTAAGGCCACTGGAGGCTTTCTGCGGCGTTCGCGCAGCCGGAAACATTCCAGTCGCCAGTACCGCGTAGCCACCGCGCAATGACTGACCATCGCTCAACGTCAGCTGCACCGAACCGGCATCGACTTGCAGGTCGACGACTTCCGCACGAATGTGTTCAACACTTGAACCATTTTGTGCCCCGACTCTGCGCGCCTCGGCCAGGCGCTGCTGCACATAGACGCCGAACAATCCACGCGGCGGAAACAGTTCGCTGACCGGCACATCCTGCTCGGCGGATTCAGGCCAGCCACCGCCGGCAATGTGCTCGGTAAGCCATTGCGTCAATTCATCAGGATTATCCGGATCAACACTCATGCGCGCAGCGTTGCCGTTGAGCGTGTGACCCAGCTCGACCGCGCTGTAAGCTTCACCCCGCCCCAGTTCGGCACGCGGCTCGATTACCAGAATCTTGCGCCGGCCGGGTAGACGCAGCAATTGCACAGCCAGCATCGTGCCGCTGAGGCCGCCGCCGATAATCAGGATGTCTGCGCTCTGACTCATTCAAATCACCACATTGCGAATAAACCGAGCCGCAATATCCCCATCGTTGCGATAGGAATGCGGCTGGTTGCTGGCAAACATGAAAAACTCACCTGTGCCAATGTGCTGAGGCTGATCACCGAGCATCAGCGTCAGGCAACCTTCAAAGACGAAAATCTGCTCGCTCCAGCCTTCCGAATCCGCTTGCGACGGATAGACCTCGCCCGGTTGCAGGCACCATTCCCATTGCTCGACTTCGCGAGTCGCCGTGGCTTTGGAGAGCAACACGGCTTTGCTGCCCGGGTGGGTTCCTGCCCATGCCACCTCGTTGATGCGGCTCGAGTCGCGGGCATCCGGTGCCTGGATCAGATCGCTGAACGCCACATCGAGCGCTTCGGCAACGCGGTCGAGGGTGGTCAGGCTGACATTTTTGTCACCCGCCTCAATCGCCACCAGCATGCGCCGGCTGACCCCGGACTTTTCTGCCAGCGCGGTCTGGCTCATATCGGCGGCGTGCCGCAGACGCCGGACGTTCTGGCTGACGTGTTGCAAAACAGAGGCGCGTTGCGTTGAATCTTTGTGCACTATATTGCTCACTCGGTGAAGTTGGGCAGTATACTGCGCAACGTTGGGCGCATTGTGCGGCCTCCTTTTTATAGTGCGCAAGGTCATGACGTCGCAGAACAACTCCCCCGCCTCCCTCCGTTTCTCTCGCTTCAGCAAAGCCGAGTGCGTGCTGGTACTGATCACCATGGTCTGGGGCGGCACTTTCCTGCTGGTTCAGCACGCGATGACCGTCAGCGGCCCGATGTTTTTTGTCGGCCTGCGTTTTGCCGCAGCGGCGTGCATTGTCGCGTTGTTTTCCTGGCGACATCTACGTGAGCTGACCCTTTTCGAACTCAGGGCCGGTGCCTTCATCGGTGTGGCGATCATGCTCGGTTACGGCTTGCAGACGGTCGGGTTGCAAACGATTCCGAGCAGTCAATCGGCGTTCATCACCGCGCTGTACGTGCCGTTCGTGCCGTTGCTGCAATGGCTGGTGCTCGGCCGTCGGCCGGGACTGATGCCGAGCATCGGTATCATGCTGGCGTTTACCGGTTTGATGTTGCTGTCGGGTCCGTCCGGGGCGGCGCTGAATTTCAGTCCCGGTGAAATTGTCACGTTGATCAGCGCCATCGCCATAGCCGCCGAGATCATTCTGATCAGCACCTACGCCGGGCAAGTCGATGTGCGCCGGGTGACCGTGGTGCAACTGGCGGTGACGTCGGCACTGTCCTTTTTGATGGTTGTGCCGACCGGTGAACTGATTCCGGATTTCTCCTGGACCCTGCTGGTGACAGCGCTGGGGTTGGGCGCAGCGAGTGCGGCGATTCAGGTGGCGATGAACTGGGCGCAGAAGAGTGTTTCGCCAACCCGGGCGACGTTGATCTATGCCGGGGAGCCGGTGTGGGCGGGGATTGTCGGGCGGATTGCCGGGGAGCGGTTGCCAGCAATTGCAATGGTGGGCGCGGGGTTGATTGTCGCGGCAGTGATTGTCAGTGAGTTGAAGACCAAGGGTAAGGCCGCAGAAACCGATGTTGAGCTGCAGCGAGAAACGCAGGGCTGATCGGCAATACCTTCAGCGCCTGCGCCAACGCTTTCGCGAGCAAGCTCGCTCCCACACTGGAATGTATTTCAAAATGTGGGAGCGAGCTTGCTCGCGTAAGGGCCATCTGCCACACCTTCCCTTGGCCTGAAATAACGCCAAACACAAATTTTGAGACTACTTTGTAGGATTCTGAGACATCCTGGCGTTTGGTGATCGGGGAGCTGGCACGTATGATGCTTCACAAACTTCCGCAGATTAGAAGCCTATGTCCCTGATAGTTCTACTGCTTCTGCCATTCATTGGCAGCTGTCTTGCAGCGGTGCTGCCTCACAACGCGCGTAATACCGAATCCCTGTTGGCAGGCCTGGTCGCTTTGATCGGCACCGTCCAGGTCGCGCTGTTGTACCCGCAAATTGCCCACGGCGGTGTGATCCGCGAAGAGTTCATGTGGCTGCCCAGCCTGGGGCTGAACTTCGTTCTGCGCATGGATGGCTTCGCCTGGTTGTTCTCGATGCTGGTACTGGGCATCGGCACGCTCGTTTCTCTTTATGCCCGTTATTACATGTCGCCGGACGATCCGGTGCCGCGTTTCTTCGCGTTTTTCCTGGCGTTCATGGGCGCCATGCTTGGCCTGGTGATCTCCGGCAATCTGATTCAGATCGTGTTTTTCTGGGAACTGACCAGCCTCTTCTCGTTCCTGTTGATCGGCTATTGGCACCACCGCGCCGACGCCCGCCGCGGCGCCTACATGGCGCTGATGGTCACCGGCGCCGGCGGATTATGCCTGCTGGCGGGGGTCATGATTCTCGGCCATGTCGTCGGCAGCTATGACCTCGACAAGGTCCTGGCCGCCGGCGACATGATTCGTGCACACGCCCTCTACCCTATTCTTTTACCCCTGATTCTTATCGGTGCACTCAGCAAAAGTGCACAGTTCCCTTTCCACTTCTGGCTGCCCCACGCAATGGCGGCGCCGACCCCCGTCTCCGCATATCTGCACTCGGCCACGATGGTAAAGGCAGGAGTGTTCCTGCTTGCGCGGCTGTGGCCGTCGCTGTCCGGCAGCGAAGAATGGTTCTACATCGTCAGTGGCGCCGGCGCGTGTACGTTGTTGCTTGGCGCGTATTGCGCGATGTTCCAGAACGACCTCAAAGGTCTGCTGGCCTACTCGACCATCAGCCACCTCGGCCTGATCACGCTGTTGTTGGGTCTCAATAGTCCGTTGGCCGCTGTGGCGGCGGTATTCCACATCCTCAACCACGCGACGTTCAAGGCTTCGCTGTTCATGGCCGCCGGCATCATCGACCACGAAAGCGGCACCCGCGATATCCGCAAACTCAGCGGCCTGATCAAACTGATTCCGTTCACCGCGACGCTGGCCATGGTTGCCAGCGCCTCGATGGCCGGTGTGCCATTGCTTAACGGTTTCCTGTCGAAAGAAATGTTCTTCGCCGAAACCGT
Organism: Pseudomonas crudilactis; assembly: GCF_013433315.1. Classification (GTDB taxonomy): domain Bacteria; phylum Pseudomonadota; class Gammaproteobacteria; order Pseudomonadales; family Pseudomonadaceae; genus Aquipseudomonas; species Aquipseudomonas crudilactis. The sequence goes on along the minus strand of NZ_WXVV01000037.1, from coordinate 29,185 downwards.
GTTCATCAACGCCACGGCGTGGGTCGAAGCGGCGCTGCCGATAGTCGCGACCATCGCCGGTACATTCAGCGTTGCCTACTCGCTGCGTTTCACCGTCGATGTGTTCTTCGGTCCACCGGCCACCGACCTGCCGCACACCCCGCACGAGCCACCGCGCTGGATGCGTGCGCCGGTCGAGTTGCTGGTGTTCACTTGCTTGCTGGTGGGGATTTTCCCTGCGCAGATTGTCGGCCCGTTGCTCACCGCCGCCGCGTTGCCCGTGGTTGGCGGCACGCTGCCGGAATACAGCCTGGCAATCTGGCACGGCCTGAATGCGCCGATGATCATGAGCCTGATCGCCATGTCCGGCGGTATCGTCGTCTATCTGTTGCTGCGTAATCAGCTCAAACGCGGTCGCTTCAAGTACCCACCGCTGGTGGGGCGCTTCAACGGCAAGCGCCTGTTCGAACGCAGCCTCGTGGTGATGATGCGCCTGGCCCGACGTCTGGAACGGCGACTCGGCACCAAGCGTCTGCAGATGCAGCTGTTCCTGATGGTACTGGCGGCGGTGCTCGCCGGCCTGATTCCGATGCTGCACAGCAGTTTGAGTTGGGGCGACCGGCCGAAGATTCCCGGCTCGATCGTGTTCGTGACCCTGTGGCTGCTGGCGATTGCCTGTGCCCTCGGCGCCGCGTGGCAGGCCAAGTATCACCGTCTCGCCGCTTTGACCATGGTCAGCGTCTGCGGCCTGATGACCTGCGTAACTTTCGTCTGGTTCTCCGCGCCCGATCTGGCCCTGACACAACTAGCGGTCGAAGTGGTCACCACCGTGCTGATCCTGCTCGGCCTGCGCTGGTTGCCACGTCGTATCGAAGAAGTCTCGCCACTGCCAAGCAGCCTGCGCAAGGCTCGGATTCGGCGTCTGCGCGACTTGCTGCTGTCGATTGCCGTCGGCGGTGGCATGGCGCTGCTGTCCTACGCGATGCTGACGCGGCAGACGCCGAACGACATCTCCTCGTTCTACCTCAGCCGCGCCATGCCCGAGGGCGGTGGCAGCAACGTCGTCAACGTGATGCTGGTGGATTTCCGTGGCTTCGACACCCTCGGCGAAATCACCGTGCTGGTCGCCGTGGCGCTGACCGTGTTCGCATTGCTGCGGCGCTTCCGCCCGCCGAAAGAAAGCCTGCAACTGCCCGCCCAGCAACGTTTGCTGGCACCGGACGTGGTCACCGACCTGGTCAACCCGCGTTCGGCCAGCGACACCGCGCTCGGCTTCATGATGGTGCCGGCGGTGCTGGTACGTCTGCTGCTGCCGATTGCGCTGGTGGTGTCGTTCTACCTGTTCATGCGCGGACACAACCAACCGGGCGGCGGTTTCGTCGCCGGTCTGGTGATGTCGGTGGCGTTCATCCTGCAATACATGGTCGCCGGCACACAGTGGGTCGAGGCGCAAATGAGTCTGCGGCCGCTGCGCTGGATGGGCACCGGATTACTCTTCGCCACCGCCACCGGCCTGGGGGCGATGGTCGTCGGTTATCCGTTCCTGACCACCCACACCTGGCATTTCAGCTTGCCGGTGTTGGGTGACATCCATATCGCCAGCGCGTTGTTCTTCGACATTGGCGTATACGGTGTGGTGGTCGGTTCGACGCTGTTGATCCTCACCGCCCTCGCCCACCAATCGGTGCGGGGCCACAAGACCGCATCGCTGCCCAAGTCCGTCGCCAGTAAAGGAGCCGTCTGATGGAAGAAGTCATCGCAATCGCCATCGGCGTGCTCGCCGCGTCCGGCGTCTGGCTGATCCTGCGACCACGGACGTTCCAGGTGGTCATGGGCCTGTGCCTGCTGTCGTACGGCGTCAACCTGTTCATCTTCAGCATGGGCAGCCTGTTCATCGGCAAGGAGCCGGTGATCAAGGATGGCGTGACCCAGGATTTGCTGCACTACACCGACCCGCTGCCACAGGCACTGGTGCTCACCGCGATCGTCATCAGCTTCGCCATGACCGCGTTGTTCCTCGTCGTTCTGCTCGCTTCACGCGGCCTGACCGGTACTGACCACGTCGACGGCCGGGAGCCTAAGGAATGATGGCGATGACTCACCTGATCGCCGCACCGATTCTGCTGCCGCTGCTGACCGCCGCCATCATGCTGATGCTCGGTGAACGGCACCGGCCGCTGAAGGCAAAAATCAACCTGTTCTCCAGCCTCGTCGGCCTGTTCATTTCGGTGATGCTGCTGCAATGGACGCAAACCACCGGCGTGCCCGGCTCCATCGGTGTGTACCTGCCGGGCAACTGGCAGGCGCCGTTCGGCATTGTGCTGGTAGTCGATCGTCTATCGGCGCTTATGCTAGTGCTGACCGGGATCATCGGCGTCAGCGCCCTGCTGTTTGCCATGGCCCGTTGGGACGGTGCGGGTTCAAGCTTCCACGCGCTGTTCCAGATTCAGTTGATGGGCCTGTACGGCGCGTTCCTGACGGCGGATCTATTCAACCTGTTCGTGTTCTTCGAAGTCCTGCTGGCCGCGTCTTACGGCCTGTTGCTGCACGGCTCGGGTCGGGCGCGGGTGTCGTCGGGGCTGCATTACATCTCGATCAACCTGCTGGCCTCGTCGCTGTTTCTGATTGGCGCGGCACTGATCTACGGCGTCACCGGCACGCTGAACATGGCCGATCTGGCGCTGAAGATTCCGCTGGTGCCGGAAGCCGACCGTGGCTTGCTGCATGCCGGCGCCGGGATTCTTGCCGTCGCGTTTCTGGCCAAGGCCGGCATGTGGCCGCTGAACTTCTGGCTGGTGCCGGCCTATTCATCGGCCAGTGCACCGGTGGCCGCGATGTTCGCGATCATGACCAAGGTTGGCGTCTACACGCTGCTGCGTCTGTGGACACTGTTGTTCTCAGGGCAGGCCGGAGCGTCGGCATTCTTCGGCGGCGACTGGCTGATCTATGGCGGCATGGCGACCATGGCCTGCGCGGCGCTGGCGATTCTCGCCGCGCAACGCCTGGAGCGCATGGCCAGTCTGAGCATTCTGGTCTCGGCGGGGATTCTGCTGTCCGCCGTTGGCTTTGCCCAGCCGAACCTGATCGGCGCGGCACTGTTCTATCTGGTCAGTTCGACCCTGGCGTTGAGCGCGCTGTTCCTGCTGGCCGAGTTGATCGAACGCTCGCGTTCGGCCAACGAGATCCCGCTGGAAGACGAAAGCGAACTGCTGCCACGTCCGCAGGAGTCCCTGCAGCCACCCAAAGGCATCAACCTCGATGACGAGCAGAAAGCCGTGGTCGGTCAGGTCATCCCGTGGACCATGGCGTTTCTCGGCCTGAGCTTCATTGCTTGCGCGCTGCTGATCATCGGCATGCCGCCGCTGTCCGGGTTCATCGGCAAATTCAGCCTGATCGGTGCTTTGCTCAATCCGCTGGGCCTGGGTACCGACGCGCCGATATCCAACGCTGCATGGGCGTTGCTGGCATTGCTGATTCTCACCGGGCTGGCATCGCTGATGGCGTTCTCGCGTCTCGGCATCCAGCGCTTCTGGACGCCAGAGGAGCGCCCTTCACCGCTACTGCGCAAACTCGAATGCGCGCCGATCTTCCTGTTGCTGGGGCTGAGCGTCGTCCTGACTTTCAAGGCTGAACCCCTGTTGCGTTATACCCAGGCCACCGCCGAGGCGCTGAACAATCCGCAGCAATACGTGATGGCGGTGCTCGGCACCCGTGCCGTACCGAGCCCGGAAGCCAAATCGGCGATGCTGGAGGTGCAGCCATGAAGCGTGTGTTTCCTGCACCGTTGTTGTCGCTGGCGCTGTGCGCCTTGTGGCTGACCCTTAACCTGTCGGTCAGCCCGGGCAATCTGCTGCTCGGCGCAATATTGGGTTTTGCTGCGCCATTGATGATGCGCAAACTGCGTCCGAAACAAGTGCGCATTCGCCGCCCCGGAACGATCCTGCGCCTGTTCCTGCTCGTGGGCCGTGACGTGGTGATGTCCAACCTGATCGTCGCGTGGGGCGTGCTCAACGCCGGTCGCCGCCCGCCGCGCTCGGGCTTTGTCAAAGTCCCGCTGAACTTGCGCGATGCCCACGGCCTGGCGACTCTGGCGATGATCTGCACGGTGGTGCCCGGCACGGTTTGGTCGGAGCTGTCGCTGGATCGCAGCATTCTGTTGTTGCACGTCTGGGATCTGGATGATGAAACGCAATTCATCGAGCACTTCAAGAGCACCTACGAGCGGCCGTTGATGGAGATTTTCGAATGAGCCCATTACTGTCGAACGCAATCCTGCTGACGCTGTTCCTGTTCTCGCTGGCGATGGTGCTGACGCTGGTACGTCTGTTCAAAGGCCCGTCGGCGCAGGATCGGGTATTGGCGCTGGACTATCTGTACATCGTCGCCATGCTGATGATGCTGACCCTGGGCATTCGTTATTCCAGTGACACTTACTTCGAAGCGGCGCTGCTGATTGCGCTGTTCGGCTTCGTCGGCTCGTTTGCCCTGGCGAAATTCCTGCTGCGTGGCGAGGTGATCGAATGAATGCTGAATTGTCGCTGTGGGTCGAGATTCCAGTGGCGATCCTGCTGGTGCTCAGCGGTCTGTTTGCGTTGATCGGTGCGATCGGGTTACTGCGCATGAAGGATTACTTCCAGCGCATGCACCCGCCGGCACTGGCTTCGACACTGGGGGCATGGTGCGTGGCATTGGCGTCGATCATCTGCTTTTCGGCGTTGAAGTCCGGTCCGGTCATACATGCCTGGCTGATTCCGATTTTGCTGGCGATCACTGTGCCGGTGACCACGTTGCTGCTGGCGCGGGCGGCGTTGTTCCGTAAGCGCATGGCTGGGGATGATGTGCCGGCAGAAGTCAGTAGCCGGCGGACTGAAAGCGGTAGCTAGTCCAGAGTTTTCGGTGTCTGGACTGGCCCTTTCGCGAGCAAGCTCGCTCCCACATTTGGAATGCGTTCCTCTGTGGGAGCGAGCTTGCTCGCGAAGGGGCCAGCCAAGTCATCACAAATTTTAGATCAGTTTCAAACCCAAGCCACCGCCAACAACCCCGCCCCCAACACCGCACACAACGGCGAATACACCCAGGTGTCCAGCCGCGCAAACCGCGAATCCTTCACTTCCTTGAAAAAACCGACCAGATTCGAATCACCAATCGCCCGGGCAAACATCAACAGCGCAATCGCGCTGATCACCCATTGCAACGCCTTGTGCGTCACCGCCGGCATGCCCCAGCCCACCCGCATACACACCAACGCCGCAATCACCAACAATGCCGCCGCCACAATCAACGTAAGCCAGCCTGACGGCTTGAACGCCGGCCGCACCGTTGCGACAAAACCGCGCACCGGCACCTGCGGCACCACCACCGCTGCCGCCCACTGCCCACCCAGCGCCCAATACACGTGCATCAAGGCGATCACCGCGAAAGTAGTCACCAGCCATTGAGCCAACACAAAGGTCATGGTTGAAATCCTTGGAAAGGGATTTGAACAAATCATCCTAGTCGGATTTTTTTCAAGTGCACGACCGATCAGCGGTACGGTAAAGTGCCGCCCCATGAAATTCTCCCGTTCCGATCGCTCACTGCTGGCCTGGATGCTCTATTGCTGCGTCCTGTTCAACGTGTTCGCCTGCAGCATCGGTCACGGACAAATGGTCGGTATGCAGCTGAACGGTATCGGCGGCCAGTTCTGTACAGTCGACCCGGCCACTCAAGCGCCGCTCGCCAGCAACCCCACCGAAGAACAACTGCCGACCCTGTCCAAGGCCTTCGGCTGCCCGCTGTGCTCGGTCGGCGGCGGCATGGGCCCGGCGTTCAACTCCAGCCTGACGCTGGCGATCCTGCCGGAACAACACAGCCCGCCGCTGGCGCCCATCGTCAGCGCCGACCTCCCTGCCCGCTTCACCTGGCCTTCGGCCAACCCTCGCGCCCCGCCGCTCGCCTGAATGTCCCTGCCTTTTTGATTTGTCAGCCCACTGCGCCAACGCGCGGCGTTCGCCTGTGCGCTGACTCCTAGACAAGCATTCAGGATTCAATGATGAAACAACTCACTCTACTGGCGAGCCTGTGCGGCTGCCTGTCCGTCAACGTCTGGGCGCAATCCACCGTGGATCTGGCGCCGATCACCATCGACGGCGAGTCCGGCGCGGAACCGGGCCTGAGCCTCGACCAATCCAGCGGCATGGCTTCGCGTCTGGGTTTGAGCGTGCGTGACACACCGGCTTCGGTGGCCATCGCCAATCGCAACGATATCGAACGCCACGGCGCGCAGAACTTCCAGGACGCCGCCAACACCTTGCCCGGTGTCAACGCCAGCGCGCCGCCGGGTTTCGGCGGGTTCGTTTCCTATCGTGGCTTTACCAGCAGTCAGATTACCCAGATGTTCAACGGCATCAACGTATCCGGCGGCCTCGCCCGCCCCGTCGATTCGTGGATCTATGACCGCGTTGAACTGGTCGGCGGCCCGTCATCGCTGATCAATGGTGCAGGCTCCGTCGGCGGCTCGCTGAACTACGTGACCAAACTCGCCACCCGTGATGAACAAGCCGTTGAAGGTCGGGTCAGCTACGGCTCCTACGACACCACCGAAACCGCTTTCGGCCTCAATCATGCACTGACCGAGCCGAGCGCCGACGTGCAGCACTACGCGCGACTCGACGTCAGCCACAACACCAGCAACGGCTACATCGACCGCCAGGAGCGCGATGCCTGGAGCGTGGCGTTCTCGCTGCTCAGCGACCTGACGCCCGACCTGTCGCACACGTTGGCCCTGGAATATCAGGATGAACATGAAGACAGTCCGTACTGGGGCACGCCCGTGCTCAATCCCAAGGGTGGCGAGTTGAAGATCGATAAACACAACCGCTTCAACAACTACAACGTCGAGGACGGCCGGTACGAGCAGCGGACGATCTGGGTCCGTTCGATCATCGACTATCGGATCAACAACAGCACCACCCTGCGCAACACGCTGTATCACCTCGACAGCCAGCGCGATTACCGCAACCTCGAAACCTACCAGTACAACGCCGACAACACGGCGGTGAACCGTTCGACCGCCTATCAGGTACGCCATCAGGGCGAGCAGAACGGCAACCAGTTCGAACTGCGTCACGACAACGCGCTTTTCGGTCTCGACACGACGTTGTCGGGGGGCTTCGAATACAAGGTCAACCAGACCACCAACTCGCCGCTGAACATCAAAGGTGCGAGCACGGTAGACCCGAACAACTACCCTCCGGGGCATTTCTACGACATTCCCGGCACCAACCCCAAACTGGTCAGCGACAAAACCAACGAGGTCACCACCAAGGCGTTGTTCGTGGAGAACCGTCTGGCGTTGACCGACAAACTGTCGCTGCTCACCGGCCTGCGCTATGACGACATTGACCTCGACGCGACCAACCATCGCACCGTGACCGCCGCCAATCCCAAGCACCTCAAGCGTAGTTGGGAGCCAGTCACCGGCCGCGCTGGTTTGACCTACCAGTTCATTCCATCGGCCAACGTCTACGTGCAATACAGCACCGCCGCCGAGCAACCGAATGGTACGCAGGACTTCGACGTCTCTACCGGCAAGCAATGGGAAATCGGCAGCAAATTTGATTATCTGAACGGGCGCGGCTCGGCGACGATTGCGGCCTATACCATTGAGCGAAAGGACTTCGCCGTGACCGATCCGCTGGACCCGACCAGCAGCATTCCGGTCGGCCAGCAGACATCGAAAGGCGTAGAAATCGCCAGCTCGCTGCGGATCACCGACAAGTTGTTGGCCGAGGGCAACTTCGCCTGGGTCGATGCGCAGTACGATGACTTCACCGAAAAGAATGCTGCCGGCGTGGTGGTGTCACGCAAAGGCAACACGCCGACCAACGTGCCGGATCGCGTTGGCAATCTGTGGCTGACTTATGATTTTTCGCCGCAGTGGCAAGGTGGAGTAGATGCGCGATATGTGGCGTCGGTGTATGCGGACACGGCCAACACCATGACCGTGCCGTCGTACACCTTGTTTGGCAGCTTCCTCAGCTACAAGGTCGATTCGCACACCACCGTCACCGGGCGCGTGCGTAACCTGACCAATGAGGTGTATGCCGAGTTTGCGCATGTTTCGCCGGCGTATTACCTCGGAACACCACGTACCTTCGAATTGGCGGTGATGACGAAATTTTAAGAGCTTCGCGAGCAAGCTCGCTCCCACAGTGTTGTGAACGACACATATCCATTGTGGGAGTGAGCCTGCTCGCGATGAGGCCAACCGCATCAACCCCTATTTCAGATCAGCCGAAACCTTCTCCGCCACATCCTTCGGCAACCAGGCCTGCCACACGTCCGGGTGCGCCTTCATGAAGGCCACCGCCGCCTCCCGTGGCGCCGTGTGCTTCTCACTCATTTCCGCCAATGCCTTGTTCAATGGCTCAATCGGGAAATCCACCTTGCTGAAGAAATCGGCGATCTGCGGATACTGCTTCTGAAACGGCGTCGACACACCAATCGACAGCTTCGACGCCAGCGACCGGGTCGGTTTCGGATTGGGATTATCGGCATCGGTCAGCGTCTTCCACGCTTCGGCGTCAAACGGCGGCTCTTCCAGTTGCACCAATTTGAATTTGCCCAGCAGCGGCGTCGGCGACCAGTAGTAAAACAGCACAGGTTTGCCACGACGAATCGAAGAGCTGATCTCGGCATCCAGTGCCGCTCCCGAACCACTGCGGAAGTTGGTGTAATCGTCCTGCAGACCATAAGCCGTCAACTTCTGCTTATTGACCACTTCCGACGTCCAGCCGATCGGGCTGTTGAGAAACCGCCCCTTGCTCGGATTTTCTGCATCCTTGAACACGTCCTTGTACTTCTTGAGATCACTGACACTGCGCAGGTCCGGCGCCAGCGGCTTGATGCCTTTGGCCGGGTCGCCCTTGATCACGTACTCCGGCACCCACCAGCCTTCGGTAGCGCCCTTGACCGTGTCACCGAGGCTGACGACCTTTCCTTCGGCCTCAGCCTTGACCCATACCGGACTGCGCCCGGCCCACTCTTCGCCAATGACCTGAATATCATTGTTGGCCAATGCGGTTTCCAGCGTGATGGTGGTGCCAGGCAAGGTGTCGGTTGGCAAGTCGTAGCCCTTCTCGACGATGATCCGCAACACATCAGTAATCAGGCTGCCGCTTTCCCAGTTCAGGTCGGCAAAATGGATCGGCGCCTGGGCGGCCATCACCGATGGCGCTGAAGCCAGCAAACCAAACGTGGCCACGCTGGCGGCCAATAACCGTCGAAATCCGTTCATGCATTGCACCTCGTGCTGTTCACAGCAATGGCAGGATGGCCTGACATAAGACCGCAAGCCTCTGAATACTCAGTCAACTGACTGTAGCCGAGGTTCCTGCTTTTTCCGGGTCATGCTGCGGACGAGGTTATGAATCAGACTTTTCCTGCAGGCTTTGCAGCTCGCGTCTGACCATGCTGGCGTATTCTGCGGGACGCAACTGATAGATCTGCGCAGCCAGCCAATTCAGCCAGGCGCCTTGCAGTCCAGCCTTGGCGGCGAATAAACGCCGAGCCTCCTCGCGTGCAGTGTCGAGGTTCTGCGCATGGAAATCCGCGCGGCTCACTCGCTGGCCTTGAAGGTCACCAGTTCACCCTTGCGCCACTTGGCGGCTTTGGCGGTGACGGCTTTCAGCGTTTTGGTCAGGCCTTCCTGCAATTGCTGATGGGCGGCGAACACGGTCACCACGCTGTGGCCTTCCTTGAACAGGATCGCGTGCCCGTCGGCGGTGTCGACAAAGGCGTAATCGCCCAGTCCATAGACCGTCAGTTTGATTTCGCGAAAACGGATATCCATCTTGCCACCTTCACGGCTGGGCAAGACCGATGCACTGAAATGGTCGCCGACCTTGAGCTTGAGCCCTGGTTTGTCATCGACCACCAATGCGCTTTCGGTGTCGATCTCGGCCACGTAAATGCCTTCGGCGTTTTGCTCGGTGATGTAAACAAAACGCGACTGAAACAGCTTGACCAGCTTTGCACGCAAATCACCCAACACGAACAAAGCATGCATATCGAGATTACTGACTGCCAAAGAAACATCCCCACATCTGAAAAAACCGCACGCGGAAAACGCGCACGGCAAATAAACGGCCAGGCCGATGTCACTGCAAATAAATCAATAAAGCCCGAATCGAGCAGAGTGCTCATTCAACGCGAGGTTGCCAAGACTACTGGATTGTCACTCGCGAAACTCATCCCGATGTCGCCAAAGCTTGAAGGAAAAATCTTCGTTAGCGGCGAGAGCAGTCTGACTACGAACTTTAGGGAAAATTCTCACGAAAAAAAGCACTTTTCCGACATATCGCAAGCGAAAAATTGCTTTAGATAAGCCCTGTCGTCAACAGGTACTGGCGATTCTAGAGCAGCGATGCTCATTACGACTACCCGCAACGGCCTTTAAATCCCGGCCGACTGATGAAAAGGACTTCATATGTGCACTCTGACTCACTTTGCCATGACTGCTGACGACCGGATCAAATCACCACTGATACTGAGTGCCACTGACTTCAACGGCCATTGCCCACGTTTTCAGGTCGTGCCCGCCGGCAACGCGTTCTTTCACATAAAGGAAACATCGACCGGACGCGTAAGAGGTTTCCGCGAAGATCACAACGAGGCCTGCGCCCTTGCCCGCTCACTTGAGTCGAAGATCGAACTCCTGGCGAATGGCTGCCTCAGATAAAGAGAGAGATCGACCGCGCCATACCGGCGCCCACCGAAGGAGTAGACGATGGAACTGCCAGCATACGATCTGAAAACCCTGTTCGATCAACTGGGACTGCCTTCAGAAGGTAACGCAATTGACGATTTCATCGAAGCGCATCCACTGGCCCCCGAGACCAAACTGATCGACGCCGACTTCTGGTCGCCGCAACAGGCGCAATTGCTCAAGGAATGGTTGAGGGCCGACGGTGAAGAAGCGGTGATGGTCGATGAACTGAATGTGCGCCTGCATCGCGGCAAGTAATCCTGATCAGTGCAGGCTGTCACCCGGCTCGGCGTGCAACTGTGCGAGCCAGGCAGCCTTGCACTCCTCGGCCTCATCGCGGCTGGCAAACGCGGTGCCGCGACGCTCGCCATTGAGCAATACTACCCAGCAGACGCTTCGACCCATTGCGCGCAAACCGGCAGGCACGCCACTGCCGATCATCACGGCGACATCAACTCTGCACTGCATGCAGCCCTCCAAAAATCATTAGCAACCTAACTAAGCGGTCAGATTAATGGTTTCTTGCAGGCGGAAACAGCAAGCTCCGTGCACAGATTCATTGCATCAGAAGTAACAATCCCTCAACGCGGATTTTCCGGCTTATAGCCCAGACGCAATCCCCCCCAGTGCCGGCCCTTGATCATGATCGGCACCGACAGATCATGCATCAGCTCACCGGTGTCGCGGGTGTAGGTCTGCAACAACACCGGTTGCTGATGGCTGCCGCAGCGAATACCGGTGCGATCCGCGAACTTGCGTTTGGTGCGATTGTTCACCGCGTCGACCTGCGCATCGCCGGTCAACGGCTGACTGAACAATTGATTGTGCGTCGGCACATAACCCTGCTGCGTGCAGGCGATGGCGAACACCAACCCTTCGTGACGCGGTAACAATGGCTCCTGAATCGCCGGCAGCACCTGATCGGTGTAGCGGTCAAAACGGGTTTGAAACTTCGCCGGATGGGTATTCGGGATCGGCTGATACTGACGGTCGAACAAGTCCTCAAGGCTGATCCGCCCCTGCTCGACATCCGCCTCGAACCGCGCGGCAATCTGGCTCGCCCCTTCGCGGGCCAGATCGTAGATGCGCTGGTGATAGTCATCCAGACCGACCTCGGCCAGACGCTCGCTGATGGTTTCCGCCTGCCCTTCCATCTGCACCGCCGCTTCAGCGAGGCGGCGGGTCTGTTGATCGCTGATCGCCAGGTCGCTGCGCATCTGTTCGATGGCCTTGAACAGGCTATCGAGTTGTTCGCGATTGGTTTCCGCGCCCTGGGCGATTTCACCGACCTGAGTTTCCACTCCGGCGGCCAGTCGCGCGATGTTCTCCAGATGCTGACCGGTGTGTTCGACCTGCTCGACACCGGTCTGCAAATCACTCGACAACTCGCGAATCTGCTCTACCACCTGCGCCGTGCGCTGCTGAATGTCCGCGACCATCTCACCGACCTCACCGGTTGCCGACGCCGTGCGCGCCGCCAACCCGCGAACCTCGTCCGCCACCACGGCAAAACCGCGGCCATGCTCACCGGCCCGCGCCGCTTCGATCGCCGCGTTCAATGCGAGCAGATTGGTCTGGCTGGCAATCGACTGAATCACCAGCGTCACACGCTGAATATCATCGCTGCGCACACTCAAGGCTTCGATCAATTCACGGCTGGCATTGGCGCGCTGACTGAGCTGATGCATGCGCGCGATCGAATCCACCAGTTCCGTGCGCCCCGCTGCGCTGCTGTGATGTGCCTGACTCGCAGCTTCAAGCGCGGCACGGCTGAGTTGTGAAGTGGCGTGTTCGGTTGCGATCATTACCTCAGCGTTGCTGACGATCCGCGCCGCCGCATCGAGTTGCGATTCGAGTTTGCTCGCCAGTTCCTTGACCGAAAACGCCACGCCCGCCGCCGACAAAGCGTTATGGCTGGTGGTGTAGGAAAGGTCGCGGGTCAGTTCTGACATGGCGCTGCCAGCGTCGGCAGGCTGAGTATCGGGGATGGCGCGGGAGCGCAGGCGCGGCAGCCAGACAATCAGCACCGCCAGTGGCATGCCGATGTACAGCGACCATCCACCCAGCGTCATGCCGGCCAGCAACAGCATCAGGGCGATGCTTTGCAGGGTCGGAGCGATCCAGCGGTTTTTCGGCAAAAGCACTGGTGCAGGCAGAGACCCAACCAGAGATCCATCTCTCGTCATATCAACACCCCACGCTTGTTCTCATTGTTGTGACTGCATTAAACGCCACTACAACGCCATTATCCATGGTCCGTTAGTCGCGGGGTCTGTGGCAGGTCAATGAAATCGCGCGGAAATATTGCGGACGATAAAAAGCTTCGCGGGCAAGCCCGGCTCCCACTGGTTCGGTGTTGAACCTGGTGGGGCGGACTTGCCCGCGATCACAGCGCCGAAAAAATCAGGCCTGACGCTGGTGCTTGTCGATCTGCTCGTGACGCTCTTGAGCTTCGATGCAGTACTTGGTGGTCGGGCTGATCAGCAGACGCTTCAGGCCAATGGCCTCGCCGCTGTCGTCGCACCAGCCAAAGCTGTCTTCCTTGATGCGCTCGAGGGCTTGTTCCAGTTGCGGCAGCATGCGCTGATCGCGATCGATCGCGTTCACCAGCCAAGTGCGCTCTTCTTCAACCGAAGCCGCGTCCGCCGGGTCAGCCGGGGTGTCCAGGCTTTCGATGGCGATACGATTTTGCTCAATGCGCTCGTGGGTTTCGACTTTCATGTTCTGCAACAGCTCAGTGAAGAAAGCGTGCTGCTCTGCATTCATGTAGTCATCTGCCGGCATGGCCAGCAACTTGTCCTTTGTCATTGATATCTCTATAAAAAAACGTGCATTAAGGCGAATTAGGGAGCGTTTCGGCGAACCGCGTGCGGTCGGCGAAAAGGCATCGTTTATTGCAAATGCCACCCGGCACTCAATTTACGAGGGGCGGCAGTCTAAGGCCCGAATGAGGCCTCAGCAACTGTAAATACAGGGAATTTGTCCGACAACGTCCGGAAACTGCTCTGACACAGCGTTCACACGGCCATCGGAGTGCGTTTATAGCAAGAAATTCAGTCGAGCGGCTGTATATAGAAGACAAACGGCTAACCACCCAGCGTCCAGACGCAATTTTTTACCACGCACTGCATCGTTTCAGCAAAGCAGAACCGCAAAAGCCCCCCTACTATCAGGCCCACCGTGTGATCAAACAGCCTGAAGGATGACTTATGCCCCGCCCCGATCTGCCGGCCACCGACGAGGTTTCACTCGCCAGCCCCCCGATCAATGCCGAGCGCCTGCTGCAACAGATCACCGACGAATACGACGCCCTGCCGCGCCAGCTCAAACGCATCGCCAGCTACATCAGCCAACAGAGCGACCGGATCATGGTCGACCGCATCAGCGACATCTCCCGCGAGTGCGAAGTGCACCCGTCCGCCATCGTGCGCTTCTCGCAACGCTTCGGTTTCAGCGGCTTCAGCGAAATGCAGGCGCTGTTCCGCAGTGCCTACACGCACAAAGCCTCGCCGGTGCAAAACTACCAGCAACGCATCCGCAGCATGATCGCCAACCAGTCGCAGCAAGCCAGCGCCGGCGACCTCGCCCGCGAATGCATCGACGCTACGCGCTCCGGTATCGAACGCCTGGGCCGTGAACTCGACGACGCCGCGTTTGAAAAAGCCGTGGACCTGATCGTCAATGCCGACAACATTTATGTCGTCGGCGTGCGCCGCTCCTTCGCCGTCGCCGACTACCTCGTTTACAACTTGCAACACACTCAGAAAAAAATTCACCTGGTGTCCGGGCTAGGCGGTAGCTATCGAGAACAAATGCGCAGCGTGCGCGCGAACGATCTGGTCATCGCCATCAGCTTCGTGCCCTACGCCAAGGAAACCCAGCACTGCCTGCGCTTCGCCCGACAGCAGCAGGCCAACACCTTGATCCTCACCGACAGCCACCTCTCGCCACTGGCAAAACTCGCCGACAGCGTATTGCTGATAAACGAAGGCAGCGCCCTCGCCTTTCGTTCGCTGAGTGCAACGTTGTGTTTGTGTCAGGCGTTGTTTGTGGCGGTGGCGTATCGGCTGGAACTGAATGTTGATGAGATTCACGAACAACCCGGCTTCGACGACTGACAATTGCCTCAACGTCAGCTAGGTTATGCCTTCCCACCGGTTTGACTTGAAGGAACGCGTCATGAAACTGATCGGCATGCTGGACTCCCCTTACGTGCGCCGCGTGGCGATCTCCGCCAAACGCCTAGGCATCGACCTCGAACACGAGTCGGTCTCGGTGTTCCGCCACTTCGAGCAATTCCAGCAGATCAACCCGGTGGTCAAAGCGCCCACGCTGATCCTCGACGACGGCGTGGTCCTGATGGACTCGACCCTCATCCTCGACTACCTCGAAGCCAGCTCCGGCAAAAGCCTGCTGCCGACCGACCTGAAACAACGCGCCCACGCCCTGCGCCTGATCGGCCTCAGCCTCGCCGCCTGCGAAAAAGCCGTGCAGCTCTACTACGAACGCAACCTGCGCCCGGCCGACATTCAATACCAACCGTGGGTCGAACGCGTCGAAGGCCAACTCGCCGCCGCGTTCACCGCCCTCGAGCAAGAACTGGAAAAAACCGGCCTGCCCACCGACGGCACCCTCACCCAGGCCGGCATCAGCCTCGCCGTCGCCTGGAGCTTCACCGACCTCGTCGTCCCCGACCAGATCGACACCCGCCGCTACCCTCACATCGCCCAATACACCGCCTACGCCGAAACCCTCGAAGCGTTCGTCAGCACCCCGATGACCTGACCATGAGCACCACCGACACCGCCGCCCCGGCGTTAAAGGAAATCTTCAACGCCGAGCGCTTGCAACACATCGCCAGCGAAATGAGCGCCGTGTACCCGGCGTTCAAGGCCAAGGCGTTTCTCAAACACGCCCAGGACGGACTCGCTGAATTATCAGTGATGCAACGCATGGCCCGTGTCAGCGAAAGCCTGCACGCCGTGCTGCCGCTGGACTACGAAGATTCCCTCGAAGTGCTTTTCGAACTCGCACCAAGGCTGAACAGCGGCTTCGTCAGCATGTGTTTGCCGCACTACGTCGCCATCTACGGCGGACATGCGTTCGACACCTCGATGGACGCCCTGAAGTACTTCACCACCTTCGGCTCCTCCGAATTCGCCATCCGCCACTTTCTGCGCAGCGACCTCGAGCGCTCGCTGGAATTGATGCACGACTGGACCCGAGACGAAAACCACCACGTCCGACGCCTCGCCAGCGAAGGCAGCCGCCCTCGCCTGCCTTGGTCGTTTCGGTTGGACGCGGTTCAGGCCGATCCGCAGTTGGCCGCCGGGATACTGGATCGGTTGAAGGCGGATGAGAGTTTGTACGTGCGCAAGTCCGTGGCGAATCATTTGAATGATGTGACGAAGGTGCATCCGGAGTGGGTGTTGGACACGATTGAAGGTTGGTCGTTGGAGAACAAGCATACGGGCTGGATTGCTACGCATGCTTTGAGGAGTTTGATCAAGCAGGGGGATTTAAGGGCGCTGACGGTGATTGGTGCAGGGGCGAAGGCTGAGGTTGAGTTGTTGGATGTGCGGGTTGAACCGGCGGTGGTTAGGTTGGGGGAAGCGATTACGTTGTCGTTTGTGGTGAAGTCGACCGTGGCGCATGAGCAGCGGTTGGTGATTGATTATGCGATTGACTATGTGAAGGCGAATGGTGGGATTTCGGCTAAGGTTTTTAAGTTGAAGATGGTGGTGTTGGCGGGGTATGGGAGTGAGGTTGTGGGGAGGCGCCAGGTGATTAGGGATTTTACGACGCGAAAACACTATTTTGGGCAGCACCTAGTACATGTACTGGTAAATGGAGCTAAATTGGCGAACTCATCTTTCGCAGTTAGCGCTGAACAAGCCTAAAAAGCAGTCCTTTTACTTGTGCCTTAAGCAAACGGTAAGACTGAGAAGGAGCACTTACCTTGACAAAAAAACAATTTGACAATCACCCCAAAAAGCGAAGCCTTGAGAAAAACTCAGGCCCAACGAAATGCTGATCTCCAACTTTGATAGCAATAACAATCACATGAGCCACACCAAAAAGCTATTAGAAGAGTGTAAAGATCACTTTATTATTGCTTCTCCTTTTTTAGCCTCCAACATGTCGGAGTTCCTGAAAAATTTTAATTTCTCAAACCTTAACACCATCGAACTTATTACAACGCTAAGACCTTATAGCGAAGAACAGCTAACGAAACCATATCAAATCATAGCCTTCTATAATTTTTTTTCACAAAACCATCCTAAAATAAAATTAAACATCCACATCAGCAACAAATTACACGGCAAGATTTATTTATCAAAAAGCCAAAAAACAATGATTTTAACATCAGCAAACTTCACCAACAATGGACTAGTAAGCAATCACGAGTGGGGGTTCCTTACGAAAGATGAAACCATCATCAACAAGACTGCCACAGAACTATTCCACCACATTGAATACAAAGAGCTTACCTTACACCAATTACTGAAGGCGTGCATGTTTTCAGAGCAATACAAAAAACTCAACCCTGAATGGGTCACCCTTCCAGATATATCGTGCGATATTCTCAAAAGCATTTATAGCGATACAAGCGCGAACAACACAACCACCCAATATTTTCTTAAACCGATCGGTCACAGTGAAAGACCTGTAACACTTAATGACCAACAAGACTTTTCAGGATTGCACCAGAACTTACACTTTTCTAAGAAAAAACCAAAAGGCTTGAGAAAAGGCGACATAATAATCACTACTGCTGTAGGCGCGGGATCAATATTATCATACTTCCGAATAACCGGCGGCCTACAATATGTCGCTGATGCACAAGTAAAAATAGAACCTTGGGTCCAAAGATGGCCTTGGTATCTGGAAGGGCGTAATCACTCACCGAAATTTGGAGGGTCGTGGTGGATACACGATTTAAAACGGCAGGATCTACTTGACGAATTTAGACAAATCCATCCAAACACAGCCATCACCAATGCCGGCGGCTTTAGCTTAGGAACCATTAACATGGGAAGTGACAAGGTCAAAATCACAAAGGAGTTTGGGGAATTCTTGATAGAAAAAATCAATTCGATTGAAAAACAACTCAACTCCGAACCTTACCTACAACATGAAAACTAGACACTTATAAAAATCGCATTCACCAAGGCAGCATAAGCTCTCTCACTTAAGAAAAAAAACAGCAAGGAATAGAGAATGAAAGGAAATATACTTGGTGACATCCGAGCAGAGCATGATGCAAAGATGCTCGAAACCTCCTTCTGGCCGACTACGGACTACAAATCTTTATTAGAGTCTAACGACAGATGCGTTATAGTTGGGCGCCGCGGGACAGGAAAGAGCGCATTAGTTTACATGCTTTCTAAACACTGGCACAGCAAACCAAAAACACACACAATCACCATAACGCCAGTAGAAGAGCAAATAATTGGATTAAGAGATATTGTCTCACTGTTTGGCGAGAACTACCTACACATTAAGGCAGGAAGCAAACTTGCCTGGCGTTATGCAATCTACATGGAGATCATTTCCGAGATAAGCGATCACTATAAACTGCAAGGTAACTTGACGGACCCTACTGCATTAAAGCACCTCAGCATCTGGGGTGCAAAGCGGCAAAACATCAGTGGAAAAATAAGAAAAAAACTACTCAGCATACTGGAAAACACAAAGGACCAGTCTCCGGCTCGTCGAATATCAGAGCTCTCAGATGGCTTCGAACTTGATGAATTGGAAGACGCAATTCTCGAAGCGCTAGAAAGAAATAAATTTCAGTTTGTTATTTTTGCCGATAGATTAGATGAAGGTTACACGCCAGATGATGTAGGCGTCGCTATTGTAGACGGTTTCATTCAATCAGTTATCGATATAAAACAGACCTTCAAAGAACGAGTAATAGCCTTCGCATTCGTCCGAGACAACATACACCGCGCCATATCTAAAATGGACCCAGACTTTACAAGAAATATTGAAGGACAAGTACTCAGACTACACTGGGACGAGTACAATCTATTCAACTTGGTCTGCAATCGAATTCGATCAGCTTTTGATTCAAAGATAGAGAATAACACCCGACTATGGAATGCCTATACAGCAAACAGCCTCCAGTCCAGCACTGGCTTCCGTGAAGCACTAAAACTCACTCTATATCGGCCTAGAGACATACTTGTTTTGCTCAATGACGCCTTCCTGCGTGCTTTTGTTCAAGATCGAGATAAAATTATAATCGACGATATAAATGCAACAGCAAATACAATCTCACAAAACAGACTAAATGACTTGCTCAAGGAGTACGAGACAGTATTTCCAGCCCTGGACGTGTTCACATCGCTATTCTCAAACAAGAAACCAGACTACCAAGTCTTAGAGACCGCAAAATTAATCACAACTGCAATGGCATCCCCAGTACTTGAAAGCAAAATAAAGCAACAGGATATCCTTCTCCTTGAAGGGCCCATTCAAGTTATCCAGCGTCTCTACAGCATTGGGTTTTTAGGACTTTACAACACACAGTCGTCTTCGTACGTATTTTGCCATGACGGAAAAGAACCTGAAAAAGATTTTTCAGAAAGTTCTAAGATATTAATTCACCCTTGCTACTGGCTAGCACTAAGCATCCAAGAATTTGATATTGACAGCAATGCAGCCGAAGACATTCATGACGAGTACGACATAGAAGTTAGCTCTGTTTCGGAAGAACAGCGCAAACAACGAATTGGATCACTACTCAAAGATTTGAGCGAGATACCTGAAGGAAAAGCCGGAGCTGTCGACTTTGAGGCATGGTCTTTAAAGGCAATTAAAATACTTTTCGCAACAAACCTTGCAAATATCGAATTGCACGCCAATAAAAATGGACTTCAGCAAAGGGATATTATCGCCACCAATCTCGCTGACTCAGGAGTTTGGTCTCGAATCCTTACAGATTATCAAACACGGCAGGTCATCTTCGAAGTCAAAAACTATCGAGATTTGACATCATCGGACTATCGCCAAGTTAACGGCTATCTTTACAAAGACTACGGGCGATTAGCATTCATCATCAATCGAGATTTCAACGACAACCTCGAAAAACACAGAGAGCTACAATGGGCGAAAGAAATCTATGACAATCACAACAAAATAATAATAAAAATTTCACATAAATTTCTAGAGCGCCATCTTTCAAAAATGAGAAGCTTACAAAAGCACGACGAAGCAAATAAACAACTAAGCAAACTGATCGATCTTTACATCAGAACATACCTAACGCACAAATCGCGATAAACAATAGACTTAAACCAAGGATAGAGCGCTATTAAACTGGGTCTCCTTTTTCTCCTTAATCGGTTGAATCCTTACCAGATATTATATAAAAAAGGGGACTGATTTATTTTCTGAGAAATAAATCAGCCCCCTTTTTGCTCAGTTCCCTTTTTGCTCTTTTTGCTTTGAACTTCTGCGCAATTGGTATAGAGGAAGTGATTCGCCATACCTCGATCTACCCACGCTCGGGTAGCTCTGTCGACGATGCGGTGTGTCTGCGTGATGTCTAGCTGATTGCGTGTGGAGTGGGTGAAGGTCGGCATGCTCCATCGTTCGGTGTCGATAGGAACATCGAATTCGAACAGATGGACATGTGGGCCTTCACCTCGATAATCCTTGATTGCTGCATTGGCTACCTTTCTGATATCCCTTGCTTGAGTCCGCATGACGGCATTCAGAACCACAATACAGTGGGCCTTGAGCAGTGCGAGCAGCTCTTCAATTTCAACTTCAGCATCATTGCTGATAAAGACCTCGTGCAATCTGCCTCTCCATTGATACAACTTTGCTCACATCGCTCCGGTACTGCGCCTGTGCGCGTTTCTGGTTCCAAAGAGTTAGATCGACCGAATTTAGCACAACGTGCGCGTGATTCACTGCCATTCGTGCACACGTTCCGCAGGAATGATTGGCCAGGCAGAAAACCGGGACAGATTTATTTTTTGAATATCACCCATTGAGATCTATCTGTTCATAAGCCCCTACCTCCATCTTATAGACGGATATCGAGGATGCACCAAGTTTGGATTGTAAAAAGCCTACAAGAATTCTGAGGTTGCAGTTTTCATACATAGAGGTCGGACGTACTACCGTTACCTTGCCAAGATCACTATCGTAAATTCTGACGTGAAACTCATCCATTTCATTCCGAATCACGTAGTTGAAACCACGGTACTCATATCCCGCGTCGTGGTCGACATCATCGAAGCGTGTAGTGTTTACAATTCTCAAAATGAATTTCCATGATCCGACTAGCGCCAACCAAATGTGTTGCGACGTTCAGGTGACGTACGAGAACAGCCTCGTGAGGCGCTTCATCCAGGGTGAGATTGGAGGTCAGAAGCACGCTGCTCACCAACTACCGTAAGGGATACCGTACTTCTCAATGTACTGCTTTGCCTTTTCACTCACAGGATAAGCGTAACGCCCTTCGTTCTTACCTTGGCTCGGCCCTAGCGGCTCAATTTCTGCCTGCGCTCGAGCGACTTTGACCGGGTGGTGGCAAGAGTCTCTTACCCAAACCTGCACAACACCACCGGGGGCCAACCCTAAATAAACCGACGCCATAAATCTCGCTTCCTGACCAGGCGTCTGCGGGCAACGTTGATTGACGGACGCCACCATCAACTGCCTAGCTTCCTCTGGGATTTCTACCCATGCCTGCCACGTTTTCTGTTCGACAATCGATTGCCAACGGACCCAGATGCGGACAGGCAAATCTGCGCCCACCACTCTCCTTCCGCTGCCGCCTACCCCACCTGTCCAACCTCGGGCGGACTCCGTTCCATCTTCAGGCTCTCCCCCCGCAGCGGTGCCGCCGCCGGTTTTGTAGAAAATCCTGCCGTTAATGTCTTGAACAGAACTGTTCTCTACCCAGACCTTCATGTAGTCCGGCTCGGTAAACGCCAACTCCCACCACTCGGATTTCGGGTCATTTTTTGCTGAAAGTGGATCCGCGGACTGGCACCCAGTAATGAACAGCGCGCATAGCAGGGTAAAAAATACTTTCATCACCAAAGTTTCCAGTCAGCTACATGAGGGTGTTGTACGCGTATCGAGTCCGGCGTCGGGGCATTGATGTAAACGGCACGGACGCCACTGCCATCTCTGCGCCCGAGAGGATGGTTCCAATTTGCAGACATGTGCATGTACTTCAGCTTCAGCAATTGGTCTTCTTGGATTGAGGTGTCGTAACTACCCGCCAGAAATCGATCACACAGCGCTTGAAGCTCTGCGGGCACTGCCAACTCAGGCGTATCGGGAATGTCTTGAAACCGAACGCCCTTCTCTTTTGCCAATCGGTGCATCACTCGTAGATATACCCTGGAGAGCAAGCCACTCACAGGACGTTTCAGTTGCACTGCGGCATATACGCGCTTCATGCGTGGGCTAAGCCGATCCTGCAGATCAACTGGCAGTAGAAGCGCTTCAGGCGTAACGATCTCCAGCATCTCTGCTGGCCATCCTTTTGCGAGCCACTGCCCCTTCACCGTCACGGCATCACGGTAGATCGACGTAGTGGAGACATCGGTAAATTGCGACACTTCAAGCGTTTGCATCGGACTGACGAGCACGCACTCTTCGACCTCATCGCGGTAGCCACCGCCGATGTCGGAATGAACCCCGGGCAGAGTTATTTCCAAGTGATCCGCTTTAACGCGGCTCAGAGCGAAGTTGGCCCGATATTCGTCACGCGCGGATAACTGCACGACATCAGTGAAGAAGCGGCGGTCGAGGTAAAGTTTGATTCCTGTTGCGATGGGACTTTTGATATCCCCCAGATTCGACCAGCCAGCAATGGATGGCACCGTATCAAAAAGGCCAATAAAACCCATGTTGATGCTGCTTTTGTACTCTTCGATGAAGGTCCGGCTGAGGGCATTGGCGTTGCTGCGCAACACTTCCCCGAGTGGCCCCTGCTTTCCACGTACGACCTCGTTGGCAAAGTGTCTTGCTGCAGCAGCACCACGACTGAAGCCGAACGCATCAAAGGTCAGGGACGTAATTTCACTATTGGGATTGTTGTCCAACACGTCCTTGATACGCGTTTTGATCTCTGCGAACGACAACTGAACACGGCCCGCCACGCCTGTTTCGCCTCGGCCAGTACCACCACCTAACGTACTGTCCTTTTTGCCTGACTCAGTTCCTATTCCCTCGATGTAAATCATCCGGAACGCTTGCTTCTGCGAACTATCCCCTTCGGCCCTTTGAGGTGCGAAGTACAGTTCGCTCAATTTCTGAACATTAGTGGTGCTATTGGCGTAGCTGCTGTCCGGATCCCTCATATAGGGCTGACAACTAGCAGGAATATCTTCCGGCGCAATCGGATGCTGCGCCCCACACAGCAATCCAGCCGCCGTGTTATTCGCATTATTCCCAGTGCCATCAAAGAAAACCCCAATCCTCAACGCGATCCCGATTTTCTCAGGTTCGCGCGCAGGTTCTTTCCCGTGTTTCTCATATTCCGCCCAACGCTGGGCGTGAATATCGACGGGTTTGGCTTCTTCGTAGCGGTGGTTTTTCGGGGGGTTGGGTACGTAGCCACTCATCCGTGATTCCTGGTTCTGATCCTTGAGAACGGCCCGAAGGTTGACAGCCGAGGCTGGGGGGCGCAAGCCGTGGCCGTGTGCCAGCCAGGGTGTGACAGCGGGGTTCGACGAGGGTTTCCCCTCGTCGGGGCGGGGGTTAGCTGGCGATTTCGACGTTATCCAGCGCTTGGTTGACGGCGATTTCACCGAGCATCACGACTTGGGCGATGCCCAGTGCGGTTTTGCGGTGCGGGGTGTCGAGCATGGCGGCGAAGTTGAGGAGCATTTCGCTGGCGGAGCCGAGGGTTTCGCTGGCGTTGGCGAGCAGGGATTCGCTGTTGTACTTCGGGTTGGCGAGGTACATGCGTTCGGGTTGCTGGGTGCTGGCCATGATTTGGCTGGCGGGTTTGAGGTAGTGGTCGAGGGCGCGTTCGGCGGCTTCGTGGAATCGCTTGGAATCGGGGGATTCGTAGGGGGATGTGGGGTCGGTTTCTGGTGGGTTGGGTGTTGGTTTGATCATTGATGAAGCTCCTACGTCAAAAAAAGGAGCCATCACTCTCGCTACCAAACGAGGGTGGCGGCCATGCGCAGGTTGGTAGACCGGGACGTAGAAAACCGGCGCGCCCGAAGACGCCCTGTGCATGACCACCATAAAAGCCGTGTCGAACAGACACTGCGAATCATGATGCTTATGCAATCTACGAAAACTCAGGGCTACCAAACCCGATCACTGTTTTTCAGCGACCGACAGACGATAGAACCCGCGACCTAGACGCACAAGCCGGCGGATTCTGGCTTAGTCGTAGGTAACGGCGCAAGGCGTTGTAGGGTTTTGGTGGTTACTTGAGGCTTCGTTTAAACAGTGGTGGTTTTTACTGTTTATTTCGGTCAGTGGTTGATGGGGTGATTGGGTGGGCGTCTTCGCGAGCAAGCTCGCTCCCACAGGGGATTTGTGGTCGGCGCGAGACTTGCTGTGGCTGGGCTGGTGTCTTCGCGAGCAGGCTCGCTCCCACAGGTTTTGTGTTGGGCTTGAGGTTCGCGGCGGCCGGGCTGGCGTCATCGCGGGCAAGCCCGGCTCCCACAAGGATTGGGGGATGATTAGGGTCGGCGGCGTGTCATGTTGATCAGCGCTGTGCGTCCACCATTTGGCGCCGGGCGCTCTTCAATGGAGAACGGGACGAAGCCGAGTTTTGGGTAGAGCAGCAGGCCTGCGGTGTTTTCGTTGAAGCAGGACAGTTGCACTTCCTTGGCCTGGTATTTTTCGAAACCTACTGCGGTCATGGTCTCGACGATGTATCGCGCAACCCCCTGGCCTCGGGCGTAGGGCGCGACGATGACATTGCCGATGCAGCAGATGCCATCGTGCTCAGCGCGGTAGAAGTTGGCGAAGCCGACGAACTCGCCGTTAGCCAGAAAAGCCGTGGAGTCGAAGCGCTGGCTGATCGCGCTGTGCATCTGCTCTTCCGTCAGCGGGAAGTTGGCTTTCGGGAACATGAAGAACAGCTCTTGTTCGCCCTGGGGAAAGCTGCACAGGGTGTTGACGTCGTCGGCCGTCACTGGCCGGTGGGAGAAATTCATCGCTGCCCTGCCCTCACTTTTTACCCGCCAGATGATGCGCAACCAAGGCGTTGGCATGGCCGTGGCCCATGCCGTGTTCTTCCTTGAGCCACGCCACCAGTTCCATGTGTTTCTTGTCGGTGTTGCCGGCGAGCAGGATCAGCCAGTGATCGATGGTCTGGCCGTATTTTTTCTCGATGGAGGGGAAGTACGACGCCGGGCCTTTTACCTTGTTGTCTTCGCTCATGCTGCAAGCTCCCTGTGGTCACGACGGAGGGTCGGCGGACACTCCTTGTCGGCAGGTCATAGAGTGGACGCGAGAGACTGTTCCGGCAAGTGGCCCGGCCAGTTCAGTTTACTCCGACCTTGACCGGAAACTCTGACGACCAGGACTCCTGCCCGGCCTTCAAAATCGGCTGCGCCGGGTAGCGGTATTCGCTGAGGGCCTTGACCACCGCTTGGTCCACGTCGTTGTTGCCGGAGCTTTCGACCAAGGTGATGTGCGGCACCAGCGAACCGGGTTTGCCTTTCGCCTCCAGCGTGACGGGCTTGCTCGCGGAGCCGGGTTTGATCTGTCTGTTCAACAGCAACTCGGTATCGTGTATCGCTGCTGCGAGGCTGTTGCCGACGCCGTCGTACCATTTTTCGTTGTAGCGCTGTGTCTGCTCGGTGGTCAGCGTCAACACCTGGGCGCGGACCCGCTGCACACCGGCCCATGCCTTGTCATCGATGTGCTGAGTGGCATTGAGGTAATGCGTCAGCGCCCCGGACAGATCCTGTGGGCCGCCTCGACCCTCTTCCATCAACCTTGCCAGCGCGAACTCGCTGTAGATGCTCTGACGATGCGTGAGCGCCAATTGATAAAGCCGTCGCGCTTCGACAGCATCGGGCGCCTGACCGCTGCCCTCATCGGCCATGCGCGCCAGCTGCTCATACCCGGCGCCATCCACGACAGCGACAGACTCATACAGGGCCCGGGCCTTGCGCACATCTGGTGATAAGCCGCCACGACCAAACTCATACAACACGCCAAGCGCAATCTTGCACTTGAGGTTGCCGTTGCTGCTGGCTTCGCGAACATAGTCGAGGTGTTCAGTGGAAAGGTCTTTCACACTCGAGAACACCATGCAGCGGGTGCCGGTGAGGCTTTCTTCCTGAGGATTGGGTGGAGTGGACTTGCAGCCTGCAACGAGGATCGCGATGGCCAGAAAAGCAACCGCCTTATTCATGTGATTCATCCGGAATTCGTCCTTGAATGGCACGCTTGGAAATGATTTTGGCAGGGTGGAGGCTTACTTGTTTCTGCTCTCGTTGAACCTCTGCAGCGGGCTCTTACCGTCCGTCCTGACAACCGGGATCGCCTGATAGCTCTTCTGGCCTGGTGGCAGGATCGGGTCGCCGGGAAAGCGATAGTCGCTAAAGGCTTGCATGACTCTCTGATCAAGGGCGATATCGCCCGAGCTTTGTCGTATCGAAACCACCGGTGCCAAGGCGCCGGGGGTGTACTCCAGTTGCACTTGCACCGATTTGCTCGCAGATGTCGAGTTGACGTTGTTCTCCAGAGATTTCTCTATGACTTCAACGCGTTTTCTGAGGCCGCTCTGCACACTGCTGACAAAAATTTTGTTGTAGCGCTGTTGCTGCTCGATCGTCAGAGCCAAGCCTTTGCCGCGCAGGCGTTCAATGCCTTGCCAAGAGGCATCGCCGAGGTATTGCGTGGCGTTGAAGTAATGCGTCAATGCGCCTTGCAGATCCTGCGGGCCGCCTCGCCCTTCCTCCATGTATTTGGCCAGTTTGGCTTCACTGCGCCGCTGTTCGGGCTTGCTCACAGCTCGCTGGTAATACTGCCGTGCATCGATGTCATTGACCGGCCCGCCGATGCCCTCTTCGGCCATGCGCCCAAGTTGGCCGTAGGCGTCGGGGTCTTTATCGGCTACGGATTGATAGAGGGCTTTGGCTTTGGAAATGTCCTGGGGCACACCGCGCCCCTTCTCGTATAGGTCGCCCAGCATGATCGTGCACGGCAGGTTGCCGCTCTGACTCAGATCGCGGATGTAGCTGACTTCCAGCGAGCTAATGGATTTATCGTCCCAGTAAGCGAAGCAGCGCAGATTGGAGAGATCTGCGGTCTGGGTAGAAGAACTGCTGCTTTTGCAGCCAGCAACGAGGGCAGTAAGCGTCAGTACAGCAACAACCTTGTTCATGAACGGCATCCGTTGAAATCGTGCAGATTTCATCGGCAGGCAGGCGCTAAACCTGAGGGCGTCGGTTACTCGACAACTTCAGAAAAGCCCGTTGGAGCAGGCTTGCTCGCGAAGACGTCGTGTCAGCCAAGATCATCAACACCATCGCCACGCAGTTGGGCGGGCGGATCACTTTGGTCAACCGCGCTGAGGGCGGCCCGCGTGCGACCTTGTCGATTACCGACGGGCAACCGCGCCCAGCATCGCAACGCAGCACCCGCGAGCCGCCGCAGAGTTGAGTCCGCCCTCCCTTGTCGAGGGACAGCCTTAAATCGAACGCTGATTCACCCGCGCCATCAATTGCTCGGCACTTTCCTTGCGCTCGGAGTAGCGGTCGACCAGATGCGCCTGTTGATCGCGCAGCAGCACGGTGAACTTCACCAGTTCTTCCATCACATCCACCACACGATCATAGAACGGCGACGGTTTCATCCGCCCGGTGTCGTCGAACTCCATGTAGGCCTTCGGCACCGAGGATTGATTAGGGATGGTGAACATGCGCATCCAGCGCCCCAACACGCGCAACTGGTTGACCACGTTGAACGACTGCGAACCGCCGCAGACTTGCATCACGGCCAGGGTTTTGCCCTGGGTCGGGCGCACCGCGCCGAGTTCCAGCGGGACCCAGTCGATCTGCGCCTTGAACACCGCAGACATCGCGCCATGACGTTCGGGTGAGCACCAGACCTGGCCTTCCGACCACAGCACCAGATCGCGCAGTTCCTGCACCTTGGGATGGTCGACAGGGACGTCGTCGGGCAGTGGCAGACCGGACGGGTTGAAGATGCGCGTTTCGGCGCCGAAGTGTTCGAGCAGGCGCGCGGCCTCCTCTACCAGCAAACGGCTGAACGAGCGTTCGCGGGTCGAGCCGTAGAGCAGCAGGATGCGCGGTTTGTGCGCGTCCGCTTGCGACGGTTTGGCGTTATCGAACAGATTGAGATCGAGGTTGGGCAGTTCTGACATAAATCCTCCTTAAAGCGTGCCGATGCGGTCGAGCTCAGCCTTGAGTTGATCGCGGCTGAGCGAGTGGAAAGGCAGATCGAGGAAGGCCTGACAGCGTTGGCCGATGCGCATAAGGGTGGCGTGAAAAGCCGCGTCGACAGTGGCTTCGTCGCCCTTCACTTCGGACGGATCTTCCAGCCCCCAGTGGGATTTCAGCGCCGGGCCGAAGTACACCGGGCAGGTCTCGCCAGCGGCTTTGTCACATACGGTGATGACGATGTCTGGCGGGTTGCTTTCGAAGGCGTGGTTGCCCTTGCTGTGCAAACCATCAATGGCGATGCCATGCTTTTGCAGGGTCAACAGGCTGCGCGGCAAGACCTGGCCTTTGGGAAAGCTGCCGGCACTCACCGCTTCGAAACCTGGCGGCGCCAGATGATTGAACATGGCTTCAGAGAGGATGCTGCGGCAGCTGTTGGCCGTGCACATAAACAGGATTCGCATGGTTCTCCTTCCTCAGCAGCACGCGGTTTCACGGACAGGACGACCGTCCATATTCTGCAAACGGGCGGCGTTGTCCTTGAGCCAATCGGCATTGGCTTTGGAGGTGACTTGCAGGATTTCGCGCACCCACGCCGGCAGCTCCGGATTGAGCCGGTAATAGACCCACTGGCCCTGACGGCGATCGAGCAGCAAGCCATTGCTGCGCAGTTGCGCGAGGTGGCGGCTGATCTTCGGCTGGCTGTCGCCGAGTGCGCACATCAACTCGCAGACGCAGAGTTCACCTTGATCGGCGATGAGCAGCATGGCGCGGACGCGGGTTTCGTCAGCGAGGCTTTTGAAGACTTCGGTGGGGGTGATCATGGGACGGGCTCGATACATACGGAAATTCGAATATACGGATATCCATATGTAAATCAACCCGGAGATGACACACATCTCGAGTGATATGCGCATACCCCCTGTGGGAGCGAGCCTGCTCGCGAAGGCGGTGGGTCAGGCGAGATTTGCGTATCAGATACACCGCTTTCGCGAGCAGGCTCGCTTGTATGGTAGGACTTGAAGGGAGGAGGAGGGACAAGGCTCGATTCTGACTGTTAGCGCAGTACAGACCGTGGGAGATTTCACCCTCCTCCTTT
>NZ_WXVV01000036.1 GCF_013433315.1 Pseudomonas crudilactis | reverse complement strand
CAATGGAAGGTGGCAACACGACTGTACGGCTGTTTGTGACTTCGGCTGTATTGCAACGATCCGTTACGTTTGAGTTTAGGCTTGATCACAGAATCCGCTGCTCGCCCACAAGGGATCTTCATTGGTATAAGGAACACCGCCGTCATGAACGACGCCACCCACACCCGACTCCGCCCTCTGACCGACACTTCGCCCTCGGCCATCGTCGCTGGCTTCATCGCAATGATGACCGGTTACACCAGCTCGCTGGTGCTGATGTTCCAGGCCGGGCAAGCGGCAGGTCTGACCAGCGGGCAGATTTCTTCGTGGATCTGGGCGATCTCGATCGGCATGGCGGTGTGCTCGATCGGCCTGTCGTTGCGTTATCGCACACCGATCACCATTGCCTGGTCGACGCCCGGCGCCGCGTTGCTGATCACCAGTCTTGGCGGTGTCAGCTATGGCGAGGCCATTGGCGCCTACATCACCTGCGCAGTGCTGGTGACGATCTGCGGGCTGACCGGCAGCTTCGAGCGGCTGGTAAAAAAGATCCCGGCCTCCTTGGCAGCGGCATTGTTGGCAGGGATTCTGTTCAAGATCGGCAGTGAGATCTTCGTCGCCGCGCAGCACCGCACCGGGCTGGTGCTGGGGATGTTCTTCACTTATCTGCTGATCAAACGCCTGTCGCCGCGTTATGCCGTGCTCGCCGCGCTGCTGATCGGCACCGCGCTGTCAGGCTTTATGGGTCTGCTCGACTTCAGCGGTTTTCATCTGGAAGTGGCGACGCCGGTGTGGACCACGCCGCACTTCTCGCTGGCGGCGACCATCAGCATCGGCATTCCGCTGTTCGTGGTGGCCATGACCTCGCAGAACATGCCCGGCATCGCCGTGTTGCGCGCCGATGGCTACAACGTCCCGGCCTCGCCACTGATCACCACCACCGGCATCGCTTCGCTGTTGCTGGCGCCGTTCGGCTCCCACGGCATCAACCTCGCAGCGATCAGCGCGGCAATCTGCACCGGACCGCACGCCCATGAAGATCGCAACAAGCGCTACACCGCTGCGGTCTGGTGCGGGATTTTCTACGGGATTGCCGGGGTGTTCGGCGCAACGTTGGCGGCGTTGTTTGCCGCGCTGCCGAAGGAACTGGTGCTGTCGATTGCCGCGCTGGCGCTGTTTGGCTCGATCATCAATGGTTTGAGCATTGCCATGACCGAGGCGAAGGAACGGGAAGCGGCGCTGATTACCTTTATGGTCACGGCGTCGGGGCTGACGTTGTTTTCCATTGGTTCGGCGTTTTGGGGGATTGTCGCGGGAGTTTTGACTTTACTGATTTTGAATTGGCGTAAAGTTTAAGGTCAAAAGCCCCTCACCCTAGCCCTCTCCCGGAGGGAGAGGGGACTGACCGAGGTGTTTGGAAGACATACGCCGACGTGGGGTACCGAGTTGAACTCAGGCTTTGAAGCCCACAAATCGGCCCCCTCTCCAGGGGGAGAGGGCTGGGCGGGCGGCGTTCCGATGAGGGGTAGACTCACCACAAATCCCAAACCGAAACCTAAACACCCAAACCCCAGACGAAAAAAAACGGCGACCCTCAGGTCGCCGTTTTTTTCAGTATCACTTAGCCGCGTTGATCGGCTTTTCCGGATACCAAACGTCCAGCAACGGGCTGACTTCATACTTGGTCAGCTCGGAGCGGGTTTTCAGCCAGGCTTCAACGGCAGCACGCTGCTCTTCGTTGACCGAGCCACGCTTCTGCAGGCAAACCAGACCGAAGTCGTCGCCGCCAACATAACCCAGACCATTGGCTTCCATGGCTTCTTTGATGAAGGCTTCGAGGAAAGCGTCAATGGCTTCTTCGGACAAGTCTTCTTTGAAGTCCAGGTTCAGTTCGAAACCCAGCTCTTGAAATTCATCAACGCACAGTTTTTTGCGCAGACGCTGGGAACGGTTAGTCGCCATTGGAACAATCCTCTTAAGTATTAACGGCCGGCACTTTACCAGTTTAAGCCGCCGATTGCCCGACTCTCTGGCCCCTGTAGCCGACCGCCTGTAAAAAAATAACGTATTGGCCGGCCCAGACAAGGCACAAGCTGTAACACCTTGGGGCATAATGCCGACACTTTCATGACCGCTGAGGGCTTTTTCATCCATGTCCTCGTTATTTTCCCCTCGACTGTAGGGTTTTATTTCATATGATCAAATCGTTGCGTCCCCTGCTTCTCGCCGGCCTTCTTCTGCCGCTGGCCCTGCCTGTTTCTGCTGCCACCATCAATACTTCCCTGACTCCCAACGTTGAAAAAGCACTCAAGGCGAGCAAATTGCAGCCCAGCGCCCTGTCGTTGGTGATGGTGCCGCTGGATGGCCCGGGCACGCCGACCGTGTTCAACGCCGACGTGTCGGTCAACCCGGCCTCGACGATGAAACTGGTGACCACTTACGCGGCGCTGGAAATGCTCGGCCCCAACCATCAGTGGAAAACCGAGTTCTACACCGATGGCGACCTGAACGGCGGCATCCTCAATGGCAACCTCTACCTCAAGGGCGGCGGCGATCCAAAGCTGAACATGGAAAAGCTCTGGCTGTTGATGCGCGACCTGCGCGCCAACGGTGTGACGCAAATCACCGGTGATCTGATCCTCGACCGTAACTTTTTTGTGCAGCCAGTGCTGCCAGAATTCAACGATGACGGTAATGACGAGAACAAGCCGTTCCTGGTCAAACCCGACTCGTTGCTGGTCAACCTCAAGGCCCTGCGTTTCGTTGCCCGTAACGATAATGGCCGGGTGCTGATTTCGGTTGAGCCGCCGATTGCCAGCATCCACATCGCCAACACCGTCAAAGCCCTGCCCTCCAAACAATGCACCGGCGGCGTGCGCTACAACCCGGTGCCAGAAGCGGATGGCAGCGTGACCGTGACCGTGGCCGGCCAGTTGGGCGAAGGTT
Organism: Pseudomonas crudilactis; assembly: GCF_013433315.1. Taxonomy (GTDB): domain Bacteria; phylum Pseudomonadota; class Gammaproteobacteria; order Pseudomonadales; family Pseudomonadaceae; genus Aquipseudomonas; species Aquipseudomonas crudilactis. The sequence continues at coordinate 52,759 of NZ_WXVV01000036.1, read as the reverse complement.
GCAGTTCGCAGACTTATCTGTCGCTGCTCGATCACGCGACCTACACCGCCGGTGCCGTGCGCGCGATCTGGAAGGAACTGGGGGGCAGCATTCAGGGCAAGGACCGTCTGGCCTCGACACCGGGCAACGCCAAACTGCTGGCTCGCGCCTACTCGCCGGACCTCGCGGAGATCATCCGCGACATCAACAAATACAGTAACAACACCATGGCCCAGCAACTGTTCCTCAGCCTTGGCCAGAAATTCCGCAATGATGCCGACGGTGACGACGCCAAGGCAGCGCAGCGCGTAGTGCGTCAGTGGATGGCGAAGAAAGGTATCACTGCGCCGCATCTGGTGATGGAGAACGGCTCCGGCCTGTCCCGTGCTGAACGGGTCAGCGCCCGTGAAATGGCGAGCATGCTGCAAGCCGCCTGGCACAGCCCGTATGCCGCCGAGTACATCAGCTCGCTGCCGATTGCCGGTACCGACGGCACCATGCGCAAGCGTCTGAAAACCACGGCGATGCGCGGTGAAGCCCACGTCAAGACCGGCACCCTGAACACCGTGCGGGCAATTGCCGGTTTTAGCCGTGATGTGAATGGCAACACTTGGGCAGTGGTGGCGATCCTCAACGACAAAGCGCCGTTCGGGGCGTCGTCGGTGCTGGATCAGGTGCTGCTGGACCTGTACAAGCAGCCAAAACTGGCGCAGACCGCTTCGGTCCTCTAACGCCGTTCAGGCAACACCACAAAAACCTGTGGGAGCGAGCTTGCTCGCGAAGGCGGAGTATCAGTCGACGCATTTATTGACTGACCTGACGCCTTCGCGAGCAAGCTCGCTCCCACAGGGGAACCGCTTCGCGGCCTAGCTCATCTGCTCGACCCGATCACGCCCGCGCTGCTTTGCCATATACACACCCGAATCCGCCCGCAACAACAGCGCATCCGCGCCCTCCCCCAGTCGCCAACTGGCGATCCCGAAACTCGCCGTGACCACGCCGACCACATCCACCGGCGCGCCACGCAAACCCTGCCACAACTCAACCGCCAGCATGTACGCATGCTCGCCGTCGATGTCCGGGCACAACACCATGAACTCCTCGCCGCCCAATCGACAGAACACATCGGTACGGCGCAAACGATGGCCGATGCGTTCGCACACCGCTTGCAGCACCCGATCGCCCACGGCGTGACCGTACTGATCGTTGATACGTTTGAAATGGTCGATATCGAGCATGATCACCGACAACTCACCGCCGCCGCGCTCGACCCGGGCCATTTCCGTGGTCAGGCGTTCCTGGAAATAGCGACGGTTATGAATGCCGGTCAGCGAGTCGGTCACCGACAGCGCACGCAATTCTTCTTCCACGCGTTTCAGGTCAGAAATATCCGAGATATAGCCATGCCAGAGCACACCGCCGCCCGGCAGTTCTTCCGGCGTCGCCTCGCCGCGCACCCAGCGCAAGCCGCGTTCGGGCAGCTGTACGCGATACTCCTCGCGCCACGGGCTGAGGCTGTCCGCCGAGGCACGAATCGAAGAGCGCACGCGGGTAACGTCCTGTGGATGAATGCGCGTGAAAATCGCCTCGGCGTTGAACAACAGCACGTCCGGTTCCAGTTCGTAGATCTCGCGGATGCCGTCGCTGGCGTAGATCACACTGAAGCGCCCGTCGAATTCCATCTTGAATTGATAGATGCCGCCGGGCACGTGCGCGCTGAGTTTCTTCAGCAACACATCCCGCGCCGCCAGCACCTCGTGCACACGCTTGCGTTCGGTGATGTCGATGCAGATCGCCAGATGCCCGACCCACAGCCCTTGTTCATCGATTACCGGCGTGGCGAGCATGTTCACCGGAATATGGCTGCCATCGCTGCGCACCAGCGTCCACTCGCGGGCCTCGTGGCCGCCGACTTCGCCGCCCTCGACCAGCATCGCGTGGCAGGTCGGGATGCTTTTGCCGTAACGCGCACTCAACTCGGAGGCGCGGGCCGTCAACTCGCGGGGCAGGTGCAGGTTTTCCAGAGTCATGTGGCCGACGACATCGGCGCTGCTGTAGCCGAGCATTTGTTCGGCGCCGGGGTTGAAGGTGTTGATCACCCCGCGCAGGTCGGTGGCGATGATCGCCACCTGCGTTGCGGCATTCAGCACGCCGCGCAACTGCCCGTGGGTACCACGCAATTCCTGTTCGCTGGCGTGCAATTCCTGTGTGCGCAATTCGACCATGCGCAAGGCGCGCTGGCGCTGACTGACCAACACATAGAGCAAGGCACTGAGCAGCAAACTGAGCAAGCTGCCCAGAATGATCACGCTGCCGACCGACGAATGATTGGCCTGAACGAACGCCTCGCTCGGCAGAATATCGACCTGATAGTCGTGATCGGCCATGCGCACCAGACGCGTGGCCGTGAGGTCGCTCGGCGCCGGTTCGTTGGTCGACTCGAACAACACTTCGTGCTGATCATTGGTCGACATGTCGAGAATGCGCACCGACAGATAGTCATGGAAGGCATCCGGCAAACCGTCGGCCAGCAACTGACGCATGCTGATCACCGCCATCACGTAGCCAAACGATTGGCGCTCGCCATTGTGGCTCACGGGTGCGACGAGCAGCACACCGCGCGCATACGATGGTTCGATGCTGACCAGGTGCATGGGTTGCGACACCGCCAGCCCGCCGAGCTTGTCGGCACGTTGCAGCGTGTCGCGCCGCAGCGGTTGTGCGAGCAGGTCATAACCCAATGGTGAGCCGAGCCGACTTTGCGTCTGGCTGTAGAGCACCGGCACGTATTCATCGCGCACGCCAGCCAGTTGCAGCTCGCCCTGGGCATTCAGTTCACGCAGGGTGAAGTTGCTCAGGCCTTCGTCACGCACGCGCTGTTCGAATGCCGCGCGCTCGGCCCCCTTGATCTTGAGGGCAAACGAATAGGCCTGGGTACGCATTAATAAGGGGTGGGTGTACCCGTCGAACTCGGCGCGGGACACCGATTCAGAGTTGGCGAAGAAACGACGCAGGCCGTCGAGGCGTTGCTCCTGGTCCTGAAAGCGTTCTTCGATGCGACTGTAGCGTTCATTGGCCAGCAGTTGAAAACGCTGACGGGTCTGTTGCTGAAACTGATTGAGGGTGGCCCAGGCGAGCAGCCCCGTGAGAATTCCGCCGGCGAGCAATACCAGCAGCGCGACCAGCCAGGCCGAGACGTCTTCACTGATGAAACCCAGAATCTTTGGGCGCACGGGGTGCAACGACATAAAGACAACTCACACTACGCCAGCATTTACGGGAAAACCCCATTGACCGTGTGTGAGTTATAGCTATTAGCCACTAATTTAGCTAGCGCGGGCAGATCCACGGAGCCTTTAAAAATCAAGGCTCTGTGGATCCAATTGCGCAAAGCGTCAACGAGCCGTGATTTTCCAGGCGCGGTGGATCTTGGTGTTACGGGCGAAATCCGGATCAATGGTCTGCGCGCTGATTTCCTCGACCGCGTAACGCTCGGCGAGGTTTTCTTCCAACTGGAACTTGCGGAAGTTGTTGGAGAAATACAGCACGCCACCGCTTGCCAGACGGGCCATGGCCAGGTCGATCAACTGCACCTGATCACGTTGCACGTCGAAGATGCCTTCCATGCGCTTGGAGTTGGAGAAGGTCGGCGGATCGATAAAGATCAGGTCGTACTCGTCACGGCTGCTTTCCAGCCACGCCATCACATCGCCCTGCTCCAGACGGTTCTTGTCCGAGTAGCCGTTCAGCGACAGGTTGCGGCGTGCCCAGTCGAGGTAAGTCTTCGACAGATCGACGCTGGTGGTGCTGCGCGCGCCGCCCTTGGCCGCGTGCACGCTGGCGGTCGCGGTGTAGCAGAACAGATTGAGGAAGCGCTTGCCGGCGGCCTCTTTCTGAATGCGCATGCGCATCGGGCGGTGGTCGAGGAACAGGCCGGTGTCGAGGTAGTCAGTGAGGTTGACCAGCAACTTCACGCCGCCCTCGCTGACTTCATTGAACTTGCCCTGTGCAGCCTGACGCTCGTACTGCTTGGTGCCGCTCTGACGTTCGCGGCGTTTGACTACCACGCGGCTCTTGTCGACGTTCAGCGCCTGCGGAATGGCGGCCAAGGCGTCGAACATGCGCGCCGAGGCTTTTTCCGGATCAATGGACTTCGGTGCGGCGTATTCCTGGACGTGCACCCAATCGTGGTACAGGTCGATGGCCATCGCATATTCAGGCATGTCGGCATCGTAGACACGGTAGCAATCAATGCCTTCGCGCTTGACCCACTTGCCCATGGCCTTGAGGTTTTTCTGCAAACGGTTGGCAAACATCTGCCCGCCTTCGCTCAAGCGCGGTTGCTCGATCACCGGTGCCGGGGCTGGCGTCGGTTTGATCGGGTTGCCGTTCTTGTTGAACTTGCGCTCTTGCGGCTCGTCCGGGGTCTGGTCGTAAGCCGCTTGCTCGCGCTCGGCCTGACGCTGTTCCGGGGTACGCCGCTCGCCGGTGACGAACTGATCCGGCAGCACTTTGATCAACAGCAGCTTGCACGGCAACGCGCCGTTCCAGAACGAATACTGTTTGTGGCTGCGGATACCCATGCGCTTGCCCAGATCCGGTGCACCGGTGAACACCGCCGCTTCCCAGTTCAGGCAGGCCTGACGCAGACGCTCGCCGAGGTTCTGGTAGAGATACAGCAGGCTGGCTTCGTCACCGAGACGCTCGCCGTACGGCGGGTTGCAGATGACCAGACCTTTCTGGTTCTGATCCGGACGCGGTTCGAAGGTCGCGACTTCGCCTTGATAGATTTTGATCCACTCGCTCAGGCCTGCGCGCTCAACGTTGTTGCGGCCCGGCTGAATCAGTCGTGGGTCAGCTTCATAACCGCGAATCCACAGCGGTGGCTTGGCCAGACCGGCAGCGGCGCGCTCGACGGCTTCTTCGTGGAGTTTTTTCCACAGCGCCGGGACGTGACCGAGCCATGCGGTAAAGCCCCACTGCTCACGACGCAGGTTCGGCGCCATGTCGGCGGCGATCATGCCCGCCTCGACGAGGAACGTGCCGACACCGCACATCGGGTCAGCCAGCGCGCCGCCTTCGGCAGCAATGCGTGGCCAGCCGGAACGGATCAGGATTGCCGCTGCGAGGTTTTCCTTCAGCGGTGCAGCGCCCTGCTGCAAGCGATAACCGCGCTGGTGCAGGCTGTGGCCGGAGAGGTCGAGGGAGAGAATCGCTTCGCCGCGATCCAGACGCAGGTGAATGCGCAGATCCGGGTTGAGCTTGTCGATCGACGGACGGTCGCCCTGCGGCGTGCGCAGTTTGTCGACGATGGCGTCTTTGACTTTCAAAGCGCCGAAGTGAGTGTTGTCGATGCCTGAGCCGTGGCCGCTGAATTCAACGGCCAGGGTGCCGTCGCTGAGCATGTGATCCTGCCACTCGATGTCGAGCACACCGTGGTAGAGGTCTTCGGCGTCCTTCATCGGGAAACGCTTGAGCACCAGCAACACGCGGTTGGCCAGACGCGACCAGAGGCACAGGCGATAAGCGGTTTCCATGGTCGCCATGCCACGCACGGCGGAAGTGTGCTCGCGCGCTTCTTCAAGGCCAAGCCCGACGGCTTCCTCGATGAGCAGGCCTTCAAGGCCTTTAGGGCAAGTGAGGAAGAGTTCGAAACGGTCGGACATGGTATTTCCAGAGCCTTTGGCTAGTGAATCGGCAACGCATTGCCGATCCGTTTTTCAATCAGGCGCTTTTCTAAAAGAACGCCCGCGTGGCACGAAGGTGTGCCGTTCCATCCCCGCTGCTCGGGTTAAAAGAGCTTAGATGCCGGGACAGATAAAAAAGTTGATGAAACAAAAAGTCTTAAAGCGACCCTTCGTCGCTTTATACCCCAGCGCAAACGTGGGTCATTCTCACTAAAGAATTAACCCCATCATGCAGCGCGGGGCCGATCATACCGGGGTTTGCTGAAAAACCGTGCATGAAACCCGTCGTTACTTATGGCTGTAGCACTAATTTCGTTACGTCCTTATGACAAAACGATCATTCCCTCGGTGTGACTCATTGGTTAGAACTGAACACAGGTTGACGTCGCAACGGCGTCAACACCTTGGCTCGCCACGCCGGCAGCGAGCCGCACCATGGCAGGTTTTTTCTGCCAGACCTCAGTTGAGGTCAACGCGACACAAAACAGTCAACAAGTGAGGGAAACACCCTATGAGAAGACTTAAGCGTGATCCGTTGGAAAGAGCATTTTTGCGCGGATATCAATATGGCGTTGGTGGCAAATCCCGTGAGCTTTGCCCATTTACTCTACCGTCGGTACGTCAAGCCTGGATTAACGGCTGGCGAGAAGGACGCGGCGACAACTGGGACGGTATGACCGGCACTGCGGGAATCCACAGACTCAACGAACTTCACGCCGTCGGCTGACACAGGGCATTAATTCCGACACGACAATCTGAATTTGTAACGACTTACCATGCACGTCCTTCCCGGACGGCGGGCTGCGGCCCAGGGGCTCCTTCGAGGAGCCCTTTTTTATGCCTGTCACATTATTTGTGCCATACACAAAACCTGTAGGAGTGAGCCTGCTCGCGATAGCGTCAGTTCAGCCAACATCTTCAGTGACTGATACACCGCTATCGCGAGCAGGCTCGCTCCCACAATTGGATCAGCGCAGGGCGGCGATCGCGTCTACGGATTCTCGGATCAGTGCCGGGCCCTTATAGATGAAGCCGGAGTAGATCTGCACCAGGCTCGCACCTGCCGTGATCTTCTCGGCCGCATGCTTGCCTTCGGTGATGCCACCGGCCGCGATGATCGGCAACCGACCCGCCAACTCACCCGCCAGCACCTTCACGGTATTGGTGCTCTTCTCCCGCACTGGTGCGCCGGACAAACCGCCCGCCTCGTCGCCATGCTCCATGCCTTCGACGCCAACACGGCTCAGGGTGGTATTGGTCGCGATCACCGCGTCCATGCCCGTTTCGATCAACGCCTGAGCCACCTGCGCGGTTTCTTCGTCGGTCATGTCCGGTGCAATCTTGATCGCCAGCGGCACATGTTTGCCGTGACGCAACGCCAGTTCGGCGCGGCGGGTAGCCAGATCCGCGAGCAACTGCTTCAGCGAATCACCAAATTGCAGGCTGCGCAGGCCCGGGGTGTTCGGCGAGCTGACGTTGACCGTCACGTAGCTGGCGTGGGCGTAAACCTTGTCGAGGCAGATCAGGTAATCGTCGACCGCGCGCTCAACCGGCGTATCGAAGTTCTTGCCGATGTTGATGCCCAGCACGCCCTTGTATTTCGCAGCGGCCACGCGCGCCAGCAGGTTATCCACACCGAGGTTGTTGAAACCCATGCGGTTGATGATCGCCTCGGCTTCCGGCAGGCGGAAAATCCGTGGTTTCGGGTTGCCCGGCTGCGGACGCGGGGTCACGGTGCCGATTTCAACAAAACCGAAACCCAATTGCGCGAAGCCGTCGATGGCCGCGCCGTTCTTGTCCAGACCCGCCGCCAGACCCACCGGGTTCGGGAATTCGAGGCCCATGACCGTCACCGGCTTCTTTGCCGGCGCCTTGCACAGCAAGCCGTTTAAGCCCAAACGCCCACCCGCGCCGATCAGATCCAGCGACAGATCGTGGGAGGTTTCCGGGGAAAGTTTGAACAACAGCTGACGGGCCAGGGTGTACATGGGCGGCGATGACTCGGGCGGCGAAAAGAGGCGGCGATTATAGCCGGGCATCGACCTGCCGCGCGAGGCGCACGCGCAAATCACTGCCGGTGGCATATGCCTTGCACCCTCCTTGACTATCAGCGCGCAGGTCAATGACGGCTTGCGGGCAAGGACAATGGCGTCGTCCCGGATTTTGCCTGCGCAAAGTCCGTGGCGGCGCTTTTTTTTCGAGGTGGCGGTGTATGAATGAACCTTCGGTAGGGCCACTGGCCTGGGTCAATGGCAGCGATGCCCCGGAAAAGACTGCGATCAACCTCGGCTTCATGGCCCTGAGCGACTGCGCCTCGGTCGTCGTTGCTGCCACACAGGGCTTTGCCCAGCCTTACGGGCTGACCCTGAATCTCAAGCGCCAGGCCTCTTGGGCCAATCTGCGCGACAATCTGGTCAGCGGCGAACTCGACGCCGCACACAGTTTGTATGGGCTGATTTACGCCGTGCATCTGGGTATCGGCGGCGTTGCTCCGACCGATATGGCCGTGCTGATGGGCCTGAATCAGAACGGCCAGAGTCTCAACCTCTCCCACGGCCTGCAAAGCCTCGGCGTGAGCAGTCCTGAAGCGCTGGATCGGCATGTGCACCAAAGCCGCGCAAAACTCACCTTCGCCCAGACGTTTCCCACTGGCACTCATGCGATGTGGCTGTATTACTGGCTGGCGAGTCAGGGCATTCATCCGTTGCAGGATGTCGACAGCGTCGTCGTCCCGCCGCCGCAAATGGTCGCGCACCTGCAAGCCGGGCGTATCGACGGTTTTTGCGTTGGCGAACCGTGGGCCGCCAGTGCGGTGCAGCAGGATCTCGGTTTTACCCTGGCGACCAGCCAGACCATCTGGCCCGATCACCCGGAAAAAGTCCTTGGTTGCACCCGTGAATTTGTCGAGCAGTATCCGAACACCGCAAGAGCGCTGGTAATGGCGATCCTTGAGGCCAGCCGCTTTATCGAAGAGAGCCCGGAAAATCGTCGCAGCACCGCGCAGTTGCTCAGCGCGCCGGAATATCTGGACGCGCCGCTTTCGTGCATCGAACCGCGTTTTCTCGGTGATTATGCCGATGGCCTCGGCAATCGCTGGCAGGATCCACACGCGCTGCGCTTCCACGGCAATGGCCAAGTGAATTTGCCGTACTTGTCCGATGGCATGTGGTTCATGACCCAGTTCCGCCGCTGGGGTTTGCTGCGCGAAGACCCGGATTACCTCGCCGTTGCCCGACAGGTCCAGCGGCTGGACGTCTACCGCGACGCCGCCACCGCTGTCGGCGTCGCCGCGTGGGGTACCGATATGCGCAGCAGCCAGTTGCTCGACGGTAAAGTCTGGGACGGCAGCGACCCGGCCGGCTACGCGCGCAGTTTCAAGCTGCATGCGTTGAACGACGACGCTCCCCTTCTCGCCCGCCGCTGACAGGAGACCGCGAATATGTTGCGCATTCTGCTGATCAATGACACAGCGAAAAAAGTCGGGCGCCTGAAGGCTGCGTTGACCGAGGCCGGTTTCGAGGTGATCGACGAGTCCGGTCTGACCATCGATCTGCCCGCGCGCGTCGAAACGGTGCGCCCGGACGTGATCCTGATCGATACCGAGTCACCGAGCCGCGACGTCATGGAACAAGTGGTGCTGGTCAGCCGCGACCAGCCACGGCCGATCGTGATGTTTACCGATGAACATGACCCGGGCGTGATGCGCCAGGCGATCAAATCCGGGGTCAGTGCCTACATCGTCGAAGGCATTCACGCCCAGCGTTTGCAGCCGATTCTCGATGTGGCGATGGCGCGTTTCGAGAGTGATCAGGCCTTGCGTGCGCAGCTTCAGGCTCGCGATCAGCAATTGGCTGAGCGTAAGCGCATCGAACTGGCCAAGGGGTTGTTGATGAAGATGAAGGACTGCAACGAGGAAGAGGCTTACACCTTGATGCGGCGGCAGGCGATGAGCCGGCAGCAGAAGCTGATTCAGGTGGCGGAGCAGATTATTGCGATGAGTGAGTTGCTTGGCTGAAAGGCGCTGAGCGCTTGAAAAGCCCCTCACCCTAGCCCTCTCCCGGAGGGAGAGGGGACTGATCGGGGGATGCTCGCGAAGTACGCCGACCTGTGATTTCTGCTGTGAATCCATAATCGACGCGGTCTTTCAGGTCGATGTTTGATGTCAGACACCTCGGTCAGTCCCCTCTCCCTCTGGGAGAGGGCTAGGGTGAGGGGCTTTTGATTTTCCGGCTGTTGGCACAAATCTCGCTATGTAAAACGCACAGGTAACCAACGGCGGTTGCCCCACCTACGACAAAGACGTCGCTCACCCGTTCGCCCAACCGGCGCATCAGGTAGCGGCGTTTTTGCGTTTTGGCCCCACAGCCCGGGGCCGGTGGTGCGGCCGTGGCGGCGCCCCACCTGCTGTTGCATGACTCCTTTCGAGACTCTTTTCAGCTGAGGTGCGCGATGAATTCAAGCTTCTGGAAATCCGGCCACACCCCGACCCTGTTCGCGGCCTTCCTCTATTTCGACCTGAGCTTCATGGTCTGGTACCTGCTCGGCCCGTTGGCGGTGCAGATTGCCGCTGATTTGCACCTGACCACCCAACAACGCGGCCTGGTCGTTGCCACGCCGATCCTCGCCGGCGCCGTACTGCGCTTCGTGATGGGCATGCTCGCCGATCGGTTGTCGCCGAAAACCGCCGGTCTGATCGGTCAGGTCATTGTGATTTGCGCGCTGTTCGGCGCCTGGAAAATCGGCATTCATAGCTACGAGCAGGCGTTGATACTCGGCCTGTTCCTCGGTATGGCTGGCGCTTCGTTCGCCGTCGCCCTGCCCTTGGCCTCGCAATGGTATCCACCGCAGCATCAGGGCAAAGCCATGGGCATTGCCGGTGCGGGCAACTCCGGCACCGTGTTCGCCGCGCTGCTCGCGCCGGTACTCGCCGCCGCGTTCGGCTGGAGCAATGTTTTCGGTTTCGCCCTGATCCCATTGATCCTGACGCTGGTGCTGTTTGCCTGGCTGGCGAAAAACGCGCCACAACGGCCGAAAGCCAAAGCCATGGCCGACTACTTCAAGGCGCTGGGCGACCGTGACAGCTGGTGGTTCATGTTTTTCTACAGCGTGACCTTCGGCGGCTTCATCGGGCTGGCCAGCGCCCTGCCCGGCTACTTCAACGATCAATACGGTTTGAGCCCGGTGACTGCCGGTTACTACACCGCTGCGTGCGTGTTCGGCGGCAGTCTGATGCGGCCGCTGGGTGGCGCGCTGGCTGATCGCTTCGGTGGCATTCGCACACTGCTGGCGATGTATACCGTTGCTGCCGTATGCATCGCCGCGGTCGGTTTCAACTTGCCGAGTTCCTACGCGGCGCTGGCACTTTTCGTCTGCACCATGCTCGGTTTAGGGGCAGGCAACGGCGCGGTTTTCCAACTGGTACCGCAGCGTTTTCGTCTGGAGATCGGCGTGATGACCGGACTGATCGGCATGGCCGGCGGCATCGGCGGTTTTGCCTTGGCGGCCGGCATGGGCGCGATCAAACAGAGCACCGGCAGCTATCAACTGGCCCTGTGGTTGTTTGCCAGCCTCGGCGTGTTGGCGTGGTTTGGCCTGCACGGCGTCAAGCGTCGCTGGAGAACCACCTGGGGCTCGGCAGCGGTGACGGCGGCGCGGGTCTGAACCGTCGATGGCCCTGCAATTGAGTTTTGCCGAAGCCAGCACCACCGGCCCGCGTGCAGAAAATCAGGACGCTTTGCGTTCGGTGACACCGGCTCCGGCGCTGGCGGCGAGCAAAGGTTATCTGTTCGCCATCGCCGACGGCGTCAGCCAGTGCGCCGATGGCGGGCTGGCGGCGCGTTCGACCTTGCAGGCCTTGGCGCTCGACTACTACGCCACGCCGGAAACCTGGAGCGTGGCGCAGGCGCTGGATCGTCTGCTGCTCGCGCAAAACCGCTGGTTGCAGGCCAACGGTGGCGGGCAACCGCTGCTCACCACGGTCAGCGCTTTGGTCATGCGTGGTCGGCGTTTTACCCTCGCCCACGTCGGCGATTGCCGGGTGTATCGCTGGCATGCCGACAGCTTGCAGCGGATCTCTGAGGATCATGTCTGGGATCAACCGGGCATGCAGCATGTGCTCAAACGCGCGCTGGGGCTGGATCAGCATCTGGTGCTGGATTTTCTCGACGGAGAGCTGCGTGACGGTGAAAGCTTTGTGCTGCTCAGTGACGGTGTCTGGTCGACGTTGGGTGACACCGCGATTGCGGCAATTCTGCGTGACCAGCCGGATCTGAGCAGTGCTGCGCAAACGCTGGTCAACGCGGCGCATCTGGCGGGGAGTCAGGACAATGCCAGTGCATTGCTGGTGCGGGTCGATGCGCTGGGTGAAGCGAATATCGGCGATGCATTGATTCATTTGCAGCAATGGCCCCTGCCGCCGCCGCTGAAACCCGGCCAGTCTTTCGAGGGCTGGCAGGTTCAGAGGATTGTCGCTCAGAGTCAGCAATCGCTGCTGTATCGGGTTTTCGATGGGCAAGGTCAGACATGGTTGCTGAAAACCCTGCCGTCGCGCAGCGCCGATGATCCTCACGCCGGGCAGGCGCTGCTGTCCGAGGAATGGTTCCTCAAACGCGTGGCCGGTCGGCATTTTCCTGAAGTCCATGGCTGCAATCAGCGTCAGCATTTGTACTACGTGATGCGGGAATATTCTGGGAAGACGCTGGCACAGCTGTTTCAACAGTCAGGCCCGTTGCCGTTGGCACAGTGGCAGGACATCGCCGAGCGCCTGCTGCGCGCGGTGGGGCTGCTGCATCGGCGGCAGATTCTGCATCGGGATATCAAACCGGAAAATCTGCACGTGGGTGACGATGGCGAACTGCGCCTGCTGGATTTTGGCCTGGCGTATTGTCCTGGCCTGTCCGAAGACGCGCCGTCGACGCTGCCCGGAACCCCCAGTTACATCGCCCCGGAAGCGTTTCGCGGCGATCCGCCGAGTGCGCAGCAGGATTTGTACGCGGTGGGCGTGACCTTGTATTTCTTGCTCACCGGGCATTTTCCCTATGGCGAGATCGAAGCATTTCAGCGACCCCGCTTTGGTCTGCCGGTAAGTGCCAGCCGTTATCGGCCGGACCTGCCGGAATGGCTGACACAAAGTCTGGAGCGCGGGGTGGCGGCGGATCCGCAGCAGCGTTTTGAAACGGCGGAAGAATGGTTGTTGGTGCTGGAACAGGGTGAGCGGCGCAGTTTGAGTGTGCGTCCTCGGCCCTTGTTGGAGCGAGAGCCGTTGAAGGTCTGGCGGTCCATGGCATTGGTGGCTTTGTTGGGGAATCTGGTGCTGCTGGTATTGCTGTTTCACAGTTAAATCGAGTCGCGCCATTCGCGAGCAAGCTCGCTCCCACATGGGATCTGTGGTGTTCACAAACCTCCTGTGGGAGCGAGCTTGCTCGCGAAGGCGCCCGCCCAATCACCAAAAATCCACCTTCCTGAATGCCCCACGAACGAGCAACCCGCTTCGAATCAGTGCAAAAAATCCATCCTCAAAATCCGTCACCCCCAATAAACCCGCCACCGCCCCCACTTGGCACAACCACTGCATTACCCCACTCAACACACACATAAAGCCCAACCTTCAACGGCGAAGGCTGCGCTTCCCGAGAGAACGGGACCAGGACAAAGGCGTCCTCGCTAGGCAACTAGCGGGACGCCTTTTTTTGTTTGCGCAAAATTTCTCGAGCAAGGCCTGACTGCCCACAAGAGGCCAGCCGCAGCTCCCCGGAGAACCTGATGAAAAAACTCAAACTGGTGATGATCGGCAATGGCATGGCCGGGGTCCGCACCCTCGAAGAACTGCTCAAGCTGAGCAACGAGCTGTACGACATCACGGTCTTCGGTGCCGAACCGCACACCAACTACAATCGCATCCTGCTTTCGCCGGTGCTGGCCGGTGAGCAGACCTTCGAAGAGATCGTGCTCAACGACCTCGACTGGTACCTGGAAAACAACATCAAGTTGCTGCTCAACCGCAAAGTGGTGGAGATCGACCGGGTCAAACGCCGGGTGATCGCCGAGGACGGCACCGAAGCCGAATACGATCGCCTGCTGATCGCCACCGGCTCGACGCCGTTCATCCTGCCAATCCCCGGCAACACCTTGCAGGGTGTGATCGGTTATCGCGACATCGCCGACACCCAAGCGATGATCGACACCGCCAAAACCCACAAGCACGCGGTGGTCATCGGTGGCGGTCTGCTCGGTCTCGAAGCCGCCAATGGCCTGATGCTGCGCGGCATGCACGTCACCGTGGTGCACATCGGTGAGTGGTTACTGGAACGTCAACTCGACAAAACCAGCGGCCAACTGCTGCAAAACGCCCTTGAATCCCGTGGCCTGCACTTCCGTCTGTGCGAACAGACTCAGGCGCTGCACGACGCAGGCAATGGCCGGGTCGGCTCGGTGCAGTTCAAGAACGGCGACATCATCCCCGCCGATCTGGTGGTAATGGCTGCCGGTATTCGTCCCAACACAGAATTGGCGGAAAAGGCCGGCATCCCGTGCAATCGCGGGATTCTGGTCAACGACACCCTGCAAACCTACGACCCACGTATTTATGCCATCGGTGAATGCGCCAGTCATCGCGGCATTGCCTACGGGCTGGTCGCGCCATTGTTCGAACAGGCCAAAGTCTGCGCCAATCACCTCGCACAACTGGGCTTCGCCCGTTATCAGGGGTCGGTGACGTCAACCAAATTGAAAGTCACCGGCATCGATCTGTTTTCCGCCGGCGACTTCATGGGCAGCGAAGGCACGGAAACCATCACCCTCTCCGACCCGATTGGCGGCGTGTACAAAAAACTGGTGATCAAGGATGACGTGCTGGTCGGCGCCTGTCTGTACGGCGATACGGCAGATGGCGGTTGGTATTTCCGCCAGATTCGTGAGAATCACGCCATCGGCGAGATCCGCGATCACCTGATGTTTGGCGAAAATGCATTAGGCGACGTAGGACATCAGGGCCAGGACAAAGCCATGGTCATGGCCGACACCGCCGAAGTCTGCGGTTGCAACGGCGTGTGCAAAGGCACCATCGTCAAAGCGATTCAGGAACATGGCCTGTTCAGCGTCGACGAGGTGAAGAAACACACCAAAGCGGCCAGCTCCTGCGGCTCCTGCGCCGGACTGGTCGAACAGATCCTGATCAACACCGTGGGTGGCGCAGCCGACGTCAAACCGAAAAGCGAAAAAGCCATTTGCGGTTGCAGCGACCTCAATCACGGGCAGATCCGCCAAGCCATTCGCGAGCAGCATCTGCTGACCATCGCCGGCACCATGAGTTACCTCAACTGGCGCACGCCGAACGGCTGCGCAACGTGCCGCCCAGCTCTCAACTATTACCTGATTTCCACCTGGCCCGGCGAAGCCAAGGACGATCCGCAATCGCGCCTGATCAATGAACGCGCACACGCCAACATCCAGAAGGACGGCACGTATTCGGTGGTGCCACGCATGTGGGGCGGCGTGACCAATCCTTCGGAACTGCGGCGGATTGCCGATGTGGCCGACAAGTACAACGTGCCGATGGTCAAGGTCACCGGCGGTCAGCGTATCGATTTGCTCGGCATCAAGAAGCAGGATCTGCCCGGCGTGTGGAAGGATCTCGACATGCCGTCCGGCCACGCTTACGGCAAATCCATCCGCACGGTAAAAACCTGCGTCGGCAGTGAGTTCTGCCGCTTCGGCACGCAGAACTCGACACAACTGGGCATCGAGCTTGAGCACGATCTGTTCAACATGTGGTCGCCGCATAAAGTAAAACTCGCGGTCTCCGGATGCCCACGCAACTGCTCGGAAGCGGGGATCAAAGACGTAGGAATTATCGGCGTCGACTCCGGCTGGGAGATGTACATCGGCGGTAACGGCGGGATCAAGACTGAAGTCGCCGAGTTCTTCGTCAAGCTGAAAACCGCCGAAGAAGTGCGCGAGTACAACGGCGCGTTCCTGCAGCTATATCGCGAAGAAGCCTTCTACCTCGAACGCACCGTGCACTACCTGCAACGGGTCGGCATGGAACACATCAAGAAAGCCGTGCTGGAAGACCCCGAGCGCCGCAAAGCGCTTAACGAGCGCCTGCAATTCTCCCTGTCGTTCGAACAAGACCCGTGGAAAGAACGTCTGGCGCAGCCGCAATTGAAGAAAGAATTCGACGTAATCCCCGTGAAAAATCTGGAGGTGCTGGCATGAACTGGCTGGATATCTGTGCCCTCGACGAGATCAATGCCCTCGGTTCGCGAATCATTGCCGGGCCGAGAGGTGACATTGCGATTTTTCGTACGAGCGACGACGAAGTTTTCGCCCTCGACGACCGCTGCCCGCACAAGGGTGGACCGTTGTCGCAAGGCTTGATCTACGGCAAACGCGTGGCCTGTCCGCTGCACAACTGGCAAATCGACCTCGAATCTGGCGAGGCGCAGGCGCCAGACATCGGTTGCGCGCACCATCACCCGGCGCGGGTCGAAAACGGTCGGGTGCAGTTGGCTCTGCGGGACGCCATCTGATGAACCGCCAGACGACCGCCTCGACCTGCTGTTATTGCGGGGTCGGCTGCGGCGTGCTGATCGAGCATGACGGCGAGCGCATTCTCGGCGTCAGCGGCGATCCGGCGCATCCGGCCAACTTCGGCAAACTGTGCAGCAAAGGCTCGACCCTGCACCTGACTGGCGACCTTGCCGCTCGCGCGCTGTACCCGGAACTGCGTCTGGGCAAAGGCCTGGCGCGCAGCCGCACGGACTGGGACACCGCGCTGGAGCATGCCGCCAACGTGTTCGCCGAGACCATCGCCGAGCACGGCCCCGACAGCGTGGCGTTCTATATCTCCGGACAGTTGCTGACCGAGGACTACTACGCCTTCAACAAGCTGGCACGGGCATTGGTCGGGACCAACAACATCGACAGCAATTCGCGCCTGTGCATGTCCTCAGCCGTGGTCGGCTACAAGCGCAGCCTCGGCGCCGACGCCCCGCCGTGCAGCTATGAGGATCTGGAACTCAGCGATTGCGTGATGATCGTCGGCAGTAACATGGCCTACGCCCATCCGGTACTTTTTCGTCGGCTGGAAGAGGCAAAGTCCCGCCGGCCACAGATGAAAGTCATCGTTATTGATCCACGGCGCACCGACACTTGCGACCTCGCCGATCTGCACCTGACGATTCTGCCCGGTACCGATGTCGCGTTGTTCCATGGGATTTTGCATCTGCTGTTGTGGGAAGACTGGATTGATCGCGACTTCGTCAAGGCGCACACCGATGGACTCGCCGAACTGAAGAACCTAGTGCGCGATTACACCCCGCAAATGGTTTCGCAGCTGTGCGGGATCAGTGTCGAGCAATTACAGCAATGCGCCGAATGGGTCGGCACTTCGCCGAGTTTTCTGTCGCTGTGGTGCATGGGTTTGAACCAGTCCACGGCTGGCAGCGCGAAGAACAGTGCACTGATCAATCTGCACTTGGCCACCGGACAAATCGGCCGTCCGGGCGCAGGACCTTTCTCCCTTACTGGTCAGCCAAATGCCATGGGCGGGCGCGAAACCGGAAGCTTATCGAATCTGTTGCCGGGACATCGTGAGGCGGCCAACCCTGAACACCGAGCTGAAGTGGCGGCTTATTGGGGTGTTGACCGCTTACCAGGTAGCACCGGGCTCAGCGCAATCGAACTGTTCGACCAGGTACGCAGCGGCAAGATCAAGGCGTTGTGGATTGCCTGTACCAACCCGGCGCAGTCGATGCCGGATCAGAGTGCGGTGCGCGCGGCGCTGGAAGCTTGCCCGTTTGTGGTTCTGCAAGAAGCCTTTCGCACCACCGAAACCGCAGCATTCGCCGATCTCCTGCTACCCGCCGCCAGTTGGGGCGAGAAAGAAGGTTGCGTGACCAATTCCGAGCGACGCATTTCCCACGTGCGCAAAGCCATCCTCCCACCGGGTGAAGCGCGAGCCGACTGGGCGATTACGGTAGATTTCGCACAGCGTCTGGAAAAACGTCTGCGCCCCGCAGCACCGAGCCTGTTTACCTTCAGCCAACCTGCGCAGTTGTTCGATGAATTCAAAGGACTAACGCACGGGCGGGATCTGGATATGTCCGGTATCAGTTATGCGCTGATCGACGAGCTCGGGCCACAGCAATGGCCCTTCCCTGTCGGCGCGCGGCAAGGAACGCCACGCCTGTACGAGGACGGGATTTTCCCAACTGCCAACGGACACGCTCAGTTCATCGCAGACCCTTATCGCGCCGCCAAAGAACAGCGTGATGCACGCTTTCCACTGACATTGATCACTGGACGCCTGCGTGATCAATGGCACGGTATGAGCCGCACCGGCACGGCGGCGCAGCTGTTCGGGCATGTCAGCGAAGCGGTGTTGAGTCTGCATCCAGACGAATTGCGCCGTCATCGCTTGCAGCCGGGTGATCTGGTCAATCTGAAAAGTCGTCGCGGCGCAGTGATTGTTGCGGTCGGCAGCGATGACAGTGTGCGTCCAGGGCAAGCGTTTCTACCGATGCACTGGGGCGACCGCTTTCTCAAGGGCGGCGTGAACAGCCTGACCCTGCCGGCCTTTGATCCACTGTCGAAACAACCGGAACTCAAACACAGCGGTGTGCGCCTGGAAGCGGTGAATCTGCCGTGGCAACTGTTCGCACTGATCGAGGGCGATGTTCAACGGCATTTCGAGACCCTACGACCGCTTTGCGAGGCATTTTCCTACGTGAGTCTCAGCCTTGTCGGACGTGAACGATCGGCATTGCTGATACGCGCTGCCAGCAACGAGGCGCCGAATCCACAATTATTGGCTCAGATCGACCAATGCCTGTCACTCATCGAAGGCCCGGTACTCGCTTATGACGATCCCCGTCGGGCTATCGGCAAGCGCGTACGCATTGAAAACGGCCGGATCACCGCGATCCGACTGGCCGGCGAAACCCTCGCCCGGCATTGGTTGCAAAGTTTGTGGCTGGAAGGCCGTGCGGACGAACAACTGCGGCGCTGGTTACTTGCACCGATGAGTGCGCCGCCGGGCAGTGCCGGGGCGCAGATCGCTGCGGATAAAACCCTGTGCAACTGCAAGAACGTCAGCCTCAACGCGGTCTGCGCCGGCATTCGCCAAGGGCTGGATCTGCAAGGTTTGAAAAACAATTTGGGCTGCGGCACGCAATGCGGCTCGTGTGTCCCGGAAATAAAACGTTTGCTGGCTGCCGATGTGCAGCCAGTCGCCGTCATCTGATGAGGAAAACACCATGAATGCAAAAGTCTGGCTGGTGGGCGCAGGTCCTGGTGATCCCGAACTGCTGACCCTCAAAGCGGTACGCGCCTTACGCGAAGCCGATGTGGTGCTGATCGATGATCTGGTCAACGACGCGGTTCTGGAGCACTGCCCCGCCGCGCGCATTATTGCGGTAGGCAAACGCGGCGGCTGCCGCTCAACACCGCAGGCGTTTATCCATCGACTGATGCTGCGTTACGCCCGCCAAGGCAAGTGTGTGGTGCGGCTCAAGGGCGGCGATCCGTGCATTTTCGGCCGCGGGGGTGAAGAAGCGCAGTGGCTGCGGGAGCGTGGGGTCGAGGTGGAGTTGGTCAATGGCATCACCGCCGGGCTGGCCGGGGCGACGCAGTGCGATATTCCGCTGACCTTGCGCGGTGTGGCCCGCGGGGTGACGCTGGTGACTGCACACACCCAGGACGACAGCCAATTGAACTGGCAGGCGCTGGCGCAGGGCGGTACGACGCTGGTGGTTTATATGGGTGTGGCCAAGCTGGGCGAGATTCGCGATCAGTTGCTGGCGGGCGGGATGGCGGCGGATACGCCGGTGGCGATGATCGAAAATGCGTCGTTGCCAGAGCAGCGCGAATGCCGCAGTGATCTGACGGCAATGAGTAACGACGCTTATGCGTTTGGATTGAAAAGCCCGGCGATTCTGGTGATCGGGGCGGTGGCGGCTGTTGTTGAAGATCAACGGATTTCAGCCTGCGGCAGCTCGTGCACAGGGGCTGCGTAGTCTTCGAAAGCCAAATCGCAGGCAAAGAAAAGCCCGGCCTAAGCCGGGCTTTTCTCAGAGCGGCAGCTAATTACTTAGCTTGAGCTTCAACCTGCGCTTCTACGCGACGGTTTACAGCGCGGCCAGCTTCAGTTTTGTTGTCAGCAACTGGGCGGGATTCGCCGTAGCCAACAGACTGAACGCGGGACGATTCAACACCGTACTGGTTGGTCAGAACTTGCTTAACGGCGTTTGCACGACGCTCGGACAGTTTCTGGTTGTAAGCGTCAGGACCGACGGAGTCAGTGTGACCTTCAACAGTAGTGGTGGTGGATGGGTACTGCTTCATGAAGTCAGCCAGGTTCTTGATGTCGCCGTAGCTGTTTGGCTTCACAACCGACTTGTCGAAGTCGAACTTAACGTCCAGCTCAACACGAACAACTTCAGCAACTGCTGGGCAGCCGTCAGCGTCAACAGTTACGTTGGCTGGGGTGTCCGGGCACTTGTCAACGTTGTCGCAAACGCCATCGTTGTCGCTGTCGGAGCAGACTTCAGCTGGTGCTGGAACTGGAGCAGCAGCAGGCTTGGAGCCGCCACCGAAGTTCACACCGATACCAACGCTAGGAGCCCACTCGGTGTCGCCCTGGTCGATGTTGTACTGAGCTTCAACGCCGGCACGGGCGTAGAAGTTCTCGGTGAAGTACAGCTTGGCACCAGCGCCCAGGTTGGCGAAGGTGGAGCGGTCACGACCGCCGGAACCGTTCTGACCGATGCTCTGATCGGAGAAACCAGCCGATACGTATGGACGCAGCATGTCGCCTGGGTTGTTGAAGTGGTACAGAGCGTCCAGAGCGGTGTTAGCGCCCTTGATGTTACGACCGTCGTCGGAACGCACGTTGTGCACTTCGTCATAGCCCAGACGCAGTTCAACGTCGTCGGTCAGGAAGTAACCGATCGAACCGCCGAACAGGTTGCCGTTGTTCTTGAAGTTACGAGCGCTGTCGAATTGTTCTTTCTTTGCGAAGCCTTCGATTTCAACTGCGCCTTGGCCTTGTGCCAGAGCGCCGAACGAAGTGGCGGCAATCAGAGAACCAATGGCCAAGCCCAAGGTGTTTTTCAGTTTCATCCGTTAAATCCCCATCTGGTGATTGTGAAGCAGTCCCGCAAACCGGGGGACAACTCGGCGGCAAGTCTATCAGAACTTGCCTACACGTAAGAGATATTTGCGCTGAACTAAGTTTCAGCAATGCCTGCAAATTTCTCACGCAATTTATCTAGAGCACGTTTGTAACGCATTTTTGTCGCACTCAAACCCATGTGCATGATGTCTGCGATCTCCTGAAATTCCAGCTCTGCGACAAATCGTAGCACCAGAATTTCACGGTCAATCGGGTTCACATACACCAGCCAGCGATCAAGCCCGCCCTTCTCCTCGGGTTTCGGCGCCTTTTCTTCGGACGCTTCCTCGAGGGGGTCAAGACTCAATGCGTCCATCAAGCGACGCTTTCGCCGTTCCTTCCGATACTGCGTAATACATTCGTTGTACGTGATGCTGTAGAGCCACGTTTTGAACTTCGATTTCCCCTCGAAGTTCTTCAGGCCATACAGCACCTTCAACATGACTTCCTGACAGACATCGTCTGCGTCGCGATCGTTCCCAAGATATCTCGCACAAACGTTAAATAATGTTCGCTGGTAACGCCGCATCAGTTCTTCATAGGCGCGCGTTACGTGAAAAAGCTCGGTATGCGAGCGCGCGACCAACTCCTCATCAGAGAGCTCGCGGGGGTCGTAGCGCGTGGATAGCGTTTGGGCTTTATTCAAAACAAGGCGTGCCGACAGTCAGGTCAATGTCCACCGCAACCAGCATCAGCTGGCATTTTGCGGCGGCATACATTAGCAGGGTTTGCCGGATTAGCGGCTACTCACATGCTGTTCCAGCAGGATCCGATTGGAAAGAGAGACTAGCTCACCCTCATCGGTCAGCAATGTGGTTTTAACCGTGCCGATCTCCTCGATCTGCCCTTCGACCTCGCCAACACGCACTTGTTGCCCAACCTGATACAACTCACGCACATAGATTCCCGCAAGAATCTGACCGGCAATTTCCCGGCTTCCCAAACCCATGGCCAGCGCAACCGCCAGACCAACGGTAATCAATACAATGACAATCACATGGTTCAGCAGGTCGGTTTTGACTTCGAGCTGACTGATTGCCACCGAGATACTGATGATGATCACCAGCCCCTGAGCTATCCGTCCAAGTCCCGAAGCGTAGTCCAGGCCCACACCTTCTGCCGCCCCGCGCACCAGCCCGTTGGCCAGTTGCGCCAGCAAAACACCTACCAGCAACACCAAGGCTGCGCCGAATACTTTCGGCAAATAGAGCGCCAACATATCCAGCGTAGCTGAAACTCGCTCAAGGCCAAGGGATTCTGCTGCCGAAACCAGAAAAATCAGCAGAACGAACCAGTAAACGATTTTGCCGATCAGGGTCGAGATCGGCACTTGCAGCCCGGCTCGCGACATCAATTTGGTCAGGCCGGTGCCACCCATCAGGCGATCAAGGCCCAGTTTGGCAAGCAGCTTGGACAGCAAGGTATCGAGCAGCTTGGCCACAACGAAACCCAACAGCAGCACGACCAGTGCGCCGAACAGGTTCGGAATGAAGTTGGCTACTTTGGTCCACAACGCAGTCATTGCAGTGACGAGGCTCTGAGTCCAGAGGTCGAGTTCCATATTCAATCAGCCTTATCAGCAGTGCGAGCGGTAGGTTTACGAAGACGGGAAACCGGCGAGACATGGGCCGATCCGTTATTCAGGGCGATCATCAGCGCGGGCAGCCAGCGGCCCAGCAGGCTGAACAGATCACCGGCGCCAACCTGGCGGTTGGCGGTTTTGAGTACGCGGCCCAGGCAGGCATCGTCGTCGCGGCTGGACGGCGAAGCGTTGAGCATGTCGCGCAAAGACTGTTCAAACGGATCGTGCATACGCACCTCTCGTGATGTCTGTGAAAGACGCGGGCAGATTTGGTCGGGTCACATGCGCCATGTTCAGACCCAGCGCAAACGACGGAATAACCACCACTGACCGAAGGCCAGGGCGAGCACCGTCAAACAGGCAATCAGGAAACCATAAGGACTGCTGGAGAATGGAATTCCGCCAACGTTGATGCCCAACAGGCCGGTGATGAAACTCATCGGCAAAAAGATGCAGGTGATGATGCCGAAGCGGTACATCGTGCGATTCATACGCTCGCTGAGGCGCCGGTCTTCAGCCTCCAGCACAAGCCCCACGCGCTCTCGGGTCAATTCGAGCTCTTCGAGATAGCGGGTCAGGCTGTTGTTCAATTCGTTCCAGTAATCGGCATCGTCATCGACAAACCACGGCAGTTTTATCCGCGTCAGTTGTCCGAAAATATCCCGCTGCGGCGCAAGAAAACGCTTCAGCCCGGCCGCCCGGCGACGGATGTGCAAAATGGCGCCATGCTCAGGGGTATACCGTTCGTCGGCATCCATCTTTTCTTCTTCCTCATCGGCGATTTCCGAGAGGCAAGTGACCAGATCCTGCACCTTGTTGGTGAGGAACTGCGCCAGATAAAGGATGAGTTCAGAAGAGGTTTTCGGGCCTTTGCCGTCGCTCAACAGCGCCAGCAGCTCATCGGTGGCGCGCAATGGGCGCAGACGCAGGGAAATCACTCGCTGGGCGGAAGCAAAAATCCGCACCGAAACCATGTCTTCCGGCTCGGCGCCCGGGTTGAGATTGACCCCGCGCAGAAACAGCAGCAACTCGGCATCCGGCAGCGGCAACAGGCGCGGACGCGTGTTCTCTTCCAGCAGCAAATCGCAGGTGAATTCGTTGAGACCGCTGGATTTGCGCAGCCAGGTCTGGGTCTGCGGATGGCTGCGATCCCAATGCAGCCACAGGCTTTCATGGGCCTGCAACTGCAAATCGTCGAGCTCAGTCCGGGCTATCGAACGCGCACCGCCTTTTCCGTCCAGCACCAGGGCATGCACCAGCCCCCACTGCGCGTTTTCTTCCTCGAACATCCGCATCCCTTTGTCGAAAAGCTTATTCAGGCATTTTCAGCGGGTTAGGCGAGACGATCACGCCGTTGTTGTCCGCATAAATGTATTGACCCGGGTGGAACGTCACGCCGGCAAACGTCACCGCGACGTTGAGGTCACCAATGCCGCGTTTTTCGGTTTTCATCGGATGGCTGGCCAGCGCCTGCACACCCAGATCGGTCTGGGCAATGACGTCGACATCACGGATGCAGCCGTAGATCACCAGCCCTTCCCAGCCATTTTTGGCGGCTTTCTCGGCAATCATGTCGCCCAGCAGCGCGCGACGCAGCGAACCGCCGCCATCGACCACCAGCACCTTGCCGTTGCCTTTGAGTTCGGCCTGCTCCTTGACCAGCGAGTTGTCTTCGAAGCATTTGATGGTCACGATTTCGCCGCCGAAAGAATCACGGCCACCGAAATTGCTGAACATCGGTTCCAGCACCTGCACCAGCTCCGGATAGGCGTCGCACAGGTCAGGCGTAAGGTAATGGTTCATCGAAAAACTCCTGTAAAAAGCAAGACGATCAAGGATGCCGCGTTCTGAAGAGACGAGTTCCGGTGGTCGCTGTTTACCTTAGCTCATTGAATGTTGGCTGAATGAACCTGAACAAACGCTGAAACGTAATCGCTAAGCTGCCACCGAATATGACCAGAACCGCACAATTCGTCATATCTTAGCCGCAAGCCAACCCGAACGAAATGCCCTTTTCAGGGCCTCCCTCTCAGACCGCAGCAGCCAAATCCGGCTTCTCGCCCAACAACGGCGCGCGCTGATCGTTCAACCAACGCGCCACCAATGGCCATACCTCAGTCTGCGCGGCTTTGCTCACCAACATTTCAACATGACCGAAATTATCGTTGAAGCCCTGCTCGCGGCCCAGATTGACGAACTGCTTGTGCTCCGAGCCGATCTGCTCGAACAACTTGCGACAGGCCCAGGCCGGATCCTGGTGATCCCCGGCTGCGGTCACCGCCAGCACTGGCACTTGAACGTCGGCCAGACCCGCCCACCAATCCTTGTCCTTGTCACCGAAGCGGCCGAACAGGCCGTACCAGCGCATGCTTTCCAGCGCCAGGCCGATTGGTTCATCTTCCGGACCACGTTTAAGCCGCGAGCCCGACAGTTGCGCGAAGCGCTTGAGAATGAAGCGGCTGCTCCACTCCACTGGCGGGATTTTCAGCGGCCAGTATGTGCGGCTGACCTGGGTGCCGAAAAATGCCGCCGAAGCCACCGCCGGCTCGCCCAAGTACTCGCCACCGAGCGCCGCAGCTAAAGTGATGCCGCCCAGCGAATGGCCGATCCAGTGCGGAACCTGCCCGCTCTGCTCACGCACGAACGCGGCAATCGCCGGCAGATCGTATCGCGCA
The DNA here is from genome assembly GCF_013433315.1 of Pseudomonas crudilactis. Taxonomy (GTDB): domain Bacteria; phylum Pseudomonadota; class Gammaproteobacteria; order Pseudomonadales; family Pseudomonadaceae; genus Aquipseudomonas; species Aquipseudomonas crudilactis. The sequence continues at coordinate 27,664 of NZ_WXVV01000036.1, read as the reverse complement.
TAGTCGGCGACACGGTTGCGGCGGTATTCCTCGTTGCGCTGCGACAGGCCGTGACCGCGCATCTCCGGAATCCACACATCGAAACCCAGACGCGTCAAATACGCGCCCAGCCCCAGACCTTTGGGTGAAAACCAGAAACGTCGATTGGAAAAACTGCCGTGCAGCAAAATCACCGGCACACCGCGAGGCGCCGAGTCATCGGCCATGCCCAACCGGGTCACAGCGATTTCAACGGACCAGTCGGGACTGTTGCCGGGTTTCAAGCGATACACATCTTCGCTCAGATCACCGCGCCGTTCGGCGCTGATCAGGGCGACAGGAAATAGGTCACTGCTGCTTTGCATAATGCTCTTGCACAAAAAAGGGCGGCATCTACAGGAGCCCGCCCTACTTGAATCTCAAAATCCTGCCCTTGCAGGAGCGAGCCTGCTCGCGAAATCGGCGTATCAGCCAACATCCATGGCGGATGTTGCTCCGTCTTCGCGAGCAAGCTCGCTCCCACAGGGAGCGGGCCGTTCACATACTTATCAGGCCGGCGCCTGGCCTTCGGCGAGGAAGAACCAGGTTTCCAGCACGGTATCCGGGTTCAGCGACACGCTTTCGATGCCCTGTTCCATCAGCCACTTGGCCAGATCCGGGTGGTCCGAAGGACCCTGACCGCAGATACCGATGTACTTGCCGGCCTTGTTGCACGCGGCAATCGCGTTGGCCAACAGCTTCTTGACCGCCGGATTACGCTCGTCGAACAGATGCGCGATGATACCGGAATCGCGGTCCAGGCCCAGCGTCAACTGAGTCAGGTCGTTGGAACCGATCGAGAAACCGTCGAAGAATTCGAGGAATTCTTCAGCGAGGATCGCGTTGGAAGGCAGTTCGCACATCATGATCACGCGCAGACCGTTCTCGCCGCGCTTCAAGCCATTTTCGGCGAGCAGATCGACCACCTGGCTGGCTTCGCCCAGAGTACGGACGAACGGCACCATGATTTCGACGTTGGTCAGGCCCATCTCGTTGCGCACGCGTTTCAGCGCGCGGCATTCGAGTTCGAAGCAGTCACGGAACGATTCGCTGATGTAACGCGAAGCGCCACGGAAGCCCAGCATCGGGTTTTCTTCTTCCGGCTCGTACAGCTTGCCGCCGATCAGGTTGGCGTATTCGTTGGACTTGAAGTCCGACAGACGCACGATGACTTTTTTCGGCGTGAACGCTGCGGCGAGGGTGCTGATGCCTTCGACCAGTTTGTCGACGTAGAAGTCGACCGGGTCGTTGTAACCGGCGATACGCTTGTCGACGCTGTCCTTGATTTCCTGTGGCAGCCCGTCGTAGTTCAACAGCGCTTTCGGGTGGACGCCGATCATGCGGTTGATGATGAATTCCAGACGGGCCAGACCGACACCGGCGTTCGGCAGTTGCGCGAAGTCGAAAGCGCGGTCCGGGTTGCCGACGTTCATCATGATCTTGAACGGCAGCTCCGGCATGGCGTCGACGGAGTTCTTCTTGATGTCGAAGCCCAGTTCGCCTTCGAAGATGTAACCGGTGTCGCCTTCAGCGCAGGACACGGTCACGCCTTGGCCATCCTTCAGCAGTTGGGTGGCGTTGCCGCATCCGACCACTGCCGGAATACCCAGCTCGCGAGCGATGATCGCTGCGTGGCAGGTACGGCCGCCACGGTTGGTGACGATGGCGCTGGCGCGCTTCATCACCGGTTCCCAGTCCGGGTCGGTCATATCGGAAACCAGCACGTCGCCCGGCTGGACTTTGTCCATCTCGGAGACGTCCTTGATGATGCGCACTTTACCGGCGCCGATGCGCTGGCCAATCGCACGACCTTCCACCAGCACGGTGCCGGTTTCTTTCAGCAGGTAACGTTCCATGACGTTGGCCTGGGTGCGGCTTTTCACGGTTTCCGGACGCGCCTGCACGATGTACAACTGGCCGTCGTCACCGTCCTTGGCCCACTCGATGTCCATCGGGCAGCCGTAGTGCTTTTCGATGATCATCGCTTGCTTGGCCAGTTCGCTGACTTCAGCGTCGGTCAGGCAGAAACGCGCGCGCTCAGCCTTGTCGACGTCGACGGTCTTGACCGAACGACCGGCCTTGGCCTCGTCGCCGTAGATCATCTTGATGGCTTTGCTGCCCAGATTGCGACGCAGGATCGCCGGGCGACCGGCCTCCAGCGTGCCCTTGTGCACGTAGAATTCGTCGGGGTTGACCGCGCCTTGAACGACGGTTTCGCCCAGGCCGTAAGCGCCGGTGATGAACACCACGTCACGGAAACCGGATTCGGTATCGAGGGTGAACATCACGCCGGCAGTGCCGGTTTCCGAACGCACCATGCGCTGCACGCCAGCCGACAGGGCGACCAGTTTGTGGTCGAAGCCCTGGTGCACGCGGTAGGAAATTGCACGGTCGTTGAACAGCGAAGCGAACACCTCTTTGGCGGCGCGGATAACGTTTTCCACACCACGGATGTTCAGGAAGGTTTCCTGCTGACCGGCGAACGAGGCGTCCGGCAAGTCTTCGGCGGTGGCGGAAGAACGCACAGCCACGGCCACGTCAGGGTTGCCGGCCGACAGCGCGGCGAACGCGGTGCGGATTTCGGCATTCAGTTTTTCAGGGAATTCGGCTTCCATGATCCATTGACGGATCTGTGCGCCGGTTTTGGCCAGGGCGTTGACGTCGTCGACGTCGAGCGCATCGAGGGCCGCGTGGATCTGGTCGTTGAGGCCGCTCAGTTCGAGGAAATCACGATAAGCCTGAGCCGTCGTGGCGAAACCGCCGGGGACCGAAACACCGGCGCCTGCCAGGTTACTGATCATCTCGCCCAGGGATGCGTTCTTGCCCCCCACATGCTCAACATCGTGTTTGCCGAGCTTATCGAGGGAAACTACGTACTCTACCAAGGTGATCTCTCCACTAACTGTGTTGGAAAAGCTCAGAAACCGGCGGCCCGGGGGAGCCTTGGCCGGTTGTATGGCCTGGACCTGGAAAATAAGTGAGAATGCGGGCCAGTCGCGGCCGACAAATCGCGCCTATCATATCCAGAAATGCTCATTAGCTTAAGGCCCAAGGTGCAAATGAAACGATCTGCTTTCTTCATCTCCGATGGCACCGGCATTACCGCCGAAACCCTGGGTCAAAGCCTTCTGGCGCAGTTCGAAAACATTACCTTCAGCAAATTCACGCGACCGTACATCGACAGCGTTGAAAAAGCGCGGGCCATGGTACAACAAATCAACAAAGCCGCTGAAACCGACGGCTTTCGCCCGATCATCTTCGACACCATCGTCAATCAGGACATCCGTGAGATTCTCGCAACGTCCAATGGTTTCATGATCGACATTTTCTCGACCTTCCTCGCCCCGCTTGAGCAGGAACTGACCGAGCATTCTTCCTACACCGTCGGCAAGTCCCACTCGATCGGGCACAACTCCAATTACATGGAGCGTATCGAGGCGGTGAACTTCGCCCTCGACAACGACGACGGGGCGCGCACGCACTATTACGACAAAGCCGACCTGATACTAGTGGGCGTGTCGCGATGCGGCAAAACGCCGACGTGTCTGTACATGGCCATGCAATTCGGCATCCGCGCGGCCAACTATCCGCTGACCGAAGACGACATGGAACGTCTGACCTTGCCGAACGCCCTGCGCGCCCATCAGCACAAGCTGTTCGGCCTGACCATCGACCCGGATCGCCTCACCGCGATCCGCAACGAGCGCAAGCCCAACAGCCGCTATTCGAGCTACGCCCAGTGCGAATTCGAAGTGCGCGAAGTGGAGAATCTGTTCCGCCGCGAGAACATCCCGAACATCAACTCCACGCATTTTTCGGTGGAAGAGATTTCGGCGAAGATTCTGGTGGAGAAAGGTGTGGAGCGGCGGTTCAAATAGATTTGTGGTGTCTGGGCTGACGCCTTCGCGAGCAAGCTCGCTCCCACAGGGTTCTCGGGTGTTTGCACATTTTGCATTCACCCCCCCCCTTGTGGGAGCGAGCCTGCTCGCGAAGAACGATTACACGGTGTCTGTTAATGCATTCGCCAAAGCCTCAAACCCTGCGAGCAGCAAGCGATCATCCCCCACCGCATTGCACACACTCACCCGAATAAACTGCGGCACCGCTGAATGCCCGACCGCAAACGCTTCAGCCGTGGCGACCAGATAGTTGTTCTCCTTCAACTCCGCCGCAATCTGCGACGCCCGCCACAGCTCAGGCACTTCCACCCAAAAGTGCGGGCTGTAAGGGTGAGTCTTGTAATTCAAACCCTGCAGAACCGGCGCCACCAAAGCCTTGCGCCGAGCGATCTCGCTGATCTGTTCGTCCAGCAAACGCTCGGCCATGCCGCTTTCGATCCACAGACTGGCCACTTCCATCGAGAGCGGATTGGCCATCCAGCACGTTGCGCGAATGGCCGCACTCAAACGCCCGATCAACGCTTGCGGCGCGTGCAGATAACCGACGCGCAAACCCGCTGAAACGGCCTTGCTCAGACTGCCGATCAATACCGAACGCTCCGGCGCGAAATAACTCAGCGGCAACGGGCGCTGACGGTCCAGAACCGCATGGGCTTCGTCTTCGATAATCAGCAAATTGTGCTGGCGGCAGATATCGGCAATCGCCTCGCGCCGTGAGATCGACATGACTGCAGCCGTAGGATTCTGGATCGTCGGCGTGCAATACACCGCCGAAACCCGATGCTGACGGCAGATGTCCTCCAGTGCCGACGGCAACAATCCTTCGTCATCCAGCGCGGCACCGATCAGTTTTATCCCCAGCTGACGTGCGACGCCGATCAACCCTGGGTAGGACAAATACTCGGTGACCACCGTGTCGCCGGCCTTGAGCAAACCCATCAACGCGCACAGCAGTCCATGTTGGCCACCGTTGACGCACAACACCTGATCGGCGTGCGGGACAAATGCCCCGTGCTGCAACCAGACCGCCCCCGCCACACGATGCCGTGCCAGCCCAGCTTCAGCGGTGTAGCCGGTCAATTGCTGCAAAACGCGCGGATCGCTGGCCAACTCCTGCAGGCTCTGGCTCATGAACGCCGCTTCCTGCCCTGGCATCGGTTGATTGCGGCTCATGTCGAAACAGGCTGAAGGCTCATCACTGACATTGCGAAAGCCTTTGTCCTGCGGCCGCTCCATCCCGCGCTGACAGACGTAGGTGCCATCTCCTACGCGAGCAACCACCAGTCCGACACGCTCAAGCTCACCGTAGGCACGGCTGATGGTGCCGATGGTCACTCCCAGGCTGTCCGCCAGCAAACGGTGCGGCGGCAACTTGCATCCTGCATCGATAACGCCTTCATCGATGGCTTGCGCGACTGCATCCGCTAGACGTTTGTATTTCACGCCCACGCCGTTGACGAGGCCGTCGCGGAGGATTGACACCATGGCAATACTTACTTTGACAGTCATTGTCACCCCGAATAGCGTGCTTTAAACAGGTTCAATCATGAATAGACCGTTTCCGCTACAAGGTCAATTCCACAGTTTCGGAGCACGCCACATGTCGACCGCCATCAGTACACCGATAAACATCAGCAAACCCTGGCTCGCCGGTTTGATCACCAGCACGCTGTTTCTGATCGTCTGTCTGAGCTGGGGCACGACGTGGCTGGGGATCAAGATTGCCGTGGAAAGCGTGCCGCCACTGACGGCCGCCGGGCTGCGTTTTCTGATTGCCTTTCCGCTGTTCCTCAGCTTCGCGCTGTTGCGCAAGGAACCGCTGTTGTTTCCCCGGCAAAGTCGCTGGTTTTTTTTGTTCGTCACGCTGTCGTATTTCAGCCTGCCCTACTACCTGCTCAACTACGGCGAGATGCACGTGTCATCGGGCCTGACAGCGCTGCTGTTCAGTTGCATGCCGGTGTTTATCCTGCTGTTTTCCGCGCTGTTTCTGCGCGAGAAAATCTACCCGTCGCAGATGCTCGGTATCGCGATCGGCTTTGGCAGTCTGTTCATGATTATTCGTAGTCAGGGTCTGCATCTGGATCAAGCGGAGTGGCTTGGCGTGTTGGCGATTCTGTGCGCAGCGGTGATGCATGCGCTGTGTTACGTGGTGACGAAAAAACATGGCAGCGCGATCAGCGTGATCACTTACAACACGTTGCCGATAGGCATTGCCGGAGCGATGTTATTTATTGTCGGGTTGAGCGTTGAGACGCCGGTGTTCAGTGACGTCAGCGCGCGCTCGTGGGGCGCCCTGCTGTATCTGGGACTGGTGGCATCGGTGGGCGGATTCATCGTTTACTTTTTGCTGCTTAAACGCTTGAGCCCGATCATTCTGTCGTTCGTGTTTATCATTTTCCCGGTGTTCGCCGTGATCATCGGCGCCTGGTACGAGGGGCAAACCCTGTCCCGGGAGCTGATGATCTATTCGGCGGTTTTGTTGAGCGGGTTTGCGCTCACCAAATTGCCTGTGGAAAAGTGGTTCAGATAACCAACATATCCACAAAACGATTGACCGGGGTGGCTTCGAGCTGCGCCGGATCCTTGCACAACGCGAAGATTTCGCTGCTGCGCTGGCCGGTGAAGCGCGTGGCCAGGTTGGCTTTGAACTTGTCCTCAAGCAACGGAATGCCCTCGGCACGGCGGCGACGATGACCGATCGGGTATTCCACAACGACGTTGTCGGTGCTGCTGCCGTCCTTGAAAAACACCTGCACGGCATTGGCGATCGAGCGTTTGTCGGCCTCCAGATATTCGCGAGTGAAACGCGGATCTTCGACGATAACCATTTTCTCGCGCAGTACATCGATGATCGGGTGCGCCTTGTGGAAATCATCTTCGTACTGCTCGGCGACCAGATTGCCGAAGGCCAGCGGCACGGCGGTCATGTACTGGATGCAGTGGTCGCGGTCGGCAGCGTTGGCCAGCGGCCCGACTTTGGAAATGATGCGAATCGCCGATTCGTGGGTGGTGATGACGATTTTGTCGATTTCGTGCAGGCGATTGCGCACGTGCGGGTGCAAGGTCACCGCGGCTTCGCAGGCAGTTTGCGCATGAAACTCGGCGGGGAAGCTGATCTTGAACAGCACGTTTTCCATCACGTAACTGCCGAATGGCCGCGAAAAACTGAAAGCGCGTTTATCTTCCGGTTTCAGCGCCAGATCGCTATTTGTGTGGCTGAACAGCACATCATAAAAGCCCCACTGTTTCGCAGTCAGCACCCCGGGAATGCCCATTTCGCCGCGCATGGCGATGTCGGCCAGACGCACACCACGACTCGTCGCATCCCCCGCCGCCCAGGACTTTCGCGAGCCGGCATTCGGTGCATGGCGATAAGTGCGCAGTGCCTGACCATCGGCGAACGCATGGGACAACGCCGACAGCAATTGCTCGCGATTGGCGCCCATCAGTTTGGCGGTGACGGCGGTTGAGGCGACTTTGACCAGAATGACGTGATCGAGTCCTACGCGGTTGAAGGAGTTTTCCAGGGCGATCACGCCTTGAATCTCGTGGGCCATGATCATCGCTTCGAGTACATCGCGAATGGTCAGCGGTGCTTCAGCGTTGGCCAGGCGTTTCTGCGAGAGGTGATCGGCCACCGCGAGAATGCCACCGAGGTTGTCCGATGGATGGCCCCATTCGGCGGCGAGCCAGGTGTCGTTGTAGTCGAGCCAGCGGACGATACAGCCGATGTCCCACGCGGCTTTGACCGGATCGAGGCGATAGCTGGTGCCGGGGACCCGCGCACCGTAAGGAACCACCGTTCCTTCGACTATCGGGCCTAGGTGTTTGGTGCACTCGGGAAAACGCAGTGCCAGCAGGCCACAGCCCAGCGTGTCCATCAGGCAGTTGCGGGCGGTATCGAGTGCTTCGGCAGAGGGGGCTTTGAAGGTGAGGACGTAATCGGCGATATCCTGCAGGACACGGTCGTAGTCGGGGCGGTTGTTCAGGTCGACGTTGGCGCTCATTGCGGTTCTCCTGTGCGGGAATGATGAGTGGTGCGGTCTTCCTCAGGGCTTGGCGGGTTGGGTCTGGTTGATTGCAGGTCTGGGGTGCCTGCTTGTTTTGGGTTTCTTCAGTGGGTGGGCCCCTCACCCTAGCCCTCTCCCGAGGGAGAGGGAACTGAATGGGGGATGCTTCAGAGGTTCACCGAAGTGAACGATCTGCGCTGAATCCATAATCGAGCAGGTGAATATAAAACTTCAGCCCGCCCGATCCGCCCTCACTGAATCCATAATCGCCTCGATCTTTCAGGTCGATGTACATCTCCGGACACCTCGGTCGGCCCCCTCTCCCTCCGGGAGAGGGCTGGGCGGGCGGCGTTCCGATGAGGGTAAAAGATTTCAAGTCAGAAGGAATCCCCGGGGATGCGCACATAACCTTCCATCAGCACACGCGCACTGCGGCTCATGATGGCTTTTTTGACTACCCACTCGCCGTTTTCCAGGCTGGCTTCAGCGCCGACGCGCAGGGTTCCGGACGGATGCCCGAAACGCACGGCGCTACGTTCAACGCCACCTGCCGCAAGGTTCACCAACGTGCCGGAAATGGCTGCCGCAGTACCAATCGCCACCGCCGCCGTGCCCATCATCGCGTGATGCAACTTGCCCATCGACAAGGCGCGCACCAGCAAATCGACATCGCCGGCGCCAACCGCTTTGCCACTCGACGCCACGTAATCCGCAGGCTTGGCGACAAACGCGACTTTCGGCGTGTGCTGCCGTTTCGCTGCTTCATCGAGATTGGCAATCAAGCCCATGCGCAATGCGCCGTAAGCCCGAATCGTCTCAAACATCTGCAACGCTTTCGGATCGCTGTTGATCGCGCTCTGCAACTCGGTCCCGGTGTAACCGATGGCTTCGGCGTTGACGAAAATCGTCGGGATGCCGGCATTGATCATGGTTGCCTTGAAGGTGCCGACACCCGGCACTTCCAGCTCATCGATCAAGTTGCCGGTGGGGAACATCGAGCCACCGCCGCCCTCTTCTTCTGCCGCCGGGTCCATGAATTCAACCTGCACTTCAGCCGCCGGAAAGGTCACCCCGTCGAGTTCGAAATCACCGGTTTCCTGCACTTCGCCATTGGTGATCGGCACGTGGGCAATAATCGTTTTGCCGATGTTGGCCTGCCACACGCGCACCACCGCGACACCGTTGTGCGGAATGCGGCTGGCGTCGACCAGACCATTGCTGATGGCGAACGAACCGACCGCTGCCGAGAGATTGCCGCAGTTGCCGCTCCAGTCCACGAATGGCTTGTCGATGGAGACCTGACCGAACAGGTAATCGACGTCGTGATCAGCCTTGATGCTTTTCGACAGGATCACGGTTTTGCTGGTGCTCGACGTCGCGCCGCCCATGCCGTCGATCTGCTTGTCGTACGGGTCGGGGCTGCCGATCACGCGCAGCAATAAAGCGTCGCGAACCGGGCCGGGAATCTGCGCCGCTTCGGGCAGATCCTTGAGACTGAAAAACACGCCTTTGCTGGTGCCGCCGCGCATGTAGGTGGCGGGGATTTTAATCTGTGGTGCGTGAGCCATATTGCTCCTTACCGAAAGCATGGGACTTAAAATTCCATGCCCGCATCAGTTGATTTAAACGGCAACCGCCGACTCTTCGAGGAAGTCCTGAGCGAAGCGCTGCAACACGCCGCCAGCCTCGTAGATCGACACTTCTTCAGCGGTATCGAGACGGCAAGTGACCGGCACGTCAACGCGCTCGCCGTTCTTGCGATGGATCACCAGCGTCAGATCCGCGCGCGGTTTGCGCTCGCCGATCACGTCGTAGGTTTCGCTGCCGTCGATGGCCAGGGTGTGACGGTCAGTGCCCGCTTTGAACTCCAGCGGCAACACGCCCATGCCCACCAGGTTGGTGCGGTGAATGCGCTCGAAACCTTCAGCAGCAATCGCCTCGACACCGGCCAGACGCACGCCTTTGGCCGCCCAGTCGCGGGACGATCCCTGACCGTAATCGGCGCCGGCAATGATGATCAGCGGCTGCTTGCGTTCCATGTAGGTTTCGATGGCTTCCCACATGCGCATCACTTGGCCTTCCGGCTCGACACGGGCCAGCGACCCCTGCTTGACCTTGCCGTTTTCCACGACCATTTCGTTGAACAGTTTCGGGTTGGCGAACGTCGCGCGCTGTGCGGTCAAGTGGTCGCCACGGTGGGTCGCGTAAGAGTTGAAGTCCTCTTCCGGCAGGCCCATTTTCGCCAGGTATTCGCCGGCGGCGCTGTCAAGCATGATCGCGTTGGATGGCGACAGGTGATCGGTGGTGATGTTGTCCGGCAGCACGGCCAGCGGGCGCATGCCTTTGAGCGGACGGGCGCCGGCCAGTGCACCTTCCCAATACGGCGGACGGCGGATGTAGGTGCTCATCTCGCGCCAGTCGTACAGCGGCGTGACTTTCGGGCCGGTGTCTTCATGGACGGCGAACATCGGAATGTAGACCTGACGGAACTGTTCAGGCTTGACCGAAGATTTCACCACGGCGTCGATTTCTTCGTCGCTCGGCCAGATGTCTTTGAGGCGGATTTCCTCGCCGTCGACCACGCCCAGCACATCCTTCTCGATGTCGAAACGGATGGTCCCGGCGATGGCGTAAGCGACCACCAGCGGCGGCGAAGCGAGGAACGCTTGCTTGGCATACGGGTGAATGCGGCCGTCAAAGTTGCGGTTGCCGGAAAGCACGGCGGTGGCGTACAGATCGCGGTCGATGATCTCTTGCTGGATCAGCGGATCGAGCGCGCCGGACATGCCGTTGCACGTGGTGCAAGCGAAGGCGACGACGCCGAAGCCGAGCTGCTCCAGCTCCGTGGTCAGCCCCGCTTCGTCGAGGTACAGCGCCACGGTTTTCGAACCCGGCGCCAGTGAGGATTTCACCCACGGCTTGCGGGTCAGACCAAGCTTGTTGGCATTGCGCGCCAGCAGGCCGGCGGCGATGACGTTGCGCGGGTTGCTGGTGTTGGTGCAACTGGTGATGGCAGCGATGATCACCGCGCCGTCGGGCATTTGCCCCGGCACGTCATCCCACTGGCCGGAGATGCCTTTGGCGGCCAGATCGGATACCGCAACGCGCGCATGCGGGTTGCTCGGGCCGGCCATGTTGCGCACCACCGAGGACAGGTCGAAAGTCAGACCGCGCTCGTATTGCGCGCCTTTCAGGCTGTCCGCCCATAGACCGGTCAGCTTGGCGTATTGCTCGACCAACTGCACTTGCTGGTCTTCACGACCGGTGAGTTTCAGGTAGTCGATGGTTTGCTGATCGATGTAGAACATCGCCGCGGTGGCGCCGTATTCCGGGGCCATGTTGGAGATGGTCGCGCGGTCGCCGAGGGTCAACGCCGCGGCGCCTTCACCGAAGAACTCCAGCCACGCGCCGACGACTTTCTGTTTGCGCAGGTATTCGGTCAGCGCCAGCACCATGTCGGTGGCGGTGATGCCCGGTTGCAGCTTGCCGGTCAGCTCGACGCCGACGCTTTCCGGCAGGCGCATCCACGACGCGCGACCGAGCATCACGCTCTCGGCCTCGAGGCCGCCGACGCCAATGGCGATTACGCCCAGCGCATCGACGTGCGGGGTGTGGCTGTCAGTGCCGACGCAGGTGTCGGGAAACGCGACGCCCTCACGCACCTGAATCACCGGCGACATTTTCTCCAGGTTGATCTGGTGCATGATGCCGTTGCCGGGCGGGATCACATCAACGTTCTTGAAGGCCTTTTTGGTCCAGTTGATGAAGTGGAAACGGTCTTCGTTGCGACGGTCTTCGATGGCGCGGTTTTTCTCGAACGCCTGCTTGTCGAAACCGCCCGCTTCCACTGCCAGCGAGTGGTCGACGATCAATTGCGTCGGTACCACCGGATTGACCTGCGCCGGGTCGCCGCCCTGCAAAGCGATGGCGTCGCGCAGGCCTGCAAGGTCGACCAGTGCGGTCTGGCCGAGAATGTCATGACAGACCACACGCGCCGGGAACCACGGGAAGTCGAGGTCGCGCTTGCGTTCGATCAGTTGCATGAGGGAATCGGTGAGCGTGGCCGGGTCGCAGCGACGCACGAGGTTTTCCGCCAGCACGCGGGAGGTGTACGGCAGAGTGTCGTAACTGCCGGGCTGGATCGCCTCGACCGCCGCACGGGCGTCGAAATAATCCAGAGGGCTGCCGGGCAGGGTTTTGCGGAATTCTGTGTTCATCGGGTCAGGACTCGGGTCACGGTGGTTGCAAAGGGTGGGCAGACACCGACCTGAAATTCACACCGGCCACTGTGGGAGCGAGCTTGCTCGCGAAGACGGACTGACATTCAGCATCAATGTCGACTGATCTACCGCATTCGCGAGCAAGCTCGCTCCCACAGGATCTGGGTGATTTCAATGCCGATGGTTGGCACTCACCATTTCAGCGACGTTCGATTGGCACGAACTTGCGCTGTTCGACGCCGATGTACTCGGCGCTCGGACGGATGATGCGGTTGTTGGCACGTTGTTCGAACACGTGCGCGGCCCAGCCGGTCAGGCGCGAGCAGACGAAGATCGGTGTGAACAGCTTGGTCGGAATGCCCATGAAGTGGTACGCCGAGGCATGGTAGAAATCGGCGTTGGGGAAGAGTTTTTTCTGCTCCCACATGGTCTTGTCGATGGCTTCGGAAACCGGGAACAGCACCTTGTCACCGACTTCATCGGCGAGTTTTTTCGACCAGCCCTTGATCACCTCGTTGCGCGGGTCGCTGTCCTTATAGATCGCGTGGCCGAAGCCCATGATCTTGTCCTTGCGCTCGAGCATGCCGAGGGTGCCTTTGATCGCGTCTTCCGGCGACGAGAAGCGCTCGATCATTTCCATCGCCGCTTCGTTGGCGCCGCCATGCAGCGGGCCGCGCAGCGAACCAATAGCGGCCGTTACGCAAGAATACAAATCAGACAGAGTCGAGGCGCAGACGCGGGCGGTGAAGGTCGAGGCGTTGAATTCGTGTTCGGCGTAAAGGATCAGCGAGACGTTCATCACTTTGACGTGCAGCTCGCTCGGCTTCTTGTCGTGCAGCAGGTGCAGGAAGTGGCCGCCGATGGTTGGCTCGTCGCTGACGCAATTGATGCGCTTGCCGTCGTGGCTGAAGCGATACCAGTAGCACATGATCGCCGGGAATGCGGCGAGCAAACGGTCGGTCTTGTCGCGTTGCTCGGAGAAGTCCTTCTCCGGTTCGATGTTGCCAAGGAACGAGCAACCGGTGCGCATCACGTCCATCGGGTGGGCGTCGGCGGGGATGCGTTCGAGCACTTCTTTCAGCGCCTGCGGCAGGTCGCGCAGTTTGCTCAGTTTGCCTTGGTATTCGTCGAGCTGCGCCTGGGTCGGTAGCTCGCCGTAAAGCAGCAGGTAAGCGACCTCTTCAAATTGCGCATCGGCTGCCAGTTCGCGCACGTCGTAGCCGCGATAGGTCAGCCCGGCACCGGCCTGGCCCACGGTGGACAGTGCGGTTTGCCCGGCAACCTGGCCACGGAGCCCGGCGCCACTGAGTACTTTTGCTTCGGCCATTGTGTTCTCCAATCTTTTTGAATTTGTATGGGGAAAACTTGTGGGAGCGAGCCTGCTCGCGAAGGTGGCTGGAACACCTCGGTGCGTCAGGGACACCGCGTTATCGTTGGCGTCCCTCGCGAGCAGGCTCGCTTCCACAGGGGTCTTGTTCAGCCTTTCTTTTGTGCAAACAACGCATCGAGCTTCTGCTCGAACGTGTGGTAATCGATGCGATCGTAAAGCTCCATGCGAGTCTGCATGGTGTCGATGACATTCTGCTGCGTGCCGTCGCGACGAATCGCGGTGTAAACGTTTTCCGCAGCCTTGTTCATCGCGCGGAACGCTGACAGCGGATAGAGCACCAGCGACACGTCGGCGCCGGCCAGTTGCTCGGTGGTGTACAGCGGTGTTGCGCCGAACTCGGTGATGTTGGCCAGGATCGGCGCTTTCACGCGATTGGCGAACAGCTTGTACATCTCCAGTTCGGTGATGGCTTCCGGGAAGATCATGTCGGCGCCGGCCTCGATACACGCTGCTGCACGATCGAGTGCCGATTCCAGACCTTCCACCGCCAGCGCATCGGTACGCGCCATGATCACGAAGCTGTCATCGGTGCGGGCATCGACGGCGGCTTTGATGCGGTCGACCATTTCCTGCTGGCTGACGATCTCTTTATTCGGACGGTGGCCGCAGCGCTTGGCGCCAACCTGATCCTCGATGTGAATCGCCGCCGCGCCGAACTTGATCATCGACTTGACGGTGCGCGCGACGTTGAACGCCGAGGAGCCGAAACCGGTGTCGACGTCGACCAGCAGCGGCAGATCGCAAACGTCGGTGATGCGGCGCACGTCGGTCAGCACGTCATCCAGACCGGTGATGCCCAGGTCCGGCACGCCGAGCGAGCCTGCGGCCACCCCGCCACCGGACAGGTAGATCGCCTTGAAACCGGCGCGCTTGGCCAGCAGCGCGTGGTTGGCATTGATCGCGCCGACCACCTGCAATGGGTGCTCGCTGGCGACCGCATCGCGGAAACGCTGGCCTGGAGTGCTGTGCTTGGAACTCATGACTCACCTCGTTCAGTGGCTGTCTTATTGTGGGCGCCGTCCTGGTAGTGACGGGCGATGTTGCGTTTCGAGGCGCCGATGTGACGGCGCATCAACAATTCCGCGAGCTCGCCGTCACGGTCGGCGATGGCATCGAGAATCCGGTGGTGTTCGGCGAAGGCCTGGCGTGGGCGGTTCGGCGTGGTCGAGAACTGGATGCGGTACATGCGCACCAGTTGATACAGCTCGCCGCAGAGCATCTGCGTCAGCGTACGGTTGCCGCTGCCCTGGATGATCCGGTAGTGGAAGTCGAAATCGCCTTCCTGCTGGTAATAGCCGACACCAGCCTGAAACGCCGCGTCGCGCTCGTGGGTTTCCAGCACCCGGCGCAACTCGTCGATTTCTTCGACGCTCATGCGTTCGGCCGCCAGACGGCAGGCCATGCCTTCGAGGGATTCGCGGATTTCGTAGAGTTCGAGTAATTCGGCATGGCTGAGCGAGACCACCCGCGCGCCGACGTGCGGCACGCGCACCAGCAAGCGCTGGCCTTCCAGGCGATGAATCGCCTCACGCAATGGCCCACGGCTGATGCCATAGGTGCGCGCCAGCTCCGGCTCAGAGATCTTGCTGCCCGGCGCGATCTCGCCTTTGACGATGGCCGCCTGAATACGCCGGAAGACGTTTTCCGAGAGCGTCTCGGAATCGTCGCCGCTGATGACCGGAGGATCGAGTTGATCCAGCATGATTGTCGACACCTTTAAATCCAATGCGGCAAAAACTAGCCAATTCGCCCGCACCAGTCAAAGGATAAATAGATATTGTCGACAATCGTCTAATAACAGCTTCTGACATCCCCAAGGGTTATAGACCGGCCCCGGCGCTGGCGCCATAAAACCACCGTGCTAGAATGCCGCCCGCATTTGCTGGCCATTTGTACGGCTTGTCATAAAAAGCTGATAGGCACACGAAGGGCCTTGCGCAAGTTTTGCCAGGGACCTGAACCGAAAACGGAACGCTGCGCACCAGGATTTATGAGACTCAAGCCCTTCCCCACATTCTTTGCCCTGTTTTGCCTGCCCGGCCTAGCCGCCGCGGGGGAAAAAACCGTGTACGGCCTCAACGAATACGCTTCGCTTGACGGCATCAATCTGGAAGTCGCGGCCAAACTCGACACCGGCGCGAAAACCGCCTCGCTGAGTGCCCGCGACATCAAACGCTTTAAACGCAATGGCGAGTCCTGGGTACGTTTCTACCTGGCGATCGACGCCGCGCATTCGCACCCGATCGAACGGCCGTTGGCCCGGGTCAGCAAGATCAAGCGCCGCGCCGGCGACTACGACCCGGAAGAAGGCAAGAAGTACACCGCTCGTCCGGTGATCGAGCTGGATATCTGCATGGGATCGGCAATGCGCAGCATCGAAGTGAACCTGACCGACCGAAGTGCGTTCCAATATCCGCTTTTGATTGGCTCCGAAGCGCTGAAACGCTTCGACGCGCTGGTCGACCCCAGTCTTAAATACGCTGCCGGCAAACCCGCCTGCACTATCGCCGCTCATACCGCCGAGTAATTTCCATGCGTTCTCTAACCTTCCACCTGAAAATCCTGATCACCATTCTGGTGCTTCTGGGCGTTTCGGTTACGGCCTATCAGATTTTCGTGCTCGGCATCCCGGTGACCGAAGATGCAACCGACGACTTGTGGAACATCGACGCCAAGGTCGAGTTCGTCGCCAGCACCAAGGATCCGGTGAAGATCCAGATGTTCGTGCCACCGTTGAGCCGCGATTACGTCAGCCTCAACGAAAGTTTTATCTCCAATAACTACGGCGTCGCCGTGAACCGCGTCGACGGCAACCGCAAGGTCACCTGGTCGGCACGCCGGGCCAAGGGCAACCAGACCCTTTATTACCGTCTGGTGCTGACCAAGCGCTACACCGCGGAAAAGACCAAGATCAAAGGCCCGACCTTCCGCGACAGCATCGCCATCGAAGGCCCTGAGAAAATCGCCGCCGAAGCCCTGCTCGCGCCGATCCGCCAGCACTCGGCCGACGTCGAAACGTTCATTGGCGAGGCGATCAAACGCGTCAACAACGTCAACGATGACAACGTGAAACTGCTGCTGGCCGGCGATCCGTCGACGCCGCACAAAGCCAAAATCGTCGAACTGCTGCTGTCCATCGCCCACGTGCCGGTGGAAAAAGTCCACACCATCCGCCTCGTCGCCGATCAGCCGCAAACGCCTGAACTGTGGCTGCGCAGCTTCAACGGCAACGACTGGCTGTACTTCAACCCGGAAACCGGCGAGCAAGGCCTGCCGACCGACCGCCTGCTGTGGTGGACCGGCGATGAAAACCTGATCACCGTCGACGGCGGCAAAAAAGCCAACGTGACCTTCAGCCTGAACAACAGCGAGATGAATGCGATTCGTCTGGCCAAGCTGACCGACGAGAACACCGACGCCAACTTCCTTGAATACTCGCTGTACGGCTTGCCGCTGCAGACCCAGCAAACGTTCATGATCATGGTGATGATCCCGATTGGCGTGCTGGTGATTCTGATCCTGCGCAACCTGATCGGCCTGCAGACCCTCGGCACGTTCACCCCGGTGCTGATCGCCCTCGCCTTCCGTGAAACGCAGCTGGGCTTCGGCATTCTGCTGTTTACCGTGATTACGGCGCTGGGCCTGTCATTACGTTCTTATCTGGAACACCTGAAGCTGCAAATGCTGCCGCGACTGTCGGTGGTGTTGACCTTTGTCGTGGTACTGATCGCGGCCATCAGTCTGTTCAGTCATAAACTCGGTCTGGAGCGCGGCTTGTCCGTGGCGCTGTTCCCGATGGTGATTCTGACCATGACCATTGAACGCCTGTCGATCACCTGGGAAGAGCGCGGCGCCAGCCATGCGCTGAAAGTCGCGATCGGCACGCTGTTCGCCGCCTCTCTGGCGCACTTGATCATGACCGTGCCTGAGCTGGTGTACTTCGTGTTTACCTTCCCGGCGATCCTGCTGATTCTGGTCGGTTTCATGCTGGCGATGGGTCGCTATCGCGGCTACCGCCTGACCGAACTGGTGCGTTTCAAGGCTTTCCTGAAGAAGGCTGACGCCTGATGTTCGGTTTCTGGAAGACCTGGAAAGCGCTGGAGGCGCGGGGCATCATGGGCATCAATCGGCGTAACGCCGACTACGTGCTCAAGTACAACAAGCGCAGTCTGTACCCGATCGTCGATGACAAGATCATCACCAAGGAGCGCGCCATCGAGGCCGGCATTCACGTGCCGGAGCTGTATGGCGTGATCTCCACCGAGAAGGAAATCGACAAACTCGGCGAGATCATCGGCGGGCGCAGCGACTTTGTGATCAAACCGGCGCAGGGTGCTGGCGGTGACGGCATCATCGTGATTGCCGACCGCTTCGAGGGCCGCTATCGCACGGTGTCGGGCAAGATCCTTGCCCATGAGGAGCTGGAGCATCACATCTCGAGCATTCTCACCGGTTTGTACTCGCTGGGCGGCCACCGTGACCGGGCGCTGATCGAATACCGGGTGACCCCGGATCAGATCTTCAAAAGCATCAGTTATGAAGGCGTGCCGGACATCCGCATCATCGTCCTGATGGGTTATCCGGTGATGGCGATGCTGCGCCTGCCAACCCGGCAGTCTGGCGGCAAGGCCAACCTGCACCAGGGCGCGATTGGCGTCGGTGTCGATCTGGCGACCGGTTTGACGTTGCGAGGCACCTGGCTGAACAACATCATCACAAAACACCCCGACACCACCAACGCGGTGGATGGCGTGCAACTGCCCTACTGGGACGGTTTCATGAAACTCGCGGCGGGCTGTTATGAGCTGTGCGGGTTGGGCTATATCGGCGTTGATATGGTGCTCGATCAGGAGAAGGGTCCGCTGATTCTTGAGTTGAATGCGCGGCCGGGGCTGAATATTCAGATTGCTAACGACTGTGGGCTGACGTTGCGTACGCACGCGGTGGAAGCGCGGCTGGAAGAGTTGAAGGCGCGTGGGGTGACGGAGACGGTTGAAGAGCGTGTGGCGTTTACTCAGGAAATGTTTGGGCATATTCCTGCGGTCGAGGGCTAAAAGCTGAAGAGCCCCTCACCCTAGCCCTCTCCCAGAGGGAGAGGGGACTGACCGAGTCGATTTTGCTATTAACAATGACCTGAGATACCGAGCCGAATCCAAGTTTTGAAAAGCCCCCGATCTGCTCCCTTCCCCCTCGCCCCCTTGGGGGAGAGGGCTGGGGTGAGGGGGTAGGCTTTTGACTTTGATCTGGCATCGGAGAGGACTACAATCCCCACCCCGCCTCAACGGCCGATCTGCCCCGCCCATGTTGACCTGTTCCGTACACCCGCTGCCCTACCGCGCCAATCCCGCCGACTACTTCGCGGCCATCCGCAACGCGCCCGGCGCCGTGCTGCTCGACAGTGGCCGCCCGAGCGCTGACCGTGGCCGTTATGACCTGCTCAGCGCCTGGCCGCTGGAACAACTGGCGGTGTTGCCGGACGAGAGCGGCGCGCACTTCCTGCAACGTCTGCGGAACAATCTCAGTCGCCTGGGCGAGGCTGATTTGCCAGCGGGTTTCGAGCTGCCATTCGCGGGCGGCTTGATCGGCTACCTGAGCTACGACTTCGGTCGGCATCTGGAAAATCTGCCGAGCCAGGCCCGCGATGATCTGCAATTGCCGGACGCGCGTTTTGGTCTGTATGCCTGGGCACTGATCAGCGATCACCAGTCGGCCACCAGCCAATTGGTCTTCCATCCGTCCGTGATCGACAGCGAGAGACACCGGCTGATCGCGCTGTTCACCGAGCCGCATGCTGAGGCATTGACACCGTTCAAACTGAACGCCCCGATGACCGCCGACCTTTCGGCCGACGACTACCGCCAAGCCTTCGAACGCATTCAGCATTACATCCAGGCCGGCGATTGCTATCAGGTCAACTTCGCCCAGCGCTTCCGCGCTACGTGTCAGGGCGATCCGTGGCTGGCTTACTGCAAGTTGCGCGAAGCCTGCCCGACACCGTTCTCCGGTTTCCAGAGCCTGCCCGACGGCGGCGCGGTGTTGAGCCTGTCGCCGGAACGCTTCGTCAAAGTCAGCCAGCGTCAGGTCGAAACCCGCCCGATCAAAGGCACCCGCCCGCGCGGCCTCACACCTGACGAAGATGCCGCCAACGCCGCCGAACTGCTGGCCAGCCCCAAGGATCGCGCGGAAAACCTGATGATCGTCGACCTGCTGCGCAACGATCTCGGGCGCACCTGCCGCATCGGCTCGGTGCGCGTGCCGGAGTTGTTCAGCCTGGAAAGCTATCCGAACGTACATCACTTGGTCAGCAGCGTCACCGGTGAATTGGCGGATGATCGCGACGCACTGGATTTGATTGCCGGCAGTTTCCCCGGCGGCTCGATCACCGGTGCGCCGAAGATACGTGCGATGCAGATCATTGATGAATTGGAGCCGACCCGGCGCGGCCTGTATTGCGGGTCATTGCTGTACCTGGACGTGCGCGGCGAAATGGACAGTTCCATCGCGATTCGCAGTCTGTTGGTCAAGGATGGGCAGGTGTGTTGCTGGGGCGGTGGCGGGATTGTGGCGGATTCGGATTGGCAGGCCGAGTATCAGGAGTCGATCACTAAAGTGAAGATTTTGCTGGAAACCCTGCAGAACCTCTAAAAGCTTGAAAACTTCGCGAGCAGGCTCGCTCCCACAGGGTGAACGCATTCCAAATGTGGGAGCGAGCCTGCTCGCGAAGGGGCCTTTCCAGACGACTACAAACTCAAATCCCGATTCGAGGCCTTGAGGAATTCCTGCTTCAACTCGGCAAACGTATGCACCGCAGGAAACTGCGGAAACTCGCGAATCACATTCTCCGGCGCATGAAACAGAATCCCGGCATCCGCCTCGCCCAGCATCGTCGTATCGTTATACGAATCCCCCGCCGCAATCACCCGGTAATACAGGCTCTTGAACGCCAGCACCGACTGCCGCTTCGGATCTTTCTGACGCAACTGATAGCTGGTCACCCGCCCGGTCTCGTCAGTAATCAAACGATGGCAAAGCAACGTCGGGAAGCCCAGTTGACGCATCAGCGGCTGCGAGAACTCGTAGAACGTATCCGACAGAATCACCACCTGAAAGCGTTCGCGCAGCCAGTTGACGAACTCCACCGCGCCATCCAGCGGCTTCAACGTGGCGATCACTTCCTGAATGTCCGAAAGCTTCAAGCCATGCTCATCGAGGATGCGCAGACGCTGCTTCATCAGCACGTCGTAATCGGGAATGTCCCGGGTGGTAGCCTTGAGGGAGTCGATTCCGGTTTTTTCGGCGAAGGCGATCCAGATTTCCGGCACCAACACCCCTTCAAGATCCAGGCAAGCAATTTCCACAAGACACTCCCGTTTGTATTGATTATTTGAGTCGAGCGAGGCCGAACTCTAGCCGCTCACATCCAGGCGTGCAACGCACAGCGCGCCCCGAGCGCTGCCGCTTTTTGTTACCATCGGCCCCATATAGAGCGCCCAGCGCCACCGACCTGTAGGAAGCCGCCCTGATGAGTGCAACGTTCGACATCGTGGAACTCGCCACGACCTATGCCAACAAATCCGCGCAAGACATCCTCAAACTCGCGTTTGCCGAGTTCGGCGATGACCTGTGGATATCTTTCAGCGGCGCCGAGGATGTGGTGCTGGTGGACATGGCCTGGAAGCTCAACAAGAACGTCAAGGTGTTCAGCCTCGACACCGGCCGCCTGCACCCGGAGACTTACCGCTTCATCGATCAGGTGCGCGAGCACTACAAGATCGACATCGAACTGGTGTCGCCGGACTACACGAAACTGGAACCGTTCGTGAAGGAAAAAGGCCTGTTCAGTTTCTACAAGGACGGCCACGGCGAATGCTGTGGCATCCGCAAGATCGAACCGCTGCGTCGCAAACTGTCCGACGTTAAAGCCTGGGCCACCGGCCAGCGCCGCGATCAGAGCCCGGGCACTCGCAGCGCCGTGGCAGCGATGGAAATCGACACCGCGTTCTCCACACCGGAGCGCACCCTGTACAAGTTCAACCCGTTGGCGCAGATGACCAGCGAAGAGATCTGGGGCTACATCCGCATGCTCGAGCTGCCGTACAACAGCTTGCATGAACGCGGTTTCATCAGCATCGGCTGCGAACCGTGCACCCGCCCTGTCCTGCCGAACCAGCACGAGCGCGAAGGCCGCTGGTGGTGGGAAGAGGCGACGCAGAAAGAATGCGGGTTGCATGCCGGGAATATCATCAGCAAGGCCTGATCTCCAATTCCAGTGACATCCCCCTGTGGGAGCGAGCCTGCTCGCGAATGCGTAGTCCCAATCGACATCTTCGTTGACTGATCCAACGCATTCGCGAGCAGGCTCGCTCCCACACTCTGCACCTGCGCGACCTTAAAAACGTGTACACACGAATGTCACCATCGGTGCCATTTATGTGTGCACTTTTTACTTTGAGCGCCCTGAAAAGTTACATCCCAGCCAAAAACCCCTCGCCTCCGCCCGCCATCGAAATCGCCCTCCAAAAATAAATACCTGTTCGAACGGTCAATTTTTAACCAATTATTTTCAAAGACTTAACGAACTTAGATAACTTTTCGAAATGAGTACGGCCTTCTATAGAGCCGCAACTGGCACAAATCTGGCTTTAGTGCATACATGTTTTGTATACAAAACTGCAAAACATAAACCCACTTTCGATCCGCAAGCCTGAAGCGCCCTATCCCGTACAGGCTGCAGATGCCCCGTAACCAGTGATGTTGCTGGCCGCGACGAAGATATGTCGAGCCTGACCGCTCATGCACAGTCATCGCGGCCCTGAACATCAGGAGCCTGCCGGAATGCGTACAAGTCTCTCCAACAACATCGCGCTGAATCTGCCCGCCTCTGCTCTCGATCAACCGTCGCCGCACGATGGCCTGATTGAGCCGCTGCAACTGAGTCCGCGTCTGCACAACAGTGATCTGGCGCCAACCAAGGCCGAAGGTCGACGCTGGGGTAAATACAGCATCTTCGCCCTGTGGACCAACGATGTGCACAACATCGCCAACTACTCGTTCGCCATTGGCCTGTACGCCTTGGGCTTGGGTGGCTGGCAGATTCTGCTGTCGCTGGGGATTGGTGCGGCGCTGGTTTACTTTTTCATGAACCTGTCCGGCTACATGGGGCAGAAAACCGGCGTGCCGTTTCCGGTGATCAGCCGGATCAGTTTCGGCATCCATGGCGCGCAAATTCCTGCGCTGATCCGCGCGGTTATCGCCATTGCCTGGTTTGGCATTCAGACGTATCTGGCGTCGGTGGTGTTCCGCGTGTTGCTCACAGCGGTGCATCCCGGTTTTGCCGAATACGACCACGATTCGATCCTTGGTCTGTCGACGCTTGGCTGGGTGTGCTTCGTGGCGATCTGGCTCGTGCAACTGGCGATCCTTGCCTACGGCATGGAAATGGTGCGCCGTTACGAAGCCTTTGCCGGACCGGTGATTCTGCTGACCGTCGCCGCCCTCGCCGCGTGGATGTACTTCCAGGCCAACGCGACCATCGCCTGGGCGATCCGCGAACCGCTCACGGGTGGCGAAATGTGGCGCAACATTTTTGCCGGCGGCGCGTTGTGGCTGGCGATCTACGGCACGCTGATTCTGAATTTCTGCGACTTCGCCCGCTCTTCGCCGTGCCGCAAAACCATCAAGGTAGGAAACTTCTGGGGTTTGCCGGTGAATATTCTGGTGTTCGCCGCGATTACTGTCCTGCTCTGCGGCGCGCAATTTCAGATCAATGGCCGGATCATTGAAAGCCCGACCGAGATCATCGCCTCGATTCCCAACACCTTCTTTCTGGTGCTCGGTTGCCTGGCATTCCTGATCGTGACGGTAGCGGTGAACATCATGGCCAACTTCGTCGCCCCGGCCTTCGTGCTCAGCAACCTGTCGCCGAAGTACCTGACCTTCCGCCGCGCCGGACTGATCAGTGCGACCATCGCGGTGCTGATCCTGCCGTGGAATCTCTACAACAGCCCGCTGGTAATCGTGTACTTCCTGTCCGGTCTCGGCGCCCTGCTCGGCCCGTTGTACGGGGTGATCATGGTCGACTACTGGCTGATCCGCAAAGGCCGGATCAACGTACCGCAGCTCTACAGCGAAGATCCCAACGGCGCTTATTACTACAGCCGAGGCGTCAATTTCCGTGCGGTGGCGGCGTTTATTCCTGCGGCGCTGATAGCCATCGTCCTGGCACTGGTACCGGGCTTCCACAGCGTCTCGCCGTTCTCCTGGCTGATCGGTGCCGGCATCGCCGGAATGCTTTATCTGATCATCGCCAGACGCCAACCGCACTACGCCGACGTCAGCGGCGAATCGATCGCTGTCGACAATGTCTGCCATTAACTTCCTCGCGGCCCGGATTTCGGGCCGCAGAACTGCCCGCAATAAGGATTTCCCCATGCGTATTCTCGTGGTCAACGTCAACACCACCGAGTCCATCACTGAGGCCATCGCCCGATCGGCGCAGGCCGTTGCCTCACCCGGAACGGAAATTGTCGGTTTGACGCCATACTTCGGCGCCGATTCGATTGAAGGAAATTTTGAAAGCTACCTGGCGGCCATCGCGGTGATGGATCGGGTGATGTCCTACGATCAGCCGTTCGATGCGGTGATTCAGGCCGGCTACGGCGAACATGGTCGCGAAGGTTTGCAGGAATTGCTCAATGTGCCAGTGGTGGATATCACTGATGCGGCAGCGAGTACGGCGATGTTTCTCGGTCACGCGTATTCAGTGGTGACCACGCTGGATCGCACCGTGCCATTGATTGAGGATCGGCTGAAACTGTCGGGTCTGTGGGACCGTTGCGCGTCAGTGCGGGCCAGTGGTCTGGCCGTTCTGGAGCTGGAGCACGAACCGCAGCGTGCGCTGGAAGCGATCGTGCATCAGGCTGAACTGGCGGTGACGCAGGATAAAGCCGAGGTGATCTGCCTGGGTTGCGGCGGCATGGCCGGGCTGGATGAGCAGATTCGTCGACGTACCGGCGTGCCGGTGGTGGACGGAGTGACAGCGGCGGTGACGATTGCGGAATCGCTGGTGCGCTTGCGTTTGTCGACGTCGAAGGTGCGAACGTATGCGACACCTCGGCCGAAGAACATCATTGGCTGGCCGGGGCGGTTCGCCCGCTGAGGTCATCCTCGGAAACCGAGTCGCCCCATTCGCGAGCAGGCTCGCTCCCACAGGGGAAATGCATTCCAAATGTGGGAGCGAGCCTGCTCGCGAAGGCAGCGACTCGGTCTAAAGCCTTGATCAAATAGCACTGAACCGCCGCGCCAACCCTCTCTCGGCAAACTGCTCAATCACATGATCGACAAACGCCCGCGTCTTGCCCGGCAACAACTTATGTTCGGCGTAATAGATCGAGATGTTGCCATCATCGACAAACCAGTCCGGCAACACCCGCTGCAACGTCCCCGCCTCCAGATAGCCCACCGCAAACGGCATGCTCACCAGCGCGATTCCCAAGCCTTGCGCCGCCGTCCTGCAAGCGGCCTCCGAATCACTCATGGTCATCCGCGCCTTGAGCATCAACGGCCGACAGTTCTGTGGATTGCGCCCGGTCAATTGCCAGGAACGCACGCGTCCGGTTTGCGGGGAACGGATCAGAATGCCGTCGTGATGGCTGAGGTCATCCGGCTCGATGATCGCGGGATTGGCCTGTAAATAGTCGGTGGACGCGACCAATATCCGGTGCGCCGGGCTCAACTTGCGCGCGATCACCCCTTGCGGCAGTTCAAAACCACCACCAATGGCCGCATCAAAGCCCTGTCCGATCAGATCGACCTGTCGATTATCGAAATGCCAGTCCGGATTGATCGCCGGATATCGTCGCAGAAACTCACCGAGCATCGGCACGATATGCAGGCAGCCAAACGCTGCGCCCATGCTGACTTTCAGCGTTCCCGCCGGCAGCCCTTCGACACTGGACAGATTGGCCACGGCATTTTGAATCGTCGTCAAACTGCCACTGACCTGATCCAGGAAAAGTTGCCCGGCCTCGGTCAGCGTCAGGCTGCGTGTACTACGCTGGAACAGCCGCACGCCGAGCCGCACTTCGAGTTTGGCCACACTTTTGCCGACGGCTGCCGGGGTCAGGCTCAAGCGCCGTGCGGCCTCGGCAAAGCTGCCGACTTCGGCACTGCGCACAAAGCATTCAATGCTGCTGAAGGTTTCCATGATCCGCCACTATAAACTTCTGGTTTACACAGACTATAGCAATCATGGTCTACACAGTTGTCGATACCACGCCGATACTCGGCACCAATACCAAGGCATTCCCGCCTTGATCACTCTGGAGATCGAACATGACCACTCAACACCTCAGCGGTAAAGTTGCTCTGATTCAAGGCGGTTCCCGTGGTATCGGCGCAGCCATCGTCAAACGCCTGGCCGCTGAAGGCGCCGCAGTAGCCTTCACCTACGTCAGCTCCACCGCCAAAGCCGAAGAATTGCAGAACAGCATCACCGCCAACGGTGGCAAAGCCTTGGCGATCAAGGCTGACAGCGCTGATGCCGCCGCCATTCGCCACGCCGTCAGCGCCACAGTCGAAGCCTTTGGCCGCCTCGACATTCTGGTCAACAACGCTGGCGTACTGGCCGTCGCACCGCTGGAAGATTTCAAACTTGAAGACTTCGACCAGACCGTGGCGATCAACATTCGCAGCGTCTTCATCGCCTCCCAGGAAGCCGCCAAACACATGGGCGAAGGCGCACGCATCATCAACATCGGCAGCACCAACGCCGACCGCATGCCCTTCGCCGGCGGCGGTGTGTACGCGATGAGCAAATCAGCACTGGTGGGCCTGACCAAAGGCCTGGCCCGCGACCTCGGCCCACGCGGTATCACCGTCAACAACGTGCAGCCAGGCCCGGTCGACACCGACATGAACCCGGCGCACGGTGACTTCGCCGAAAGCCTGATCCCGTTGATGGCAGTGGGTCGTTACGGTAAAGCCGAAGAAATCGCCAGTTTCGTCGCTTATCTGGCAGGCCCGGAAGCCGGTTACATTACCGGTGCCAGCCTGACCATCGACGGTGGTTTCGGCGCCTGATTTATCTGAGTCGACTGAACGAAAAACGCCGCCCCTCTTGTTACAGAGGGGCGGCGTTTTTTGTGTCAGATGCTTACGCCCATTCCAGCGCCGGCAAGCCGCAAGCACTCGGAGTAAACGCTTTCAGTGTGCGCAGAATCCCGTCAGCGTGTGCGTATTTTTCATCGGCCATGGCAGCATCGGGGATGGCAATCGCTGTCATGCCTGCGGCTTTCGCAGCGGTCACGCCAAACGGCGAATCCTCGAACACCAGACAATCTTCAGGCGCGACACCCAAACGACGGGCAGCGGTCAGGAAGATATCCGGCGCCGGTTTGGCCGCGCCGACTTCCGGATCATCTGCAGTGACGATGAAGTCGAACAACGCAAACCAGTCGCGGTGCAGCGTGGTTTTCTGGCCGAACGATTGACGCGATGAACTGGTGCCCACCGCGATTGGAATATTGTGCGCCTTGAGGTGGCGAATCAGCTCCTCGGCACCGGGCATCGCTTGCGCTGTTGGGAAACGCTCACGCATCAGTGGTTCGCGGATCACCAGAAACTCTTCGGCGGTGATCGGCAGATCCAGCGCCTGCACCACGTAATTGGCCAGATCGTTGGCCCCGCGACCAATGATGTTCTGCTTGACGCTCCAGTCGAAGGTGCGCCCGTAACGCTGGGCAATCAGCGAGGTGACTTCGGTGTAAATGCCCTCGGTGTCCAGCAGCAAACCGTCCATATCGAAAATCACGGCCTTGATCGGGCCGAACGCCTTCAGCGGTGCATTCATCATCGGATCCGTTAACAAAGATATCCCGGGCGGCACAGTTGGCGCCGCTACGCGGATCTGATTAAAGGGTTCAGCAGCATAACGAGCGTGGCGGACATTGAGCAACGGGCAATGTCCGTTGCAGCGATGAACGACTCCAGAACATTTAGCGAAACATCCTACAGACATCGCCTACTCGCCCGACTTCTTTCCTGTTTGATCCCCCGCAAAGTCCCCGCACCTTTTTGATGTGCGCGAGAGACTGCGAATGCTTCCAACCGATCGGCTGCTGGCCCTGA
>NZ_WXVV01000035.1 GCF_013433315.1 Pseudomonas crudilactis | reverse complement strand
TCCTATCGTCGGTCTAGGCCAGATGCATTCTTTATCGGCGCTTGGGTGAAAGGAGGAGGGTGAAAATCTCCCACGGTCTGTACTGCGCTAACAGTCAGAATCGAGCCTTGTCCCTCCTCCTCCCTTCAAGTCCTACCATACAAGCGAGCTTGCTCGCGAAGAGGCCCAACCAGTCACAGCAAATGCTGGCTCAAACCGCCCACTGCAAAATCAACCAGCTATTGGCGCCACTGATCACCACAAACAAGCCCCAAGCCAACACCCGGGTTGGCCAGCGGTTCACAAACGGCCCCATCAGCTGTTTGTCGTTGGTCATGCGAATCAACGGATACAAGGCAAACGGCAACTGCAGACTCAACACCACCTGACTCAACACCAGCAATTTGCCGATCGCGTTATCGCCCATCAGCCACACGCCAATAAACGCAGGAATCAACGCCAGTCCGCGAGTAATCAAGCGCCGCTGCCAGCACGGGATCCGCAGATTCAGGTAACCCTCCATGATCACCTGGCCGGCGATAGTGCCGGTAAAGGTCGAGCTCTGCCCCGACGCCAGCAGAGCCACGCCGAACAACACGCTGGCCAGCGCGCCACCGACCAGCGGATCGAGCAAGTGGTAGGCGTCCTGAATGTCCACCACGTCGGTGTGCCCGGACTGGTGAAACGCCGCCGCAGCGAGAATCAGGATCGCCGCATTGACCAGCAACGCCAGGGCCAGCGAACCGATGGTGTCGATGCGCGCCAGTTTCACCGCGTCCTGCTTGCTCGCCAGGTCCTTGCCGATCATCCGCGTCTGCACGATCGAGGTATGCAGATAGAGGTTATGCGGCATCACCGTCGCGCCGAGAATACCGATCGCCAGGTACAACGGCGCCGCTTCACCAATCGCCGCCAGCGACGGTTTGAAACCTTGGGCGACATCCGGCCAGTACGGTTTGATCAGCAACAGTTCAACGAAAAAACACACACCAATGGTCGCGACCAGCACCAACATGATCGCTTCCAGTCTGCGGAAACCGCGATTCTGCAGCGCCAGCACCAACAAGGTGTCGAACGCCGTCAGGGCGATACCGAAGGTCAGCGAACAGCCGAGCAGTAAGTGAAAGGCCAGCGCACAGCCGAGCACTTCGGCCAGATCGGTGGCGATGATCGAGATTTCCGCCAGTACCCACTGCAGCCGCGCGGTGGGTGTGCTGTAGCGCTCGCGGGACAGCTGCGCCAGATCGCGCCCGGTGGCGATGCCCAGCCGCGAACACAGACATTGCACGACCATGCCCGCCAGACTCGCCAGCAACACCACAAACAACAGGCTGTAGCCAAAGCGTGAACCGGCCTCGATAGCGGTGGCCCAGTTGCCCGGGTCCATGTAACCGATCGACACCAGCAAACCGGGACCGGCGAAACGCAGCACGCGTTTGAAGAACGCGGCATTGGGATCAACCGCAACACTGCCAGCCACTTCCGGCGGACAAAACGGCGCGGTGGCGATTTTGGGCAAACTGAATTTCACGCACACATCCAGAAACAAGTCGGAAAGACGCAGCTTAGAGGTTTCCGCCGAAGCCTAGAAGCGCAAAAAAATCTATCGACTCACCCCCAACAACTGTTCGCGCAACTCGGGACTGCGTGTGCGCGGATCCAGCCAGATAGCAAAAAACGCCCGGGCAAACAGCGGGTCATCGATCTCATGCTGCAACTGCTGACCGACAAAAAACCGCGCGCCCTGCCCCGGTAGATACACGCCGGTAATCCGCGTGCCGGCCTGTACATCGACGAATGATTGCTGCATCTGGATCTGCCAACCGGCCAATTGCGCCGGGCTGACGCGGCCATCGGCCAGGCGTTTGATTTCGTCGACGCTGGCCTTGACCAGATCGTCGCGGGAAATGCTGCGGCGGTAGATCAACTCCAGCGCAAACGGCTGGCCGTCAACCAATGGCCGCGCGGCACTCCACAAGCGCGCGTTGTAGACATCGAAACCGAACACACTGTAATCGCCGGTACCGATGATCTGCGCGCCGGGCACGGCGTCCTGCCAATTGGCCCAGGTCGGCGTCAGCAACAGCGCCCACAAGCCGATGCCGCAGCATCCGCGCAACACCTTCGGTGTTCTTCTCATCGCGGCATCGACTCCGGTAAACCCTGATACACACAGCATAGCCGGGTATCGCCCCCGATACTTTGTATACAAAAACCGCGTACATAGGCAGCAATCGCCGATCGACAATGCTACCGTGGCCTACCCTCAACGGACGGAGACACCTGCGTGCTGATCCTCAAACTGCTGCTGATTCCCGGTTTTCTGCTGCTGATTTCCCTGGCGGGCAAACGCTGGGGGCCGAGTGTGGCCGGGTGGCTGTCGGGATTGCCGGTGGTGGTCGGGCCGATTCTGTTTTTCCTCGCCATCGAGCAGGGTCCGGCGTTCGCCGCGCAATCAGCGGTGGCGGCGTTATCGGCGATGTTCGCGATGATTGCGTTCTGCATCACCTACGCGCAGGTCGCGCAACGGGCGAACTGGCCACTGGCGCTGACGGCGTCACTGTCGGTATGGGCCATCATCGCGGGGGTGTTGTCGCTGATCCCGGCGTCGCTGCCGTTTTCCGTGGCAGCGGCGGCGGTTGCGTTGTTGGCATCGCCATATCTGTTTCCTACGGTGCAACCGGTGCTCAACGGCCCGGCGCCGAAATCGGACAAACTGATCTGGCGGATGATCGCCGGCGCCGCGTTGACCCTGGTGGTGACGATGCTCGCCAGCACCGTCGGCGAGCGCTGGAGCGGTTTGCTCGCGGTGTTTCCGGTACTCGGTAGCGTGATGGCGGTGTTCTCACAACAAACGCGCGGCCCGGCGTTTACCGCCGCACTGTTACGGGCGACGGCCACCGGCATGTATTCGTTTTCGGCGTTTTGTCTGGTCTCGGCACTGACCTTGCCAAGCATGGGGCTGAGCGGATTTGCCGTCGGTGTCGCGGTGTCGGTGGCGATGCTCGGCGTGACCAAACGCCTGCTGACCCGTCCGTTGGCGAAAGCGCAGGCGCAGTAACCGCTCAGACGATTCGCGCTGGAACGCCCGCCCCCCTCCATGGGATGATCGCCCGCCTCGCGCGACCATCCACCGGAGATTCACATGTCATTGTTGAGCAAAAAAGCCGTCGTCCTGCTGGTGGCGGCCCTCGCCGGTTTCGGCGCCTTCCACGCGCAAGCGGCCAAGAAAAATGCCGGCACCGAGAAAGTCTCGATGCTCGATGGCAAGTTCACTTTTGTGCTGCCAAAAGGTTTCATCGCCGACCCGCTGCCGACCAGCCCGAGCGGGACCACGGGCACGATGTACACCAACGAGGCCACAAAAACCGTGGTCATTACCGCTGAAAACAAGATTCCCGAAGGCCAGCACGTCAAGGACAACGACGGCCAGTTTCTCGACGGCAGCGTGGCGAGTTTCATTGAAGACCAGCGCAAGGCCCTGCCGGACTTCAACAAACTCAGCGAAAAAAGCCTGACCCAGAAAGGCACCGGCCTTGGCTTGCGTCAGGTCGACAGCACCGCGACCCAGGGCGGCGGCCAGACCCTCAACACTACGCTGATGGCCGGCTCCGGCACGAAAATGGCGCTGGT
Source organism: Pseudomonas crudilactis (assembly GCF_013433315.1). GTDB lineage: Bacteria > Pseudomonadota > Gammaproteobacteria > Pseudomonadales > Pseudomonadaceae > Aquipseudomonas > Aquipseudomonas crudilactis. The sequence goes on along the minus strand of NZ_WXVV01000035.1, from coordinate 59,562 downwards.
GCAGGTGATCTCCCGCGCCAGCGACAAGAAAGGTCACGACGCCCTGGTGAAAACCATCCTCAAGGATTGAGCTGCTGCAACCAGCCATTCAAGTCACGCAACTCGGCCGCACTAATACTGTGGCCGACGCCGGGATAGGCATGGAACTGCGGTTTGTAACCGAGTTTCTGTAGTTGCGTGTTAGCCTCGGTGCCGTTTTTATACGGCACGGGATCATCGGCGGTGCCGTGGCCGATAAAGATGCTTAGCGGCAATGGCTGCTGTTCGGTCTTGAGTTCACTCTTCAACACCGGCAACAAACGCCCGCTCAACGCGGCGATCCCACCGACCGCCACTGGCGGCCGCAGCCCGACCTCGTAGGTCATCATCGCGCCCTGGCTGAAGCCGATCAGGTACACCTTGCTCGGGGTGGTGTGATATTTCTTCGCCGCTTGCGCGATAAAGTCGCGAAGCTTCTGGCCGCTGACCTTCAGATCATCGGTCTCGCCGTTGTAGGCGCCTTCGCCTTTCTTGCGAAACCACTGGAAACGCCCTTCACCGAGCGACAGCGGTGCCTGCACCGACAGGTAGTTGTATTGCGCCGGCAGCTGAAATTTCATGCCGATCAGGTCGGCTTCGTTACTGCCGTAGCCGTGCAGGAAAATCACCAGCGGCCGCGCCTCGGCGTCGGCGTGCACCTGCTCGATGTACTTGAGCGGCAGATCGGATTGCAGCGTGGTTTGCGCCTGCACAGCGCTGGACGCCAGCAGGGTCAAGAGAGCAAAGACCTTCAACATAGAGCCTTCCTTCACGGAGTGTCGGGTTCGGGGGGAGCCTAACATCCTGCGGCGTGGATCAACATGTTGGGTGCTGCTGATGGCCCCTTCGCGAGCAAGCTCGCTCCCACATTGGAAATGCATTCCCCTGTGGGAGCGAGCTTGCTCGCGAAAGGGCCGTTGAATCCTACAAGGATCCGTCAGTCGTTAGTCAGTTTCCCGGTCCGAAACGCCACCCGCCCCGCCACTTTCGCCTGCCAGATCCCCGGCTCGGTATAACGCCCGCGATCCAGCGCAAACAATACGCCACTGGTGCCGGCACGCACAGTGGTCACACGATCCTGCAACGGATCCACCACTTCAAACAGCGCATCACCCTTCTCCACCCACTCGCCAGCATTGCGCAGAAAACTCACCACACCATGGTGCGGCGCGAACAGGTATTCGGTGCCCTCGAACGGCAGACCTTCACAGCACTCGCCCGGTGCCGCCGGCCATTCGCCGCTGATAAAACCCTGCTCGGCGAGGAAGCCGAGAATCGCCTCACAATTGGCCTGCGCCTGATCGACCCGGGTATCGCCCATGCTGCCCAGTTCCAGCGTGGTCGCCAGGTTCGCCGCTGGGATCGCGGCGTTGGGGAACGCCCGCGCCAGACGCAGCCACGGCGTCGAGCAGGATTCATCGAACGAACTGCCGCCGGAATCTTCACACAACAGCGCCACGCCGGCCTTCAAGCGTGCCGCCAGCGATTGCCACTGTGGCCAGTGCTGCGGCAGCGCGTACAAGTGAATCGCCGCGTCGAAATCACAATGCAGATCGAGGGTGATGTCGGCATCGCAGGCATGGCGCAGCAACAAGCGATGCAAGGCTTCCAGTTGCGAGGCCGGGGCCGGCAGCTCATCGAACACTTGGCCCATGGTTTGGCGGATCAGCGCGACGTTGGCCTCGGCATCCGCGCCCAGACGCTCACCGATCAACGCCCCGACCGGCGCGCTGAGTTCGACGAAGGCGCGGTTGAAGTTCTTGCCGCTACCCAATTCGAAGCGGCCCATGTGCGCACCTTGCAGGTGTTGATCGAGGCCGATCGGGTTGGCCACTGGCACCAGCTCGATCACGCCCTGCAAACGGCCTTGCTGTTCCAGCTCATTGAGGCGTTGCTTGAGTTCCCACGCGGTGCGCATGCCCGGCAGTTCATCGGCGTGCAGGCTGGCCTGGATGTACACCTTGCGGGCGCCCGCGCCGTAGCGAAACACGCTGAGCGAGCGTTCGCTGCCCAAGTGGCTCCAGGGCAGAACATGGTCGATGCGTTGCATGGGAAAACTCCTGCAGTCTGGTAGATCTGGATCAATGAGATCCCTGTGGGAGCGAGCTTGCTCGCGAATGCAATTTGACAGTCAATAAAGATGTTGAATGTTAAACCGAATTCGCGAGCAAGCTCGCTCCCACAGGGATCTCCATCTGTAGAAAGAAAGCATAAAAAAAGTGGCCACCGCGCAAACGGGGCCACTTTTTTCTACGGCGTATTAATGGCCGTACACGTCAAAGTCGAAGTACTTGTCCTGGACTTTCTTGTACTCGCCATTGGCGCGGATTTCGGTGATGGCTTTGTTGAACTGCTCGGCCAGCGCGGTATCGCCCTTGCGCACCGCAATGCCGGCGCCGCCGCCGAAGTACTTGGCGTCTTCGTAGGTCGGGCCTACGAATTCAAAACCTTTACCCGCGTCGGTTTTCAGGAAACCGTCACTCAGGTTGACCGAGTCGGCCAGCATCGCGTCGATACGCCCGGAAACCATGTCGAGGTTGGCTTCCTGTTGCGAGCCGTAACGCACCAGGTCGATCCCGGCTGGCACCAGCACTTCGGTGGCGTAACGGTCGTGGGTACTGGCGCGCAGCACACCGACTTTCTTGCCCTTGAGCTCGGTCAGCGGGTCTTTGACACCGGAGCCTTCCTTCATCACGAAGCGCGCCGGGGTGTGGTAGTACTTGATAGTGAAATCGACGTTCTTTTTGCGGTCGTCGGTGATGGTCATCGACGACAGGATCGCGTCGATTTTCTTCACTTTCAGCGCCGGGATCAGGCCATCGAATTCCTGCTCGACCCAGGTGCATTTGACTTTCATCTGCGCGCACAGCGCATCGCCGATGTCGACGTCGAAACCGGCGAGTTTGCCGTCAGGGGTTTTCATCGAGAATGGCGGGTAACCGGCTTCGATACCGATGCGGATCGGCTTGGCGTCTTCGGCCACAGCGGTCAGGGACAACATCGACAGTGCCAGGGCACCGAACATCACTAGCTTCTTCATTTATAACTCCTGTGTGCGGAGGCTTTTATTGGCAGCTTTCGATTCAGCGTTCGGTCATGGCCAATTGGCTACAAAAACCGAAGTGGCCGGCAGTCTATGGCGGCGCGCACAGGGTAAATTGTGTTTAAGCGACAAATACTTATGAAAGATCGGCGCACCGATTGACCGGGGTCAACGGGTGCGCCGTCGTGGTGCAAAGGCTGTAGGACAAGCGCTTTTTTTGCTCAGGAATTCTCTTAAGCGAACGTCAGCATTCGCAGTCGATGGCGGTTTTGCCGACTTGCGCAACGCTCAGTTGAAAGCCTTCATCCAGCCATCCGGTAACCCCGCCGATCATCTCCTTGACCGGATACCCCAGCGCTGCCAGTTTCACCGCTGCCTTGTTCGCGCCGTTGCAGTGCGGGCCGGCGCAATAGACCACGAACAGCGTGGTTTTCGGGTAGATCGCCAGCTCCGCCGCCGTCAGCAAGCGGTTCGGGATATTGATCGCCCCCGGCACATGCCCGCGCTCAAACGCCAGCGGCCCACGGACATCGACCAGGACAAAATCGATCTCGCCGGCCTCTTGGCTACTGAAGACGTCGGAACAATCGGTTTCGAAAGTCAGACGATTACTGAAGTGCATCAGGGCGATCGCCGACGGCGCTGCAGGAATGTCGCGAACCAGACTGACCATGGGTGTTGCTCCTTTATCTGAACGGGTGTGAACAGACTTTAACGAGCGGCCGCTTGCGGCTACAGTGGCGTACAAGACACTCACCGGGAATTTTCCGCCAAATGCCGACATCACCAGGTCTGGTCGCGATTCTGGCCTACGACGGCCTCTGCACATTCGAGTTCGGCATCGCCGTGGAGGTCTTTGGCCTGACCCGGCCGGAGTTCGATTTCCCGTGGTACACCCACGCCATCGCGGCGGTCGATCAGGGCCCGATGCGCGCCTTGGGCGGCATTCAGGTGCTGGCCGACGGCGGTCTGGAATTGTTGGCCGAAGCGCGCACCATCATCATTCCCGGCTGGCGCGACCGCAATGCGCCGGTGCCTCCAGCATTGATCGACGCGCTGTGCCAGGCCCATGCCCGGGGTGCGCGATTGCTGTCGATCTGCTCCGGTGTATTTGTGCTGGCGGCCACCGGTTTGCTCGACGGCCATGGCGCCACCACCCATTGGCGTTACACGGCGGAACTGGCGCAGCGCTTCCCGGCGATTGCGGTCGATCCGGATGTGCTTTATGTCGATTCCGGTCAGTTGATCACTTCGGCCGGCAGCGCGGCCGGCATCGATGCCTGCCTGCATCTGGTGGCACGGGACTTCGGCACGCAGGTCGCCAACTCGGTGGCGCGGCGCCTGGTGATGTCGCCGCAGCGTACTGGCGGCCAGGCGCAGTTCATTCCGACCCCGGTCAGCCCGACGCCGCGCAATGATCTGTCGCGGGTGATGCAGTGGGCGCGCGAGCGTTTGCATGAACCGCTGGAGGTGCGCGATCTGGCCAGCGAAGCGGCGATGAGTGAGCGCACGTTTCTGCGGCGGTTTACCGAGGCCAGCGGGCAGTCGCCGAAGGCGTGGTTGCAGCACGAACGGTTGGCGCGGGCGCGGGAGTTGCTGGAGAGTACGCCGCATAACACCGAGCAGATTGCCGAGCGTTGCGGTTATCGGTCGGTGGAGAGTTTTCGTGTGGCGTTTCGTGGGGTGGTGGGGGTGCCGCCGTCGGTGTATCGGGAGCGGTTTGGGCGGGGCGTGAGGGTTAAATCCTGAAGTGATTTTGAAGGCGCCTTCGCGAGCAAGCTCGATCCCACAGTTTGGAATGCATTCCCCCTGTGGGAGCGAGCCTGCTCGCGAAGGCGCCCAGTCAAACGCAGCATCATTTAGACATCAGCCACAAGGCTACAGCGCCTTGCGCCTTTGCCTACAACTACGCCAGAATCCGCCGGCTTGTGCGGCTTGGGGGCTGCCGGTAACTTGGTTCGCGTCACTGAATGTTCAGTGATCGGGTTTAGTCGCTCGGTGTTTTCTCAAGTTCGCAAGCTGTTATTCAGTCTGGCATTTCGATGTCTGCACTCAATGGCGGCTGTGCGCAGGGCGCTTTCGAGCGCGCCGGTAATGCTTGGGATGCCGGTCGACTAACCTGCGTATAGCTGCCACCTAATGTTTAGTCGCAGAACGGTGTCAGCCTCATTGAGGTTCCCAGCATATGTTCAAGATAACGCCAAATCCGCCCGAAACTGACGCGGAAGTCGATCCAAATCCAACGTCCCCCTACTCCACACCGGGCTCCAGAAAACTCCACGAAGCCGCCGAGCGCGCCCTCGACCACTACCTGAAACCCACACCGCCGTCACCACCGCGCAGACCCAGCACCATGTTCCTCGTCGACCCCAACACCGGCGCCGAAGACCTCATGGCCCACGCCTGCGAATCCATGGCCTCGGCCAGCGTCATGCTCAGCGACTTCGCCGCCCTGCTCGACTCGCCCTACCGCAACACCGTGCTCGGCATCCAGCAAGTGGTCATGCTCGGCGAACTCGCGGTCAACCGCGCCCTCGACAAAATCGACCCCGCCCTGAGGCAATAAACATGTCCAACAAAACCGATGCACAAGTCGTCGCAGCACTGGTGGCCATGGGTTTCAACGAACGGGACGGACGCTGGGCGCAGAACACCTGCCTGGTGCTGTTCGAAAGCGAACGCGAATCCATCGTCGCCTCCGCCGTCACCGTCCTTCCCCAACTCGATGAACTGGAAATCGACGCCGTGCTACCCGCACTGCGCCGCGTGACCCGCCGGTTCCCCTCACTGCAAAAAACCGTGGCCGACACACTGGCCGAGATGTCGCATGCAGCCTGATTGACCGCGTGATCGTTCTTCGCGAGCAGGCTCGCTCCCACACTAGATCTGCGGTGCACTCAAATCCCATGAGCATCCGCGATCAACTGTAGGAGTGAGCCTGCTCGCGATGGCTTTCTTTCTGCTAACAAATATCTGAAAACCAGACCATAGGAAGGCCCGAGCGAGTTGGCGTACCTGCCGATGTACCAATCCTGATTTTTTACACTTGTAACAACTGTCGCAATTTCAGACCCGTCCTACATCCATCAAACGTCCATTCATTTAGCGTCCGCATCGTTTTCTGACGAAAGAACAAGGACGCTCATGGCGCGAAAGACAGACAGACCTCGAGTTCAAAACCCACCGGCCGGTGACGGACACCACATCACTAGCCGCTATATGACCGACAGCGAGTTGGCAGAGCGGGAAGCTAGACAAACCGCCTATGACGATATGCTTGCCAGACAGCAAGCCTACGAAAATAGCCTAATCAAACAACCACAACAGCCTATGCCCGATGCAAAAGGTTGCGTGTTCGCTAAAAGCTGCCAGCTTCCGGATGGTGTAATCAACCATGTCAGTAGTACCGGATTTATTCCGGTCGAGAAGTTGGCTGATTTTGGAGAGTTGTCTTTGTTGGGCGGCCGCGAGCGAGACACTGCTGGGAACATTCCGCTAAAAAAAGTAGGAGGCCGTAATTTTCCTGCTGAGGCAGGAACGCTTCTATTAGCTACGACTACCACTGCAAGCCCAGGCGCAAGTGCGGTGAGTGGTGCAAGTGCAGTGACGGGAGGTGTTGTCGCTGGTGCATTGCTCGGCATTGTTGCTCTGCTTTGGCCTTCGAGTTTGGGCGACAGCTCGCTATACACAGAAGAACAACTTAAATCGCTTGAGAAAGGTCGCACTCGTGTCCGATTGCGTTTAGAACAACAAGCCGACGGCACCTTGAAAGGATATGGGTACAACACCCAGACGCGCAGCGATTGGGAGATGATTCCTGTCGTACGGTTCGTGAAGCAAGGCACCCAGCAAGTCGCAGATTTCGGTAATGGCGCAAAATTGATCTGGACACCCGCCGTAGACCCCACCAAGACAACGGTAATTCCACCGCTGGAAGGCGCACCGCAAATACCCCAGATCTGGATTTACCCGCCGACTGAGCAAGCAGACAAGATCATCGTTAATCCGGTTTACCCGCCTGAATACCACGATTTCATCCTGGTTTTTCCGGCTGACTCCGGGGTGTCGCCCCTGTATGTTGTGATTTCAAGGCGCGCTCTCGGCGGCGATATCAAGTACCACAGACCTCCCGCAACACTTCCCGCATTCCCGGATGCTTTTCCTGTCAAATCCAAAAGCAGTGTTCAAGGTGGAGGCGGTAGACGCAGCCGATGGAAGGATAGAAAAGGCCGGATCTTTGAATGGGACAGTAAAACCGGTGCTATCGAGCTTTATAACAAGCAAGGCAAGCATCTTGGCGAGTTTAACCACGAGACCGGGGAACAAATCGATCCCGCAGACCCCGAAAGATCAACCCCGAAGTAAACAGGAGGCTACAGATGTTTTTATGGATTAGCGGTTTCTTAAAGGGTGACGACGAAGACGACACCTTAAAATACCAACTTACAGTTGGGTCGAAATTTGAACCGGCAGTTCTGGCTGCAATGGGTTGGAAAAGCCTTGACGAAAGTCCCGACGGCGAGTGGCTGCTGACACTGGATCAAGCTCAAAAAATCGGCATGGCGGTTAACGAACAACTGCCAGCGGAACTCGATCTTTTTATCGGCATCAGGGGTTAACTTCGGCAATGAGCCTCATCTACCAAAACCCATCGATAAACCACGATGAGGCCGTCCGCCTACTTTCCAGCGGCATAGATGCAAACGTAATCGCCGCACTCGTATCCATTGGCCTAAATGAAACCGACAGAAACTGGGCTCAGGACATCTGCCTGAAACACCTCACCAGCAAAACCGAAGCAATTGTGGCCGCTGCGGCGACTGCACTCGGGCACATCGCTCGCCGACATGGCGAAGTGGATACAGAAACTGTTTTTTTGGCACTTGAGTCAGCTAGGCGAACGCACCCTTCACTGCAAGGAATCATCGAAGACGCGCTTGACGATATAGACGTATTCACCTGATCCACCCTGACGGTATTTGGATGAAGTAACGGACTTCATCCAAATCGACGCCCTCCACCTCAATCCTCCCGCGTCAGCACTTCCAACAACTCAATCTCAAACACCAGATTCGAATTCGGCGGGATCTTGCCCATCGTCCGTTCGCCGTACCCCAAATGCGCCGGCACCAGCAATTTACGTTTGCCCCCCACCTGCATGCCCATCAAACCCTGATCCCACCCCTTGATCACCCGCCCGGTGCCAATCACGCACTGAAAAGGTTTGCCACGGCTGTAGGAAGAATCGAACTCGCTGCCATCTTCCAGCCATCCGGTGTATTGGGTGGTGATCAGCGCGCCTTTGACGGCGGTTTTACCTTCGCCGACCTGAAGATCGATTACCTGCAGTTCATCATTCATAACATTCACTCTATTGTTCAGCCGACCGCCGTTTTCCCAGAAATGCAGGGGATTGGCAACCTGCCAGCGCAGATCAACATGGTATCCGAACCGAGTATTGAAGCATTAACATAGCCAACCGCCACTACTCCACGGATCGAACCGCCATGCTGGCAGCGCCCGAATGACTCTGTTCTGGATCAGCCTTGCCGTGGGCGCGATCTTGCTTGCCATCATCGCTCTGCTGCTATGGCGCGAACGCGGTTTGCGCAGGCAGCTCGCGCAGTACCGAGATCTGCTGACACGGAACGTGGATGGCCGGAACATTCACCAGGACGGCGACGTCGAGCGCTTCAAGCGCAGCCAGTACTTTGCGCGCATCGGCACATGGGATTGGGAAGTCGACACGGATCGACTGTACTGGTCGGATGCGATTTACGGCATGTTCGGGTTCAAGATCGGCGAAATCACACCGTCCTATGCGCTGTTTTGTTCCTGCGTGCATCCGGACGATCGCACCAAGGTGCGCGAAGGTGAACTGCGTTGCCTAGAGACCGGCGAAAACCATGATGAGGAATACCGCGTGGTCTGGCCCGACGGCACCATTCGTTGGTTACGGGAAACCGGCAACGTGGTGCGCAACGACCCCGACGCGGTGGTGAAAATGATGGGTGTGGTGCGCGACATCACCGAAGAAAAAGCCTCGGCCAGCTACCTGCAACACCTCGCTCACTTCGATCCGCTGACCGGCCTGCCCAATCGCCTGGTACTGGAGCAACGTTTGTCCGAAGCGCTGGATCACGCGCGGCAGACCGAGACGCGCATCGCACTGGTGTTCGTCGACCTCAACGGTTTCAAAACCATCAACGACCGCTACGGCCATGCCGCCGGCGACCGGGTGCTGATCACCACGGCAACACGGTTGAAGCGCATCTTGCGCGCCACTGACACCGTTGCGCGCATTGGCGGTGATGAGTTCGTGGTGATCCTGCAAGGCCTGGCGCCGAGCCTGAGTTTGCAGGACGAAGCCCGCAGTATCTGCCAGAAAATCTTCATCGAACTGTCGCCACCGATCAGCATCGGCAACGACCAGCGCCACATCGGCACCAGCCTTGGCGTGGCGGTGTTTCCGGATCATGCGACGGCTATGGATCGCTTGCTGCACGTCGCAGATCTGGCGATGTATGAGGCCAAGCGCAGTGGCAATAATCAGTATCGGTTGGGGGGTGGGCAGGTGATGAATCAGGTTCGGGTCGAGTAGCTCTATCAGTCCGCAGGTAGGCCAAACTGAACACCATTGAAGGTATGCGTGCAGCAACGGCAATGAGGTTTCATCTCTTCGGCAGTCAACTGCGGGTTGACGATTTGCAGTCGCTTTTGCTCATCGACGAACAGGCCGTTGAAGTAGGCCGACTCGCCCAGTCGCACAATGTCCTCTCGATCCTCTTCATGGATGGCAACCATCCAGAACACTGGCTCTGGCCGATCAAGGCGAGATACCGCTTCGCTGAAAATCTCATCCCAATGACCACCGACGCGAGATAACAGAAAACGAAACAACGGCGTGTAGTCGTAGCCGTGGTGTTTGATGCCGTGCATCGAGCCGCGCGTGGCCTCGCTACGGCTTTGCGCTTTGGTGTTTCGTTGATCGCGGTAGTGCCCGCCGGGGTTGTTGCGCCAGACATTGTGGGCGGTGGTGTTTTCTTTGCGGTACAGCGGTTTCTTTTCCAACCTGTTGCTCCTGACTTGCCGACATCCAAAACGCCCCAAGGGTTTTACCCGAACGGCGCTCGATTGCAATCAACCGTCCATGGCTGATTATTGCCGGAGGTTTAACGCGGGACCGGTTTCATCTCGACAATCGTCCCGTTGGTGATCATCACCATGACGTACTGGTCATTGATCTGTACCCATTGCGCCTGCTCAACAGGTTTTTTCAGTCCCTTGGTTTTCCAGTCGATGGCTTTTTCACTGCGCTGATAAATATCCGGGGCACGGTCGTTGACCTTCAATTCGCGGTCACTGGTCGGCGATTGAACGGCCTGTTCATTTGAGGTTTGCGCCGCTTGAACAAGTGGGCTGATCCCGGCAATGCCGGCGACGAGGGCCAGGCTGGCGATTAGGGTTTTGCTGTTCATCGGTGAACCTCCTGTGATGTGTGCTACCTGAACTCGGACTGCCGGGTTCGGGAATCATTCCTTGTTTTTTTGCCTGGGCTGGCGGGGGATTGTAGTTGTCTGTGAGGCCGCCATCGCTGGCAAGCCAGCTCCCACAGGGTTTCTTGGTGTTGCAGAAACAGTAGGTACACCGCAAAAACTGTGGGAGCTGGCTTGCCAGCGATGGCGTCGGCACATTCAACATCTTCATTGACTGACAAACCGCTATCGCCAGCAGGCTGGCTCCCACAGGGTTTTGTGGTGTTGGCAAAATCAGTGGGTACACGGCAGAAACTGTGGGAGCGAGCCTGCTCGCGAAGGGGTTGGCACATTCGACATCTTCATTGCCTGGGCCAGCGCTTTCGCGAGCAAGCTCGCTCCCACAGGGTCCAAGAAGTGCCCGCCCCGGATTGATCCACTTTGCACATCAATCCATGCCAATAATGCAATTAACATCCGGTTACACCTGCGCCACCATCCGCCTAAATAAAAACCGTGCGCCGCCCTCCCGTCGCGCACGTCATAAAAGCGGTGGAGTACTTTTCTATGACAGCCTCAATCCCACACAACGGCTCGCGGGCCGGCGCTATTTTCCGGGTGACCTCGGGCAACTTCCTCGAACAGTTCGATTTCTTTCTGTTCGGCTTCTACGCCACGCAGATCGCGGCGGTGTTTTTCCCGGCGAGCAGTGAGTTCGCTTCCCTGATGATGACCTTTGCCGTGTTCGGCGCAGGCTTTTTGATGCGTCCGCTGGGCGCCATCGTGCTCGGTGCGTACATCGATGATGTCGGCCGGCGTAAAGGTTTGATCGTCACGCTGTCGATCATGGCGAGCGGCACAATATTGATTGTGCTGGTGCCCGGTTACGAAAGTATCGGCCTGTTTGCGCCAGCGCTGGTATTGATCGGACGCTTGCTGCAAGGCTTCTCGGCCGGTGCGGAATTGGGCGGAGTGTCGGTGTATCTCGCCGAGATCGCCACACCGGGTCGCAAAGGTTTCTTCACCGCTTGGCAGTCGGCCAGTCAGCAAGTGGCGATCATTGTCGCCGCCGCGCTGGGCTACGCCTTGAACGCGTGGATGGCGCCGGATGTGATTGCCGATTGGGGCTGGCGGATTCCGTTTTTCGTCGGCTGCATGATCGTGCCGTTCATCTTTTTCCTGCGCCGTAACCTGGCGGAAACCGAAGAGTTCGCCGCACGCAAACACCGTCCGAGCATGGGCGAAGTGTTCCGCACCCTCGGGCAGAACTGGGGCGTGGTACTCGGCGGCATGTTGATGGTCGCGCTGACCACCACCGCGTTTTACCTGATCACCGTGTACGCGCCGACCTTCGGCAAAACCGTGCTGCACCTGAGCACGTCCGATGCGCTGCTGGTGACCTTGCTGGTCGGTGTGTCGAACTTCTTCTGGCTGCCGATTGGCGGCATGCTGTCGGATCGTATCGGCCGTCGTCCGGTGCTGATCGCCATGTCGCTGCTGGCCTTGGCCACGACCTATCCGGCGCTGTCGTATCTGGTGCAGGCGCCGAGCTTCAGCCACATGTTGCTGTCGCTGTTGTGGCTGTCGTTTATCTACGGCTTGTACAACGGCGCGATGATTCCGGCGCTCACCGAGATCATGCCGGTGGAAGTGCGCGTTGCCGGTTTCTCCCTCGCCTACAGCCTGGCCACCGCTATTTTCGGCGGTTTCACCCCGGCGATGTCGACCTTCCTGATTCAGTACACCGGCGACAAAGCCGCGCCGGGTTACTGGATGAGCATCGGCGCGCTGTGTGCCTTGTGCGCCACTCTTTATCTGTACCGCCGTGCCGGTGGTCGTCTGCAACCTGTCGCGGCCTGAGGAAAACTCGCCATGAAAAAACTGTTTACTGTCACCGCCCTGCTCGCCGGTCTCGCGTTCAACCTCGCGGCGCAGGCCGAAGATTTGAGCGTGATGACCTCCGGCGGCTTCACCGCGGCCTACAAAATCCTCGGGCCGAAATTCGCCGCCACCAGCGGCAACACATTGACCACCAGCCTCGGCCCGTCGATGGGCAAGGCGCCGGAGGCGATCCCCAATCGCCTCGCGCGCGGTGAACACGCCGACGTGGTGATCATGGTCGGTTACGCCCTCGACGACTTGATCAAACAGGGCAAGGTCGATCCGGCCTCGCGCGTTGAGCTGGCCGATTCGCGGATCGGCCTGGTGGTGCGTGAAGGCGCGCCGAAACCGGATATCAGCAGCGTCGACGCCTTGAAGAAAACCTTGCTCGACGCACAATCGGTGGCCTACTCCGACAGCGCCAGCGGCGTGTACATCGAGCAGCAGCTGTTCAAGAAACTGGGCATTGAAGATCAGTTGAAGCCGAAGGCCAAAATGATTGCGAAAATCCCGGTCGGCTCTGTGGTTGCCACTGGCGACTATCAATTGGGCTTCCAGCAGGTCAGCGAATTGCTGCCGGTGCCGGGGGTGAGTTTCGTCGCGAAGATTCCGGAATCGGTACAGTCGGTGACGCGTTTTGCCGCTGGGATTCCGGTCGGTGCGCAGCATCCAGAAGAGGCCAAAGCCCTGCTCGCTTACCTCGCCGCACCAGCCGCGCAAGCGGACGTGCAGGCCACCGGACTGGACTCGGTCAAGCGCTGACAATCGGCGGCTGGACCTTCATTTCCACCACCAACCGCTCCAGTTCCAGTGCCGCCGGGGTCAGCGTGCGACCCCGGCGCTTGATAATGCCGACACTGCGCATCACTTGCGGCTCGGTCAGTGGCACCCGCGTCAGGATCGGATGATCCGGCCCGGGCATCGCCATCAGCGGCACCGCCGCCACGCCCAACCCCGCCTCCACCAGACCAATCATCGTCGTCACATGCCGGGTTTCGCAGATGCTCGAGCGCTGCGGCACCACGCTGCTCAAGGCCTGATCGAGCAGAAAGCGGTTGCCGGACGTCTTGTCGAGCGAGATGTAATCCTGCTGATAGAACTCGTCCCAGCTCACACTGCTGCGTCCGGCCAACGGATGATCGCGGCGGCAGGCAACGACGTAGCACTCCTGCACAAGCGGTTCGAACTCGACTTTGGCATCCTGCGTGCCGAGAAAACTCAAACCGAAATCCGCCTCGCCATTGACCACCGCACTCAAGACATCGTGCGCGCTGGAGTCGAGCACCTTGACTTTGATCCGCGGAAATTGCTGGTGATAACGCGCGACCACGCGGGGCATGAAGTAGTACGCCGCCGAAGGCACACAGGCGACGGTGACGTGGCCCAGCCGCGTCGAGGCGACTTCACTGATACCCAGCAACGCCACGTCGAGGTCATCAAGCAAACGTTCGACACTGGGCATGAAACCGCGTCCGGCCTGGGTCAGGCTGACCTTGCGCGTAGTGCGTTCGAAGAGTTTTACGCCAAGGGCGTCTTCGAGCTTCTCGATACGCCGGCTCAAGGCCGGTTGCGACAGGCGCACGGTGTCGGCGGCCTTGCGGAAACTGCCCTGCTCGACCACGGCGCGGAAGGCTTGCAGATCGTTGAGGTCGAAGTTGATGGCCATGGCGGGACTCGGGGATTGATTCGTAGAGGTTATGAATGTAACCAATTGATGCAAATTATTACAGACTCGACATCAGAACCCCTGTGGGAGCGAGCTTGCTCGCGAATGCAATCTGTCAGTGAAAACACTATTGGCTGACACTCCGCTTTCGCGAGCAAGCTCGCTCCCACATTGGATCTCCAGTGGCCTATAGGTCTTTGTAGCCCTTATCCTTGTCACCCCCGCCGTACCGTTGTCAGGAGTAACCCCCCATGCCCCATGAAGGCAATCTGTTGCAAGCCGCCGTCGTCTTTCTGTTCGCGGCCGTGCTCACCGTGCCTTTGGCCAAACGTCTGCAACTGGGCGCCGTGCTCGGTTACCTGTTCGCTGGGGTGATCATCGGCCCGTCGGTTTTGGGCCTGATCGGCAACCCGCAAAGCGTCGCGCACATTTCCGAACTCGGTGTGGTGTTGCTGCTGTTCATCATCGGTCTTGAGCTGTCGCCGCGACGCTTGTGGGTGATGCGCAAATCGGTGTTCGGCGTCGGTCTGGCGCAAGTGCTGCTGACGGCTTCGGTGATCGGCGTGCTGGCGTTGTCGGTGTTTGGCCAGCCGCTGAACAGCGCGATTGTGCTCGGTCTCGGCCTGGCGCTTTCCTCGACGGCGTTCGGCCTGCAAAGTCTGGCCGAGCGTAAGGAACTGACCAGCCCCCACGGGCGTCTGGCGTTTGCGATTCTGCTGTTCCAGGACATCGCCGCGATCCCGTTGATTGCGCTGGTGCCGATGCTGGCGGGTGGTGCTCACGACACCAGCAACGCCGAGAGTCTGAATCACGCGTTGCAAGTGCTCGGCGGCATCGCCGTGGTCGTGGTCGGTGGGCGTTATCTGTTGCGTCCGGTGTTCCGCGTGGTGGCGAAAACCGGTCTGCCGGAAGTGTCGACGGCCACAGCATTGCTGGTGGTGATCGGCACGGCGTGGTTGATGGATTTGGTCGGCGTGTCGATGGCGCTGGGCGCGTTTCTCGCCGGTCTGCTGTTGGCGGATTCGGAATATCGCCATGAGCTGGAAGCGCAGATCGAGCCGTTCAAAGGGCTGCTGCTCGGGCTGTTTTTCATCAGTGTCGGCATGGGCGCCAACTTGAGTTTGCTGCTCAGTGCGCCGATCACCGTGTTGGGGCTGACGCTGCTGTTGATCGGGCTGAAGCTTCCGCTGCTGTTTGTCGTCGGGCGCCTGGCCGGTGGCTTGAACAAGGTCAGTGCGATTCGCCTCGGTATCGTCTTGGCGGCCGGTGGTGAGTTCGCCTTTGTGGTGTTCAAGATCGGTCGCGATCAGGGCCTGTTCGAACCGCGCCTGTATGACCTGCTGGTGCTGACCATCACCCTGTCGATGGCGGTGACGCCGTTGTTGCTGTTGCTCTGCGCACGGCTGGTCAGCCCGAAAGTGCAGCCGGTGGAAGTGCCGGAAAAATACCGTGAGATCGACACTGACACGCCGCGTGTAGTGATCGCTGGCATGGGCCGGATGGGCCAGATCGTCGCGCGGATTCTGCGGGCGCAGAACATCAAGTTCGTTGCGCTGGACACGTCGGTGGAAACCATTGAACTGTCGCGCAGCTTCGGCGGTGTGCCGGTGTTCTACGGCGACCCGATGCGCCCGGAAATCCTCAATGCCGCCAAGGTCGGCGAGGCGGAATATTTCGTGATTGCCACGGATGATCCGGAGACCAACATCAAGACTGCCGAGGTGGTGCGCAAGCTGTATCCGCACATGAAGATCATCGCCCGGGCCCGTAACCGTCAGCATGTGCATCGGTTGGTCGATGTTGGCGCGGAGGCGATTCGAGAGACTTATTATTCAAGTCTGGAAATGAGCCGGCGCACGTTGGTCGGCCTCGGCTTGACCCAGGCCCAGGCCGATGCGCGGATCAAGCGCTTCAAGCATCACGATGAACAGGTGCTGGAGGCGCAACACGCGATTTACGACGACGCGGCGAAAGTCCTGCAAACTGCCCAGGAAGCCCGGGCGGAACTGGCGCGGTTGTTCGAGTCCGACCAGCTCGAAGAAGAATCACGCCAAACCTGAGCCACATACAAAACCCCATGTGGGAGCGAGCTTGCTCGCGAAGGCGGTGTGTCAGTCAACATCTAAATGACTGACAGATTGCATTCGCGAGCAAGCTCGCTCCCACAGGGGATCTGTGTCAGGCCGGCTCTAGCGTGCGCTCCTGTTTGACCGGTGCCACTGCAAACCGGTCCGCCAGAAACGGTGTGATGTCCAGCGGCAGCGGCTCATCGTTGACCAGTTTGTCCAGCAGCACGCCGGTAATCGCCGAGGTCAGAATCCCGGTGCGGAAATGCCCGCAGGCATTCAGATAACCCTCCACCCCGCGCATCGGCCCGAGAATCGGCAACTCATCCGGCGAACCCGGACGCAACCCCGCCCACGTGCGTTTCAGGTTGACGTCTTTCAGCTCCGGCAGACACCGCACCGCACCCTGCACCAACCCGGCGATTTCCGGGTAGGTGGTGGTGACGTCGAAGCCTTTGTCTTCAGTGGTGCTGCCGATCAGGATCTCGCCGTTGTCTTTCTGCGCCACGTAGCAATCGCTGGTGGTCAGGCAGCCGTTAAGGATTCTCGGCATGCGCTCGGTCAGCAGAATCTGGCCCTTCACCGGTTTTACCGGGATGCGAATGCCCGTAGCCCACTCGCTCAAGTCCGCCGCCCAGGCACCGCCGGCGTTGATCAGCGTCTTGCAGTGGAACACGCCCTCCTCGGCCGTCTGCACACCGGTGACGCGACTGCCGTGATGCAACACACCGGTGACGTTGGTGTTGACGAAGATGTCGACGCCGTTCTGCCGCGCGCCTTCCATGTAGGCATCGGCGAGGCGGAACGGGCTGACCTGGTGATCGCAGAGAAACTCCAGCGCCCCGCGCGCCTCATGGCTGACGCTCGGCTCGGACTCGCGCAGCGCAGCCTGATCGAGCCAGCGCACCTGATCGGCCAGGTGCGGAATGCAGCCGACGATGTGCTCGGCGTAGAGCCGGTCTTCATCGTCGTAGATGACGAATTTCAACCCGGTCTTTTCGAACTTGAAATCCATCCCGTGATTGTCTTTCAGCTCTCGGTGCAACGCCGGGTACAGCGCGTTGGACTGCAAAGCAAAATCGAAGAACGACTCCGGCAGAATGTGCGGCGTGCTCGCGTCCACCGCCACCGCCGCGCCCTGGGTTTCGCGCTTGCGGTTGGCCGACATCATGCGGAAGAAAATCACCCCGCAGCCGAGGCCGACCGACTCACCGATCGCCCACAAACCACCGGCCGACGCGCGGGTTGCGTTGCCCGGGCGCTTGGCATCGATCAGTGCAATCTTGAGGTTTTTGCGCTTGGACAGTTGATAGGCGCAGGACGCCCCGATCACGCCGCCACCGGCAATGACCACGTCATAGAACTTACTCATGGGCAGCGGCCTCCGTGCCGACAGACTGGAACGCGGAAAAAGGAATCGGATCGATCGGGAATCGCGGACGCAGCCAACCGACGTCCTTGCGGCCGGTAGCCTGGCGCAGTCGATCGCTGCAATAGCCGACGCACATGCGCCCCTGGCAATCGCCCATGCTCACGCGGGTGCGCATTTTCAGGCTGGCGATGTCTTGCACGCCCTGCTCCAGCGCCAGATCGATGTCGGCGCGGGTCGCGTGTTCACAGCGACAGATCACCGTGTCGGCGGCGGGCAATGCAGTCTGGCCGACGCCGCGTTCGGTGTAGCGATCGACGGCGGCGCGGAAACGCACGATGGCTTTGAGTTTGCTCAAATAGCGATCGCGGCGCACCCGCGCCAGCTCCTCTTCAAGGACACCGCGTTGCAGCAGAATCGATGTCGCCGCGATCTTGCCGGCGAGCATCGCTGCTTCACCGCCGCGAATCCCGCCCATGTCGCCGGCCAGATGCACGTGGGGTTCGTTGCTTTGCTGCCAGAGGTTGGCGTTGGCGCGCAGATAACCGTCGTCGCTGAAGCCATGATCCAGGCCCATCTGCTGGCTCAGTTGCGTGCGCGGAATAAAGCCGTAACCGACCGCGAGGGTCTTGGCTTCGAAGCGCTCGACGCGGCTCATGTCCGGTTCCCAAGTGGCCGAGTACGGCGCGACGCTGACGCTTTTCAGTTCGTCTTCGCCATGGGCTTCGACCACGCCCCAGCCGTAATTCATCGGGATGCCGTGCAGTTTCAAGTAGGCGAGCATGCTCAAGCCGTCGAGGAACAGTTGCGGCTTGTTCAGCAACGCCAGACTTTCCCGGGCGATCTTGCCGAACGCGCAGGCCTCATACACGCCCGCGACGCTGACGCCTGCCGCATGAAGTTGTGTCGCCACCAGCGGCAGCAACGGCCCGGTGCCGGCGATGATCACCGGCCCTTGCGGCTTGACCACGCCACTTTTGATTTGCAGTTGCAGACCACCGAGCATGATCACCCCCGGCAAGGTCCAGCCGGGAAACGGCACGCTGCGTTCGTGGCATCCGGCCGACAACAGCAATTGCGCGTACTCGATTTCGTGCAGTTGCTCGTCGCCATCGAGCACCACCAGCGCGCGGGTGCCTTCAGCGCAGACCACACGATGGTTGAGGTGCACGTCAATCAGCCCGGACTGTTCCTGAAAATCACCGTGCAGTTTGCCCAGCGCTTCGGAGTAGCGCGGGCCGAGATAATCCAGTTGCACGCCGTCCCGCAGCGGCCCGCGATAGACCACGCCGCCGAGGCGCGAAGCTTCTTCGAGCAAGGTGCAGCGCACGCCGTGGCGCGCCAGCTCGATGGCTGCCGCCATCCCCGCCGGGCCGCCGCCGACGATGACCGGTTGCAGGCTCATACGAGCACCTCCTGCGTGGTGATGCGGTTGACCTGGGTTTCGATGTGCATGCCGTCACGCACCACGGTCTGGCAGGCACGGCGTTTGTGTCGGCCATTGATTTTCACCAGGCAGCACTGACACACGCCCATGCCGCAATAGGCGCCGGTGATCTGGTTGTGATCGTTGCGCGCGATCTGGCGCACGCCGAGGGACTGGATAACGCTGAGAACGGTTTCGCCGATGGCGGCGGTGACCGCTTGGCCGTTGATGTGGACGGTCATATCCGCCTGCGCCAATGGCTGGATATCGAAAGTTCTTTCTTGGCAGTGCATTGCGATGTTCATCCGTGAAAGTTCGGTTGAGGTGGTGTCAGCTCCTTGCTGCACTACAGCGTGTCGACGCATTTATTGTTGCTGTGATTGGGGCGTCGACGCGCACTTCGTCAGCGCAACAAGGTGCGCGTGAAGCACTGTAGTTCATACCTCAGCAAAGGCCGGGATCATTTACGTTAGGCGATCTCGCCGCTCGAAATATTGATCCAGGCCAGTGAAAGCGGTTGGATTGTCCAACGATCAGTTGGAGAAGACGAACTGCCCTTTGATCTTTTTTGCACCGAAGAAACCCAGGTCAGGAAACAGCAGGTTTTTCAGCCAAGCGACGAAAAAGACCATGGCCAACGTGATCGCTACGCCAATCACCGTGCCTATCGGATCTTCGCCATAGTCCTTGAACATACGTGGCATCTGGGTGATCGAGAGAAATACATACACGGTGTAGGCCTGCGCCACGTTGCGGTAAAAACCCCAAGCGAACAGCAAAGGTACGACACCAGCAAACAACCCCATGCCGATGGCCCAACCGGTGCTGATCGTCAGACCGAGGAAATAACCGCCCACCAGCCCGATCAACGCCTGGATATAGGTCAGCCCGAGCAGCACCTTTATCTTGCCGGCGTGACGATCAATCAGTTCTGGATCGGGCCACGAGCCGATCAGATACGCCAGCACCTTGTCCTTGACTGCGCCGCCGGACAACGCCTTGAAGGTTTCGGTTTTCGAGCGACCGGCGTCGAGCATCTCGCTCACCTGACGTTTGATTTCCTTCTTGTTCAACGTTCTCATCCTTAATCAGAGGTCTATCGAAATACAGCACAGCGCGGATTCTCGCCTTGTTGCCCGCCAGAAAGCAAAAAGCCGCTTCCACCCGAAGGTGGAAGCGGCCGAGGCATGGGCCTCAATGGAGCAATCAGTGCACGAACAGGGCGATCAGGATGATGATCGGGATCGGTACGCCGAGGAAAAACAGCAGTAGTGAGCGCATGGTCATGCTCCTTGTTTAACGGACTGGAGTGGTCGTGGTGTAGGTGTCGACTTCAACGTACTCGACCGCATCGCGGCGACGACCGCCGAAGGTGGCTGCGAGGCTGGCGAAGAACGCACCGGCCAACAGCGAGACGAACATCCACAGCGAGGTCAAGGCAGCGACTTTCGCAGCAGTGTCGGCGGCTTGTTGCGCTTTGACTTTGGCGTCGGCCAGGGCTTTCTGGGTGCGCGCATAGATTTCATCGACGCGGCGCTCGGCATCGGCCTGAGTCAGGTTGGTCCGTTGTGCGACCAGTTGCGCGAGGTAGGTACGGTCTTCGGCACTGAGCTGACCGTTGGCCAGGCTTTGCGCGAAGATCCGCGCCACGGCGCCATGCGCGGCGTCATCGCTGACGGAGGCCGGACGGTCATCGCGGAACAGGCTGTCGATGTAGTAGCCGTACTGGTTGCTGTCGGTGTTCGCCGCAGCGGTACCAGCCGCTTGGGTCATCGCGCTGGCAGCACCGCCGGCAACACTGGCACCGGCCTGCACACCACCGCTGATCACGCTGCTGACCGAACCGACCACCAGCACCGCGGTGACCAACGTCGCCACACACCAGGCAAGGAAGCCGTGCGCGGTGTCGCGGAAATACACTTCGTCACCGTGCATGTTCGCCCACTTCACCCGCAGACGACCGGCGATGTAACCGCCCATGCCGGAAGCGATGATTTGCGTCAAAGCCAGCCAGACTATCGTTGAAATGCCCAGGCCCTTGGCGCTGACGCCCTCTCCGGCCCACGGTGAAACGGCAGAGAAACCCAAACCGAACCCGAGCAACACCAAAATCATCGACAGTGCAGCGGCAGCCGCAGCACCGGCGAAAATCGCGCCCCAGGACACGCCCGAAACGCTGCTCGACTCTTCAACGGCGGGATAAAACCCATCAGGGGATCTATTCATTGTTGTTCTGCTCCAGGCATGAAAAATGGTGTTACAACTCGTCATCAGAGGAATTGCAGTGACCGTGCCAGTCGAGCAAATTAAATAAATCCATTAATTTCATACAGTTACAAAGAATGAACTTACGCAAACCTTGCAAATTGCAACAAATGCCGATTAACAGCGGGTTTTATGCATTGGCAGTGAATTTTGCCAGGATCCGAAATTTGCGTTTGTGACAGCTACAACATGAAAGTTAATTTAAAGCGTCAGCGGATTTTCTTGGCAAAATGCTGCCATTCCGTTTGAACCGATCAGCAGGTCTGCCTATGACTCGTATCTTGACCATCGAAGACGACGCCGTGACTGCGCGGGAAATTGTCGCCGAACTGAGCAGCCACGGGCTGGAAGTCGACTGGGTCGACAATGGCCGCGAAGGCCTCGACCGCGCCGTGAGCGGCAACTACGACCTGATCACCCTCGACCGCATGCTGCCCGAACTTGATGGCCTGGCCATCGTCACCACCCTGCGCACCATGGGCGTGGCCACACCGATCCTGATGATCAGCGCCCTCTCCGATGTCGACGAGCGCGTGCGCGGCTTGCGCGCCGGCGGCGATGATTACCTGACCAAACCGTTCGCCACCGACGAGATGGCCGCACGGGTCGAAGTGTTGCTGCGCCGACAGAACAGCGGCGCGACTCAGGCGACAACGTTGCAGGTGGCCGACCTCGAACTGGACTTGATCAGCCACGAAGCGCGCCGTGCCGAACAGGTGCTGACGCTATTGCCGACCGAATACAAGTTGCTTGAATTCCTCATGCGCAACAGCGGCCAGATCCTCTCGCGGATGATGATTTTCGAAGAGGTCTGGGGTTATCACTTCGACCCCGGCACCAACCTGATCGACGTGCACATCGGCCGTCTGCGCAAGAAGATCGACGCCGTCGGCCATGTGCCGCTGATCCGCACGGTACGAGGCTCCGGTTATGTCATTGCCGAACCCGTCTGACGGCTGGCGCTCCTCCAGCAGCCGCTTGCTGGCGCTGTACAGTTCGCTGTTCGTGGCCTGGAGCGCGATCCTCATGGGGGTCATGTATTACGAGGTTTCCGGCTACCTCGACAACCTCGCCAAACATTCGCTGATGCAACGTCAGCACCTGTTTTCGCATTTCCGCGGCGAGCAACTGGAAGACGCCCTCGCCGCCAGCATGACTTTCGATATTCGCGGCATCGACGCCTATGGCTTGTTCGACGCCGACGGCGTTTACCTCGGCGGCGCCTTGCAGCAGATTCCCGAAGGCCTGCCGCTGGACGGCAAGATCCACATGCTCGCCGACTGCGCCGACTCCGATGACCCGACCCTGCCCAATGACAGCTGCGATGCGGTCGCCACGCAAACCCGCGACGGCCGCTGGCTGGTGTTGCTGCGCGACAACGGCTCGCTGTTCGCCGTCACGCGGATCATTTTGCATGCGTTGTTCTGGGGCGTGTCGTTGACGATTCTGCCGGGGATTGCCGGTTGGCATTTGCTGCGGCGTCGGCCGTTGCGGCGCATCCGAGCGATTCAGGACAGCGCCCAGGCAATTGTTGCCGGCGACCTGACCCATCGCCTGCCCCTGTCCAACCGCCGCGATGAACTGGACATGCTCGCCGCGATCGTCAACGCCATGCTCGAACGCATCGAACGCTTGATGAATGAAGTCAAAGGCGTTTGTGACAACATCGCCCATGATTTGCGCACGCCGCTGACGCGACTGCGCGCGCAGTTGTATCGCATGCAGCAGCAGGCTGGCGAAGGCTCGCAGGAAGCGGCGCAACTGGATTTGGTGCTGGCTGAAGCGGATACGCTGATGGCGCGGTTTCGCGGGTTGCTGCGGATTTCCGAACTGGAGGATCGTCAGCGCCGTTCAGGTTTTGTCGAGCTCGACCCGGTGCAGTTGCTGGAAGAGCTGCATGAGTTTTACCTGCCGCTGGCCGAGGAAGGCGAGCTGCGTTTCGAGCTGAACATGCCGGAGACGCTGCCGCCGCTCAATGGTGATCGGGCGTTGCTGTTCGAGGCCTTGGCCAATCTGCTGAGTAATTCGATCAAGTTCACACCACCGGGCGGCACAGTGATGCTGCGTGGGGTGAACGCGGGGGGACAGACGCGGATTGAAGTGCACGATTCAGGACCGGGGATTCCCGAGGCTGAGCGCGAGGCGGTGTTCCAGCGTTTCTATCGCGCCGAGGGTGGGCAGCCGCAGGGTGGTTTTGGTTTGGGGCTGTCGATTGTCGCCGCGATTGTCAGCTTGCATGGCTTCAGTCTTGAAGTCGGCAGCAGTGATCTGGGCGGGGCGAAATTGCTGCTCGATTGCCGGCAGAGCCTGATCGAGAATTCCTGATTCCTACTCTGAAACGCAATCAATGTGGGAGCGAGCTTGCTCGCGAAGGCGGTGTGTCATTCAACAAAGATGTTGCCTGATACTCCCTCTTCGCGAGCAAGCTCGCTCCCACAGGGTTTTGTGCTCAATGATCAGGTTGGGTAATTGGCGCGCAATGCCTCGAGTCCACCTTGGTAGATGCCGTTAAACAACGCCACCACTTCCTCATCGCTCACGCCTTTGGCGTTAAAGCGCCCCGACCACGTCACCCGTGCGCCCTGCCCCAGAGCTTCGACCTTGATCGTCGCCAAGTAATCAGTGGCCGGAAACGGCGCCTGTTCAATCGAATAACTGTAGGTCTTCGCTGTGTTATCGAACGCTTGCAGACGCTCGACCACCACGCCGCCGTCAGCGGTTTGCAAGGTGCGCACGCGCCCACCGTCGCTCAGTTCACTGTTGGGAATAAACGGCAGCCAATCGGGCAGCGTGTTGAAGCCGCCGATCAATTGCCAGACCTGATCGGCCGAGGCCGGGATATCGATGGTTGCTGATGCTGTAGGCATAGATAAACGTCTCTCTCGGGAATTCAGATCGTCAGGCTGTCGACCACGCCGCCATCGACGCGCAAGGCTGCGCCGGTGGTGGCCGAGGACAGCGGCGAAGCAATGTAGGTGACCAGGTGCGCGACCTCTTCAACATCGGCGACACGCTGGATGATCGAAGTGGGGCGGGCCTTGAGCACGAAGGCGTCGGCTTCATCGCGCAGGTTGCGCCCGGATTCGGCGGCGGCATCCTTGAGCATGTCTTGCAGGCCATCGGTGAAGGTCGGTCCCGGCAGGATCGCATTGACCGTCACCCCGGTGCCAGCCAGACGTTTGGCCAGACCGTGGGACACCGCCAGATTGGCGCTTTTGGTCACGCCGTAGTTGATCATGTCCGCTGGCGTGGCGACGCCGGATTCCGAAGACAGGAAAATCACTCGGCCCCAACCTTGCTCGACCATCGCCGGCACATAATGCCGCGCCAGACGCACACCGGAAATCACGTTGACCTCATAGAAGCGCGTCCACTCGCTGTCCGGCGCGTCGAAGAAATCCACGGCGTCGAAGATGCCGAGGTTGTTCACCAGAATGTCCGCGCGCGGTTCAGCAGCGAACAGCTTCTGCGCGCCCTCCGCGGTGCCCAGATCGGCAGCCAAACCACGCAACTGCGCACCTGGGACTTTCTCGCGAATACTCGCCAACGCCTGTTCAACTTTGCCGGTGTCGCGGCCGATCACCACCACCGTGGCGCCAGCTTCGGCCAGCGACTGGCTGATACCCAAGCCGATACCAGCAGTGCTGCCGCTGACAATGGCCAGTTTTCCACTCAGATCAATCTTCATGCTTTCACCTCATCGATTGGCAATGGTGCACGTTCGGAAACCAGTCTGGCGTCGCGCATGGCCTGCCAGAAACCGGCAGGAATAACGGCTGACAATGCGGCGACGTCTTCAGCAATTCGGCCGGGTTTGCTGGCGCCGGGAATCACCGCCGCAACCGCTGGATTGGCCAGCGAGAACTGTAGCGCAGCGGCTTTGATATCGACGTTGTAAGCAGCGGCGATGCGTTTGATCTGCTCGACCTTGGCGATGACTTCAGGGCTGGCCTTCTGGTATTCGAAGTGCGCGCCACCGGCGAGAATGCCCGAGCTATAAGGGCCACCGACGACGATTTCAACATTTTGCGCTAGGGCCGAATCCATCAGGCGTTGCAACGGACGTTCGTGGTCGAGCAGCGTGTAACGCCCGGCCAACAGAAAACCGTCCGGCTGCGCTTCGCTGAGGTCGAGGGTCAGTTCACACGGCTCGACTTTGTTTACGCCCAGGCCCCAGCCTTTGATCACGCCTTCTTCACGCAAGCGGGTCAGTACTTTGAATGCGCCGGTGCGGGCCTGGTTGAAGTATTCCAGCCATTGATCGCCGTAGAAGTCTTGAGCGATGTCGTGCACCCAGACGATGTCGAGGCGATCGGTTTGCAGGCGTTTGAGGCTGTCCTCAATGGAGCGCAGGGTTGCATCGGCGCTGTAGTCATTGACGATCTTGTTCGGGCGACCGTGTTCGAAAACACCACTTTTTTCGCCGAGATCGCGGGCGGCGGCGTCTTCGACTTCATCGAGAATCACTCGGCCGACCTTGCTGCTCAGCACGTAGTCGTCGCGGTTGTATTGCTTCAAGGCTTCGCCAAGGCGAATTTCCGACAGGCCCGAACCGTAAAACGGTGCGGTGTCGAAGTAACGCACGCCGGCATCCCACGCGGCATGCACGGTGGCCTGCGCTTCGGCTTCCGGGATGGCGCGGAACATGTTGCCCAGTGGCGCGGTGCCGAAGCCCAGTTGACCGGGGAGTTTGTCTTTCAAGCTCATGGGTTTTTCCTCAATAGGTTCTGGGTCTGTGTGACCGTTGAGCAGATCCTAGATTGCGACACCGAGACCGTCCAAGACATAATGCGCAGCACTTGAGTCCCTATAGGTCTGACATGATCGACATCCGCCAATTGCGCTACTTCGTTGTCGTTGCCGAGGAAGAACACGTCGGCCGCGCCGCCGAACGGCTGCATATTTCCCAGTCGCCGCTGAGCCGACAGATCGCCCAGCTCGAAGAGCGCTTGGGCCTGACCCTGTTCGAACGCAGCCAGCAACGCATTCGCCTGACCCGCGACGGCCAGACCTTCCTCGCCGAAACCCGCGCCCTGCTCACCCACGCCAATCGCCTGGAATCCCTCGGCAAACGCCTGGGTCGCGGCGAAGAAGGTGGCTTGTGCATCGGCTATATCGAGAACGCCATGCACGCCGGCGTCCTGCCCAATGCCTTGCGCGTGTTGCGCGCCGATCGGCCGAATGTGCACGTCGCGTTGTACAACCTCAGTTCCGCCGAGCAATTGGAAGGCCTGCGACAGCGTAGTCTCGATATTGCCTTGGTGAGTGAGCCGCCGACCGATGACGATCCGGATCTTTTGAGTTTCCAGGTGCTGGATGATCCGATGCTGCTGGCGTTGCCGGAACAGCATGCTTTAGCCAGAGCGCTTTCGTTGAGCCCGCAGGATCTGGCCGAACAGGAATGGATCGGCGTGCAGCCGCGTCAGGATGCCAACGATGAATTTGTCAGCGCCTGCATCCGCGCCGGGTTCACTCCGGATGTGCGCATGCAGGCGACCGAACCGTTTACTGCGCTGGGACTGGTGGCATCGGGGCTGGGGATTGCGATGATTCAAAAAGGCCTGAGCCATAACGCGCCGCCGGGTGTGGTGTTGCGTGAACTGCCGTGGCTGACGCTGACCACGCCGTTGTGGGCGGCATGGCATCGGATCAACTTGCGGCCATTGGTCGAGACCTTCCGCAAAGTCCTGACTGACGACAAGATATCTGCTGACTGACATGGCCCCTTCGCGAGCAAGCTCGCTCCCACAGGAATTCGTGTCGTTCACAGAATTGAAATCAACCCCATAACCTGTGGGAGCGAGCTTGCTCGCGAAAGGGCCGGCACATCCAAGATCAAAATTGACTGACCCAACGCCTTCGCGAGCAAGCTCGCTCTCACAGGTTCAGAAGTGATCTCGCATTCTCCGTACGACGCAGAACCCCGTGGGAGCGAGCTTGCTCGCGAAGGGGCCGGCACAGCCAAGATCAAAATTGACTGACCCAACGCCTTCGCGAGCAGGCTCGCTCCCACAGGTTTTGCGGTGGATCTACACTCATGGGATCAGCATCCAGCCGTGAGTTGACCATGAAAATGTCTGCGCAAATGACCGTTGTCGCGGTGCTCGCCACCCTCGCCTGGCTGGGGCTGGCGGTATGGGGCATTGGCGGTGTGGCGATGTTCTTTTCCCACGGTTCGCTGGTGATCGTGGCACTGGCGACGGTGGCCATGGTGTTCGCCTCACTGTTCAGCCAGGTCAATCTCAGTTCTGGCGAACGTGAAGACCGCGCCAATCGCTGGGTGATTCCGGCCTTTGGCGTGATTGGTCTGGTCAGTGGCTTCTTGCCGGCCTATTGCGACCGGGTGAACTTCTGGACGGTGGGCGCTGAAGGTATGCGTTGGCTCGGCGCTTTGCTGTTTATCGTCGGTGGCGCCCTGCGACTGTGGCCGGTGTTTGTGCTGGGGCGGCGGTTCAGTGGACTGGTGGCGATTCAGCCGGGGCATCGTTTGGTGACGGATGGCATCTATCAACACCTGCGCAACCCGAGTTATCTGGGCTTGGTGGTCAATGCCGTGGGTTGGGCGCTGGCGTTTCGTTCGGTGGTCGGACTGATGCTGGCGGCGCTGACATTGATCCCGCTGATTGCCCGGATTCATTCGGAGGAAGCGCTGCTGCGTGCGCAGTTTGGGGCGGAGTACGAGGCTTATTGCGCGCGGAGTTGGCGCTTGGTGCCGGGGGTTTATTGATTTGCGAACACCGTCCTCCTGTAGGAGTGAGCCTGCTCGCGATAGCGGTCTTTCAGTCAAATAAGTGTTATCTGACACACCGCTATCGCGAGCAGGCGAAGGCCTACAAGGGATTGTGTTGTGTCAGTTGCGTCGCAGATGCAGGCCAGCGCTGTCGACTTTGACCTGAACAGCAGCATAACTGGCCAACGTCGCATGGTCCGTTTCCAGCGGATGCTGATGCGTCGTAGTGATGATCATCAACGCCGCGCCGGCCGCTTCGGCCGCCTGAATGCCGACGGTGGCGTCTTCGAAGATCAGGCAATCATGCGCTTCCAGGCCAAGACGTTTGGCTGCCAGAAGATAGCCGGCCGGATCAGGTTTGCCAGCCTTCACATCTTCAGCGGTGATCATCACCGCCGGCGCGGGAATCCCCGCCGCCGCCATCCGCCGCAACGCCAGATCCCGTGGTGCCGACGTCACCATCGCCCAGCGATCGTTGGGCAGGCTGTTGAGAAACTGTGCCGCGCCGGGAATCTCGACAATGCCTTCAACGTCTGCGATTTCCGCCTCGGTGATGAACGCCGCTTGCGCCTCGGCATCCACGTCAGGCAGGTTCAGGCGATTGATCGTGTCGATGGCTCGCGCGCCATGAATGGTCGGCAAAAAGGTTTCCACGTCGACGCCATGGCGCACGGCCCAGGCTGACCAGATCCGCTCGGCAGCGGCGATGGAATTGAGGACGGTGCCGTCCATGTCGAACAGAAACGCGCCGAACGCGCGATTGAAAAGAGTGTCGTGAGCAGGCAAAAGTTCGCTTCCTCTGGCAAGGGGCCGGGCAGATGTGCCCGGCAATGTAGCACTTGTCAGTGCAGGCGCGGTGCCTTGGATTTGAAGGCGCTGTCGACGCAGTCGAGCAGTTGACCAATGGCCCAGGGCTTCTTGATGAACGCCACCGGATGCTTGACCCCGGAGGTCTCGGGCGTTTCATAGCCGGACATGACCATCACCGGTTTGTCCGGCCAACGGTCGCCGACCAGGTTGGCCAGATCCGCGCCATTAAGGGTGCCGGGCATGGTGATGTCGGTCAGTAGCAACGCCACGTTCGGGGCGTTCTGCTCAAGATAAAGTGATGCGGCGTCGGCACTGGTCTGCGGCTCGACTTTGAAACCTTCCTCCTGAAGAATTTCGCAGAGAAACTCCAGAATCAACGGATCATCCTCAACCACCAGAATCAATCCGTCAGGAAGGTGCGCGCTCGCCGTAGGTATTGGGCACATGGAACTGCACTCCCTGAATTGCATTAACGATTTAGCGGCTTGAATCCGCTGCTTAACTGGTATGAGCAGCGGGCTCTGCAGAAATTCATTTTTGATACAGGTCTTTTGCGAAAGGCCGTTTTTGCCCGTCGCCGGCAATCGTTCGTGACGGCGTATTTGTGGTTAAAATGCCGGCCCTTTTGCTTGCCGATCCTGACCGATGAACCCTGAAGCCCTCGCCATCCTCCACGCCCATCTGCTGCCGGCCCTCGCGGCTGCACCGAGCGAAACCCGTCGCCTGTTCCACGGGCGCGGACGCTGCTGGGCCGGGCTGGAGCAGTTGACGGTGGACTGGCTGCAAGGCGTGGTGCTGGTGTCGCTGTTCAAGGAGCCGGCGCCTGAGCAACTGGACGATCTCAAGGCGTTGCTGATGAAACTCACCGGTTTCGCCGAATGGAAACAGTCCGGCGCCCACACGTTGCTGATCCAGCATCGCTATTTGCCGCAGAGCACTGCCGAGTGGCTGCTGGGTGATGAGATCGACGAAATGAGCATCGTCGAGGGCGGCTTGCAGTATCGCGTCGATCTGGGCCGCAAACAGAACGCCGGGCTGTTTCTCGACATGCGCTACGGGCGCAACTGGGTGCGCGAGCAGGCCAACGGCAAACGTGTGCTCAATCTGTTTGCCTACACCTGCGGTTTTTCCGTGGCGGCCATCGAGGGCGGCGCCAGTCATGTGGTCAATCTGGACATGTCCCGCGCAGCCCTGAGCCGTGGCCGCGACAATCATCGCTTGAACGGCCATGACCTGAGCAAAGTCAGTTTCCTCGGCCACGACCTGTTCAAGTCGTGGGGCAAGGTGATCAACAGCGGCCCGTATGATCTGGTGATCATCGACCCGCCGTCGTTCCAGAAAGGCAGTTTCCTGCTGACCAAGGATTACCAGCGCGTGCTGCGTCGTTTGCCGGAATTGCTTACGGCGCAAGGCACCGTGCTGGCGTGCATGAACGATCCGGCGTTTGGTTCGGACTTTCTGATTGATGGCGTGACGCAGGAAGCGCCGAGTCTGCGTTTTGTAGAGCGGCTGGAGAACCCGCCTGAGTTTGCGGACATAGATCCTGAAAGCGGCCTCAAGGCATTGGTCTTCCAGCGCACTATCTGACACCCAGAACATCCCCTGAACAACACACATCCCCTGTGGGAGCGAGCTTGTTCGCGAAAGCGTTTTGTCAGTCGCCAGTGAGGTTGACTGATCTACCGCATTCGCGAGCAAGCTCGCTCCCACAGGTTTATGTGTACGGCCGATGATCTTTAGTGAGGGCGCAACACCAGCGCAAATAACTCACCATGCCCGGTGACATTGAGCTTGTGATACAGATTGCGCCGATGCACCTTGACCGTCTCCGGCGAGATGCCCATCTGCTGGGCCATCGCCTTGCTGGAGAAACCCTGCAAGATCAGCCGCGCGGTATCGACCTCGCGCACCGTCAGCCGCGCATCGAAGCGGTCAAGCAAAGTTGCCAGATCCCCGACCAGCGTTTCCGCCACCGCACTCTGCGGCGGCAGCAACTGCACATGCCGACGCATCGCCGCCAACACCCAGTCACGCACGCACAGCAACCGGCCCTGCTCGGCCATGTCGAACGGCGTCGACCGCCCCAATGACAATCCGAGCACGCCGCCCTCGACGTTGATCATGAACTGCAACTCGTCTTCGCCGACCACCGAACGGAAGTAACTCTGGTAGTACTCGCTGTGCAGAAACTGGTCCGGCGCCACCGAGGCCAGGCTGTGCAAGCCGTCGGCAATGCCAATCGATGCGGCTTGATAAAACGGATCGAGCAGGTACATCCCGGCGCTGTAACCGGCCAGTTCTTCCTGCTCGTCGGGACGGCCCTTGCTGTCGAAGTCGATCAGCAATTGCGGCGCCTGCCCGGCCTTCATCAGCGCCACCAGCGCGTTGTCCAGCGGCACCAGCAGCCGCAACGTATCGACCAGCGCGCGCCAGAAACCTTCCTGACCGACCTTGGCAAACACCCGCGCCAGGCTTTGATGCACCGGCAGTTCCTGCAGCAACGCGTCCACGCACTACCCCTTTTGAGTAACCCATGATGGGAATGGGTCAGGCGTGACCGGCCCGATAGGCTGAGCACTCCTGTTCATCACCGGCCTGCACAGGCCAGGAGTGCCGCATCATGCGTGGTCACCGTGGCTGTATCAACCTCGGCATAAAACTGGGCCTGCTGGCCGGTCTCAGCGCCAGCTCAATTGCCATGGCCGCCGACGCGCCGAGCGTGCACGTCTACAACTGGTACGACTACATCGGCCCGAACACCCTCCACGATTTCCAGCGCGACAGCGGTATCCAACCGGTCTACGACACCTTCGACAGTGCCGAAGTCCTCGAAGGCAAACTGATGACCAGCCGCAGCGGCTACGACGTGGTGGTGGCGAGCAACTTCAGCCTGCCGACGCTGATCAAGGCCGGCGCCCTCGCCCCACTACCGCGCGAGCAACTGCCGGGCTGGAAGAATCTCGATGCCGACCTGTTGGCGAAACTGGCCAACAACGATCCCGGCAATCAATACGCCGTGCCGTATCTGTGGGGCACCAACGGCATCGGCTACAACGTCGACAAGGTGCGCGCGGCGCTGGGCGACAAGGCGCCGGTGGACTCGTGGGATCTGGTGTTCAACGAAGCCAACCTCGCCAAACTCGGCCAGTGCGGTGTGGCGATGCTCGATTCACCGTCGGAGATGCTGCCGGTCGCCCTGCACTATCTCGGCCTGCCACCGAACAGCACCGATCCTGAAGACTATAAAAAAGCCGAAGCGCTGCTGCTGAAACTGCGCCCGCACATCGCCTACTTCAACTCCTCGAAATTCATCAGCGACCTGTCCAACGGCAACATTTGCGTGGCGGTCGGTTGGTCGGGCGCCATGCTGGAAGCCAAGACCAATGCCGAGCAGGCCAACAACGGCGTGAAGATCGCCTACAGCCTGCCCAAGGAAGGCGCGCCGGTGTGGTTCGACACGCTGGTGCTGCTCAAGGACGCGCCGAATCGGCCTCAGGGTCTGGCCTTTATCGACTATCTGCTGCGCCCCGAAGTGATTGCCCCGGTCAGTGATCATCTGTCGTATCCCAATGGCAATCGTGCCGCGACACCGCTCGTGGCCGAAGCCACGCGGGACAACCCAGCGGTTTATCCCTCCGCCGCAGCGATGGCCACGCTGTACACCCTTGAGCCTTTGCCGAAGGCCACCGAGCGCGTGCGCACGCGAGTGTGGAGCAAGGTCAAGAACGGCCAGTAAAGCCTTTTGAATATTTCACAAACCCTGTGGGAGCGAGCTTGCTCGCGAATGCGGTGGCTCAGTCGACATCAATGTTGAATGTCGGACTGCCTTCGCGAGCAAGCTCGCTCCCACCGGGGCCGGCGAACATCCCAACGTATTTTTGAGAGACAGAAACCAATGAAACCTCGTGCCCGTGACCTCAACATCCGCATCGGCCAACTGCCACCTGGTCCGCTCAACGCCATCACCGATGTCCCCGGCGTGCGCGTCGGCCACAGCAATGTGCGCGGCCGCAGCAGCGCCGGGCGTGACATCTGCACCGGCGTCACGCTGATCGAACCACGCGCTGGTTCGACCAATCAGCAACCGTGTTTTGCCGGCGTGCATGTGCTCAACGGCAACGGTGACGCCACCGGGCTTGAATGGATTCGCGAGGCGGGTCTGCTGACCAGCCCGATTGCGTTCACCAACACCCACAGCCTCGGCGTGGTGCGCGATGCCTTGATTGCACTGGATCGCCAGCAGCAACCCGACGACGGCCGTCTCTACTGGAACATGCCGGTGGTGCTGGAAACCTTTGACGGGTTGCTCAATGACATCAACGGTTTTCACGTCCGGCCTGAACACGTTGCCCAAGCGCTGAGCGCAGCCGTCGACGGCCCTGTGATAGAGGGCGCGGTCGGCGGTGGCAGCGGCATGATCTGCCATGAGTTCAAGGGCGGCATCGGCACTGCGTCGCGGCGTTTGAACAGTGCTCAGGGCGGCTGGACCGTCGGCGCCATCGTGCAGGCCAACCACGGTATTCGCAGTGAGTTGCGGGTCGATGGCTATCCGGTCGGGCGTTACATGGAACAGAAAGATTCGCCGTTCTTGCGGGCATCGTTGCCACATCCGGGCATGGGTTCGATCGTCGTCTGTCTGGCCACCGATGCGCCGCTGTTGCCTCATCAATGCACACGTCTGGCGCAGCGTGCGAGCCTGGGTCTGGCTCGCACCGGCGGTGGCAACGAGGATCACAGCGGCGACATCTTCATCGCCTTCGCCACCGGCAACGCTCACGTGCCGCCCGCCGCCTACGAAGGCAAAGGCGCGCCGACCTGTGACGGCTTGCGCATGGTCAACAATGACCACATCAGTGAGTTGTTTCTGGCGGCGACCGAGGCGATTGAAGAAGCGATCATCAATGCCTTGCTGGCCAGTGACAGCAGCGAGGGCAACGGGCATTCGGTGCCGGGACTCGATGCCGACGCCCTGCTCGCTGCCCTCAAACAATCAGGCTGGCCTGGATCGCGCTAACATCCGAATTTCCCTGTGGGAGCGAGCTTGCTCGCGAAGACAGAGTGTCAGTCGACTCAATATTGCCTGACACGCCGCCTTCGCGAGCAGGCTCGCTCCCACAAAGGATTACGTCAATATTTCCAGGTTCGTGCCGCCGCCCGTGCGACTGGCGGTACTTGAGCCACCCTTGCACACTCCTAGGATGGAATCACGCAGTGGCTCTGCTCTTCGAGCGCTGCGTAGGCGCGGGTGCTCTGAACCCCAATCAAGCCCGTGCCTTGCTTCATGCGCATCTTGAGCCTCACGGGCTCCACTTCCTCCCCATCAAAGAGCTTTGAGGCTCTTTTTTTGTCTGCGCAAATCAGCTGTCCACCAGTGAGTCGGCGCGGATCGAGCGCCAGGCCGCTTGTGCCAGCAACTCGCGATAGTCCGCCGGACTGCCCTTCACCCGCCCCGCCAACCAGGCGCGGCAGTAACTGTCGGCCTGACCGATGATCAACGACGGCAACAGTTCGGCGGGCAAGGCCTTGAGTTCGCCAGCGCGCCCCGATTCGGCCAGCCAGTCGCGCAGACGCAGATTGCGGGTCTTGTTGCGCTCGGCCAGTTCGTCCTTGAACGGCCCTTTGGTCACGGCAAACCGCGCGTGGTACTGGAAGCGCGCCCACTGCGGTTGACGTTCGACCCAATCGACGTAGCTGAACACCAGCGCCTGCACACCTTCCTCGGTGGTTTTCGCTGCATCCAGATAGGCATCGCGCAGACGCGCCTGATCCTCCAGCGCGGTGAAAAACAACGCGGCGACCAAGCCCTCCTTGTTACCGAAATGGTGATAGATCGCCCCGACGCTGGTATCGCACTCGGCGCGAATCATGTCGATGGTGGTGGCTTCGATACCCTGCTCGTTGAACAGGCCTAGCGCCTTGCGAAAGATATCGCGCTTGAGTTCGGCACGGCGGCCGGGGTAGCTGCGTTCAAGTAAGTCTGCGGTGTCCATGCGGCTCACTGCCTGAAAATCGGGATTGAAAGGCACTCGTCGTGCCCATGGAAAAAACACGCACAGGTTGACAGATTTCCTGCAGACAGAATACCGTTCCGTTACAGAATATTATTCTGTAACGGAACATAATTCTGCAAAATCACTTTCAGCGAGGCTTTCCATGAGTCAGTTTCTCAGCATGTTCAACAGCGCAGGTCCGCAAGCGTTCAGCCAGATGGCCTGCCAGGTCGCGCCGTACTTCAGCAGCATCAACCCACTGGTGACCGAGTTGCGCGCGAACGCGGCAACGGTACAAGTGCCATTCCGTCGTGAGATCACCAACCACCTCGGCACGGTGCATGCGATTGCCATGTGCAACGCGGCAGAACTCGCCGCCGGGATGATGACCGACGTGTCGATCCCGGCCAGCGCACGCTGGATCCCCAAAGGCATGACTGTGGAGTATCTGGCCAAGGCAAAAACCGATGTGACGGCGGTGGCCAGTGGTGAGGGCGTTGATTGGCAGAGCGAAGGCGACAAGATCGTCACCGTGGATATTCACGACACCGAGGGCAAGCACGTGTTCACGGCGCGGATCACCATGAACGTCAAACTCGGCTGAATGACGGGCAGAAAAAAGCCCTTGCTGCGGGATCCACAGCAAGGGCTTTTTCGCTGATGAGATATCAGTGCACAGTCAGTCGCTGGCGAACAAACTCCTCGACATGACGGCTGGTCTGATCAAGATGACGATCGCGTTGTTTTTCAGCGTCGAGCATCGCGCGCTTGCCGTTTTTCTGCAGCAGATAGGTGTGGATCTGCTGCACTTCCAGCGACCGGTAAATCGGCGTGGTGTCGATAAATCCGCGCAGGCCGTTGCTGCGGTAATGCCGGGTGCTCATCAACACCTGGGTTTCACGCTGGCCAATGACCTCAAAACCCAGTGCCTCGAAGTACGGGACTTTGCCGACCGTGCAGGCCAGTTCCGCGTGGAGATACCGCCCGAGCATTTCGCCGATCATCGCCCGCGCCACACCCTGACGCCGATGCCCTTCGCGCACGGCCATGTAGGCGACGCTGCACGCTTCCCAATCACCCTGCACCGGCAGATAGAGTAGAAAGCCGATCACTTGCTCCGGATCATCCTCGTCGGTGGCCACCAGCAACTCCACCTCAGTGCCCTTCTCGCCATTCAACGCTTCCAGATACAGGTGCACCTCATAGCCGACGGCATACTGATACACGTTGTACAGCAGGTTGCTCGGGCCGAGGCCGACCGCACTGATGTCGGTCAGGTAGTCGACGACCATCTGTAGAATCTGGCTGTTGATGCCTTCGGGGCATGGAGATTTGTAGTGGGTGAGGCGGGGCATGACGGGTGAACTCCGGCGGAAAACCGCGACATCATACCTTGTGAGGCGACATCACTGCTGTGGCGCCACGACCCTGAACTTGATGGCAATGTCCTTGGACACCACCGTGTCTGCCCACTCCCCCGCGCCGAGACCGAACTCGTCGCGCTGAAGTACCAGCTCTGCGTCGAAAATGCCGATCGTTTGGCCCGGTTTCAACTCCACCGGGACCTGAACCTCGCGGGTAATGCCTTTGAGCGTGAGCTGGCCGGATATCACGAAGTGGCTCTCGTCCACCCGAGTGAAATGACTCGATTCGAACACCGCCAGAGGAAACTTCGCAGTGTCGAACCAGGCCGGCTTCACCAGCTCGGAATTGGCGTCTTCGCTGCCGGCATCGATGCTGGTGAGGTCGATGTGCAAGGTCGTATGAGCGTTGGCGAGATTGTCGGTGTCGAAGTCGAGCGTCGCCTCGAACCTGCTGAAAGTGCCATACATCCTTGAGCCCATCTGGTTGTAGGTAAAGCTGATCTGGCTCGCGGTGGTGTTGACACGGGTGTATTCGACAGCCTGCGCAGTCGGCATGACACACAGGCACAACACGGCAGCCAACAGCAATCGGATCGACATGGGATTCTCCGGGCATCGCTTGCCGTCGAGGGCCTCGATTGACTTAAGCAAACAACCGCCCGTTATGCCAGCTCGCGGCTCAAACGGCCAGTTCGCTGCTGCGCGATGGCACAGCGCCCTTTCCTGTACGCGCCCGCAAGCGGTGACGCCACTTAAGCGCCGGTCGCTCGACGCAGTAATACGAGACAGTACTGAACACAAACGCCAGCGCCAGCACCGCAGCAACGATATGGGCGTCATAGGCTACCGGCCAAAAACCGCGCAACAGGTACATCACCACAAAGTGGTTGAGGAACATGCCGTAACTGATATTGCCGAGGAACTCATCCAACGGATGAAACTTGAACCGGCTCAGTAGCAACACGGCAGGAATGCCCAGCGCGATGCCGAGCGTAACCTCGGCGTTGAACGGCTGGCGCTCGATCAAACCTGTGATGATCGCCACAAACAGCAGTCCCGCCACGATCGCCGTGCCAACTGCAATCGCCACCCCTTTGCGTTCGGACTTGTACAGATAGCTGCCACACAGGAACATGAACAGCACGCCCGGCAGCAATCGATAACCGTAGATATCCGTATCGATATAGCCAAGGCAAGCCAGCAGGAAAATACCGAACGACAAAATGAACGCAGCGCCGCGCGCGTTGAAAATGAGCAGGAACGGAATCACCAGATAGAAACACATCTCCAGCCCCAGCGACCAGGCAGGTGGCAGGATTTGCGTTCCGGCGATGCCAAACATGTAAAAGCCCAAAGGCAGGATGGGCAGGCTCGAAGCAATGGTTTTCACCGTCAGTTCAGCCGCCTGGGGTGTGCCGGGCAACAGGAAATGGATCACGAGGCAGGACACGACGAAATAGAACAGAAACTGTGGGTAGAGGCGCAATGCTCTGTCGACATAAAACAGGCCGACTTTCTCGATGCTGCGGTAGTTGCGTTCGATGAGCGAGGTCATCACGAAACCGCTGATGATCAGGAACGATATGACGGCAACCACGCCGGGATTGAGCCCTGCGAGATTTTTACCCATATGAGACACGGCGACCAGAACGGCCAACAACAGTCGAAAAGCTCCCACTTACACCCTCGATCATCCTTGTAGTTATGCTGCTTAACCTACGATGCTTTGATTGACGATGCCAGAGGATTCTCCAAACCCTAGTGCTCGCGGTGCGAAAGGCCTGTGGTGCCGACCTGGTCGCACGATTGCAGAGCGATGGCCTTCACCGTTTACACCAACCGCTCGATCTTCTGATGCTGCCAGACCAATTTGTAGTAAAGGGTCTGCAACACCAGCATCCCCAGGTACGCCACGGGAAACGCCATCCACACACCCTGCAAACCAAATTGCCCATCCAGCCAGTACGCCGCCGGCAGTTGCACACCGACCACGCAAATGATCGCAATCACCACTGGCACCAACACCGTGCCGCTGGCGCGCATGATCCCGCCGATGATCGCCTGGAAGCCGAACACCAACAAGCTCCACAACATGATGTGCAGCAGATGTTCAGCCATTGCCCGGGTCGAATCTTCGGTCAGGAACAGCCCCAGCAACCAGTGCGACAGCAGATAGCCGAGCACAATCAAACCGCCGGTCAGGCATACGTTGATCAATAGCCCGGTGCGCAGAATCGGCCCCATCCGTTCCAGCCGACCGGCGCCAATGGCCTGCGCGCCGAGGATCGACGCCGTGATCGCAATCGACAACGCCGGAAACTGCACATAATTGACGATCTGCGTCACCGCGCCATACGCCGCCGTCGCTTGCGAGCCGTGCTGGTTGACCAGCGCCAGAATCACCAGCTCCGACAGCGAAAGCACGATCATCTGCACGCCGGTCGGCAGACCGATGCGCAGGACCTTGCCGAGAATCGCCCCATCGAGACGCAGCGCGGCAAAGAACTCGCGATCCGGCGCCAACGGATGACCCTTTTTGATCAACCGCCATGACAGCCACGCCATCGCCGCCAGGTTACCGGCCAGCCCCGCGTACGCCGCACTCTGGATACCCATTTGTGGCAAGCCGAACCAGCCGCGAATCAGCGCCGGCGTCAGTGCCAGCCCGACACAGGTCGACACCACCAGCGCCAGCAACGGCGAGAGCGTATCGCTGACCCCGCGCAACAGTTGCGTGAACAACACGAACACCAGCAGCGACGGCAAGATCCACATCATCACATGGGCATACGCCACCGCATCGTCGAGCACATCCGCCGGCGTCCCCAGCCCCGTCAGCGCCTGCCGCGCGAACACGCTGCCCAACACCGCAGCCACCAGACCGATCAATACGCCCAGCAACAGCGTCGCCCCGGCAATCGCCTTGACCATGTGCGGCTCACGCGCGCCCCACGCCTGACCGATCAACACACCGGCGCCGGCGCCAAGTCCGATCACCAGGGCGATAAAAAAGAACACCACGGGAAACATCCCCGACACCGCCGCCAGCGCCTGAGTGCCGAGCATCTGACCGATGTAGATGCTATTGACCGTGCCCGACATCGATTGCAGAAAATTGGACAGCACCATCGGCGCGAGGAACAGCAGGTAGGTTTGCCAGAGTGGTCGTTGGGCGGCGGCTTGCATTGGATAGAGGTCCATCTCGAACGGCGGGAGGGCTGATGGAGGATAGCTTCGGCGAGTTGCACGCGGGGCGCAATTAACATTTCAAATCGGTGTTTATTGCCAGTGCCTACGCCTGTGTAATTGGCACGGATCTGTAGGTGTCGGTTCAGAGCTGTGGTAAACAACTGCCCACTCCCATTTTTCCCATTGAGGCTCTGTTCATGCCGCACTTTGCCAATCTGTTGACCGGCACCCTCCTCGCTCTGCTCGCCACCACTGCTCACGCCGCCGCGCCCGCCGAAACCTTGAAACCGTTGCTGGAAACGCTGAACGAACGCCTGAACATCGGCGACCTCGTCGCGCTGACCAAATGGGACAGCGGCAAGCCGATTCAGGACAGCCCGCGTGAGGCGCAGGTCATCGCCAATGCCCGCACGCTGGCCGCCGAGCGCCAGCTCGACCCGGAAGAGGTGGCGCAACTGATTGCCGCGCAAATGGAGGCGAACAAATTGGTGCAGTACGGGTTGCTCGCACAATGGCAGGCGGCCGGTGCCGCGCCGGACACCCCGCGCCCCGACCTCGGTAAACAGATCCGCCCGCGTCTGGATGAACTGCAAACCCGTCTGCTGCAGCAATACGCCGAGTTCGCGCCCTATCGCCATGACGCGAATTGCCCGGCGTGGCTGGCCAAGGCGCGCAGCGGCCTGACCCACGATGCGCTGCATGAGTTGGCTTTGACGCGGGCGACCGGTGAGCTGTGTGTTCGGGCGGCGAAGTCGCGCTGAGAAAGATCAAAGGATCGCAGCCTGCGGCAGCTCCAGGGATTGCTGAACCATCATTGCGGTCGATGTTCACCATCACGTCAATGAAGTTCTCATAAAAAATCCACGGCGTAACATCGGCTCCAGACAAACAACTACCCCTTGGAGCACACGATCATGAAACGCCAAACCCTTCTCAGCATCGCTTTTTCGGTTTTCGCCATTAACGCTTTTGCCGCCACCCCGGCACATACCCAGGTCGCTGAAGGCGGCTCGGACAAGTTGATTGAAAGTCGTGTTGCTGAGGGTGGTTCTGATCGTCTGATCGAACGCCGCGTTGCCGAAGGTGGTTCTGATCGTCTGATCGAACGCCGTGTTGCTGAAGGTGGTTCTGATCGTCTGATCGAACGCCGCGTTGCTGAAGGTGGTTCTGATCGTCTGATCGAACGCCGTGTTGCTGAAGGTGGTTCTGATCGTCTGCTCGAACGCCGCGTCGCATAAGTCACTGGCTTCACTGCAATCCCCTGAAAAGCCCGGCCTGATCAGCCGGGCTTTTTCCTGCCCGCAACCATCCATTCCCCGACTGGCCACCCACCGCTCATTGCGCATACCATGCGGCCACAACTCCAAAACAGACCTCGCCTGCCCATGCTCAAAGCCAGTCTGCGTAGCCACCTCACCCTTTGGTTTGCCGGTTTGTCCCTGCTGACGCTGCTCAGCGTGGGCTTCTATGTCGGCCATATCGCCACGGAACAAATGAAGCAGGCCAGCGGCAATGCGTTGCTCAACACCGCGCGCTCGGCCGCATCGTTGCTGGGTGAACAACTGCGCGAACGCCAGTTGGAGGTGTATCTGCTCAGCCGCGCACCGCATCTGGAGCGTGGCGACCTGGATAACCCGGCGATTCTGAAATCGATGCAACTGCGTACCCAGGCCCGCGCCGAATATGCGTGGATGGGCGTCACCGATGCCGAGGGCAAGGTGCATCAGGCGGTGAACGGCTTGCTGGTCGGCCAATCGGTGCAACAACGGCCATGGTTCCAGGCCGGGTTGCGCGGGGAGTACACCGGCGATCCCCATGAGGCGGTGCTGCTGGCGAAAATGCTGCCGGGGCTGCCGAACGATGAGCCGCTGCGTTTCATCGATTTCGCCGCGCCGATCCATAACGCCGACGGTCAGGTGATTGGGGTACTGGGCGCCCACGCACATTGGAGTTGGGTGACGCGCATTGTTGAGTCGGCGGCGTTTGCGCATAAAAACTCAATGCCGGATATCGAAGCGTTGATCGTCGATCACGATGGCAAGATTCTCTATCCCGAAGCACTGATGGGCCAGCAACTGGCGGCGACTGACTCGAAATTGCAGAACTGGACGGCGGGTAACGGCTTTCTCACCAGCATGGTCAGCGTACCGACGCCATCGAGTACGGCGCTGTCGTGGTCGATTGCCGTGCGCCAGCCATTGGAAACCGCGCTGCAACCGGCGCGCCTGCTGATGTACAAATTGCTGATCCTGGGTGTGGTCGCAGCGGTGCTGTTCGGGCTGGTGGCCTATTACCTGGCGCTGTACCTGAGCCGCCCGATCGAACAGCTCGCACTTTCCGCCCGGCAGGTGCAGAACAACGAGCCCGGTGCGCAATTCCAGCTGCAACACCCGGTGCTGGAAATCGCCCAGCTCGGCCAGTCCATCGATGCAATGACGCAATCACTGCTCGGCAAAGAGCGCGAACTGCAAGAAGCCAATGCCTCGCTGGAGGCAACCGTCGCGCAACGCACCGCAGCGCTGACGCAGGCCAATGCCGAACTGCTGAGCCTGGCGACTCACGATGGCTTGACCGGCGTGTACAACCGTCGCCGATTCGACGAGAAACTCACCGAGTACACACTGCTGTTCCGCCGCACCGGACGCCCGTTTTCGCTGCTGCTGATCGATGCCGATCACTTCAAGCGCATCAATGACACCCACGGTCACGCGGTGGGCGATGAGGTGCTGCAACAGTTGGCGCAGTTGATTCAGAGCAGCCTGCGTACCACTGATTTCGTCGCCCGATATGGCGGCGAAGAATTCGCGGTGCTGTTGCCGGAAATAGCCCAACCCGACACCCCGGAAGTTGTCGCCGAGAAGATTCGCGCGGCGATAGACGAAGCCGATTTCCCTGCGATCGGAAATGTGACGGTGAGCATCGGCATCGGCCTGGCGGACCCGGCCGATAACAGCCACAACGCGCTGATCAAACGCGCCGATCAGCAGCTCTATCAAGCCAAAGCTGCGGGCCGTAATC
This sequence comes from Pseudomonas crudilactis, assembly GCF_013433315.1. Lineage (GTDB taxonomy): Bacteria > Pseudomonadota > Gammaproteobacteria > Pseudomonadales > Pseudomonadaceae > Aquipseudomonas > Aquipseudomonas crudilactis. The sequence continues at coordinate 17,252 of NZ_WXVV01000035.1, read as the reverse complement.
AGGTGGTGTGATCAGGCTTTCTTCAGTTCACAAATCCCGTTGGCCCTGTTCTTTCCGGTGTATGAAACCGCCGGTGAACCATCAGGATTGATGCTCAGAGAAATGGTCACGCCCGCGCCTTTGGCCTCGAAGTAATTGTCGTTGTATCTCTTCAACTTGCCTTCCTTGCCATTGATGTAGATCGGCCCGCCCTCATCGGCATGCACTTCGATCTTGCCCGGGCACATGGCGTTGAGCAGGGGGATGCCAGCGTGGGCCAGGCCGGTGACAAACAACAGCGGCGCTGCCAATAACAAAGATTTCATGGTGGGTTCCTTGAGTGCGACGGGACGCCGGGCAATAGGTAAATAACGCATAAGTACCCTATCGACCTGTGACTGGATGCAGCGTTCCACGAGCAGCATTGCCTTGTGCAGATTACTGCTTCAAGTGTTCGACCAGCTTATTGACCACCAGATCAGACACATGACTGAATGCCTTGCGCAACGCCTCGGGATCCGTTGCGTATTGCTCCGGTGTATAGGCGATGGTGTTGAAAACGAGGTCAGCCATAACGCCGAACAGTTTTTTCATGTCATTTTCAATCAGGGAATGGGTGTCCGGCATATCGCCCGACCATCGCAATACTTGAATCGCGAACAAGGCGTGGCGCTGACACCGACCCGACACTCATGTTCGAAAAACACCTGGCAATTGCATGATCGAGCGTGGGTATTGATGAAGGCCTTGGGCGAACCGTTGATTTGAACTGAAGTACTCAGGTGATTGCACTGACCAACAATTGCTGAGTCTGCCTCAAGGTGGGAAAAATCAAACACACTAAGAAATCGTCAGCGTCTCTTTTTCAGCAAAACATACGCTGTTAGATTCGGCAAAATTGTTTTTCCAGGACCAATGGAACCGTTGATCTTCCTCACCATTCACAATCAGTTTCAAATTTCCCGAACAGCCACCAAACTGATTATTTTTTATCTCTACCTCGATATCATTCACACCTCTCCTCAGCAACTTCAGCACATCGACTTCCGCTGGCGCTTTCCCATAGAAGGCTTCAACGACCGGTTGGCCGTTAACCCGAACAGTCATAGAGTCATCCACATTTGAAATACGAACACCTGCACTTTTCAACGTAGATAATTTTTTATCCCAGGGCCTGACAACTTGATCCGCCCCAGACACATAAAAGATCGAACCTACAATAAAAACAATCAAAAACGTCGCGACACCTCCAACCGCACTAAACTCAAGAGAGTACTTTTCGAAAACCAATGGAAGTCGTCCTGTTGCCGCTGCATTGCCGCCGATGAATGCATTGGCCAGCGCCATTCCCAACGCAATGACTGTTACAACAATAATCCTGCTGCTGTCGGGTACAGGAGCAACAATCATCGTCATGATGATCAATGCCATGAGGAACAACAATGTGGCAACTCCTGAGCACAATCCGGCGATCAATGCCCAGTTCTTTTCCAGAAACATGTGACATTACTCCTTACAGACGTGGAAATACTCTAATGACTAGGATTTACGCACAGTACTCCAATCGAAGCCCGGTGCTGGGTCCCAACCAAAACGGCCTATTGGATTGACATCTTCATGCCCTACCACTCGACCTTTTTCCATAGGGATCTCGTATTTTTTTGACAAGTCACTGACCAGTTGCGCAAGAGACTGATACATGGCGTCTGTGTAGACTGCGGGATCAGCGCTTTTTGCTCCAAACCCCAGTGTTTCGATACCAATGGAGTAATTGTTGGGATCTGGATCCTGTGCAAAATTGACCGGCTGATTCTCCCCCGGCCAACGATTCACGAAGTAATCGTATTCGGACCAGATCTGGCCGTCTGCTCGACGAACGAAGGCAGCCTCTGTTTCGTCCCAGACAGGGTTAAGGTCGACGTCAACGTAGACTGCATCCTTCGGATAACCCTTGTACCACTTGAAGAACTTCAGATACTTCATCCAGTGCTGAGCACCTTGGTTGTAAAGAGACCGTGCGCCTGAATCAATACCTGCATGCCAAGCTCGATACCCATCAGGGGCGAACTGATAGAGCACTCCTTCTTTGGTAACGAGGTAATGAGCACTCACAGAATGATCATCGAGAAATGTTTTCGTGACCGATGAAAGATTGTTCGTGCCAGTGACATGAATGACGATATGAGTAGGCAGCCCCGCAGATGACTTCCGTTCGTTTTTATTCGGCGTCACCAAGCGATTTTTCTCGGGAACGAGCACATTCCAGTCTTTTGCCGTAGTCATCGCTAAATATCCTGCTAATTGATTGAACTGCCGCTGAAGGCGCCAACGCAAAAACCAAACAGAACTTATGTACATCTACATCGCTAAAAACATCAACCTGTATCTACTCTGATACACTTTTGATTCATTAACGTTACAGAAAGGGGGAGAAAGACAGATCAGACAACGAACTTAACTTCTCTCGACGCAATTGTAGGTCATCCAAAAAACAGCGTCGCACTCATTGAGATCAGTTTTGAATAATCTTTATCGCCGCCTGCTTCAAGCCGCAGAAAACCATTACAACCAAGTTTCAGGCTTTTAACAGCACAACACTTCCTCGCCTCTGCCCTTCAACAACAAGGTCCTTATCTAACCGGAAAACGTTTGCAAGTACGCCAGCAAATTATCAAGTTTCTCCTCATCACTTAGCCCCCAGAAGATCATCCGCGTACCGGGCACTACACCTTTCGGATCCTTCAGATAGGCGATCAGCATCTCGCGATTCCACGTCACCCCCGAGTTCTTCATCGCCTCGGAATACACGTAGTTGGCCGACGTACCAGCCGGACGGCCGATGATGCCGTTGAGCTGTGGGCCGAATCCCGGACGGGCCGATTCGCCGACCTGATGGCAGCCGCCACACAGGCGCGGGAAAATTTTCGCGCCGGCGTCGGGATCGCCTGCGGCATTAGCGGCAGTGGTGAACAGGCTTGCGGTGAGGCTCAAGGCCAGGGCGAGTGATACGGTGTTTTTCATCTGGATGTCCGGCTCTGCATAAAACGGCGGCGCAAGATTAGCACTTTGTGGCGAGGGAGCTTGCTCCCGCTGGCCAGCGCAGCAGGCCCCTCCTCAGAGCTGCGGCACAGCCGAGGGGGGAGTCTACAGGTAAGCCGCGATGATCTTTCTGACGGTCATCAACGCCTGACGCAACACGTCCATCTCAACCGAGCCCAACGCCAGTCGAATCGCGTGCGGTGTATGGCTTGCCACCGAAAACGGTTCAGCCGTGGTGACCGAAACCTGCTTGTGCATCAGCTCTACAACAATCTGATCGGCGCGTACATCTTCCGGCAGCGGTAGCCAGAGAAAATACGACGCCGGATGGCCAATGCTTGGCAGCCCTTTCAATACTTCGCTCGCCAATGCCTGCCGCGCCTTGGCATCAATGCGTTTCTGCTCCTCCAGCAGCGCCACCGTGCCGTCGTCGAGCCAGCCGCAAGCGATGGCGGTCATGACGCCCGGCGTGTTCCAGGTCGTGGCGCGGATGATGCGTTCCAGTGCTGGCACCACGTCGGTCGGGGCGGCAATGAAACCGACGCGCAGGCCAGTGGCGATGTTTTTCGACAGGCCCGAGACGTACACCGTGCGCTCCGGCGCCAGATCGATCAACGCCGGGGGTGGGTTTTCCACCAGAAACGCGTAGGCAGCGTCTTCGATGATCGTCAGATCATGCCGACGGGCAATCGCCACCAACTGCTCCCGTTGCGCCAAGGGCATCACCCAACCCAGTGGATTGTGCAAGGTCGGCATGCTGTACACGGCACGCACCGAGCGGCGGCGGCAGAGTTTGTCCAGCGCTGCGAGATCCGGCCCCTGAGCACCGAGCGGAATGGCTACGACCTCCAGATGCAGCGCTTCTGCCAGCACCTTGAACCCGGAATAGGTCAGCGCATCGGCGGCAATCACATCACCAGGTTTGAGCAGCGCCATCAGCGTCACTGCCAGCCCTTGTTGGGCGCCGTTGACGATCAGTACTTGCTCGGCCTCGACCTTCACCCCGCGCATCAGCAGATGCCTAGCGACCGACGCGCGTTCATGCGCACGGCCGGCATGCGGCTGATAACGCAACAACGCTTCCAGGTCGCCCGACAACGCCAATTGGCGCAACGCGCTGCGCAACAAATCCGCCTGACCGGGCAACGACGGGTAATTGAAATTGAGGTCGATCATGCCGACCGCCACTTGTTTCTGATCGATGCCCTGCCCCGGCGACAACGAGGTTTCGCGGACAAACGTGCCGCGCCCGGTCTCGCCGCTGATCAGCCCCATCGCTTCCAGCTCCGCGTACACGCGCGAAGCCGTGACCAGCGCCAACCCTTCCTGAGCCGCCAATTGCCGATGGGGCGGCAACCGTGTACCTGGCGGCAACATGCCCGAGCGAATGTCCGCCGCAAAGGCGTCAACCAGTGTCTTGTAGCGCGAACGTGGCATGCCTGATGTATCCATGACAATTCTTTGATTGTGCTGATTCTCGGCTCTAGCATGACCGCAACGCAACCCACTTCTGAGCGTGAACGGCGATGGAAAGGACTTCGAATCTGACGACGCCAGCCCTGGAAAAAACCAGTGGCTGGATCAATGGTTTTATCGGCGTAGTGATCTTCAGCGGTTCGCTGCCGGCCACGCGTCTGGCGGTGCTGGAGTTCGATCCGGTGTTTCTCACCGTGGTCCGCGCCGCCATCGCCGGAGTGTTGGCGGTGACACTGCTGTGGCTGTTTCGCGAGCGGCGGCCGGCGCGTGATCAATGGCTGTCGCTGTTGATTGTCGCGATGGGCGTGGTGCTCGGTTTTCCTTTGTTGACCGCACTGGCGCTGCAACACGTGACGTCGGCGCATTCGATTGTGTTTGTCGGCTTGCTGCCACTGGCCACGGCAATTTTTGCCGTGCTGCGCGGCGGTGAGCGGCCGCGACCGGTGTTCTGGATGTTCTCGATTCTCGGCAGCGCGCTGGTGGTCGGCTTCGCGCTTGCGCAAGGCCTGAGCGCTTCGCCCACCGGTGACCTGTTGATGCTCGCTGCCATTCTCGCTTGCGGCCTCGGTTATGCCGAAGGCGCGAAGCTGTCGCGAACCCTCGGCGGCTGGCAGGTGATTTGCTGGGCTCTGCTGCTGTCGCTGCCGCTGATGACGATTCTGAGTCTGTGGCTGGCGCCCACATCGTTCAACACGATCAGCCTGTCGGCGTGGTTGTGTCTGGGCTATGTGTCGCTGTTCAGCATGCTGATCGGTTTTGTGTTCTGGTATCGCGGCCTGGCTCAGGGCGGAATTGCGGCGGTCGGTCAGTTGCAATTACTGCAGCCGTTTTTCGGCCTGGCGCTGGCGGCGACGCTGCTGCATGAACAGGTCAGCCTCGGCATGCTCGCCGTGACGTTGGGCGTGATTCTGTGTGTGACCGGGGCGAAGAAATTCGCCAAATGAACCTCAGGCTCCCGCCTTCCACTCCCGAGGACTGAGCCCGGTCTTGCGCCGGAACGCCCGGGCCAGCGCCGAAGGACTTTCGTAACCGACCTCCTCGGCAATCAGCGCAATCGGCTTGCCTTCGCGCAAGCGCTTCTGCGCCAGACTGACGCGCCAGCTCAGCAGATAATCGGCCGGCGTCTGCCCGACGATCCGGCGAAACTGCTCGGCAAATCCGGCGCGGGACAGGTTGGCGACCGAGGCCAGATCCGCCACGCTCCATGGCTTTTGCGGTTGCTCGTGCATCAGGTTCAAGGCGCGCGACAGACGTGGATCAGCCAGCCCGGCGATCATCCCCGGTTGCTGCTCGCGACTGCTGATCAAATGCCGCAACAGCAGAATCACCAGCAGTTCGAACAGGCGATCCATCACCGCCACCCGCCCGCAATGCCCTTCGAACGCTTCCTTGAACAGCCATTCGACGGTGTTGCCCAGTTCCGGGATGTCCGTCAGTTTCAGCACCAGATAATCCGGCAGGGCCGCCGCCAGTGCATTGCCGGAACCGCCGTCAAACGTCAGCGTGGCGCAGACCACTTGGGTGTCCATCACCTCGTCGGCGAACATGCGATGGGCGAAAGGTCGCGGGAAGAAAATCAGCGACGGTTCACTGAGGCGGATCTCACGTTCGCTGCCCGGCTTGAGCAGCAACTCGCCGGCCTGCAACAGATGCACATGGCCGACCGGTTCGTTTTCATGAACCGCGACGCCGCAAAACGTACCACTGTGAAAAGTGCCGGCAGTCACGCCGAAATGGCTGAGCAAGGTAGACAGGCGATCCATGGACGGCTCCAATAGTTATCGGGAGGCTCGTATTCTTTTCAGCGCTGAGACTGCGCCGCGACCTTCGCGAGCAAGCTCGCTCCCACATTTGAAATCCATTCCCCTGTGGGAGTGAGCTTGCTCGCGAAGACGCCCGTCCAGTCACCACAAATCTGTCAGCGAACACCTGATCTGGACGATCTGCCGCATATCCTCGACGATTTGCCGCCAATCCACCAGCCTCACTCAATAACATGAACTCCATCCCCGGCGCACTTCGTACCGGACTCTCGGAGAATCACCATGAGCCGCATCCACGCAATCAGCCTCGAAACCGCCACCGACGCCAGCCGCCCAGTACTGGAAGGCGTGAAAAAGAAAATCGGTTTCCTGCCCAATGTCTTCACCACCCTGGCCAAAGCGCCGGTAGCCCTCGAAACTTACGTGCAAGCCTCGGCGATCCTCGGCAAGACCTCGCTGAGCGCCCAGGAAAAAGAAGCGGTGTACCTCGCCACCTCACAGGTCAACGGTTGCGACTATTGCCTGGCGGCACACACCTTGTTTGCCGGCAAGGCGGGGCTCTCGGCGCAGGACATCGTCGCCGCACGTCAGGGCGAACTCAACGCCTACGCCACCCTCGCCCGCCAGTTGACTGAAAGCCGTGGCCACTTGAGTGACGAACAGATCGCCGCCGCCCGCACTGCCGGGATCGACGACGTGAAGATCATTGAAGTGATTGCACTGGTGGCCGTGCAGAGCCTGACCAACTACCTGAACAACGCGGCGCTGACCGATATCGACTTTCCGGCCATCTGAATCCGGCCACACAAAAGCTGTTGGAGCTGACCTGCTCGCGATGGCGGTGTGTCATTCAAAGCATCTTTGAGTGACACACCGCTATCGCGAGCAGGCTCACTCCTACAGTTGGATCGGGTACATCAGCAATAAATTGGTCGGCTGGCAGGCCGCCTTCGCGAGCAGGCTCGCTCCCACAGTTGGATCGGGTACATCAGCAATAAATTGGTCGGCTGGCAGGCCGCCTTCGCGAGCAGGCTCGCACACAGTTTTAACGTGCGTACAACCCAAGCGGCAAAGCCGCCCCACTCAACAGGATGAGCGTTAGCTCGGCTGCCGCTCTTGATCTTGATCCACGGGCGACGTCGGAAGGCTGAGTGGAGGGATTCATCCGGGGGTGGGAGCGCAGCGACCGTTTGGCGCAGCCAAATGCATCGAGAGGAGGTGCAGCGAAGCAAACCGTAGGCGATGCGCCCGGAGGGATCCCGGAGCGAAGGAACCCCGAGCCCCAGCGAGCGGGCCGCACGCAGGAGCAAGCCTTTTTGGTTACTTTTTCGGCGTCTGGAAAAAGTGACCCGCCGTAAGGGCGGAACCCTAATCAGCAACACCCGCAGCAACGGATATGTACCCGGTCAGCCAGATAATCAGTGATCCTCCTCCCCCGCCCGCTTCAGCAATTTCTTGCACCGCTCAGACAAATGAAACACCTGCAAATGCTTCCCCGCCTTGGCATAGCGCTCGCGCAAAGTCTTCAACGCCGCAATCGCCGAATAATCGACAAAACTCATATGCCGACAATCCAAAGTCACCCGAGCCGGATCATTAGCCGGGTCGAACTGATTGAGAAACGGCGCAGTCGAGGCAAAAAACAAAGTGCCATGCAGACGATAAAGCTTACTGCCGTCAGCCTCCAGATGCTCATCGGCGTACAACTCACGCGCCTGCTGCCAGGCAAAGTTAAGCGCAGCGATAATGATGCCGCACAACACCGCAGTGGCCAGATCAGTAAACACGGTGATAGTAGTCACAGCAATGATCACCAGCACATCGTTAAGCGGCACTTTGTTCACCACACGCAACGACGCCCAGGCAAAAGTCTGCTGCGACACCACGAACATCACGCCAACCAGCGCCGCCAGCGGAATACGCTCGATCAGCGGCGACAGGAACAGGATAAACAACAGAATCAGCACGCCAGCGACCACGCCAGACAAACGCCCACGCCCACCGGAACTGAGGTTGATCACCGTCTGGCCGATCATCGCGCACCCGCCCATACCGCCGAACGCACCCGAGACCATATTCGCCGCACCGAGCGCCACGCACTCACGATCCGGATAGCCACGGGTTTCAGTGATTTCATCGGTGAGGTTGAGAGTCAGCAGGGTTTCCAGCAGACCGACCAGCGCCATCAGAATCGCGTAAGGCGCGATGATGCGCAGGGTTTCAAAACTCCACGGGATGTCCGGCAAAGCGAAAGTCGGCAAGCCACCGGCAATGTGCGCCATGTCGCCGAGGGTGCGGGTCGGCAGGTCGAACAGATAGACCAGCAGGCCGACGCCGAGGATCGCCACCAGTGCCGGCGGCACCGCGCGGGTCAGGCGCGGCAGGATGTAGACGATGGCCATGGTCAGCGCCACCAACCCGGTCATCAGGTACAGCGGCGTACCGCTGAGCCAGTCTTCACCGCTCTTGAAGTGCTCCAGTTGCGCCAGCGCAATGATGATTGCCAAGCCATTGACGAAGCCGAGCATCACCGAGTGCGGCACCATGCGCACCAGTTTTCCCAGACGCAGCAAGCCGAACGCCATCATGATCAAGCCACCGAGCAATACCGTCGCCAGCAAATACTGCACGCCGTGTTGCACCACCAGTGCAACGATGACCACAGCCATCGAACCCGCCGCGCCGGAGACCATGCCCGGCCGCCCGCCGAACAACGCCGTCAGCGTGCAAATGATGAAGGCGCCATACAGGCCCATCAGCGGATTGAGGTGCGCCACCAGCGCGAACGCAATGCATTCGGGCAACAGGGCAAACGAGGTGGTGAGTCCGGCCAGGACATCGGCGCGCAGACGAATCGGTTTCATGGCTTACCTATCGAGCAGCCACTGAGCGCGGCTGCAAGTGTTCGAGAAAAAGAGGGTTGCGGATGTTACGGAATTGTCGCGGATCGGGCCAGTGAACGCTGACACTTGTCGGCTCGGGCTTTATGCTGGCGCGCTCCTCTGGTCATTGAGTTTGCTATGTCTGCATTTCTAAGCGCCCGCGAGGTGTGCCAGCGTTTGCGTGAAGCGGCGCTGGGTGTGCTCGCTTTAAAAGTCTGCGAGATGCCTGACGAGGCGGGACGGGTCGCGGTCGATATCGAGGGCTGGCAGTTGCTGCTGGATTTTGAAGGTAGCCGGTTACACCACTGTGAATCGGCCCGCAATGGCGCGGGGCAACAAGGTGCGCTGGAGAGCTGGCAGCGTTACGGCACCGATCCGGTGAGCTTGCTCAGTACTTGGGAATTGGCGCAGATCGAGCGATTGCTCAACGCGCAAACGAACGAGGTTGCTCAATGATGGCACTCTGCCCATAATTCGCGCCCTCCTCTATTCCCACGCAAGGAACTGCCGTGAAGAAGTCGCTGTTGTTGATCCCGATGCTGGCCGTGCTGCTGCAAGGCTGTGGCATGACCATGACCCGCTACGAGCCGAGCTTTGAGAACGTGCAGAAGCTCAAGCAAACCCCGCCGCTGCATGCGATCAGCAATCCTCAGGTCACCGCCGAATCCGGTGAAGGTTCGCTGGTGGTCCGCGCCAACCCGGTACGCTCGCCGTCCGGCAGCATCCCGGCGCACATTCAGGATGCGATCACCGAAGAGCTGCGCAAGGCCGGCCTGCTTGATCCACAGGCTCAGCGTCAGTTGAAAGTGCTGGTGGTGAAAAACGAACTGTCCGCCGGCATGGGCACGGGCGACGGCAAACTGGCTGCTCGTTTCACCCTGCTCAACGGCAACGATGTGGTGTACGACGCGACCAAGAATGTCAGCAGCCAGTGGAGCAGCAGCTTCTTCGGTTTCATTGCGATCCCGAACGCGGTCAACGCTTACAACCCGATGTTGCGTGACTTGCTGAAAGAACTGTACAGCGATCCACAGTTCATTCAGGCCCTGAAGTAAGGGCAAAAAAAAGAGCCGCAATTGCGGCTCTTTTTTGGCTTCAGGCCCGTGGAATGCGGGTTTCGAGTGCCGAGTACTTCAGGTTCTTGCTATCAACCATTTGCTTGAGCAGCGCGTTGACCTGACGGGTAAACGTGTCATTCACCGCTTCTTTTGGCGTGTTGGCCATCAGTGGGATGAACCAGATACCGATCCAGGTACCGATCGCATCGTGATTGCTCGCGGTGGTCAGGGCCTGACCCTGGCCATCCATGCCTTCCAGGCTCAAGGTGTACTGATCCGTGCCATAGGCCGGGATCACCATCATGCTGAAGCCGCTGATGAAGGCCAGCACCATGGAACCTGCATTCGGCGGATGGTTGTACATTTTCAGACGCAGGCTGTAGTCGCCCGGCTGCTTCTGGAACTCGTCCAGAGTGACACGGCCGAACAGGCCCGAGTCAGTGAGGATTTTTTGCAGCTGTGGTTTCAGTTGATCACGTGCCTGCGGCACTTCCACGGCGGAACCACTTTTCGGCTCACCTTGGTAGAAATCGAAATCGACGTAGACGTTTGGCTTGTTGGCATAGTTGGCCATCGACGGCATGGTCACCGGTGCCACTTCGTCTTTAGTGAAACTGGCACAACCACCCAGCGCGAGTACCAACCCCAGCGCCAGAATTTTCCCGAATTGCATGATGTCCGTCCCTATGTGTACACATCCAAATGATGGCATTGCGCCTTCACTGTGAAGGCCGGGCGGATTCTAGAGAGAGCGGCGGTCGGGCGAAAGTCTGAATTCAGGAAATCAGCAAAAAAATTTGCTCAGCCCTGCCGCAAGTCAAGGTTGTAGGTGTAATAACCGCTGTCACGCACGTAGCCGAGGGATTCATACAAGCCTTGCGCCGTGAAGTTGTCAGTGGCGGTTTCCAGCACCAGCCCCTTGGCGCCGCTCGCCAAGGCAAAGTCACGCGCCGTGTTCATCAGCAATCGACCCACCCCGCGCCCACGTGCGGCGGGCGTGGTGAACAGATCGCTGAGCAGCCAGGTGCGGTGCGCATCGATGGACGAGAACGTCGGATACAACTGCACGAAACCCAGCGCTTCGCCCTCTGCATCCTGAACCAGAAAAATCGCTGACTCATTGCCGGCCATACGCTCGGCGATGAAAGCTCGCGATTGCTCAAGGTTCGAAGGTTGCTCGTAGAAACCTCGGTAGGCATCGAACAACGGTGCCAGCGCATCCAGATGCGTCGTGTTCGCCCGCAGTGCATGAATTGCCATGTCTGTGCTCCGTTTCACTGAAGTGATCGAAACAGCATAGCGTTGCCCTTCGAGTGTGCTGGCTTCATCGCTATATAGTTTTGTATATTGCGAAACCAAAATCGCCAGAACCTATCCATGCCGTCCAGCAAAGCCGTGTTTCCATGAGCGCCATCCGCGTACGCAACGAGCAGTTGATCCTCGCCGCCGCCAGCGAAGAGTTCGCTGCCAATGGCTTCGACGCCACCCAGACCCGCGACATCGCGGCGCGTGCCGGGGTGCCCAAGGCCAATCTGTATTACTACTTCCAGACCAAGGAAAACCTCTACGGCAAAGTGCTGCTGGGTTTTGTCGAGCCGCTGCTGGAAGCCTCGGCAGTACTGCGTGAAAGTGATGATCCGCTGACGGGTTTGCGCGCCTACGTGGCCGCGCGGATTCGTATTGCTCGCGAGCATCCGGCGATTGCCAAGGTGTTCAGTGGCGAGTTGCTGCTCGGCGGTCGACAGTTGCCGGACGAGTGCCGCGATCTGTTGCAGGCCGAAGCACGGCGCAATGTTGAATGCCTGCGCAGCTGGATCGAGCGCGGTTTGCTGGCGCCGGTGGATCCTGAACATTTGATGCTGTTCATCTGGTCGGCGACGCGCACTTACACCAATATCGGCTGGCAGATGGGCCGGATCATGGGGCGCGAAGTGCCGCAGGATGAGGATTATCAAACGGCGGCGCAGACGATTACGCGGATGGTGCTGGAGGGCGTGGTCGTAGCGCCGCGGGTGGGCGAGATTCGTGGGGTTTTGTTTGCGACGTGAGACGTTTGGAATCAGGGCATGGAATCCAGTGGGATCGAGCGATTTCCATTTGTGCGTTGGTACCAGGCTTGCAAAACATCGGGCAGATGCCCTTTCCATTTCACCGCGTTGGTGTAATAGCGCGCCCGCTGATGACCTTGCTCATCGTAGGTCAGCAGGATGATCCAGAAACGCTGGTCGGTTGTGCTCATGATGATGCCGGTGCCCCCCAGGCCACGCATCCACATTTCTACCACCTGACTGCCCGGCACGTCGGCTGAGGGATCACCGATTTGCAAGGTGCCCGAAACCTCGACGAGTCTTTCATAATCGTCCTTGAGCAATCCATGCAGGGCCTGGTTTTCCTCAGGCGTTCGCGCCAAGCCAAGGCTGAGCATGTCGTAATCAAGCGTCAGTGGTTGTTCCGAGGCGACATAAGTGCCGGCGTAATACACGCCCATTCCTCCACCGCAATCGGCATCTGCGCCGACTTGCGAGATATTCAGAACGCCATTGATGGGGGTGAACGTCAACGCGCACTCACCTTCGGCGTAATGCGCTTCTTTGCCTTCAAATACGGCGACACCCTCGAGATTTCCCGAATTGGCACCCTCGCCCGCTGCAATATCAAAAGTGAGGTGCGCCGCATCGCGACGATGGGTTGTCAACGTTGCCGCCGTTGACGTATTCGGCGGAATGAGCTGCCAGGTCGCGTCCCAACTGAAGGGCTGAGTGGCGTGTTCCAGTTCGGCTTGACGCATCAAATACTGGCGGCGCAAACAGGCCGTGAGGGCGCCACAGGCATTACGACTTTTCAGCCATTGCCGTTGATCGGTCTTGAGAGCCTTGGGATCGGGAACGTTGGCGAGGGTCGAGCGCCAACGCTCTGCAAGCTGCTCATCAAGCTGCGAAAGATACGGATCTGCGCAAATGGCTCTTTCAGTTTTGCTGGCAGCGCTGGCGCAATCGAAACTGCTGGCTTGGGTAACAGCGGCGAACGCAAGGGACGTCAGCAACAAGGCTTGGCGTAGGGAGAGCGCGAACATCGAGAGATTCCATTCTTCGGATGGCGCGCAGTATGCCAGTGCTGCTGCCGGAAATCCCCACTGTAGGAGTGAGCCTGCTCGCGATAGCGTCCAGTCAGACGATGCTGCGTCAACTGACACACTGCTATCGCGAGCAGGCTCACTCCTACAGGTTTTGTGTGGGTTGTCAGAACGTGATGTCGGCGGCGGGTTTGACGTCGATGCGCGCCACAGAGCCAGTCAGGTGCGCCAGATCCTTGTTGTGCTCGGCGATGATGTCTTCGGCACTCATGTTGCCGTTGTCGACAGTGGAATGCGCATCGGCGGCAAGCACCACGTCATAACCCAGTTGGTGGGCCTGGCGCACGGTGGCGTTGACGCAGTAATCGGTTTGCAGACCGCAGATGACCAGTCGTTCGAAGTCTTCGCTCGGCAACAATTTGCGCAAATCAGTCTGGTAGAACGAATCCGGTGTGGTCTTGCGTACGCGCAAATCCTCAAGCGATGTCTCAAGCCCTTCGGCCAGTTGCCAGCCTTCGGCGTCATGGGCCAACGGGCTGTCCTTTTCTTCATGCTGGATCAGCACCACCGGCACGCCAGCCTTGCGCGCACGGGCGCTTAAACCGTTGATGGTTTCGATCACGTGATGAATGTCATGACACTGATATTCGCCCGAGCAGAGGGCGCGCTGGACGTCGATGATCAGTAATGCGGTGGTCATGATGAGCCTTCCTTGATCAGTCCTTGAGACAGGGGCGGACGTAAGCCCGCCCCCTTTTTTACGCCCCTCAGTAACCCAGTGACAAGCCCGTGTTGCGGCGTGGATCGTTAGCGCCGTAGAAGCGGTTTTTGCCGACAGGCTTACCGCCCAGCGACGGCGCACCGACCAGAATAGCGGCGATGTGGTTGGCGTCCTGCGGCCCGGCGAACTTGTGCCCCCAGCTCTCGAGAATTTTCTTCGTGTCTGGGCTGGCGGCGAAGTCTTCGAGGTTGGTTTCTTCCGGCATCCATTGCTGGTGGAAACGCGGCGCGTCGACCGCTTCCTGCAAGCCCATGCCGTAGTCGATAACGTTGAGCATGGTCAGCAAGGTCGCCGTGATGATGCGGCTGCCGCCCGGGGTGCCGACCACCATTACCACTTTGCCGTCCTTGGTGACGATGGTCGGACTCATCGACGACAACGGTGCCTTGCCCGGCGCAATCGCGTTAGCTTCGCCCTGCACCAGCCCGTACATGTTCGGCACGCCGACCTTGGAGGTGAAGTCGTCCATTTCGTCGTTGAGGATCACCCCGGTCTTGCTCGCCATCACGCCCGCGCCGAACCAGTCGTTGAGGGTGTAAGTGACCGACACCGCATTGCCCCACTTGTCGACGATCGAATAGTGGGTGGTGTTGCTGCCTTCATGGGGCGCCACACCGGGCTTGAGCTCAGCCGACACGCCAGCCTTTTGCGGCTGGATGGCGTCGCGCAGTTTGGTCGCGTAGTTCTTGTCCAGCAGGTGCTCGATCGGATTTTTGACGAAGTCCGGATCACCGAGATAGCTGTTGCGATCGACATAGGCGTGGCGCATCGCTTCGATCTGGTAGTGCATGCCCTGGGCCGAATGGAAGCCCAGATCCTTCATCGGATAGCCTTCCAGGATGTTCATGATCTGGCAGATCACCACGCCGCCGGAGCTTGGCGGTGGCGCCGAGACCACGTGGTAACCCCGGTAATCGCACTCTACCGGTGCCAGTTCGCGGGTCTTGTATTTGTCGAGGTCGGCCTGGGTGATGATGCCTTTGTTGGCCTGACTGGAGGTGACGATGGCGTCGGCGACCCAGCCTTTATAGAAGCCGTCCGCGCCTTTTTCGGAAATGGTCCGCAGGGTTTTGCCGAGGTCCTTCTGCACCAGTTTCTGCCCGACCTGCATCGGCTCGCCGTTGTGCAGGAAGATTGAGCCGGAATCGCGCATGTCCTTCTTGAACACGTCGGTGGCGTACTCCAGCAACTCGACATCACCCTGCTCCAGCGCAAAGCCGTCTTCCGCCAGTTTGATCGCCGGGGCAATCATCTCCTTGCGCGGTTTAGTCCCGTATTTGCTCAGCGCCAGTTCCATGCCCGACACCGTGCCGGGCACGCCCACCGCCAAATGGCCGCGTGTACTCAGTTCGGGAATGACGTTGCCTTCCTTGTCGAGGTACATGTTGGCGGTGGCCGCCAGCGGCGCTTTTTCGCGGAAATCGAGGAAGGTTTTGCGCCCGTCCGCCAGTTGAATAGTCATGAAACCGCCACCGCCAAGGTTACCTGCAGCGGGATAAACCACCGCCAGTGCGTAACCCACGGCGACCGCCGCATCGACGGCGTTGCCGCCACTTTTCAATACGTCGACACCCACATGGGTGGCCAGGTGTTGCGCGGTGACCACCATGCCGTTTTCGGCGGCAATCGGCGCTACCGACGCCGCGTGAGCCATGAGACAGCTGAGTGCCAGTGAGGTCGCTATCAGCGATTTGGCCAAAGGTTCGTACTTCATGAGTCGATCTCTTTTTTTGTTTTCAGGGTCTGTGCAGAACAGAGGGGGAACGCTGCAAGAGCACCAAGCAGTATGGTCGGCTTTGCGTATTGCGCCTCCCCGATCAGGCAGTATGCTGAGCGCAGTTGCCGAGTGGATCAGGAGCCTGCCGTCATGCCTTATACGTTCATCACCCTGCCCTCGCCCGTCGGCGAGCTGAAGCTGGTCGCGAACGGTTCACGATTGGCGGCCATCCTCTGGGAAAACGACAAACCGAACCGCGTGCGCCTCGGGCCGATGAGTGAGGCCCCCGACAATCCGGTGCTGATTCGAACGGCTCGACAACTTGAAGAATATTTTTCCGGGACGCGTGACTGTTTTGATCTGGAACTGGATTTCGCTGGCACCGACTTTCAGAAAAAGGTCTGGGCGGCGCTGCTGACCATTCCATTCGGCGAGACGCGGACCTACAGCCAGATTGCCGAACAGATCGGCAATCCCGGCGCCGTGCGGGCCGTGGGCGCTGCGAACGGACGCAATCCGATCTCCATTGTCGCGCCATGTCATCGGGTGATCGGCGCGTCGGGAAAGCTGACCGGATTTGCCGGCGGGCTCGAGGCGAAAGAGCGCTTGCTGACCCTGGAGGGTGGGCAGTGGTCGCAAATTGGCAAAACCGGCGAGCTGTTCTGAATCAAGCGCCGAACAGGTTATTCATCGCCGCATACTGCAACAGCATGATGGTCTTGGCGTCGCAGATCTCACCGCGCTGAAACGCTGCCAACGCTTCGTCGAATCGCCACTCCAGAACTTCCAGTTCTTCGGTCTCCTCTTCCAGACCACCACCATCGCTGACTTTCGACGCCGCATCGTATTCGGCAATGAAAAAGTGCAGCTTCTCAGTCACCGAGCCGGGGCTCATGTAAGCCTCGAATACCTTTTTCACATCGTGCACGCGATAACCGGTTTCTTCCTCCGCTTCATCGCGAATCCGCTGCTCCGGCGCAGCGCCCTCGAGTAATCCGGCCGCCACCTCGATCAGCAAACCATCATGACCATTGACGAACACCGGCAAGCGGAACTGCCGGGTCAGCACCACCGTGCGCTGCTCGCGGTTGAACAACAGAATCGCAGCGCCATTGCCGCGGTCGTAAACCTCACGGGTCTGACGCTGCCACTCGCCATTGTTGCGGTGATAGTCGAAGGTGATTTTCTTCAGCAGATACCAGTCATGGGACAACACCTGAGTGTCGACGATGTTGACCCGCTCGGCTGTGTTTGACATGACACTTGATCCTTTTGTCATTGAAGGCACCTGGGTAGGTAAAAGCCCTTTTTTGTGAACGAAAAAACGAAACCCTATACCGCCCTACAAACCATGTCGAAACATCCTACAGATGTCGCCTACTCGCCCGACTTCTTTCCTGTTTGATCCCCCGCAAAGTCCCCGCACCTTTTTGATGTGCGCGAGAGACTGCGAATGCTTCCAACCGATCGGCTGCTGGCCCTGA
>NZ_WXVV01000034.1 GCF_013433315.1 Pseudomonas crudilactis | reverse complement strand
TCGAGCGTTAAAGATGGCTTTCGAGTCGCGAGGACGCCCTGAAAACCTAATGTTTCATTCGGATCAGGGCTGTCATTACAGCAGTAAAGTATTTCGTGAAACCCTGGCGGACATGCGCATAAAACAAAGTATGAGTCGACGAGGAAACTGCTGGGATAACGCCCCGATGGAGCGTTTCTTTGGCAGTTTGAAATCTGAATGGATACCCAAGGTCGGTTATCGAAACGAAGATGAAGCCAGTAGCGATGTGCTGCGCTACCTGACCCACTATTACAATCGGATCAGGCTACACAGTCACAACGGTTATCGAACTCCGGTAGACATGGAAGCCCTGGCGGCATGAAAAGGGATAAAACCCTATAACTGTGTCCAGGATCGTTTGACCAGATCAGATATTCCCTCACCCGATCACACAACAGCTCCCCTTCGAGTTGCGTCTCGCCGACGTTCAACTTCAGCTGAAAGTGCCGATCCGTCGGGTTGTGCAGCACCAGATCAACGTAGTTATAGAAAATCGCCGCCCCGGACCCGAACGGCAGCACCCGCCCTTCATCGGGAAACGGGTCGAAGCTGTGGTTGGAGCGTTCGACCACCACCAGCGGAGAATGAATGGCCATCCAGTGAATCAGGTTGCTCAGTTGGCAAATGCCACCGCCTACTCCGCGTCGAGCCTCGCCGAACGACAGTTCCATGCCTTCAACGTAGCCGCGCTTCAAAGTCGGGCGGCCGACGAGGCGGCAGAAGGAGAAGTGTTCGCCGGGGGCGATGATGACGCTGTCGATGGCGGCGACGGCGAGTTTGAGGTTGATGACTTTGTTGTGTTGCAGAGCGAGGTCGGAGTCGCCGAGTTTGCGGATGAGTTTCGAGGTGTGTTTTAGATAGCGATAAGGCAGGCGCTCGGCCGTGGTGACGGGACGTGCGTAGCGTTTGCTGGAGCAGCACCAGGCAATTTGACGGAACAGCCTTTTTTGCCACACGCGCAGCCAGTACAAGGCCGGGTGGTAGAGGGAAAGTGGTTTCATCCGTGACACAACGGCGCGCGCCGTTTCTTCCTTGAACCGTGAGAGGGGCGCGCATTTTATCCGGTAATGACCGGCAGCACCCCATGCATTTCATAAGACCAGCCGCCTCTCTTCGGCATACATCTACCGTCACATCCGCAAATTAAGGTTCGCCTAAGGTTGCCTCGCTACGATCGCGGCCACGAAACCCTGATGCCCTTGAATCGCAGATGAGTCCTTCCGACATGAAAGCGTTTGATTTACCAACCCAGCCAGCGTCGAATTTCAGCCTTGTCTTGGTAAATTACAAAACCCCGGACATCACCCGAATGTGCCTCGAGCTTTTGCGTGAGCACGTCCAGGAGCAACGCATTCCGGTGTGGGTGGTGGATAACGATTCGGCGGATGCGAGTCTCGATTACTTGCGTTCGCTCGACTGGATCAACTTGATCGAACGGCCTTCGCCGGGCAAGGAAGTCGGCCATATTGCGCATGGCAAGGCACTGGATCTGGCGCTGGAAAAAGTCGACACCGATTATCTGTTTCTGTTGCATACCGACACCTTTGTCTACGACAAAGAGGTGTTTGCCATGATGATGCGTGAATGCACGAAAAACCCGGATATGGCCGCAGTCGGTTGTGTAGAGCAACTCAATCGCGGGGTTGTTCGTGACACTTGGCGGTTAACTTCGCGTTTTTGCAAGCACTATGTTCGTAAAGCGAAAGTGCGTCTGGGTCTGCGTTCGAAAATGCCAAGACCCTACAAAGAAACTCATCTGAAAAGTTTCTGCACATTGTGGAATGCGCGCTTGATGAAGTCCCAAGGCTTGCACTTCTGCATGGATGAGCAGGTGCCCGGTTATGCGCTGCAAGATCGCATGAGCAGCCTGGGCTATGGCATCAAGTTCTTGTCGCCGCGCAAGATTTTCAGCTATCTGGATCACATCCAGTCAGGAACTGTCGCCGCTGCAGGCACTTACGGGAAAAATCACCGCAGGACGAAAATGTATCAGGCGACATTGAAGCGCTTTCAAGGGCAGCAAGCCTGACGCGCAAACCTAGGTTTAATTCACTGCAAACAAAAAGGGCGACTATAAAGTCGCCCTTTTTGCTTGCAGAAATTGTATACAACCACTCCGAAGAGGTGTTCGCCCAGTGTAATGGCCTGGCAATCCATGCACCGGTAAAGAGCCCTGACACTGGGCGAACGGGAGGGATTTTAATGGAAGTTGGCAGATATGTCCTCATGCTTAAACATGAAATTTATGTACCAGAAAGTTAAAAAATGTGCGCCACCGATATTTACCGGGAAACTTCCGACAGACTTTTTTATATGATTGTTCTCATACATAAAGCTGTACAAGAACAATCATTCTGTAGAGCTAATACTCAACTTTCGTGTTGACTGGTCACTTTCAAGATATCGGTGTAAGTGACAATAACGCTCTGCCCTTCTTTCAGATCTTTCAGTTTGGCTTGAATTTCAGGCTTTTTCACGTCGAGGACTTTCGACACGCCCGCTGGATTTTGCAGGGTCACCTGATTTGTCTTCAAATCAATTTTGGTGATTTTCAATTGCACCTGAACTTGGCGATACGCCTCGCCACCGGGGTTATCACTGCCCGGGGCCTTACGCAGTTCACCGGTACGTTCGGTGGTGCCAGGCAGACCTTTATCCACATCGGTGTCGAGGTAAGCGGCGACTGAACGCTGAACCTGAATGTTGACCTGATCGCCGGGCTTGAGATTGGCGAGGTTTTTCGCCTTATCAGTGAGCTGAACGTGAACCGGCTTGCCTTCGGCACCTTCGAGCACAACCTGATGGTTAGCGGCATCGACGGAGATCACTTTGGTGATGACCTGATCTGCTTCAACAGTGGCAGACAGCGGAATATCGGCAGCCATGGCGCCGAAGCTGGTGGCGGACAGTACGGTTGCGAGGGTGATGGCCTTGGCCAGTGCGTCGAGCTTCATAAGCAATACTTTCCCTGTGATGAATGGCAGCGCCCGGCGTTGAAGCGACTTCGACGCCGGGCGTGCCACTGAGCATAGACGCTGTTCAGGGCTTGGCTGGTGTTTGTTGCTTGGCGGTGTCCTGCGCGGTTGATTCGCCACTGGGCGTGCCTTTGCCAGTGTTTTCACGCTGTTTCGGGTCGGTGGGGCGCAGGGCGTCGTTGTCGCGTTCGGTTTCGCCGGGTGGCCGGGGTTCGTCGGGGTGTTGGTCTTGGGTGATGGGTTTCATGGGGTGGTCCTCAGGCTTCGGGGTCGTCGAGTTCACGGGTGACGTTGATCGCGGGGGAATCCTTGTGCAGGTCGTCGGCCTTGGCGCGCAGGATCTGCCATTGCTCAAGGTCGATGGTGCCTTGGCCAAGCAGGTCATCGGCGATGCGTTGCAGATCCAAGTAATATGCGTCGGGGGATTGCTGCCAGTAGGTCCGGTCATCAAACAGACGCTGCCAGGTGTTCATGTCTGGGGGTTGCAGGTCGTCGCTCATGGGGAAATCCTCGACGGCGTTTCGCAAAGGTGTGAGAGATATTTGGTAGAGGGGTTGAGAAGTAGCGGAGTTCCGGCCAATTTCTCTGTGGTGTCTGGGCGGGCGCTTTCGCGAGCAGGCTCGCTCCCACATTTTGATCTCGGTCAGATCCGGATTCTGCGCCCGTTACAACTCGCAGTTTTTACGAGGCGCTGTCAGTACCCGGTCATCTCTAGATAACCCTGGCCGGGATGACTCCCGTTGATGTGCACCGGGCCTTCCCAATAGGGGATGCGCAGGTTCATCCAGGCGTTGGGGTTGAGCGCATCGAGGGTGATGTCGAGGTGTTTATCGGGGATGCTGATCGACCATTTCACCGGCATCGCACGGCCGGCAACTTTTGCGGTGTCCTGCGGGACCAGTTCGATCTGCTCGCTGCGCAGGGTTTGCGTCTGACCGTCAGCAGCAATCCAGGTACCGGTGAGATACGGCGCGCCGTCCTTCTGGCGCATGCGATAGAGCATCACGTGCTCGCCACTGTCCAGATGCAGGGAAAACCAGTCCCAACCGGTTTGATTGGCGGTCAGCGGCTGGCTGCTCCACTCGCGATCAAGCCACGCGGGGCCACTGACGGTGTAGCTCTGGCCGTCGATCTGCAAAGTGCCGCGGGCCTGAAAAAACGGCTGACTGTAGTAATAAGAAGCCTGACCTTGTTCGGATTTCTGGCTGAAACCCTTGTCGCCCTGCAACACCAGCGGGCGGCTGGAAGTCAGGTGCAGTTGATAGGCGAAATCCTTGTCGCGAGCGCTGAGTTGCAGGTCGCTCAACGGATCCTGCGCCTGACTGGCGAACCGCCAATCATCAATCCACGCCTCGAACGGCGCCAGTTGCACACCCGCCTGCCCCACTCCGCCCCGCGCATAGCGTTCAGCCGCGTGATGCACCGTGCTGGAAGTCACCGCCGCATGTCCCAGCCAAACCGTCTGATTGCCCCACCCCGCCGTCTCCGCCACAGGTTTCAGCGCACTGCGAAACAGCGTCCACTGCACGCCGAACTCATTGCCCTGCTGATCCTTGAGATTGGCGGTGATGTACCACCACTCAATGCGAAAACCGTCATGCGCCCCGTGATCGGCCGGAAAACTGAACACCCGTCCCGGCACCACCGGCGTAAACGCCAACGCCTGATTGCCCATCCCGGCGAAGCCCTTCTGCTCCGGCGCCGATTGATCGCAACCACCGAGCAGCAACAAAACCATGAGCACAACGAAATTAATCCTCATGGGCAAATGTCCTCAGCAGGTCCGCCGGTTGCGTGCGGTACAGCGAATACAGCGGCCATGCCGAGGCCAGTAACGTCGCCAACAACGCCAACCCCATCAACTGCAACAATTGCCACGGAAACACCCGCAGCGGCAACCGCCAGCCAAACGCTTGCACGTTGATTACCGCGTCCAGACACCACGCCAGCGCGATCCCCAGCGGCGACGCCAACACCAGCGTCAGTACCGCCAGCAGCCAGGTCTGACCAAGATTGAGCAGCATCAATTGCCGTCGCGTTACGCCCAGCGCCCATAGCGGTGCGAGTTGGCCGAGGCGGCTTTGACTTTGCGTCAGCAGGCTGATGAACAGCGCCACGCCAGCCACCGCCAGGGTCAAACTGTTCAGCGCCGCCGTCGCCGCAAAGGTCCGCTCGAAGACTTGCACCGACCAGCCCTTGAGCCGCGCCTGATCGACGATGCGGCTGTCATCGAGTTGAAAGCGCGCCTGCAAGCTGTTCAACAACGCCGGAATGTTCTGCGGTTCGATGCGCAGATTGAAACGGTTCGGCGTCAACTGCGGCCAGTCGCGCAGCAGGTGATGGATGTTGACCAGCAAGTGCCCCTTGGGATTGCCGTAGTCGGCGTAGATGCCAACGATGCGCGGCGACCACGCACCATTCGGCGCAGGAATCGTCAGTCGATCGCCCGCCCGCACCTTCAGCCGACGCGCCAGTTGTTCGCTGAGCATCACCGCATCGTCGGTGGCCAGATGCGCCCACGGGTCGCTGCCACTGACATCAAGCAACGGCCAGTGCTGGCGATAATGCGCGTGATCGATGATGCCGAACACCTCCGCCGGCCAGCCTTGCAACGTCACCGCGACCTGCCAGTTGGGCAGAATCGCCGCGACGTTAGGCTGCTGCTTGAGCCAGCTGTACATTTCCCGCGACTGTGCCGGATTGCTCGGATTGATATACAACTCGGCACTCAGGCGTTGCTCTAGCCAGTCGTTGAAGGTCTGGCGAAATCCGGCAGTCATGCTGCCGGCGCCGATGTTGGCGGCCAGCGCCAGAAGCAAAGCCATCAGCGCCAGACTCAGTGCCGGCAGTTGCTGGCGGCAATCGGCGAGAAACCACTGGCCGAGCACCGAGCGACTGCGCCCGAGCAACTGATTCAACAGCGCGCTGAGCAACACCGGCAGCGCCAATGCGGCGCCGATCAGCAATCCGGCCATCAGGACAAAACCGCTGGCCAGACTGTCGCCCCAGATCAATGCCGCCAACGCGATCAAGCCCAATACCGCCGCCAGCCAACCTTGTCGGCGCAACCAGCGCGCATATTGCTGATGCCAGGCTTGCGGATCGGCCACGGCCAGCAACGGCAGGCGCGCAGCACGCAACAGGCTATTGGCCCCGGCGAGCAAGGCGCCGAGCAGGCTCAAACCGATGCCGCTGAACCACCACCAAGGGCTCAGACGCAACTGCCCCGCCACTTCCGCGCCGTACAAACCGCGCAGGCTGGCGGCGACGTCCGGCAACAACACACTGGCGAGCCAATAGCCGCTGATCACGCCGAGCAGCCCGCCGAGCAGCGCCAGCGCGCCCAACTCAACGATCAGGCAAAAGATCAACATCCGCGCACTGACACCGCAGGCGCGCAGCGTACGCAGCAAGCCGCGACGTTGCTCAAGAGCCAGCCCAATCGCGGCGTGGACGATGAACAAGCCGACCACGAACGAGAGAAATCCCAGCGCATCGAGATTGAGGTGAAAGCTCTCGGTCAGTCGCGCCAGATTGTTTTCCTCACCGCTGCTTTTTAGCTGCAACTGACCTTTGAACACGGCAGGCAACTCGGCGTGAAAATCCTTGGGCAGCAACAGCCGCGACAATTGCCCGGGCTGTTCCAGCCGGGTTTGTGCGACGCCGATGTCCACCAGCAACACGCCCGGCGCCATGTCCTTCTGCGCGAGCAGCGGTGGCAGTTTCAAGCCATTGAGCGTTTGCGGCGTGTCACCTTCGCGTAGATTCAGCGCCTGCAAGGTATCCGGGGAAATCCACGTATTTCCGGGCGGCGTGAAAAACTCGACAACACGCTCGATCGGCAGCGCCTGACCGGCCACCGCCGAATCGGCCGGCAGCGACACCGGTTCGATGCCCATCAATTGCAGCCGCTGATTGTCGAAGCCCTTGAGCAGCACCCGACCTTGCAACACTGGCGACACGGGCCAACCCTGTCGGCGCAGATCAACGAACCATTGTTGCGGGAATGTTGCCCCGTTCGGCGTACCGAGACTGGCCTGTGGTTCGCCGCCGATCAATTGGCTGGCCCGCGCGTAACTGTCACGCGCCTGACTGTTCAGCGCTTCGACGCCAGTCAACAGACTGGTCGCCAGCCACAACCCGGTCAGCACACTGAAAAACTGCACCGGATGACGCCGCCAATGGCTGAGCAGCGCACGCAGGGTCTGACGGAAAACGATCACGTCAGCCGCCCGCTGGACAACACCACTCGCTGCGCCAAGCGGGCGGCGACTCGCGGGCTGTGGGTGACCATCAACAACGTGGTCGGGGTGTCATCGAGCAATTCCAGCAACAGCCGCAGCACTTCGTCACTGGTCGCTTCATCGAGACTGCCGGTGGGTTCATCGGCCAGCAGCAATTTCGGCTGCGAGGCCAATGCCCGGCCCAACGCGACCCGCTGCTGCTGACCACCGGAAAGTTGCTCGGGATAACGCTTGAGCAAATCGCCGAGGCCCAGACGCTGCACCAGATGTGCCTGCCAACGCGGCTCATGGCGCCCGGCCAGACGCGCCTGAAACGCCAGATTGTCCTCGACGCGCAAACTGCCGATCAGGTTGAACTGCTGGAACACCAGACCGATTTCTGTGCGCCGCCAGTTCGCCAGTTGCGCCTCGTTCATGTTTTCCAGCCGATGCTCGCCGCTGCGAATGCTGCCGCTGTCGACTTTGTCGAGACCGGCCACTAGGTGCAGCAAGGTGCTTTTGCCGCTGCCGGACTCGCCCATCAGCGCAAGGCTACTGCCGGGCGCCAGTGTCAGGTCGACGCCTTGCAGCACCGGCAATGGGCCTTGTGGGGTGAGATAGCTTTTGAAGACGTTTTCAACACGAAGCATGCCGCCACCTGATCGGTCAGTGTGGGGCAAGGATAGCGGATGCCGATGACAGACCTGAATCTCGCGTTAAAGCAAATGGCCCCTTCGCGAGCAGGCTCGCTCCCACAGGTTGATCGCGTTCCAAAGGTGGGAGCGAGCTTGCTCGCGAAAGCGTCAACCCGGACAAGCTGAAGCTCACTGTCCCGCCGCAACATTCGCCGGCGCCTGCGATGGCGTGACAATGCTGCCCAGATCAATGTGCTTCCACTCAGGCTTGGCCCCCAACCGCGCATTGAAGCGGTAGTTGAAGGTGAATTCATCCGCCGTCGCGACACTCAGTGGCTTGCCATAAACAGCCTCGATCCCCGCCAGGTCGTAGCCCATCAACTGCAGCAGGGTCGGGAAGATGTTGTAGTGACTGGAACGATCCTTGTTCGCCGCCAATTGCGCCGACCAGTCCAGCGTCTTCAGATCGCTGCCAGAAATCACCACCAACGGCACCAGGCCCTCCTCCTCCACCGGATCGCCCCCGCAGTGGGTGTTCAAGCCCGGATTACCGCGCTCATGCAAATCCTGGCCATGATCAGACGTATAGATCAGCAACGCATTGTTCAGATTGCCCTGAGCGAACACCCGCGCAAAAAACTCGCCGACGTTCCACAACACGGTGTTCTTGTAGGCATTGCGGTACAGCACCCAGTCATCCGGCTGACCATTGAAACCGTTGCGTTCGCCGGTATCGGCCACCTCGGTGAACTGCCCGCGCGGCAAGGTCGGGCGGTAGGCCATGAACGCATCGGGATATTTGTCGTGCACCGGGAAGTGCGCGCCGACCTTGTTGATCACCACCAGCTCCGGCGTGTCATCGTTGAGCAATTCGATCAGCTTCGCCGCTGCCGCCATGTCGCGATCGCGCACGCTGGTCTGGTCGAACTGCACGAACTGGTCGATGTCCTTCTTCTCGGTGTCGGTCATCAGGTTCTGCAGATTGCCGGCGGTGCGCTGGGCGTCGATGTAAACGGTGCGCAGTCCGGCCTTCCTGGCGTACTGCCAGATCGACGGCAGCGTGCTGTTGATGCGCATGTAATCGGCGCGGGTACCGCCGTAGCGCAAAGTCACGTTGGTGTCGGCGCTGCAATTGGCGATGGAGGCGGCGTAGCCGTAATTGAAAATGTCGACGCCGGGGTGCGCTTGTTTGAGATTGCTGTGCACACCGAATGGCGCGTTGATGTCGAGGTAATTGCCGGAAATGCTTTCGTCGATGATCAGCACGATGTCATGGCCGACAGCTTGCGAGCTGCGCGCCAGTGTCACCGGTTCGCGCGGGCCGACGGTGTTGTGCAGCGCTTCATAGGTGAACAGGTTCAGGTAGGCCAGCGGCGTGTACATGATCGGCAAGCCACGGGCGCCCTCTCCCGCACGCAAGAACAGCACGGCACTGAGCAGCAACACGCCGCACAACGGCGCCGCCACACGTAACGCGTTGGGAATGGCCAGACCATGGCGTGGCTTCAGACCGATGCCGAACAACAACAGCAAACCACTGAGGGCGCCGTGCAGGATCGCGTCTCGATATTGGTACGCGGCTTCCTGAATGAAACCGCCGGAATACACCAGAGAGACGAAGCTGCTGTAGCTCAGGTAATCCGCGGTGACGCGGGTATATACGTCAAAAAATACCGCCGAGGCGAACATTGCCAATGCGAATAAATGTCGTATGAGGGCTTGCCGTATATAGGCCGTTAGATATAACGCTAAAGTAAGCGCCAAAAACATCGCGCCAAAAAGAAGTACAGCAAAACCGAAGCCGATAGCATTTAACCGATCAATGTAATATTCGGAATAAAGCAGCAAGTAAATAACTAAAAGCAGTTCTTTCAGATATCGAAACATGGCAATTCCGGTCGGGCAAAAACCGTAAAGGGTCAAGAGTTTGTCGGTCAAAATCTGACACTAGCACCCGGCCATCAAAGCGCAAGAAATGGCTGACTTTCTTCCAAAGCGTCAAAAAACCGATGACTCAAATCTGACACACTCAAGTTGCTGAAAGCCTTTAAATTCGCGGCTTTCGACCGTCCATCGTTTTCTTTGAAATGTGAAAAAAGCGTCAAGCACGGGACAAATCCAGCAATAGCAAGCACTTGATGGCCAATCGCCCCCAAAATTGGGGCTGTTATACAGGTGCAACATGTCATTTTGCTGACACGCTTTTCAAACCCTGCGCTATACCCCTTTTGACAGTCTCATTTTGAACTTCTTCTTTTCGCTCTATCGAGGGTGCGCAGATGGACGTGAGCGTATTTGGCACGGGCTATGTTGGACTAATACAAGCCGCCGCACTTGCAGATGTCGGTCACCGCGTTTTATGCGTGGATATTGACCCGAACAAGATTAAACAACTGCAACAAGCAGTGCCGCCGATTAGCGAGCCCGGTTTGTCCAGCACGCTTGAGGAGAACATAAAGGCCGGCCGTCTGCTGTTCAGCACCCAGGCCAGCGACGCGGTCGAACACGCCGAGCTGATCTTCATCGCCGTCGGCACTCCTGCCGATGAGGATGGCTCTGCCGACCTCAGCCACGTGCTCAACGTTGCCCGGCAAATCGCCTCGCACATGGAGGCCGATCGCACCCTGATCATCAAATCCACGGTGCCGGTCGGTACGGCGGATCAAGTGCTGGCCACCGCCAACAGCGAATTGCAGCGCCGCGACAAAACCGGTCTGACCGTGCGTGTGGTCTCCAACCCGGAATTCCTCAAGGAAGGCAGCGCCCTCGCCGACTGCATGCGCCCGGACCGGATCATCGTCGGTACCCGCGACGACGCAGCCCGCGAGCAGATGAGCGAGTTGTACGCGCCGTTCTGCCGCAACCACGAAAAACTGATGTTCATGGACAACCGCAGCGCCGAACTGACCAAGTACGCCGCCAACGCCATGCTCGCCACGCGCATCAGCTTCATGAACGAACTGGCCAACCTCACTGAATTGCTCGGCGCCGACATCGAAGCGGTGCGCAAAGGCATCGGTTCTGATCCGCGCATCGGTTACCACTTCATCTATCCGGGCTGCGGCTTCGGTGGCTCGTGCTTTCCCAAGGATCTGCGCGCCCTGCTGCACACCGCCGAACACAACGGCATGCCGCTGAAACTGCTGCGCAGCGTCACCGACGTCAACGACCTGCAGCGGCACATCCTGTTCAGCAAACTCAAAGCACAGTTCCCCCAAGGCCTGGCGGGTAAGTCGATCGCGATCTGGGGCCTGGCTTTCAAACCGAACACCGATGATATGCGCGAAGCGCCGAGCCGCTATCTGATGGACGCACTCTGGGCTGAAGGCGCCAGCGTGCAGGCCTACGACCCGGAAGCGATGTCCGAGTGCCGACGCATTTACGGCTATCGCAACGATCTGCACCTGTGCGCCACCCGCGACGACACCCTCGAAGACGCTGATGCACTGGTGATCTGCACCGAGTGGAAAAACTTCCGCGTGGTCGATTTCGAGTTGCTCGCCGAAAAGCTGCGCTCGAAGGTAATCATCGACGGCCGCAATCTGTACAACCCGGAACAAGTGGCGGCCGCCGGCCTGCATTACAGCGGTATTGGCCTGCGCAACATTGCCCCTGAAGGGCTGCGGCCATGAAGGTGCTGGTCACCGGTGCGGCCGGTTTCATTGGTGCCCATTGCGTGTTACGGCTGCTGCGCGACGGGCACTCGGTGGTCGGTCTGGACAATTTCAACGCCTACTACGAACCGCAACTCAAGCACGACCGCGTGCAATGGGTGCGCGAGCAGGTCGGCGATTTCCAGCTCGCCACGGTTGACCTGGCCGATGCCTCGGCCATCGAAGCACTGTTTGTCCGCGAACGCCCACAAGTGGTGATCCACCTCGCCGCGCAGGCCGGGGTGCGTTATTCGCTGGAAAATCCACGGGCGTATCTGGACAGCAACCTCAACGGTTTTCTAAACATTCTCGAGAGCTGCCGGCATCACCCGGTCGAGCATTTGATTTATGCCTCGTCGAGTTCGGTGTACGGCGCCAATCAGCACACGCCTTACTCAGTGAAGGACGGCGTCAACCACCCGCTGTCGCTGTACGCCGCGACCAAGAAAGCCAATGAACTGATGGCGCACAGTTACAGCCACCTGTTCGGCATTCCTTGCACCGGCCTGCGCTTTTTCACCGTGTACGGGCCGTGGGGCCGGCCAGACATGTCGCCGATCCAGTTCGCCCGGGCGATCAGCGAAGGCGAGCCGCTGAAGCTGTTCAATTACGGCGAACACCAGCGCGATTTCACCTACATCGACGACATCATCGAAAGCATCGCCCGCCTCATCGATCAGCCACCGCAGGCCAATCCGCAGTGGGATCGCCAGCAGCCCGACCCGGCCAGCAGCATGGCGCCGTGGCGCTTGTTCAACATCGGCGGGCAGCACCCGGTCGAGCTGAAAACCTATCTGGCGCTGCTGGAAAAACACCTTGGCCAGAAAGCCATTGTCGAGCTGTTGCCGCTGCAACCGGGCGACGTGCTCAACACTTGCGCCGAGGCCAGTGATCTGGCCCAGGCCACCGGATTTCAGCCCCGGATAGAGCTGGATGAGGGACTTGGACGCTTTATCGCCTGGTTTCGCGACTACTACCCCACTGCCTATCGCGCACGCGCCGTACGCGGCTGAATTAATGCGGAGGATTTTATGACTGGACATGAGAAAGGTGTGCCGATCCAACAAATGCGCCGCGACAAGCGCGTGGATCCCGAGCACCGAATGCGTCTCGACGCAGCGATTCATCGCCAGGGTCGTGGCTGGTTCACGGGCCGCGACGGCGGCCGGCCATGGCAGCTGTCACGCACCAATCGCGTGGTCGCTTGCCTGGGCGCGCTGCTGATCCTTGTGATGATCTCGCCACTGCTGCTCGGTCTGGCACTGGTCATCAAGTTCAGCAGCCCTGGTCCGGTGATGTTCGTACAGAAACGCACCGGCTACCGTGGCCGCAAATTCGGCATGTACAAATTCCGCACCATGGTCGCCAATGCCGAAGACTTGAAAGAATCGCTGCGCCACCTGAACAAACACGGCGCCGACGC
This sequence comes from Pseudomonas crudilactis, assembly GCF_013433315.1. GTDB lineage: Bacteria > Pseudomonadota > Gammaproteobacteria > Pseudomonadales > Pseudomonadaceae > Aquipseudomonas > Aquipseudomonas crudilactis. Next base: position 61,262 of record NZ_WXVV01000034.1, on the reverse strand, counting down.
CATCGATTTCAAGATCGACCACGACCCGCGCATTACCCGCATCGGCGGTTTCCTGCGGCGCACCAGCCTCGATGAACTGCCCAACCTGATCAATGTAGTGACCGGCGACATGCGCCTGGTCGGCCCGCGTCCGACCTCGTTCAACGCCTACCGCTACAAGGATAACCACCTTGCCCGTCTGGCGATCTACCCCGGCATGACCGGCCTGTGGCAGATCTCCGGACGCAGCAATATCGACTTCGACCAGCGCGTTGAGTTGGACCTCAGCTACATCGCCGAGCAGAGCCTTTTGCTTGATCTGAAGATTCTGTTGAAAACCCCCTTCAAAGTATTCAGCGGCCACGGAGCAAGCTAATGGACGGTTCAACCAACAAAAGCCTGAGCATTGCCAACCCCAGCGAATCGAACCTGACCTCGACCGTGCTGGATCTTGATCTGCGGATCCTGTTCCTGACCGCCGCCAACCCCGGCGCAGGCACCACCACCAGTGCCCTGGCGCTGGCCAGCCAACTGGCGCAAATGAGCAGCGGCCAAGTATTGCTGGTCGACGCCAGCCAATCGGCGAGCAACCTCACCCAGCAGTTGAACCTGAGCAAGGAACGCGGCCTGCGCGATTTGCTGTTCAACCCGGACAACCCGCCGCTGTTGCAGGACTGCGTGGTGCAGGTGTCGAGCCTGCCCTTCCATGTGCTGCCCAACGGCCGGCCGATCCGCACCATGGAACACCTGACCGCCGAGCGCCTGAGCCCGTTGCTTGATCAACTGGGCAGCCAGTACCGCTTCGTGGTGATCGACGGCGACGCGGTGTATTCCGCCGCCGACACGCTGGTGATCAGCACCCAGGTCGATGGTGTGGTGTTTGTCGTGCGCGCCGAAGACACCCGCTGGGAAGTCGCCCAGGCCGCCGTGCAACGTCTGACCCAGGCCGGGGCGAAAGTGGTCGGTAGCGTGTTCAACCGGCGTAAGTACTACATGCCCAAATGGCTTTACAAAAACCTCTAAGCGAACGCGAAGGATGACGCCATGAACGCCAAGATTCTTGTGCTGCTGATGCTGCCGCTTGCAGGCTGCTCGAGCACCTCCGAAACCCAGAACATGCCGGTGAATATTCTCACCGCCACCCCGGCCAATGCCCAGGCCACCGATATGCCGAAGATCGAGCAGACCCTGCGTCCGCAGGATGTGCTCGACGTGATCTTCCATATCAGCACCAGCGGCTCGGACGCTTACCGCGTGCAATCGGGTGACCAGATCGGCCTGAACTTCACCGCCGCCAGCCAGCTCAATGGCAATCAGCTGGTGCTGCCGGATGGCACCATCGAACTGCCGGGCGCCAACACCTCGGTGAAAATCGCCGGGCTGACCAGTGATCAGGCGCGCGAAGAAATCCAGCGCGCCTATCAACGCAAGCAGCTGTTCCAGCCCAACCGCAATCAGTTGACCGTGCAGATCATCAGCCCGCTGACCAACGAGCAGAATCTGAAAAGCGCGCTGAACCACCCGGCCACCGGCATGAGCCGTGAGATCACCGTCGGCACCGACGGCTACGCGAGTTTCCCGGAAATCGGCGCCGTGCCACTGCAAGGCATGACCGTCAATCAACTGGAAACCTTCCTCAACAAGAAATACGCGCAATTGCCCGGCCGGATGACCGTGGACGTGCTGCTGAAATCCACCGCCGGCAACGAAATCTATGTGCTCGGCGAAGTCGGCCAACCGGGTTCCTACCCGATCCGCCGGCCGGTTTCGGTACTTGAAGCGCTGACCCTGGCCCGTGGCACCAACGTCAAGGCCCGTCTGGATTCGGTGGTGATCATGCGTCGCAACGGCAATCAGGTGCAGGCCGTGCATTACGACGTCGAAAAAGCGCTGTCCGGCGATGCCTCGCAAATCGCTTACCTGCAACCGGACGACATGCTGTTCGTGCCAAAAACCAAATTGGCCAGCGCCGGCGAACTCGCCCGGCAATTGGCTGACGTGGTGCTGTTCCAGGGCGTCGGGTTCAGCTTCGGCTACCGCGTCGACAACAAAGACAGCAACAACAACTGACTCTCAGGTGACCGACATGAATCCAAAGGAAAACTACCTGCATGAGTTCTTCAGGATCTTCTTCGCCAACAAGCAACTGGTGAAACGGGTCTTCCTGATCTTTGCAGTCATCGCCCTGCTCCTGCCGCTGGTGCTCAAACAGAGCTTCGATATCACCGCGCAGGTCATCGTGCAGTCGAAAAAACTCTCTCAGGGTGACGCCACCACATCGCTCACGGTGGACAACGCCACCTTCATTCCGCCGTCGCTCGCGGACATGGAAACCGAGAGCAATATCCTCCGTTCGCCAGCACTGATCCGGCAGACCATCAGCGAACTGCGCGACAAAGGTGAATACACACCTTCGCCGGGCATCTTCAGCAAACTGGTGGCCGAGCCGTTCAAGCGCTACGTCAGTTCGCCGCTGCGCCAATACGTGATCAACCCGGTGCGTAACGTGCTCGGGCTGGAAACCGATCCGGTGCGTGACACCGCGCTCGACGCGTTGACCCAGCAAGCCATCGACAGCCTGAAAATCGAGACCCTGCCCGGCTCCAACGTGATCTCGATCGTCTACAGCTTCCCCGATCCGCATCAGGGCACGACGTTTGTTTCAGCCTTGCTGCAGAACTATCTGTTCAGCCGTCAGGCTTTGCAGTCGATCGACTTGCCGCAATCCTTCTACGAGTCGAAGAAGCACCTGTATCAAGTGCGCCTCGATGGCCTGGAAGGCAACCGTCAGGCCTTGCTGGAAAGTGTCGGCTCGTCGGATCCGAAGGAAGAAATCACCTTCCGCCTCAACGCGATCAACACCGAAGAGCAAGCCCTGAACCTGTACCAGGATCGCCTGTTACAGAGCCAGCGCTGGCTCGAATACCTGAAAACTGCACTGGCCGCCGCCAGCAATAACAAGCTCAACGACTACACCTTCCCCTACACCTTCACCACCACGGTCGACAACGTGGCGTTCGAGGATCGGGAAATCAAACAGATGGGCGAGCAACTCACCACTCAGGTCAGCCGCTACATGAATGACCTGGCGGTGTTCCAGCCTGGCAGCGAACCGATGCTGTTGACCCGCGAGCAGATTGCCCGCACCCGTGGCCAGTTCCTCAAAGTGGTGAGCAACCGCATCCAGGAACGCACCGCCGATCTGGCCGTGGTCAAGCAAGTGATCGAGCAGAAAACCGCACGCATCGCCGAGTTCAAGAACCGCATCCACGAGTTGCAGCAGACGCAAAGCAAGCTGCGGCAGATGGACACCGAAATCGATGCGCTGCACGCCGCGTTCTCGACCTACGCCCAGCGTTTCGCCGAAAGCAGCACCACCGGCGCGCTCAACGACGATCTGTCCAACGCCCGGGTGCTCAGCCCGCCGTTCGAACCGACCGAAGCGGCGTTTCCGAAACCGGGCCTGATCATTCCGTTCGGTTTGTTCACCGGGTTGCTGTTGGCGATTGCCCTGGTCTACGTGCGTGAGTTCTTCGACCACCGCTTCAAACACCCGGCGCAAATCAGCCACGAGCTGGGCGTACCGGTGCTGTTGGTGATCAACGACCAGAACACGCTGCCGAGCAATCCGCACAAGAACTGGACAGTGCCAAGCTTCCTGCACTGGGTGCGCAATTGAGCAGCGCATCCTCCCCGACTGCCGCGCTGCCGATCATTCATTTGCTCAGCAGCGGCGGCTTCTATGGGGCCGAGCGCATGTTGCTGGATCATTGTCTGGCGACGCCGGGACAGCATCAGGTGCTGTTTCTCGACGCGCCGCCAGAATTGATCCAACGCTTTCGCGAGGCCGGCGTGGACTGCCGCGGCTGTGCCGGGCTTGGCGAATTACTCCGGCACTTGCGTCAGCGTCGCGGGGAAAAACCGCTGATTAATACGCACAACTTCAAGGGGCTGTTATTCGGTTGGGTGGGCGCGACGCTGTTGCGCCTGCCACTGGTGATTACCCAACACGGTTTCACACCGCGCAGCCGCAAGCAGAAGTTCTACACCTGGCTGAGCCTGCAACTGTGCCGCACGGCGTCGGTGGATCGAGTCGTCTGCGTTGCGGAAAGCATCGCCACGCTGCACCGTCAGGCCAGCGTGCGAGCAGAAAAATTGCAGGTAATTCCCAATGGTCTGCCGGCCGCTGTCGCGATGGTGCCGGACGCCGATCGGCAACGTTGGCTGGCCGGTTACGTCGGCCGTTTGAGCAGTGAGAAAGGCCCGGATATGTTTCTCGACGCCTTGATCCCGCTGTGTCATCAGCATCCGCAACTGGACGCGGTGATGCTCGGCGATGGCCCGGAACGCGAGGCGTTGCAGGCGCGGATCGACAGTGCCGGTCTGCAACAACGGATTCGTTTGCCCGGTTACCAGATCGCCATGCAACCGTGGTGGCAACAACTCGATGCGCTGGTGATCAGCTCACGCACCGAAGGAACACCGATGATTTTGCTCGAAGCGATGCAGGCCGGGGTGCCGGTGGTGGCCTTCGCGGTCGGCGGGATTCCCGATGTGCTCGAACATCGGCACAACGGCTTGCTCGCCGCGCCCACCGACAGCGCCGCCCTCGCCCGCCAGCTCGACACGTTGCTGAGCGAGCCGAAACTGGCCCGGCAGCTGCGCGACAACGCAAAACGCACACAACAGGATCGCTACGACCTCAAGGCGCTCGCTGAGCGCTGGTCGCAGCTGTACATCCGCACGGCACGGGAGGCACGCGCATGATTTTCCCGCTCTCGATCGTCAGTCTGCTCGGTCTGGTCTGCATCGCTTTGCTGGCCAGCCCTTATCCGTTTCTGGCGCCGGGGGCGGTGCTGGGCCTGGTGGGTTTTGCGGTGTTGTACCGCAAGCCGACCTGGGGCCTGCTCGGCATCGCCGCACTGGTGCCGTTCGAGGGTTTCTTCAAGGACACGTCGTTCTCCGGCAGCAAGCTCATCGGTGCTTCGCTGGCGGTGATCCTGATGCTGCAATTGGCGCTGCACCAGATTCCGTCGGAGCGACTGCGCAGCAATATCTGGCGCTTTCTGATCTGGTTCATGGTGCTGTACTTCCTGAGCCTGCTCAACACCGATGACCTGGGCATGTCGCTGGGGCATCTGCGTGAACTCAGCGTCGGCCTGATCCTGTTTGTCATCACGTTGTTGATCGGCCGCGAGCTGAACCTCGATCTGTTCGCCCGCCTCGTCACCCTCGCCGTCAGCACCACCTGCGCGATGGCGATGTTTTCGACCAAATTCCAGGATCAGGGCCGCGCCGCCGGACTGCTCGAAGACCCCAACGCGTTCGCCCTGCTGATCGCCTTTGCCGTGCCGATGGGATTGTTTCTGGTGATTCGCAGCCCGAACCTGTTGCATCGGTTGTTCTGGGGCGGTTGCTGCCTGCTGCTGTTGGGCGGGATGACCAAAACCGAGTCGCGCTCGGGTCTGGTGGTGTTGGCCTTGAGTCTGTTGATCGGCTGCTGGCACTACCGCACGCAACTGACCCGAATTCGCCCACGGCATCTGGGTTTCGCCATGCTCGGCGCGGCCATCGTGATTCCATTGGCGATCTACGCAATGCCCGCCGGGTATCTCGCGCGCATCCAGTCGCTGAGTGTGTTGAGCGCCGGCGCCAAGGGTCACAACGACGAATCCCTCGGCCGCCGCGCCTCGTACATCGTCGTCGGCAGCCAGATGATCCGCGAGAACCCGCTGCTCGGCTCCGGCCCCGGCACGTTCCCGCTTCACTACGCGACCACCGGTTACGCCAAGGCATTCTCGGCCAACCGCAAGATCGGCGACTTGTATCGGCGCGCACACAACACCTATCTGGAAATCTTCAGTGAGCTGGGCGTGCCTGCCGGGCTGTTGTTCGTCGGCATGCTCGGCCTCGGTCTGTACAACCTGATTCGCGCTCGGGCGGCGTGGATGTTGCGCGGCAATTCGTATCAGACAGATCTGATGACCCACCTGGGTGTGAGTTTTCTGTCGCTGACGCTGTTCCTGATGTTCCTCAGCGCACCGAACCAGAAATACGTGTGGATCATGCTCGCGCTGACCAGCGTCCTGCGCCTGAAAGCCGAACAGGCGCCATTAGCGATGGAGGCGAAGGCATGAGCCGGATCAGCATCGTTATTCCGATGTTCAACGAGGCCCGACACATTGGCCGAACCCTGCTTGCAGCGCAAAAAGCCGCACACGCGGCCAATCTCGATTGCGAGTTGATCGTGGTCGACAACGGTTCGACCGACCAGGGCCCGCACATTGCCCGCCAATTCGGTGCGCAGGTGCTGGTGCTGCCGGGGTTGTTGATCGGTGCTCTGCGCAACCGCGGCACGGCCATCGCCACCGGTGACTGGCTGGCCTTCATTGATGCCGACATTGAAATGCCGGAGAACTGGCTCAAGCCGTTATTCGACATTGAAGGCAGCGGCCAGGCCGATGTCTTCGGCCTTGATCTGCACACTCCTGCCGAAGCGCCGTGGTACGCCACCGCCTGGCAACGTCGTACCTCGCGCGCGGCTTCGCAAAACGCACACGCGGTGGACTGGCTGCCCAGTGCCAACCTGCTGATGCGTCGGCGCTGGTTCGACAAGGTCGGTGGTTTCAACGAGAGCCTGCGCACCGGCGAGGACAAGGAATTCACCCTGCGCCTGCATGAACAGGGCGCGCGGCTGCTGTCGATCAACGATAACGTCGCCCTGCATTGGGGTTACGAAATGAACTGGCGCGAGTGGATGGGCAAGGAGTTGTGGCGTCAGGGCAGTCATCTGCAACTGCTGCGCACTCACGGTTTTAGTCTGCGTCTGTTGCGCTTTCCGATGCTCTCGCTGCTGGTGTGGTTGCTGGATTTTCTGGCGATCTCGGCGCTGCTCGACGGCTTTCCGCATCATGCGGCCGTCATGGTCATGCTGACACTGATACCGGGGCTGGTGCTCAGCCTGCGCCAGAGCGCCAAACACCACGATATAGGCCTGAGTCTGCAACTGTGGGGGCTGCACTGGGTGCGTCTGCACCTGGCCGGCGCCGCGTTCATTTTGAGTCTGTGTCATTGGAACGCCAGGAGGCCTGCCCGTGGCTGAATTCATTTTCTGGATGTGCCTGTTGCTGCCGGTCTACGCCTATATTGGCTACCCGCTGCTGCTGTCGATTCTGGCGCCGCTGTTCCCGGCCTGGCGTCACACACCGGCACCGCCATTGAACGTCAGCATCGTGATTGCCGCGCACAACGAGGCACGGCACATCGAGCACAAGTTGCGTACGTTGCTGGCGCAGGATTATCAGCCGGCCTCGCTGCAGATCATTCTCGCCAGTGACGGTTCGACCGACGACACCGTGGCCTGCGCACACAAGGTCGTTGACCCGCGTATCACCGTGCTCGACCTGCCGCGCCAGGGCAAAGCCGCCACACTGAATGCGGGTGTAGCGCTGAGCACCGGCGATATTCTGGTGTTCACCGATGCAGACAACCAATGGTCCCGCGAAACCCTCGGTTACCTGCTGGCGCCGTTGAATGATGCCAACGTCGGCGGCTGTGCCGGGCATATGGTCATCCCCGTTACCGGCGGTGGCTTGAGCGTCGGCGACAGCCTCTATCGGCATTACGAAGGCTGGCTGCGCCGGGTCGAGAACCGCACCGGCTGCATGGTCTCCGCCGACGGCGCCCTGCTCGCCCTGCGCCGCGAGTTGTTCCAGAACGTGCCGGCCGAGGTCAACGACGATTTCTTTATCAGCACCTGCGCACCGGTCGCGCACAAACGCATCGTCTATGTGCCTGAGGCGCAGGTGATCGACCACGGCGTCGATGAGGCGGACAAGCAATTCCGCCGCCGTCAGCGCGTCACCGTGGGTGGTTTGCAAAGCCTGGCCCAGCGCCGCGAGCTGCTCAATCCGCTGAAATATGGTCTGTACTCGATCGCGTTGATCAGCCACAAACTGATCCGCCGCCTGGCGCCAATCCTGTTGCTACCGCTACTGCTGAGCAATTTCTGGCTGTGGGACGACCACGGTTTCTATCGCCTGGCCCTGATCGCGCAATTGTTCGGCTATGCCATCGCGATTGCCGGGCTGCTGGATTCGCAACACCGTTTGCCGAAACCCTTCCGCCTCGCCGCGTTTCTGTTGGTTACCCTCGCTGGGATGAGTCTTGGCCTGTGGCAGTTCCTGCGCGGTCAGCGGTATGCCCAGTGGAATCCTGAACAGAACCGTTAAGAGGAACGAAGCCATGGCGATCAAACAATTACTCAAACGCACCAGTGGCTGGCTCTATCTCAACTCTTCAGTGGGCCGCAACCAGTTGCAGGGCGCCGGGGTGATTCTGATGCTGCACCGGGTACTGGCGAACGACCGCGCCGCCAACCTGCCGCACCGCAACGAACTGTGCGTCGGGCCGAAAGCTTTCGAGCATTTGCTGGTGTGGCTGCGCAAGCATTTCGATTGCGTGCCGCTGATGGAAATCCTTCAGCCTAATTCGTTGCGCACCGAGCGCCCACGGGTGGCGCTGACCTTCGATGACGGCTGGCGTGATAACGCGGTCAACGCCTTCCCGCTGCTGCAAAAACATCAGGTGCCGGCGAGCATTTTCCTCTCCACCGATTTCATCGGCAGCCGTCAGCGTTTCTGGTGGGAAAGCCTCGGCGAAACCCTGTGGGGCAGCCACGGCGACAAGGCGCGGATGCATTTGATCGAATGCTTGCACACGCTGCATCACCCGTTGCCGGTGCTGCTCGATGACATCGACGTCGACCGCCGCAGCCTGGCGCTGCTGCATTACCTGCAAAGTCTGAAGTCGATTGACCCGCAGGAGCTGGAACGGCTGACCGATGAATGCCCGCAAGAGTCGCAACCGCAGGCGCTGGACTGGCATCAGGTGCGCGCGCTGGAAGCCTCCGGTCTCGTGCGTTTCGGCCCGCACGGTGCGAGTCACTCGATCCTCACCGGCCTCGACGATGTGCGCCTGAGCGAAGAAATCAGCCGCAGCCGCGATGCCCTGCACAACGGCTGCAACCGGCCATTGCCGGTGTATTGCTACCCCAATGGCGACAATGACGACCGCGTACGCCAACAGATCGCCAGCCATGACTACCCGTTTGCGCTGGGCACCGGCACCGGCATTTATCGCGGCGAAGGCGATCCGCTGAACCTGCCGCGCTTCGGTGTCAGTCAGCGCACCGCGCGTAATCCGGAGTTGCTGTCGTGGCGAATTTTTCGCGGGGCGCGGCCATGAGCCGAGGTAACTATCTCAAGCATCTGGCGCTGAGCATGGGCACCAAACTGGCGATGATCGCCCTGCGCTTGCTGCGCAATGTGTTGCTGGCGCGGATTCTCGGGCCGAGCGAGCGCGGGCTGTTTGCGTTGCTCAGCACCCTGCCGGATCTGATCAGCGCCGCCACCAGTGGCGGGCTGAATTCGGCGGTGGGTTATCAGGCCGCCAAGCAGCGGCCGATGGGTTTGTTGCTCAGTCAGGTGTTGGTGTTCGGCTGTTTGCTGGCGGCGCTGTTGACCTTGTTGGTGGTGGCGTTGGTGCGCGAATTCGGCACTGAGCTGGATGTGACGGTGCAACTCGGCTTGCTCGCCTGGCTGTTGCTGCTGGCAGTGCCGCTGACCGTACTGAAAAGCGGCCTGCTGACACTGCACAACGCCTCTGGGGGCGTGGTTGCGTTCAATGCCTTGCGTCTGGTCGAGTCGCTGGCGCCGCTGTTGCTGTTTCTCGCGCTGTTCTGGATGTGGAAAAGCGCCGCCCTCGAAGCCGCGCTGATCAGTTGGCTGGCCGGCATCAGTCTGGTGGTACTGGTCGGTTGGGTCTGGCTCAAACGCGCGCAACCGTTGCAACTGCAATGGGACCGCGCCAGCCAGAACGAACTGTTGCGCTACAGCGCGCGCAGTCATCCCGATCTGCTGTTCCAGCAAGTGATCCTGCGCTCGGATTATCTGTTTATCGGCGCCCTGCTCGGCAGCACCGCCCTCGGTCATTACGCCATGGCCAGCGCGGCCGCCGAACTGCTGCTGATCGTCCCGGAAGCGGTGACCACACCGCTGATGAAACGCCTGTTGCAACAGGACGAAGGCATGGACAAGGTCACCCCGCTGGCCCTGCGCCTGACCGCTACGGTGATGCTCGGCGCCTGCCTGAGCATGGCGGTGATTGGTGAATGGCTGATCGTCACCTTGTTCGGTGCGGCGTACCAACCGGCGTATCCGGCGCTGCTGGCGTTGCTGCCGGGGCTGTTGGGGCTTTGCTATGCGAGCATCCTGCGTCTGGATCTGCTCGGCAAAAATCGTCCCGGCACGGTGTCGTTGCTGATGGGTCTGGGGGCGCTGCTGAATCTGGCGCTGAACCTTGTGTTGATTCCCGCCTACGGGATTGTCGGCGCGGCCGCGGCTTCGTCGATTGCCTATCTGGCCGTGACCGTGGCGATGCTGGTGCTCTACTGCCGTTTGAGCGGCGTGCCGTTCTGGCAAACCCTGATCATTCTGCCGCGCGACGTCACACCCATGTGGCTGATGCTGCAACGGCGGAAAACCGCATGAAAGGCCTGGCCCTGCTGTTCGGTCTCGGCCTGTCGCTGGACGCCGTTGCCGCGTCGATGCGTTGGGGCGAGATCCGTGACGGCAGTCTGTACCTGCAAGCCGATCGCCCTGATACGGTGACCGTGCGCTGGACACCGGCGTGGCAGGCCGAGGCCAATGAAGAGCATCTGTATCTGCTCGATGGTCAGGGCAAACTGGCCGCTGATCGATTCATCAAGGCCAGTGAAGTGCGTGGCAGTCAGAGCTGGCCATTGCTGCCCGGCGCGAGCAGTTATCGGCTGGAAATTCCTGGCTACAGCTTTCGCAATTATCGCGTCGAACATGACGAGCGCACGGTCGCGTTGTTCGCCCCGGCGAAAGTGCATTTCAGCGTCGACACCCGCAACGGCGACGAGTTGTATTTCAAGGTCGCGCCGGGTGAGCACGCGGTGCTGGCCGGCAAGTTTCACGGAGGTGTCAGCGGATTGCAGGCACAGCGGGTCGGCGATGATCAACAACTGACGCTGGCGCTGAAACCCTATCGAGCCTATTGGCAGTTCGATCAGGTTGCCTTGCCCGTCAGTGAACGCGAGCAGGTCTGGCGTCTGCGTCTGCAAGGCAGTGGCAAAGCGGCGTTCTGGCTCGATGGCACGGCCAACCTGTTTGCACAGAATCCTCAGCAACTGAAAGCGCTGCGTGAAGACGCCGGTCAGACGCGTCTGGTGCTGCACGACAAAATCCTCGGACGCACGCCGGATCTGGGCATCGCCCTGCCCTACGTGATGCCGCCGCCCGCCAGTCATGCCGCGCTCGATGCGCTGAAACCGACCGCCGCGAGTTACTACAGTTTTGTTGATGTGACGGCGAAGAATCCGCATTTCGAAGACGCGTTCCGCCGGGTGTATCAGGAGCGCTTCGGCATCAAACAGGACATCACCCTGCTGGCCGGCAGTCAGCGTCAGGCCGATCTGCGCGCCGATGTGCAAAGCAACAGCGGCCTCGATGCATGGCTGGCCAGCACTCGCACGCTGGGTGGCAAAGGCACGCACTACATTGGTTTTGCCGACGAGCCGAACCTCAATTACTCCAGCTACGCGCAGTATCAAGCGATTTTCGCCAGCATGGCCCGGCAGGTGCGCAGTGATCCGGCAAATGCCAAGGCTGGCGTGCGCATTGCCATGCCGGCCAGTTCGCGACTGGTCAACGGGCCGTTTGCCAACAACGCGGCAGACAAACGTGGCATCGACTGGGCGCGGCGTTTACTCAGCGAATCCGGCGATCAGGTCGATGCACTGGCGTGGCACGAATGGATGATCCGCGACCTGCTCGCCACCCGCGTCTACCGCGACAGCGTACGCCGCGCTGCCGAACTGGTCGGCCTCGACAGCAAAGGTCAGCCGCGCAAGGCCTTGCTGCTCGACCAGACCAATCTGTCCAGCGGCTCCAGCCTGAGCCCCTACGATCAGGAAACCCACTACGCCTCACTGTGGTGGGCGTCGGTGGTGATCAACGCTTCGCAGGACGGCTTGCTGAGCATGCTCAACTGGTTCCAGGCCGCCGATGAGCCGCAGTATCCCAAGGGCATGTTGCGGGTCTCGGCCGATGAGCAACGCTTCGAGTTGAAACCCGTTGGTCTGGCCCAGCAGTTCATTGCCCAGCACTGGCTGCATCGGGTGCTGTGGCTGGAAAACGATGCCTTTGAAGTCGATGTGCTGGCGATGGCCGGCGACGATCAGCGCGGCCTGCTCGGGGTGAACAAAGGCACGCGCTTGCAGCGTGTCGACTTGAGCGGTGCCAAATGCCCGCTGAACAACGGCGCCCTGCGCTACTTCGGCGCCGACAACCGCAGCCGCGACGCGCCGTTTGCCTGCCAGGACGGGCGTGTGCGTTTCGAGCTGCCGGGGCAAACCCTGTTCGCCCTCAGCTGGAGCGCTTCATGAACCGTCCGTTGATGTTCAGCCGCGCGGGTTTCTGGCCGCGCGATGCCTCGTCATCAGGAGCCAAGACCATGAACGTTGTGCAAAAACTCAGTCAACACATCAAGCAGAAAGGCCTGCGCGCCACCCTCGCCAAAGCGTGGAAACACTACGTTTTTTCCCATCAGGAACTGTTGTGGATGGAACGCGATCTGGTCAGCCCGGTGCCACCGCACAGCCTCAAACCCTACCCGCCACTGCGGGTGGTGAAGATCACAGCGGACAACGCCAGCGCCTTCGCCCGCTACTTCGGCGACCGCGTCGGCACCATGGCCGAGCTGGCCAACGAAGGTCACACCGGGCATATGCATCTGGACGATCAGGGCGACGCGGTGGCGTTTATCTGGGGCAGTTCGCGGGACTATTTCGACCGGCACTATTACGGCTGCATGTTCCCGGTGAAACCCGGCGAGTTCTTCGAATTCGGCGGTGAGCTGACCCGCGCCTATTGGGGCACCGAGCTGTCGGTGGATCTGCAACTGGAGTTGTGGAAAGCCATGGCCGCGCAAGGTTGCGACAAGGTTGTCGACGTCTGCGAATTCCACAACATCCCGGCGCTCAAGCTGCACTTGCGCATGGGTTACACCGAGCAAAACCGCATCATGAATGTGTACACCCTGTTCGGTCGCTGGCGCTTCTACCGCGAAAGCCGCTACAGCGGCTCGCGTCTGGATGCTTTGCGCAAACCGTCCCGTCCACCCGTAACAGCCACGGCGGCCTGAGCTTATGGTGACGCTATTCGAATGGCGCACATCAATGTGCGCTGCCGATTTCCCCGAAGCGGCGTATGAAGCGCTGCGCCTGCGGGTGACGGATCACACGCCGTTCAACCACCTCGGTTGGTTGTGCGCGGCCGAACAGGCTATTGGCGAGGGTGAGCGCCTGCTCATTCTGCTGGGTTGGGAAGCGGACGAATTGCGTCTGTGTCTGCCGCTGGTGACGAGTCGCGAGCGCTTTGCCGGCGTGCCGTTTCGGGTGCTGCATCACTTGGGGTATCCGCTGGCTGATCGCTTGGCGCTGCTGTCTTTGCTTAGCGGCGAAGACATGCGCCAGGCGCTGAACGTGATTTGCCAACGTCTGCCCCACGCGCTGTTGCAGCTGAATGAATTGTCCGAGCCTGCCGGTGAAGAAAGCGCGCTCACTGAGTGGATGGCGCGCAGCTCTACGGCGGAACGGCGCTTGAGTTGTCGGGTGCCGGTGCATCTGATCAGTGAAGCCGATCATCAGGAAGTCTCCGGCGACCCGCGTTACAAACTGCGTCGAGCGCGCAAGCGGATTGCTGCGTGCGGTGCCGAGGTGCGGCGAATCATTCCCGATGCGTTGAGCATGGGCCCATTGCTGCAAACCATCAGCGAAGTCGAATCGGTGAGCTGGAAAGGTGACGAAGGCGTGGGGATTTTTGCCAGCGAACGCAGCCGCCAGTTGATCGAACGCGCCTTCACTGCCCTCGCCGGCCAAGGCCTGGTGCGCGTAGTGACGCTGGAACTGAACGGCCGCTGCATCAGCTACCGCCTCGGCCTGCTCGAACAGGGTCGACTGTACGATTACAACCTCGCCTTCCTGCCGCAATACGCTGATCTGGGCAGTGGTCGAGTGCTGCTGGAGGAATGGATTCGCTGGGGGCTGGAAGATAACTGGCGCTGGATCGATGCCTCGCGGGTCAGCCTGGAAAACTCCAGCCATCAACTGCACGAGCGCATGACCGGGCAACTGGAGCACTGGCGCTGGAGTTTTTATTCCTGGCGGCCGAGTGGCCTCATTCTTGGTTTCGGCCTGCGCCTGTGGCATCGACTTAAACCGCACGTACAAACGTGGCGGGCACGCCGTGCCGGGCAAGCCAAACCTGTATTGAAACCTGTCGCGATCACCACGGAGGGCGAACATGCCTCGCCAAGTCATAGTCAACGCTGACGATTTCGGCCTCAGCCCAAACGAAAACGCAGTGATCTTCGCTGCATTTCAGGCCGGGGTCATCAGTTCTGCCACCGCCATGGCCAACATGCCGGCGTTTGAATCCGCGTGTGCCATGGCGCGGCATCCGACGTTGCAAGGTCGTGTCGGCCTGCACTTCAACCTGACTTACGGGCGCCCGCTGAGCCAGGCAATCCTGGCCCGTCGCACCTTCTGCGATGACTTCGGCGTGTTCGATCTCAGCCTGCCGCGTCACAGTTTTTGGTTCGCGCGCGAAGACCGTGATGCGGTGCGTGAAGAGTTGCAGGCGCAGTGGCAGCGTTGCGTCGATCACGGTATGCGTCCCAGCCATATCGATTCGCATCAGCACGTGCACAACATCTGGCCGATCGGCGAGATCGTCGCGCGGTTTGCCGCGCACCAAAGGGTGCCGGTTCGACTGGCGCGCAATCTGGGGCAAAACCTCAATCTGCCCAAGCGCGTGTTCAAGGGTTTGCTCAACTGGCGACTGCAGAGTCTGGCCGGTGTCACCGCCGACTATGTATGCACACCAATCGACCTGCGCAACGACTGCGCGCCGACCGACGGCGTGCTCGAAATCGTTGCTCACCCAACGCAACTCGGCGCCGATTTTGGTGACGCCTATCTCAACCCGGAGGAATCCCTGAGCCGCGTGCTAGAGCAGCGGCTGGCGGGTATCCCACGGGTTTCCTACACCGATCTGAACAAGGATTTTCTACGCGGCGCTACAGCACTCGATTGAGTTACATACCTTGCAATACATTCGAAGATGGCACTTTGAAATGAATTGGCAAGGCTGATCTATACCCACAAAAGCACCATCCACAACACCCGGGCTTCGGCCACGGAGGGCATCATGAGCGTGATCGAAAAACTACAAGAACGCATCCGTCAGAAAGGCCTCGGCCGTACCTTCAGCACGTTGTGGAAACGCTACGTGTTCTTCCATTGGGAGCTTTTGTGGATGGAGCGCGACCTGGTCAGCCCGGTGCCGCCACACAAATTGCGTCCTTATGACGGCCTGCGCAAAGTCGACATTACGCCGGAGAATGCCATCGCGTTTTCCAAGCATTTTGGTGACCGCGTGCAGACCATGGCCGAACTGGCCACTGAGGGTCACACCGGGCACATGTACCTCGATGCTGACGGCCACGCTGTCGCGTTTATCTGGGGCAGCATTCGTGATTATCACGACCGTCACTATTACGGCTGCACCTTTCCGGTGAAGCCTGGCGAGTTCTTTGAATTCGGTGGTGAGATGACCCGTGCGTATTTCGGCAGCAGCCTGTCGGTGGACGTGCAGGTGGCGCTGTGGGAGGCCATGGCAGCGCAAGGCTGCAACAAGGTGGTGGACGTGTGCGAGACGCACAATATTCCGGCGCTGAAGCTGCATCTGCGCATGGGTTACCACGAGCAAGGCCGCGTGATGCACGTTTACTGCCTGTTCGGGCGCTGGAAGTTTTTCCGCGAAACGCGGTATGAGGGTTCGCGTCTGGAAACGCTGCGCAAACCGGGGCGGCCGGTGGTGAGTGCGGCGGCGCAGGCTTGATTCAAACTCGAGATATCTGGCGGTAGTCAGGCCGTCTTCGCGAGCAGGCTCGCTCCCACATGGGATTTGTGTACGGCACACATCCAATGTGGGAGCGAGCCTGCTCGCGAAGGGGCCAGTGAAGGCAATGAACGATTTCAGACCTTGGTGGCGATAAGGGTAAAACACATCGGCATCTGCGCCTCGCGATTCAGGTACTGGTCATACGCCTCTTCCCGATTCGAATGCGCATACTCCTTGAAGTGCGCAATGTTCAGCCCGGCCGCAATGGCAGCGCTGAAAATGGCGCCAAGGTTATGCACAAACCAATACGACTTCGCCGCCTGCTGCTCAACCTTGCCGACATAGACAATTGGCTCTTCCTGCACAAACGGCTCGGCGCGAAAGTACGAACTGGCGAGGCGATACGGATCTTCAGCGTCCGGATCGACCATTTCCAGAAACGGATGGGTTTCGTAGATCACCAGTTTTCCGCCCGGTTTCAGGGTCGAGGCGACGTGGCGGAAGAACTCGCCGATGTCCGGCATCCAGTTGAGAACACCGATGGTGATCAGCGCTACATCGAAGCGATTGTGCAAAGACACCGGCAGATGATGGATATCGCTTTCGATGAACTCGGCGTTGTGCGGTGAACGCTTGTTCAGCTCACGCGCCTGATCGAGAAACGCCGCCGACTGATCGACACCGACCACGCTTCTGGCACCCAGCGCAAACAGTGAGAGACTCTCACGACCATTGTTGCAGCCCAGTTGAATCACCTCTTTACCGTCGACCTCCAGCAACCCGCACAACGTCTCATCAAGGCAAGAGAAATCCGCCTGCGCGACTTCGCTGAGCAATGCCTGCCAGTCAGGCGAATCCTGATGATGGCGGGCGGAATCGTTCCACGCCTGTCGATTGCTTTCGATGGCGGTTTTATTGTTGGGCACTTCCATGGCGCACTCCGGACGATGCTCGTGATTGAGCGGATCCGAGTCTAGATCAGCCCGGCAATTGCGGTTGTTGCAAACTTGTAAGCTCCTACATACCAGGGTGTTCTTGCCTACAAATGTCGGCGAATTATCAAAACAGATAAAGGACACGGCTGACTATTCAACTCTGCTCACGTGGATACCCTCACAAAGCGCAGTCATCCGACGTGCACAAAAATGGCTAAGGAGGTTTAACCATGAGCCAGACTTTGACGAATTTCGACGTGATAGCACTGCTGGACAGTGACGAAGCCATCAACGAATACCTGTCCCAGGTTCTTGCAAATGGGGATAACGAAGAGTTTCTTCGCGCAATCGGCTATGTGCTCAAGGCCTACGCACAACCGGGGCACGTGATCAATCACCCGGTTGCTTGAATGCAGGGCAGCTATAGTTAATAGCCTTGGGGAAAACCGCACTCGCAGGTGCCGCCATGCAAATGCTCGATCGGCTGTTGTTGACCGGCTGTCTGCTCGCTGCCACACAGGCGCAAGCGCTGGACAGCAATTTCAATTATTACGGGCCCAACCAGCCCTTCGCCCACCCTGCCCCGTATTCACTGAGTTCCACGCCGCCCAAGCCTTACGACGATACGGCGCCGCAGGATTTTGTGGTGATTCCGGGTGACCATGAGTTCTACGATTCACAACTGCCGACCGTGGCGGATGCGACGGTACGGGTGTTTATCCGCACGTACGATGCCGAGCGCGGGATTTATGTGAATGACGAGGTGCTGGATCCGGGTTGTTTGCTGGAGTGTTTGAGTCGGCAGCAGCATTGATTCTGACGACCAAGTATTAACCAGACACCACAAAACCCTGTGGGAGCGAGCTTGCTCGCGAATGCGGTGTGTCAGCCAACATCAAAGTGACTGATCCACCGCTTTCACGAGCAAGCTCGCTCCCACAGGGGAAATGCGGTGCGCCTGGGTTACCACTGCCGTTTATCGGGCCGGGCGAGGCCGAGTTTTTCGATGCGGTAGCGCAGCATGTCGCGGCTCAGGCCCAGCAGGCGCGCGGATTTGGTGACGTTCCAGTCGGTCTTGTCGAGCATCTTGCGCACCATGTCGCGCTCGACTTCCGGCAGGTTCATCGATTCGGTATTGCTCGCCGGACGCGGTTCGTAGTGCATCGGTGCTTCATGAATATGCAGCGGCGGCTCGTCGACCAGGCTCATACACACGTTGAGCTGATGCGCGGCGATGGTGTCGCTCGGCGCCAGCAGCACGGTCTGTTCGAGCATGTTGCGCAGTTCGCGCACGTTGCCCGGCCAGGTGTAACTGAGCAGCAACTCTTCGGCCTGCTGACTGAAATGCAGATTCGGTTTTCCGTAGCGTTTGCCATGACTGGCGAGGAAGTGCCGCGCCAGCGACAGAATGTCATCGCCCCGTGCATACAGGCGCGGCACCTTGATCGAGATGATCCGCAAGCGGAAAAACAGATCGCGGCGGAATTTGCCCTGCTGCACCATCTGTTCAAGATTGCAGTTGGTTGCGCTGATCACCCGCAGATTGACCTTGCGCTCCTTCACCGAGCCGACCCGGCGAATGGTGCGGTCCTCCAGCAACTTCAAAATCTTTGCCTGCAACAGCAGGTCCATTTCACCAATCTCATCGAGAAACAGCGTGCCGCCATCCGCCGCTTCCACCAGTCCGACGCGACGATCCTTGGCATCGGTGAACGCGCCTTTCTCATGCCCGAACAGCTCTGACTCGACCAGATTCGACGGGATCGATGCGCAGTTGAATTCAATGAACGGACCCTTGCTGCGCGGGCCATCGAAGTGCAACGCCCGGGCCACCAGTTCTTTGCCGGTGCCGGTCTCGCCTTCGACTAAAACCGGCGGCAGATCGGTGTTGGCCATGCGTCGCTCGGCGTCGAGCAACTGGCCGATGGTGTTTTTCAAATACTGCATCGGCGCCGAATCGCCGATCAGCGCCTGCACCCCGGATTTCTGCGCCTCGCGTTCCTGATAGAACGACAGCGTGCGCTCCATTCGTTCGGTGGCCAGGGCCTTGTCGAGCAGCAGTTTGAGTTCCTGCAGCGCGACCGGTTTGGTGACGTAATGAAAGGCGCCCTCCTTCATCGCCACCACCGCGTCTTCGACATTGCCGTAACCGGTCATCATGATCACTTTCAGATCCGGCGCGCTGATGCGCAGCTTCTGGATCAGATCGTGACCACTCATGCCCGGCAGCGAGTTGTCGGTCAGCACAATGTCGGGCATGAAGGTTTCCAGTTGCGCCAGCGCGTCTTCGGCCGAATGGCAGACGGTCACCTCGAAGTCCTTGCGCTCCAGGTAGGTCTGAATATTCTCGGCCAGCAGTTCGTCATCCTCGACCAGCAGAATGCTGTGTTCCATATTCCCCTCCCGATGCCACTTTGAAGTTGAGACTGACGCGGGTTCCTTCCTGCTCGCGGCTGGTCAGCACGACCGAACCTGCGAAACGCTCCATGATGCGTTTGACCAACGCCAGGCCAACCCCGAGGCCGCCCTGTTTGGTGGTGAAAAACGGTTTGAACACCAACAGTTGCTGCTGCGCGCTCATGCCCTTGCCGGTATCGCTCACGGTCAGGCGCACGCTGTCGGGCTGCAGCGATTCGAATTCGACGCTGAGCACACCGCCCTTGGGCATGGCTTCCAGGGCATTGGCAAACAAGCTATTGAGTATTTGCGTGAGCAACACCTTTTGACTGACGACCGGCGCGCAGTTTTGCGGACTGAATCGCACTTCGACGCCACTGCGTTTGATCAATGCATCAAATGCGCCAAAGGTGTCTTCAACCGCCATCACCAGATCCACCGCCTCGCCGTCGTCGTTCATCGGCCGCAGCGATACCAGCAATTCGCGGACCCAGCGCGACATGCGATCGACCTGGCTGATGATGTCGCCAATATTGCGCTGCGCACCGGGGCTAGCGATTTCCTGGGCCAGTTCGGCGCTGGAGCGAATGGTCGCCAGCGGATTGCGCAGGCTGTGCGCGACCGCCGATGACATCTCGCCGAGGGCAACAAAAGTTTCGTTGCTGATCAGTTGTTGCTGCTGGCTCTGCAGCAACTTCGCGGCGCGGCGGACGATCCAGAACAACGCCAGAAAAATCGCCGCGCCACCGAAACACGTCGCTGCCCAGATCGAGGCAAATCCACGGTCGATGCGGTCGACCAGATCTGCCGGTTCCTTGTAGATCTCGACCATGGCGATGACTTTGCTTTTGTCGGCGTTGAACATCGGGATGTAGTTCTCGATGAACAGGTATTTCGGTTCGCGCAGCAACTGCTGCTCGGGCTTCTCATCGTCGATCTTGTGGTAACTGGAGGACACCGCGACTTTCATCTCGAATGACTCGTCGAGCTCGTCGTCATCCTCGAATTTAACCCCGATCAGTTCTGGATTGGTCGACCAGATCACCGTGCGATCCAGCGCATACACCGTGGCCAGGAGAACATCCGGCAGGTGCTCAACATGGTCGAGGAACTCGGCGCGGGCCGCCGCATGGGCGCCCGGATCGACATCGGGAAAGTTGTTGTCCTGGCGCGGGTCGAGCATTTCGCCCATGGTCCGCGCCGGGGTGATACCGGCGTGGCGTATTTCCGCCGCGCCGATGGCCTGAACAAATTGCGCGGTCAGCAACGCATCGCGTTCAACGCTTTCGGTGACGACGAAACGCGTGGAGATATAGCCAAGGCCCACCGCCACGGCGGCAATGATGAAAAAGCTCGCGAGCGAGAACCAGCGCAGCAGATTGAACTGTTCGCGCCAGCTCTTGCCTGCGACCGATGGGTTCGGTGCAGAGGTTTTTTGTGCTTCCAGTCGCTGCATGGGAGTGGCCCTGGAGTTTTGTATCGCGCTGCTTACAGCCATCAGTGTAGGTGGCTCTGACCGCGACACACGGTTCTATGATGCTATTTCGCCGCTACCGCATCTGACTCACCGTCGCGGCTGGATCGCCCGGTTTTACTGGCGTCAAAGCGCCGTCGGCCAAGGCTTTGGTGGACGGATGTTGACGCTCCGTTTCATCGTTGAGGAAATCGATGATCGACTGCGCAGATGCCTCGTCGAGGCGCAGGTTGGGCATCGGAATTCGCTCGAACTGTTCGTACAGTTGCAGGGCAATCGGGTCTTTTTCCGCGAGCAGGCGATCCGGTTCGCGAATCCAGCGGTTCAGCCATTTCGGATCTCGATTACGCGTTACGCCAATCAGATCGGGGCCGATGCTGCGCATGCCGATGCCCTGACCGTCCTGCGGGCCGAGGCTGTGGCACGAGGCGCAGCGGGTGCGAAACAGTTCTTCGCCATTGCTCGGCGGACGAATGTCCGGCGCGTTGGCGTAGCTTTCCTCGATGCTCGGCTGCTTCCAGTTCTGTAGGGTGTTGGCCAGTTGATCGGCGAGGATCCACGGGTTTTCGAACGGCGAGGCTTTCATCCAGCGCCCGGTGGTCTGGTTGCCGACGATCAGGCTGAGGTTGTGATCCTTGCTGCGACCGTTGTCGACGCCTTCGATAAACAGCCCGAGTTTTTTGCGCAGGTCGGTGACGTCGTCGAATTCGCCGGTGAGAAACTTCCAGCCGGGGCCGACCTTGAAGCGCTGCGAATAGGCCTTGAGCACTTCGGGCGTATCACTGAGCGGGTCGATGCTGATCGAGTAGAAGAAGATGTCTTGGCCGACGCGATCGCCGAGCAGTTTCTGCACCTGGCGCAAGCGTGCGGTTTCCAGTGGGCAAGAGTCGCTGCACGAAGTGAAGATAAAGTTGATCACCACCACTTTGTCTTTGATCAGGTCATCGAAGAAATGCACCTGCTGACCGTCCTGATCGGTCAGCGGGGTATTGGGGAAATAGTCGCCACCCCACGGGGTGGCGGATTCACTGGCCGCTGGCGGTTCGCCGGCGCTGGCCTGGTGCGCCAGCAGCACACGGCTGCCGAGCACACAGGCCACCAGCATCAGCACCAGGTGCATGCCCAGCGCCCGGGAGCGCGGGGTATGCACAGGGCGATCACCGTGCCGGCGGTTCATGGCTTGACCACCACTTGTGGGCCCATGCCGTCACCGTTGCGGAAGGTTGGCAGTGCAGCAGAGTTGACGTAGCGCACACCGTCCCAGCTCGGCAATGGGGTTGGCATCAATTGCAGCTGACCGGGTTTCTCCAGGTCCCAGCGCAGCAGCATCGAGTTGTCCTCATGCTGAGTGTTGTGGCAGTGCTCCATGTAGGTTCCGGCGAACTCGCGGAAGTTGATCGCCATTTCCACGCTGTCCAGGCCATCCGCTTCCGAGCCGATGCGATAGACGTCCTTGCGCGCCCATTTTTCCCACTCTGGCGGTGCCTTGCCGCCGCGACTGAGGATGATCCCCTCCTCGAAGTGCACATGCACCGGATGGCTCCAGCCCTTGCCGCCAGCCTTGATGTTCCACACTTCGAGGGTGCCGAACCCGGTGACACCGGCATCGGTCGGGCCGCTCGACAGTTGCGTCGAAGCGTTCAGGCGACGCGGGTCCATGTGGAAGCCGAACCCGCCGTCAGTCTTGACCGTCCACGGCGCCTCATCGGTGCCGTCGGAGCGGCCGAAGGTGAAGGTCCGGTGGCGGGCCTTGGCCAGCACGGCTTTATCGGCGGCGTTGTCGCGGTGGAGCTTCAGCGGGATCATCACCAGCCCCTCAGCCTTGCCCGGTTTGGCCGGTTCGTAGGCTGCCGGGTTCATCGCCAGATCCTGGCCGGTGTAAGCCTTGACGTTGAGTTGCAAGACCTTGCCCACCGCTGGATCGCCTTTGTCCCACTGCGGGCCTTTGCTGGTCTGCTTGATCACCGCCAGGTATTTCTCCGACAGGATGTCGCCCAACGGAATGACCTCTTTGGGCCCCTTGCCGTCATCGTGAGCCTGCAGGTTGACGAAGAACAGCTTGTCCCCCGGTTTGATGCCGTTTTTCGAGAAGTTGACGATGATGTCGAAGCGCTCGGCGATACCCTGGGTCGGCAAGATCGCGTTGTGGTTCTGTTTATCGCCATCGGCGTCGAGGTCCATGCTGCCGTCGAACGGTACGCTGTGTTCCATGATGTTGCCGTCGTTGGCAATCATGTGGAACGGCACACGGCTGTAGGTCACGCCGGAGTTTTTCGGCCCCTGAAACTCGCCACCGCTGCCTTTTATTTCACGCACCAACGCCAGTTTGAAGTAGCGCGACACCGAGCCGTTGAGGATGCGGAAGCGATAACTGCGCGCACGCACGTCGAGGGTCGGTTTCCACTGCCAGTTGACCAGCACCTGGTCACCGAGGAAGCCGTCGGTGTTGAAGGGGTTGAACCACAACTGACCTTCCTGATCCCAGGCCTTGTCAGCGAACACCAGGTTGACGTCGTAGTCACGGTTGCCCCACGGCAAGGCGCTGCCGCTGGGCAGACGCAGGTTGACGCCGTCGTTCACCGACTCGTTGCCGCGATCCAGCGCGCTGTAGTAGTTCATCATCGCCGCGTTGCCCTTGTAGACGTTCTGCGCGGTGAAATCGAGCATGTGGTCGTGGAACCAGTGGGTGCTCATGGTTTCACGCCAGTCGCCGCGGATCTTGATGGTGCCGTTGTCACAGGTCTTCTTCGCCGGTGCGAGGTCGTTGACCCACAGGGTTTCGCCCGGTGCGCACGGGAACGCGGCGCGCGGGTCTTCGGCCTTGGTGTTGATGCTGTCGTAACCGGCGAGCTGGATCGGCCAGCGATAGTCGTAGAACTGCCCCGGAAAGAAGAAGGCGTTGGCATAGCCGTCGCTTTCTGCTGGCGCGTGGCCGTTGTGCTCATGGGTGCTGATGGTGTGCAGGCCGAAACCACGGTTGGCCGAAGGGTCGATCGGCAAGCCGTTGTAGTGACGCATCATCACCGGTTGGCCGTAGCGCACCATCAACAGTTTCGGCGGCAGTGTGCCGTCGAAGGTCCACACCGCGTTGTGGTTTTGCACCGGCATGTTCGGGTGGAAACGCGGATCGACACCTTTGGCAGTGCCATCGGTCGCCGGTACGCCAGCGACGTTGTGGTACAGACCGCCGAGACCGAATTCGCCCATCGTATAGCCATGCATTTGTCGACTGTCGCGCAGGCCTCCGTTGATCCGCGCGCCGGTCTGCGCGGTTTTGTAGGCGGCTTGCGGGTAGAACTCGTTCCAGCGTTGGTGCGCCCAGCCTTTTCCCGGTGGCCGCCCTTCAGCGGACGAGCCGATGTGGCGGTTGAGGAACACTTCGATCTGCGCCTGCCACGGGTTGCGGTCGACCACATTGGAGAACTGGCTGGGGAATGGCGTCAGCCCCGGTTGCCGCAGGAAGGCATCGAGGGCCGTGCCGGGTGGCGCGCTACGAGCGACGTTATTCGGGTCCTGCGCGGGCGCCGGGCCAATCGCCGCCGGTGGAAATGGCAGCGGCGCGGCCGGAGTGGTCGGGTCGAGTTTTTCCGGGCCGAACTCTTCGAACAGGGTCAACTGCTGGGTGAACGGCTGCGCGCCATAGAGCGGGCTCGGCTTGCCGTTGGTGGGGTAGTTGAAACTGGTCTGCACGGACGGCGGCAGGACGTTTTCGATACGCGTTTCAGCGCGATCGCCTTTGACCCCGTCCGGCAAATCGAAGGAATCTTCGTTGGCCTCGGGCATGGTCAAAATGGCGTTGAGCGCACCGGCGCGGTCGGCCGGTTCGTCGTAGTACGCCGACGGATCGGAGGTTTCTGGCTGTCGCTCGTCATCGATCGGACTGGCGCGAACGCCGGCCATGGTGCCGAGGGTCAACATCAGAAAGACGCTCAAGGGCGTCAGCAAAAAGGTGTTGCTTGGGTCACGCGTTGTTCTGTCCATCACCAGCCGCCTCATCAAGGAAGGGGTGATGGTGTTTTGCAACTACTGCGCCAATAAATTATTTCCAGTTGTAACAGTGACTTGGAAGGTCTGCGGATTTCCCCACTCCCCGGTGACCGGGGCTGGACACCCACTGGTGGGGGAAGTTCAGAGAAATTTTGCGGATTTATGGGACAAGCTGAAAGGCCAGACGAACGGTGGTGCCCTCGCCTTCGCGGCTGTCCAGGGTCACGCCGCCGCCAAAGCGCTCCATGATGCGTTTGACCAGCACCAGGCCAACGCCAAGACCACCGGTTTTGGTGGTGAAAAACGGCCGGAAGGCCATGGTGCGTTGCTCTTCATTCATGCCTTTGCCAGTGTCGCTGAGCACCACGCACACGCCACGCTCTTCGCTCGGTTCCAGGCTGACGGTCAGTGTGCCGCCCTTGTCCATCGCCTCCAGCGCATTGGCCAGAAGGCTGTTGAGGATCTGCGTCAGTTGTACCGGCTGACTGAGCACCATCGGCGTGTGTTGCGGATGAAACACCACCTGCACGCCCGCCTTGGCGATCTGCTGTTCAAAAGCGACGAGGCTTTCGTGCAGCGTCGCCACCAGGTTCACCGGTTCCGGATCATCGTTGAGCGGACGCAGCGATTGCAGCAGCTCGCGCACCCATTTCGACATGCGATCGACCTGACCGATGATGTCTTTGATGTTCTTTTCTGCCGGACCGGCATCGAACTCCAGCGCCAGCTCGGCACTGGAACGGATGGTCGCCAGCGGATTGCGCAAACTGTGCGCCACCGCCGAAGACATCTCGCCCAGGGCAACAAAGGTTTCGTTGGCGATCAGTTGTTTTTGCTGGGCCGCGAGCAGGATTGCCGCGCGCCGGACGATCCAGTAAAGCCCCAGATAAATCAGTCCGCCACCCAGTGCAGTGGCCAGCCAGATCAGGGTCAAGCCGCGCTCCATACGCGCGATCAGGTCCTTGGGTTCCTTGTAGATCTCGACCATCGCCGTGACGTTCTTGCCCTCGGCGTCGAACAGCGGAATGTAGTTCTCGATGAAGATGTAATCCGGCGGGATGACGAATTTCTGCTCCTCACGCGCCTTGTCGACGTCGTGGTAACTGGCCGACACCGGAATCTTTTCGTTGAAGGAGCGATCGAGGTCTTCGTCGGCATGAATGCTGGTACCGATCAGAACCGGGTTGGTCGACCAGATCACTTGGCGGTCAGGCGCATAAATGTTGGCGAGGATCACGTCCGGCAAGTGTTCGATGTGATCGAGAAATTCACCCCGCGCACCCGCCCGGGCCTGCGGATCGACATCCGGAAAATCCTTGTCCTGGCGTGGATCGAGCAATTCACCCATCGTGCGGATGTTGGGAATGGATACGTGGCGCACCTCGGCCGATGCGATGGCCTGGATGAATTGCGCCGTGAGCAAGGCATCGCGCTGCACGCTTTCTTCGATCACGAAACGCGTTGAAACCGCGCCAAGTGCGATGGCCACGGTGCCGATCACCGCCATGCTGATCAGCGAAAACCAGCGCAACAGGTTGAACGACTGCTTGCGCGAGCCCAAGCGCAGATTGCCCTCCTCGACCGGTAACGATTTCGACTGCATGTTCATGGCGGCGACTTCCCGATACGTCCCTATAGGGTTATAGCCCACGGGTGGGGGTTTGCCCGGTTGCGGGGATATCGACCCGATAACACCGCCCCCACGAACAACACAAATCCCTGTGGGAGCGAGCTTGCTCGCGAAGGCGGCAGTTCAGTCGACATTTTCATCACAGGAAGTCCGCATTCGCGAGCAAGCTCGCTCCCACAGGCTCTTTATCCGACAGATGTTCAGTGGTCATCCCCACCTTCCCCAATCCTGGGGAATGACGCCCTTTCCCCGCTGGCCAAAAACCTGACCCTTCTGCGCGTCAAGCCCTCTACCCCGGCCCTCTCCCGCCCATCCACCACACCTTGGCATGGAAGGTGTACAGGCCCTGTGCAACTGACCCATCCCCAAGGGGCAGGTACTTCGATAGAGGGATTAACTCATGCACCCTTTACTGTCCAAAACCGCGACTGTCCTGGTCGTGAGCGCGTTGGCCCAGGGCATAGCCCAGGCCGCTTTGTTTGCTGTTGACCCGGGTCCGTACACGGTGGCCACTGGCGGTTTCGCCAGTTGGTATCAGGACACCCACGGTCGCACCCTGGATCTGTGCCTGTCCAAAGCACTCAGCTCACGCGTGCCGAGCACACCCGGCGCGCCTTCGTACATGTGCTCGCTGCTGCCGGCCCCCGGCATATTCGATGACGCTCAACCGCTGGCTTTCCCCAGCAACTTCCCCGACGAGGCATTCTGGTTTACCGCTGACGGCACGATTGTCGACGCCGCGCGCGGTATCAACCTTTCGTACGGCTCGGCGATCGAAGCCGCGTTCAGTGGCGGTGACCCGGCGGAAGGCGATCAGATCAGCTTTGCGCGGATCCGCATCCGCGTCGATATTCCTACGGCCGGCACCTACGTCATCACCCACCCGTATGGCGTCGAAGTGTTCAACATCGACACGCCCGGCCGCCGCGCGATCAACATGACCCGCGACATCGGCATCGGCACACCGAAAACCTACGACGGCGCGCTCAAGGGTGACGTCGGACCGTTTCTGCGCAGCCTCAACGGGCCCTACACCGAAACCAACCCGGTGACTGGCTCGGCAGAACAGTTTGTCGGTGATCCGAACCTTGAAGAAGCCGTGACCGGCAGTCCGTTCAACACCAACTTCATCCGCATCGAAGGCCCCAATGGTCTGGATCTGCGGACGACGACATTTGCCGTCTCCGGCAAGTTGTCGACGGTAGTTCGACCCACACCAATGATTACCCAGCGCAGCACTTACTCACGCAAGGCGGGGACCAGCGCACCGGTCGCCCAGCAAGACGTGTTCGTCCTCGCCCCACCAGCGCCCGGCACCGTCGCCGTGACCAGTTTCACCCCGGTGCTGAACATGACCGAAGCCAACTCCACCGGTGCCTGGTATGCGCAATCGTCGGCCAACCCGACCGTTCCGAGCGTCCTGCAAGTGACCGCCGACAACCACCTGGCCATCGCCAGCAGCACGCCGACCACCCTGCCCATGCCCCTGACCGACCTGGTGGTGATCCAGAGCGCCCAGTACAGCTTGAGCTCCGGACAACTGACCGTGGTGGCCTCGACCAGTGACGAAACCTCGCCACCCGTACTCACCGCCACCTCCGGCAGCGGCGCCGCCATCGGTGCGTTGAGTGGCGACGGCGCGGTGAAAAGCCTGGCCACCGGGATCTCGCCGATACCCCCAGCCAAGGTCCGCGTGACGTCGTCCAACGGCGGCAGCGATACCGAAGAAGTGGTCATCGTGCAATGAACGCTCACATGCCCAGATCCGCATCAGGAGGCATCATGAACAAGTGGCCACGCTTTGCGCTCAACGCGCTCGGGCTCGCTCTCTCGCTGACCGGCAGTGCCTATGCGCAACTCGCCGCCGTCGACCCCGGCCCCTACACCTTCGCCACCGGGAAATTCCCGATGTGGTATCAGGACAACAATCTGCTGTCGATGGAGCTCTGCCAGTCGCGCGCCGCCAGTTCGCGGGTAGCGGTAAGCACCCCTCCCGCGTACATGTGCACTTTGCTGCCGGAACCGGGCGTCTTCGATGACAGCCTGCCGATGGTGTTCCCCGACAACTGGCCGCCGGAAGCCTTCTGGTTCCTCGCGGAAACCAACATCCCCAACAATGGCGCCGGCTACGGCATGGACGCCTATGTCGCGGGGATAGAAGCAGCGTTTTCCTCGGATAATCCGGTGGACGGCGATCAAATAGCCTTCGCGCGAATTCGCATCCGGGTGAACGTTCCCGTGGCTGGCACATACACCATCACCCACCCGTATGGCGTCGAAACGGTCAACGTCACCACGCCCGGGCGCCGCGCGATCAACATCACCAAGGACATCGGCATCGGCGCGCCGGGCAACTTCAGCGGCGCATTGACCGGTGCCATTGGCCCGTTCCTGCGCAGCGTCAACGGCCCTTACACCGAAGTGAATCCTGACAGCGGCGGTGTCGAAACTTTCGTCGGTGATCCGAACCTCACCGAGGCGGTGACCGGCAGCCCGTTCGACACCAACTTCGTACGCATCGTCGGGCCATCCGCTGCGGGTACCATTCAAACCAGCCTGTTTACCGTCGCCGGCAAAGTGCTCGACAACCGTCAGCAAACCGCTGTCGAACTCGACCGCGCCACCTATCGCCGCACCTCGGCCGGTGTGCGTGCCGAAGTGTTCGCCAAGGCTGACAGCAGCTCGACCCTGTGTTTCCGCGAAACCGTGGCGCTGCTGCCCGGCCCACCGCCAACGCCTTGCCAGACCAGCCTGACCGGTGACAACACCGGATTGTTCTTCGGTCAGCGCCTGGGCAACGGCACCTTGCCGTCAGTCGTCGTCGTGACCGCGACCAACCCGGCCGGTACTACTCGCCCGACCTCAGTGTCGAGCAAACTCACCGACGTGGTGAAGGTGCAGACAGCGCGCTACAACTGGGCCAATAAAACCTTGTTGATCGAAGCGACGTCGACCGATGAAGTGGCAATCCCGGACATGGTTGCGCAAGGCTACGGACGTCTGTCGAAAACCGGCACGCTACAACGCATCACCGTCACCGACCTGACTCAGCCACCGGCCAGCGTGACGGTGAAATCCGCCGCCGGTGGCAGCGATACCGAGCCGGTTGTCGTGGTCGGCAGCGCACCGGACACTGGTGAAAACCAGGCACCGATCAGCAATGCCGACACCGGCAGCACCAGCTTCGGTGTGCCGATCACCCTCAGCCTGTTGACCAACGACAGCGATCCCGACGGTAATAATCCGCTGAGCATCACCGCGTTGACCCAACCGGCGGCCGGCCAAGGCACCGTCGCCCTCAGCGGCACCGCCGCCGTGGTCTACACGCCGCCAGCCGTGGTCAACACGCCACTGACCACGACCTTCACCTACAAAGCGCAGGACGCCAAAGGTCTGGCCTCGGCCAACCCGGCCACCGTGACGATCACCGTCGCGCCAAACCGGGCACCGACCGCCGTCGCCGACAGCGTCGCCACGTTGGGCGTTGCGATCCCGATCAACGTACTGGCCAACGACACCGATCCGGAAGGCAACGTACCGCTGGGCGTCGCCAGCCTGACCCAACCGGCCGCCGGCCGTGGCACGGTCAGCACTGACGGCACGGTAATCACCTACACCCCACCGGCCACCGTCACCACGGCGTTCACCACGACCTTCACCTACATCGCCCGGGACAGCTTCGGCGCCCTGTCGACGCCGGCCACGGTCACGGTGCAAGTGTCGCCACGGCCAGCGGCAGAGACCTTCACCATCACCACCTCGACGGTGCAGGCCCGCTCGGGCGGACGCTTCAACTGGGACTTCGCCGGCACCTCGTCGGTGACCACCGGCAACACCATCACCGTGCAGGTCACCACCCCGACCGGGCTGGTCACCCTCGGCACCACCACCGTACCGGTGACCGGACGCTGGCGGCTGACGCTGAACAACACGACGGTGGTGCCATCGGCCAACCCGACCGCGACGATCCGCTCGTCCCAGGGCACCGTGCGCACGGTCTCGGTGACCACGCTGTAAGCCAACACCCCAGCCACTCTCGGGTGGCTGGGGCCGACTTCAAACCGGTTAACGCCTGACAGGATGTGAGCCATGAACACGCCGACCGCCGCCCTGCTTTGCCTGCTTCTGCTGTGCAGCACGGCAGGCGTGCGCGCCGACGACCTGATGGACAACGACGACCTGGCCCCGACCAGCAGCGACCTCGGCGAACTGCCCCCACCGGTGGGTCAGCAAGCCCTGATCGACCAGCTCGGCCAGGCCAACGTCGCCCTGCTGCAACAGAACGGTCAGTCGCTGCTCGGGCAGATCGTGCAGTCGGGCAGCAATCAGGAGGCGTACATCCTGCAACAGGGCAGCGACCTGATGGCGCTGATCAACCAGAACGGTTCCGGCAACGCCGCCTCGATCACGCAGAACGGCAGCCACAACCGCGCGCAGATTTCGCAAAACGGCAACAACAACGACGCCAGCATCGAGCAGGCCGGCACGGGGCTGCAAAGCGCCGTGACCCAGTCGGGCAACGGCATGAGCGTTTCGGTCAAGCAATATCGCTAAGCACTGCAAATCATCGGAGAGTTCATCATGTTCAAACTGACGCCCCTCACCGCCGCCATCCTGGTCATGATCAGTGCCCAGGCGATGGCCGACGACAGCCTGTCCAACCAAAGCCAGGTCGGTACCGCCAACATCGCCGACGTGAAACAGACCCAGGCGCCGTTCAGCACCGCCACCCAGACCCAACTGGGCCAGGGCAACGACGCCGCCGCCGTGCAAGACCACGCCAGCAGCGTGATCACCCAGGACGCGGTCGGCGACTACAACGCCGGTTACGCCGAACAACTTTACGAAGACAACGCCACCATCACCCAACAACAGGTTGGCGCCTTCAACACCGCCCACGCCAGTCAGTCGTTGGGCTTCGGCTCACCGAACAGCGCGCTGCAACAGCAGCAAGGCAGCGGCAACTTCTCGTTCATCTATCAGGATTCGCAGAACGGCAGCGAAGGCAAAACTTTCCAGTTCGGCGACAGCAACGAAGCCAACATCGAACAACTCTATGAAGGCAGCGGCAACAGCTCGGTGATCACCCAATACGGCACCGCCAACTACGGCACCGCCGAACAGGTCACCCATAACGGCGGGCAGATCGGCATCAACCAGGCCGGCGAAAGCAACTACGCCTACGGCGATCAGCGCAACGGCACCGGCGGCAACATCACCATCAACCAGTTCGGTAACCTCAACGGCAGCGAAATCTGGCAAGACTCGCAACTCGCCAGTCAGGCCACCGTCAACCAATACGGCGACAGCAACGAAACCGTGGTCGACCAAAGCTTCGGCGAAAACAACACCGCCGCCGTCACCCAGGTCGGCAACACCAACGCGATCTACGCCGACCAGTTCGAATCGGTCAACTCGACACTGGCGCTTTACCAGGTTGGCAACGGTAACGTGCACTACACCTACCAAAGCGGCGACGGCCACACGCTCAGCGCCACCTCCGTGGGCAACGACAACAAGGTCTACGCCAGCAACTGGAAAGGCCCGCAATCGGGTGGACAGTTCGGCAGCAACCAGCGTGCGACCGTCACCCAAGCGGGCAATGGCAACATCGCCAGCTTCACTCAGGATGGCGTCGGCCATGTGATGACCACGCACCAGACCGGGGCTGGCAACAAGACCACGGTCAGTCAGGCGGAGTCGTATAACGAGCTGTATTTTGATCAGAACGGCAGCGACAACATTTTGATCTCGGATCAGCGCGGCACGGGCAACCTGGTGCAGGGTTCTTCGAATGGCACCGGCAACAGTGCTGAGTTTGATCAGTCCGGGTCTGGCAACCAAGCGTATACCGCGCAGTTGTATGGCAGTGACAACATGATCACGGTGAAACAGGCGGACACGATGAACGTGGCGTATGTGACCCAGGGCGGCACGGGGAACATTGCCAATGTCGATCAGAGTGGGGTTACGCAGACGGCGAATATTCAGCAGTTTGGGTCGGCTAACCAGGCGACGGTGTTGCAGCAGTAGGGGTTGGGTGTTGATGGGCCGCGATTCTCTGGTGAGGGGGGTCGCGGTTTTTTTGTGTCCGTAGGACCGATCAACGACACGCGTTGTTTAAAGCCCAGACGCGCCACGTCCTACAGAAAAATGAATGGTTTATGGCAAAGCTGCACGTTTTCCTACCACGTCTAGCGGTTGGCCGTCGGAAGCGCAGCGACTAGGATTTTTCGGGACAACCTGAACCCTACGGAGCTCGACCGACGTGCAAATCATCCAGACAACCACGACAACATTCCCCTTACCGAATAGACTTCCAGGCATTGATCCCGGAGGTGCCATGATCGACCCGAAGATGATTGACCCGCTGTGCCCAGTCGTCTCGGATCTTGATCCTGAAGAACAGGCTGCGAGCTATGACCGCTGGTTCAGGGCGGAAGTACAAGCGTCTCTCGATGATCCGCGCCCGAATCTTTCGCATGAACAAGTAATGGCCGAGATACATGCCTTGATCAAGGCAAAAGACAATGGTTTCGAGGCCGATTGAGTGGAGGCCCGAAGCACGGGCGAAGCTGGTAACAGTGCTCGAATACATAGTCGAAAGGAATGTTGAAGCAGCCAAGGAGATCTTGAAGGCAGTTGGAAAGGCCATAGCTTATCTTCCTGATCATCCCTATCTCTATCGATCAGGCCGGATCACCGGCACTCGGGAGATCGTCGTAAATTCCAGCTATCTGATCATTTATCGAGTGACAGATCGGATCGAAATCGTGAACGTTCTGCATGCGCGTCAGGAGTATCCGAGACGCGATTCTTTCTAAGCCATTCATCAACAAAAAACCGCGCTGCCTTCAGGAGCGCGGTTTTTTATTGGGATCGATCAACCTGTAGCAGCCGGATCCTCCTAGCGTAACGCCTCACGAGCCTCATGCTTGATTCGTAGCTCAGCCATCAATGCCTTCATCTCTGCCATTACCTGCTCATTCGGAATGCTGGGGCGCGGGTCATTGATTGATTTCTGGACTTTGGCACAGAGCCAATGGTCGTAGCTGGCGGCTTGTTCTTCGCTTTCGAACTCTGGAACGGTTGAGGAAAACAGGGGATCCATGGTGCCTCCGGACTGAGTGTAAACGCGGTTTCTGTTCTTGATCGTTCCCACGCTCTGCGTGGGAACGATCAATCAGCCATCCTTCAACTCGACGTGATCCAGCGCTTGATTCACCGCCAGTTCGCCCAGCATGACGACTTGAGCGATGCCCAATGCTGTCTTGCGTTGTGAAGTTTCCAGCGAGGCGGCGAAGTTGATCAGCATTTCGCTGGCCGAGCCTAGGGTTTCGCTGGCGTTGGCCAGCAGGGATTCGGTGTTGTACCTGGGGTTGGCGAGGTACATGGGTTCCGGCTCGTTGGTGCTGGACATGATGTGAGGTGTGGGGTTGAGGTAGAAGTCGAGGGCACGGTCGGCGGCTTCGTGGAGTTTTTTGCTGTCGACGGAGGCGTAGGGGGATGTGGTGTTGGTGTCTGATTCTGGGGGGTTGGGTGTTGGTTTTTTCATGATTATTTACCCTGTATGACGGTTATAGCTGGCCCCCCATTCGGTTTCCAAGCGAATAGGTGGCAGCTGTACGCAGGTTGGAAACCCGGGACAGAGGCAACCCGGCAGACACAAGGTCTCCCACGCACAGCCGCCATAACAAAGTGCACACAGTGAAGGTGCGCAAGGATACGTTATGAATGGCGCTTGTGCGCTCTGTAGTTACTCGGGTTTCCACGCCCGGTCGCTGAATTGGCAGCGACGAATACAGGCTAGAGACCAGACGTCCGACGGACAACCTGAAAACCTTGTGGGAAGGTTCCGCAAAATCGAAACATCCTTTAAACATCCCGAATTGAAATACGCATGTGTAGGAGCTGCCGAAGGCTGCGATCTTTTGATCTTGATTTTGATATTCATCTTAAAAAATCAGAGTCAAAAGATCGCAGCCTTCGGCAGCTCCTACAGTGAATGTGAGCAACCGGCGGGAATTGGTCGGCTCATAGATCGCCATCGCTGGCAAGCCAGCTCCCACAAGGATTTGGGTACATCCGCAATAGCTACTGGTGTCTGAGAGATAGCTATCGCGAGCAGGCTCACTCCTACAATTGAATCGCGTGCTGTCAGCAAGAGATTGGGTGGCTGTCAGGCCGCCTTCGCGAGCAAGCTCAGCTCCTACGAAGATCAAAAGCCAAGCACGCCGTGCTTCTCACCACTCAACAGGATGAGCGTTAGCTCGGCTGCAGCTTTTGATCTTGATCCACGGGCGACGTCGGAAGGCTTCGTTCCGGGATTGATCCGGGCGTGGGAGCGCAGCGACCGTTTGGCGCAGCCAAACACAGCGAGAGGAGGTGCAGCGAAGCAAACCGTAGGCGCTGCGCCCGGATCGATCCCGCAGCGAAGGAACCCCGAGCCCTAGCGAGCGGGCCGCACGTAGGAGCAAGCGTTTTTTGCTTACTTTTTGCTGGGCCGGCATTCCGGCGTTTGAAAAAAAGTGAGTCGCCGTAAGGGCGAAACCCTAGATGGCCATTGCCGCAGGAATGGATATGTACTCAATCAGAAAGAACCCCACCGCCTGACAGAAAGCCTTCGCGAGCAAGCTCGCTCCCACAGGGGAACTGAGTGCAGATGGAAGAGATTTGTTGCCTGTCAGGCCGCCATCGCTGGCAAGTCGAATCGTCGCACCGCAGCTGCGACAGAAAAGAAAAATCAAAACCCACACCGATTGGCTGCATTCAGAAAGGATGGGCGGTGCCAGGCAAACGCTTTGCGATAGCGGGGAATTGGATACGGGTAACCCGCGACTTCCTGATGAAGAGGTCGCGGATGTTTATGTGCTGGTGAACACTCAGCTCTTGTTGCTCTTTGTGATAACGAACCACAATCCCGTGTATTCAAGCGTGATCGATGAGTAAGTCAGGTCGCCGACTATCCGCTGGACGCCCACCTTGGAGTTGAAATTCACAATAGACTCATGGAACACGTCCATGACGATTTTCTTGTTTTCCTCCACCGGGATGTCGGGGTTGAGCGCCTCAGTCGTCGCAAGCAAAACAGTCAATATCTGCCGTTGTTCTTCCTCGCTGCCGCTCGGCGAAAAAACCATCAGGGTCACGCCATCTACGTTGGCATCATTCGTATCAATGGTTCCCTGCATCAGCAGATCCTTGCTCAATTGATACAAAAACGTCGGCTGGGCTCCGCCTGTCCGAACTTCAAAGTCGGCGATTTTATAATTTTTATTGTATCGGCCAATGGCAGCGTTGAACGCGTCATGGAATTCGGAAGCGGTCAGCCCCAACGAGGTCGCTGAAGGTGCAGCGTTGCGGTTGGCGCTGGCGGACACCACCTCAGATCTACCGGCATGCTGAATCTGGGTAGAGAGATAGGTCAGAAGAGCGAAGGACAGCGACGTCAGGATTATCCCCGTCAGAAAACTGCTCAACCGGCCGGGAACGTTGCCGGTTTTTTTGTTCCTGTATACCTTCGGCGCTATCAGGCCAACCACCCCATAAACGGCAAACACGACAGTCAGCACAAACACCAGCCCGAACAATATCAGCACTTATTCATTCCTTTTGAATTGCGAAAGTGATGGCATTCTAACGTCACCCCTCCGAAAAAGCCCAATCGTGACGAAGGGAAAGCCACAGTTTGGTTCAGTGTATTCAAACAGAGATTGGTCGGCTTTCACGCCGCTTTCGCGAGCAAGCTCGCTCCCACAGTTTTAATGTGCGTACAACCCAAGCGGCAAAGCCGCCCCACTCAACAGGATGAGCGTTAGCTCGGCTGCAGCTCTTGATCTTGACCCACGGGCGACGTCGGAAGGCTGAGTGGAGGGATTGATCCGGGCGTGGGAGCGCAGCGACCGTTTGGCGCAGCCAAACACAGCGAGAGGAGGTGCAGCGAAGCAAACCGTAGGCGCTGCGCCCGGATCGATCCCGCAGCGAAGGAACCCCGAGCCCCAGCGAGCGGGCCGCACGTAGGAGCAAGCGTTTTTTTGCTTACTTTTTTTAGGCGTTTGTAAAAAAAGTGAGTCGCCGTAAGGGCGAAACCCTAGGTGGCCGTTGCCGCAGGAATGGATATGTACTCAATCAGAAAGAACCCTACCGCCTGACAGAAAGCCTTCGCGAGCAAGCTCGCTCCCACAGTTGGAACTGGATACATCTGCCAGAGGTTGGTCGGCTATAAGGCCGCCATCGCTGGCAAGCCAGCTCCCACAAGGATTTGGGTACATCCGCAATAGCAACTGTGTCTGAGAGATAGCTATCGCGAGCAGGCTCACTCCTACAGGTTTAAACCGGTTTCGACCGAGAGAGCCTGGTCGGCTGTCAGGCCGCCAAGCTCAAAGATCCAACAGCTCACTCCGCCTCAGGATCAACCTTGTTCTGAGTCAAATACCGATTCAACACATCATCCTGCCCAGGCACAGAACTGTCCCCCGCCACCTGCCACAAATGCCGCTCAATCCCCTGCGCCACCATATGCCCCACCGCCGCCTCAATCGCCGACAGAACACACAATTGCGCCGGCTCATTCGTCGTATAACCCACTTCAGCCTCAAGCAACTTCTTGAACTCGATAAACTTGAAAATCCCCGCACTGCGCGCCACCGAATAAATCGTCTTGCTGGTCATCACATTCGCCAGCACCTGCCCACTGCGCACATCCACCGCACGCAAGTTCACAGTCACCTGATCCACCCGATACTCACGCTGCAAATCAATCCCCAGATACCGCGCCCCTTCCCCACCGCTACGCACATTCGTGTCATAAGCGATGATCCCGCCCTCAAGCATCATGTTCGCCGCCTGCAACGGCGGCAGCTCACCCTGAATATTCACCGGCGTATTCGGCTTCTTCTGCGACGCGCGAATGATCTTGCGCTCGGTCAACAGGTTTTGCAGCCCTTCCCGCTCCAACACCACAAACCAGCCACTGGCCTGCATCGCGTCCATCAACATCGACGCCGCGCCCTGGGTCACGCTGGTAGAAAACGAACTCGCCGGCGTCGGCTTGTACTGCCCGGTCTGGTCACGGAAGCCGTACACCACCGCCATCAACCGCCCCTTGGGTCGCGGCATCTTCAGCAAGTCGTAGTAAGTCGAGGCCCTGGGGGTCAGGGTCGGGGTTTCGGTGTCCTGCTCGGCCGACATCGGCTCACGCAGACTGCACCCTTGTAATGTCGCCAACAGCAGCCCTAACGCGATTATTCTTTTCATGTCCATCACTCCCCGGAACCGTCAGCCCGTCATGGGTTGAGGCCGTTCACCTGAATTTCCGAAACCTCACCGGTCGCTCGATCGGTCACTTCAATGCTCAGTGCCCCGGAGTCGTCGATGACGTTGACGATAAAAGAGTCGGTGGACAGGCTCCCCGTATTGCCAGTGGAGATGTTGTCCAGCAACTGCCCTAGCAGCCGCGATTGCAATTGACTGGTGAAGCGCTCCAGCGCCGAGGTGCCGGCCACGCTCGAACGGCTTTTCAGGTCCGGATCGTCGTGATCGTTTTGCGCCTGCGCGTTGTTGAGCAACCAGGTGCCGTTGAGCGGATTGCCGCCGAACGACGGGTTGACCGGCGTGTAGACCAGTTCAGTGGCCTGGACAGCGGCAGCGCTGGCGAGCCCGATCAACAACCCCGAGATCCAGAATCCGCTGCGCCGTGAGAACGTTGTGCTGTTCATAGTTCGTCCTTCTCAAGGTCGGTGGTGTCCTGCAACAGAGCCTCCAGCTTGCGCTGGACAACCTGGCGTCGAACCCAGTCGGCGGCCGCGTAGGCCTCGTCCTTCAGTTCCACGGTGTTCGGCGGCAGGAAGCGCCGATAAACCAGGCGTTGCTGATATTCCACGGTCACCAGGCTGCCCCAGCGCGCGTCGGGCCGCTCGCGCACCACCAGGTTGAAATCCATCGGGCTGGTGTCGCGCAGGCGTTCACTGAACGAGTAGTAAAAGTCGTGGCCGATGTGCGAGATCGTGTCGTCGACGATGAAGCCCATCATTTCGTCTTCTTCACCGGCACTGGCGCAGCACGCCACAGCGGTGAGGACCAGCGCGCACCACCACTGACGAGTCATGGCTGCAATGCCTGCGGCAAATTCGACTGGCCTTTGGCCGGGCCATTAGTGCCCTCAAGAAAGGCTTTTTCCGCGACGAACTGCCAGTCCGAATAACGCTGCATGCCGTCGAAATCCGACCACTGCGTCGGGAAGTCCGCTTGCTTCAACGGCAGCTCGGTCGACGGGCTATTGAGACCCGTGATGCGTCCATCGAAACCGCGTTGTACTGCCCATTCACCCTGACCGATCGGGTCCGGATAAAGCTGACGCAAATGATGTTTCGCTTCTGGAAAACGCTGATCGTCGAGCAGGTCGACCAACTCTTTCGGGTACTGCGCCAGTCCCGGCGAACTGCGGTAGTAGCTGCGCAGCGCCTGGGCATATTGGGTGCCGACCCAGAGCAACTGGCGTTCACGGTCGCGGCGCGAAGCGGTCGACCACAATTCACCGGCACTGGCCAGGCCCATGCCCATCACCACGATCAGGAACAGCACGCCCAGGTAAGTGAAGCCACCCTGCTGCGCGCGGTTACCACTCGGAATACTGGCTGCCATCACGCGCCCTCCCGGTAGCACCGCTTTTGATGTCGGCCACGCCGCCCGCCACACCGTCCGGTGGCGCGATCAGCACCCACTGGTCTTTGCGTTCGGTGATCGGATCGAGTGGCGCGTTGCGCAGATAACGTTGTTCAATCAGTTGCTCGATGGAATCCGGATAACGGCCGGTGTCGCCGTAGAAGTGATCCAGCGCCTCGCGCATCGCCGACAGGCTCTGACGCAGCGTGGTTTCCTTCGACGCTTCGAGGCTGTTGAAATAGCGCGGCAGCGCGATGGTCATCAGCGTGGCGATGATCGCCATCACCACCATCAACTCCAGCAAGGTAAAACCTTTTTCCCGGCGCATGAGGTTCACCACTCGCGGTAGGCGATGCCGTTGAGGCCCTTGCCCCGGGCGTGGGAGTAGACGTCAAAGACGTCCTCGCCATCGCGCGGGTTCTGAGCCGAACTGTCGTAGGCGCGCACGCCCCAACCCCCTTCATCATCACGTTTGGTCGGCACCAGCGGATCGCGCGGGATGCGGCGCAAAAAGTAGAACTTGGCACCCTTCGCGCTGCGCACATCGCGCACGCCTTCGACCAGCACTTTCAGGTTCGGCGGGTAGCCGCTGCTGTTCAGCGACTTCTCGATGTACCCGGCATCGAAGGCGCGTTTGTAGGCGTCGATGGCATCGCGAATCTGGTACAGCGCGTTGCGCAATTCCTGCTCCTTGCCACGCCGCACCAGGGTCTCGGTCAGCGGCGCGGCCATGCTCGCCAACAGGCCGATCAGGGCCAGCGTCACCACGACTTCGATCAGGGTGAAACCGCGTTGGGAGGCGTTCATGATCAAGGCTTCTCGACGGTGACGCGGGTGGTGGCCACGGCCGATTCACCGACGGCACGCGGCTGAGCGGCAGGCGACGGCATCACGTAACTCCGCGAACGATCCGGTGCCTGGATGTGCATGCTGGTTTCGGTGCCGGTGGAGAACTCCATGTCCGACGGGCTCTGATACGGCAGGTTGCGCACGATCCGTGGGGTGATCGACAGCACCAGTTCGGATTTGCCGATGGTGTCTTTGTTGCTGCCGAACAAGCGGCCCAGCCCGGGAATGTCGCCGAGGCCCGGAATCTTGTTGCCGGTAGCACCGTGATCGTTGCGCACCAGTCCGGCGAGGATCTGCGTTTCGCCGTCGTGCAGACGCAGCGAGGTCTGCGCGTTGCGGGTATCGACCTGCACCGGGATCGTGCCCTGACGGGTCGGTTCCAGCGGCGTGGCGTTACTCACTTCCAGCGCGATCTTGATCGCCACTTCGTTGTTCAAATGCACGGTGGGCGTCACTTCGAGCTTCAGACCGACATCCAGATAGGTCACGCTTTCGGTGATCACCGGGCCCTGTGTCGACGGCACCGAGGTGGCGCTGATGATCGGTACGCGCTGCCCGATGTGGATACGCGCCTGCTCGCGGTTGCTGACGCGAATCACCGGACTGGCGAGGGTGTTGATGTCGTTGTCCTGCGCGTTGATCTTGGCTTGCGGCGATGGGCCGATGGAGATGCGGTCAGAGTTGATGCCTTTGAGTTGGCCCAACAGGGTGACCGGCGAACCATCGCTGTTAACCACGCCGAAGGTACTCGGCCATTGCAGGCCTAGGTCGAGAATGCGCTGGGTGGCGACTTCCATCACCTCCACTTCGAGCACCACTTCGGGGTTGGACTGGTCTTGCGATTGCAGGAGTTTCTCGGCCATGCGCACGGCGTCTTCGGTGTCGCGCATGGTCAGGGTATTGAGGCGTTCGTCGACGAACACGTCGCGGGTCTTGAGCATGGTTTTCACCATGTTCAGCGCGGTGTTGGCGTCGATGCTGGTCAGGTAGAAGGTGCGCATCACCAGTTCCTGGTAATCCTTCACTTTCTGCGGCGAATCGGGGTAGATCAGCAAGGTGTTTTCGTTCACCACTTTCTGGTGCAACTGGTTCTGTTGCAGCAGCAAGGTCACGGCGTCTTCGATGCGCACGTCACGCACGAAGATCGTCGCTTTCATGTCCGGGCGCAGGTCTTTGTCGAAGATGAAATTCAGCCCGGCAACCTGCGACAGCACTTCAAAAATGGTCTTGAGGTTGGCGTCGCGAAATTCCAGGGTCACCGGACGATCAAGCTTGGTGCGCAGTTGTGGATAGGCAATCACGTTGCGGCTCTGCACCAGACGAATATTGCCTTGCAGCTCCAGCGCGCCTTGGTTGGCCGGGTCGAGTTCGAGGATCTGTTTGACCTGACGATCAGCGCCATAGATGTCGCCACGGCGCAGGTCGCCCCGGGCCAGCTCGAGTTTCTCGTCCATGCTGCGCAGGTATTCCATCTGCTTCAAGGCATCCTGGGCGCGGCGGTTGTTCGGCTCGATGGTCAGCACACGCATGTATGCAGTGCGCGCCGAGGTAAAATCGCGACGCGAACGGTCGGTGTCGCCGGCGGTCAGCAACGCCGTGATCGCCTTGGCCCGACCGGTGTTGAGCAGCAGATGCAATTCGGTGTCGCGAGGGTTCTCGCGCAGGCCTTCTTCGATTCGGGCCAGTCCCGCCTCGTACTGACCCTGTTCAATCAGGTCGGCGGCTTCCTTGTTGGCCACTTGCGCAGAGCTGCACGCGGCCAGCCCGGCACACAGACCGAGGCTCATCAGCAAACGGGAACGGTTCATTGCGTACTCCCCACAGACAGGGTCTGCGACAAATGCAAAGGCAGGTAAACCAGGCTCAATTCCACATCGGAAATGCCGGTGATCTTCCAGGTGTCGTCGATCACATCCCCGTTGCGCACGACGTAGATCTTTTCGCCGTTCTGCAAAAACACTTGCAGGTCGCTGCGGTCGTGCAGCCGGCCGACGAACTGAAACGGCAACGGTGGCAGGCTCGGGGCTTGCACCACTGTGACCGGGTTGATCGCTTGTTCGGTGACCGTGGCCAGGGTTGGCGCGGCCTTCCAGGATTTGGCGGCGAACAGGTCGCCGGCCGGGCTGAGGTCTTTGATTGGCGCATCCTTGGCCTTGGCGCTGCTGGCCGGCAGCGCGCCCCGGGTTTTCCCCGGCGTAGCGACGGCCACTTCATTGGAATCGACGTCTTCGCTTGGCGAGAAATACGCCGGCAACCACGCCAGCGCGGCCGCCACGCCGAAGAACGCTACCCACCCTGTCACGCGCTTGGTATTCATCACGACCTCGACAGGTAAAGGGTCATACGGATCCGGCCATTGAGGTCGGTGTCGCCAATCTTCTTGCGTTGCAATTCGAGGTCTTCCACCACCACTGCCGGCAACTGGCCGAGCAAGGCGTGTACGAAGCGGCGCAGCTGCGGGTAGCTGCCGCGCACTGGCAGAAGGATCTGATAGCGCGCCAGATGGGTTTTCGGGTCGACGCCGAGGGCGTATTCGCCGCGTGCCAGGGTGATGTGCTCCTGGGCTGCGAGTGCGTAGATGCGGTCGATGGCGATCGTGGCTTGCGGCTGCGCCGGGAGTTTGTTGCGGAAGTCGTCCAGTTGACGCTGCGGCACCACCGGCGGTGCGATGCTGCCGTCTTCAACCTTGGCCAGGTACTCGGTGGCTTCCTGAGTCTGTTGGCTCAAGTGCTGCAACGATTGCCAGCCCGGCAGCAAACCACCGAGTGCCCAAGCCACGGCGACCAGCAGCAGCGCCAGCCCGGCCAGGCCCGGAATGCCGAGGCCTTGCAGGTATTCGTGGACGATCAGTCTAGGGATTCGCATCGCCCATCTCCCAAGTCGCCGACAGGTTGAATTGCACCGGTTGTTCCGGCGATTTGACGACGATTTCGTGGCTGAGCAGCGACACGTCGGACAGCTCGTCGCTGGCTTCCAGACGTTTGTGGAAATCGAGCATCGCTTGCAGATCCCGCGCTTCGGCGCTGATGCGCACCTGACCTTTGCGTGCATCCGGGGTCAGGCTCAGCAGCGCGACGTCATCGCGCGGCATCGCTTCGAGCATGGCGAACAGGCGTTCCCACGGCCGGCGCAGTTGCTGCGAGACCTTGCGCATTTCGGCGAGGTTTTGCGCCTGCTCGCGGGTTTCTGCCGGGCTCAGGGTGGACTTGGCGCCGCTGTCGCCAGTGAGCTGACGCTGGGTGGTTTGCAGGTGGCCTTGTTGCTGTTCGGTGTGTGCGTCGAGGTGCTGTTGCACGCCGAAGCACAGCAGCGCCAGCAGCACGCCGCCGCCGAGCAAACTCCAACCTAATGGGCCGGAACGAGGACGTGGCTGGAAGTCGAGATTGAGCGCGCGCATGTCAGGCCACCGCCCGGG
The DNA here is from genome assembly GCF_013433315.1 of Pseudomonas crudilactis. Lineage (GTDB taxonomy): Bacteria > Pseudomonadota > Gammaproteobacteria > Pseudomonadales > Pseudomonadaceae > Aquipseudomonas > Aquipseudomonas crudilactis. Next base: position 17,944 of record NZ_WXVV01000034.1, on the reverse strand, counting down.
ACATGACGTACAAGCCGTCACGCACAGTCATCGCGTCGTCTTCAAGGGTGCGCAACTGCACACCCGCCACGTCCGGATGCGCATCGAGGCGCGCCGGGGCATGCAGATACACGTTGAACCCGCGTTCGCTGGTCGAGGCTTGCAACTGCCGTTCGCGAGCGATCAGCGCATTCAACGCGGCATCGCTGTCGCTGCCGCCGACCGAACGCACGCCAGCCCAGCGCCCTTCCCTCGCCAGCAACAACACGCTGCGTTGCGGCTCGGCGACAACAAAGAGGAAGTCGCCGGCATCCAGACTTTTGTCGAAGCGGTTGAACGCCGCCATCAGGTATGGCTGCACCGAGCGCAGGCGCAGACCACGACCGCTGACCAGCGTGCGCAGGCGTTCGAGCAAGTCTTGCGGCAAGGCACTGGCGATGCGGTCGTAACCGGCCGGCTCGGCGGACAGCACCAGACTCCACGGCTGGGTTGGTGCACCGAACAGGTCTTCGAAACACAGTTGGGCGAAACCACGCAGTTCTTCAGGGCTGCTGATCTGCGCGCTCCATGGCACCAGGCAGAAACGGCTGAAATGCCCGGAGATGACCACGCTCAATTCGGCACCGGCGCCGGCGTGTTCACCGAGCAGGCGATCGAGGGTGTCCAGCGCCACCGCGTAGCTCTGGAAGCCTTCGTCGATGTAACCGACGCTGCCCAGCCACAGGGTGTCGCTGCCGCGCCGCTGGCCGAGGCCAACATCGCTGGCGCCGAGCACGGCGACAAAACGTTCACGAGATAAATGTGACACGATTGATCTCCTCCAGCGTGGTGCGACCTTGTTCCACCAGCTCCAGCGCCGATTCGCGCAGCAGGCGCAAACCACGGGCGCAGGCCAGGGCTTTGATTTGTTTGATCGGTTGGCGCTCGACGATCATCTGGCGCAGCTCGTCGTCGAGGTGCAGCAGTTCGGCAATCGCCGTGCGCCCGCGATAACCGCTGCCCCGGCAATGGCCGCAGCCCTTGCCGTGGACGAAGTGGTAATGATCGACTTTCTGCGGATCGAGGCCCGAGGCGCGCAGCTCTTCATCGCTCGGATTGACCGGCGCGCTGCAACTGGCGCACACCAGCCGGATCAGGCGCTGGGCGAGAATCGCGTTGAGCGCCGAAACCAGGCTGTAGGGGTCGATTTCCATTTGCGTGAAACGGCCAATCACGTCGAAGACGTTGTTGGCGTGGATGGTGGTGAACACCAGGTGACCGGTGAGTGCCGATTGCACGGCGATCTGCGCGGTGTCCGGATCACGGATTTCGCCGACCATGATCTTGTCCGGGTCGTGGCGCAGGATCGAGCGCAAACCCCGGGCGAAGGTCAGGCCTTTTTTCTCGTTGACCGGAATTTGCAGGACGCCCGGCAGTTGATATTCGACCGGGTCTTCGATGGTGATGATCTTGTCCACGCCGTGGTTGATCTCGGTGATCATCGCGTACAGCGTGGTGGTCTTGCCGCTGCCGGTCGGGCCGGTGACCAGCACCATGCCGTAGGGTTCGGCGGCGAGGCGGCGCAACTGGCGCAGGGTTTCATCTTCAAAGCCCAGCGCCTGCAATTGCACGCCGCAGACCTTGTCGGCGAGATCCTGTTTGTCGAGCACCCGCAGCACGGCGTCTTCGCCAAAGATGCTCGGCATGATCGATACGCGAAAGTCGATCTGGCGGCCGCTGATGCCGATCTTGAAACGACCGTCCTGTGGCACGCGTTTCTCGCCGATGTCCAGTTCGGCCATGACCTTGACCCGCGAGATCACCTGCTCGGAGAACTCCGTACCCTGGACTTTGCTGATGTTGTTGAGCACGCCGTCGATGCGGTACTTGATCACCAGACCGTTGCCGGTGGTGCCGAGGTGAATGTCGCTGGCGTGCATTTTCAGCGCGTCGTAGAGGGTCGAGTTGACCAGTTTCACCACGCTGCTGGCGTCTTCGCTGATGCTGGTCAGCGACAGGCTTTGCAGGGTGTCGATTTCGTGGTGGGTGTCGCCCTGGGCGTTCAGCGATTCGACGGCGTGGAAGCTTTCTTCGTGGCGGGCCAGATAGGCCTTGAGGTCATCGGCGTGCACCAGATGCAGCGGAGCGCCGTGTAGGCAATCGTCGATCCAGGCCAGCCGCGCCGAGTCGAAGGGGTCGGCAAACACGCCGATCACTTCGTCGTTGTGGCGCAGCAGGATGAATTCGCGTTTCAGACATTGTGCGAGGGTGACCCGGTCGAACACCGGCGTCGCGGCAAACAGGCTGTCGGTGTCGAGCACCGGGTAATGCAGGGTGGCGCCGAGGGTGTGAATGAACGGCATCGGCGCCAGTTCACAGAGTACGCCGAGGGCATCGAGGACGCGTTCGCCGGAGGTGGCGGCCCGCGCCCGGGCCTGGGCAAGCTGTTCACTGGAAAAGCGTTCTGGCGCGCTTTCGGCCAACAGCGGTTCGACGACAACGGACAGACGTTCCATGGCTTGCTCTCCAACCGGGGCTCAGAGCCCTGTCGGCGCGGCAAACCTTGGCGGCAAGTGCCGGAACGTCTGTTCGCGCCATTACTCCCCGGTGAGCATTTGATCGTCGTCCGGTGCCATGGCGTGCAACTGTCGTCGCCGATCCGCCAACACCCAACTGCCATCGTACAACTGCAACGGGAAGCTCTCGGTCCTGCTCTGGCGTCGTTCGACAAACCCTTCGGAAGGGCTCGCACCGGGTTTCGCTTCACGCTTGATGCCCAGAAGGTCGCAGACCGCCCGCGCCAGTTCCGCCAATGGAAACGGTTTGAACAGGATGTGGCTGACTCCCAGTTGCCGCGCCCGCTCACAGACTTCAGCGGTCGGGTGACCCGTAATCAGCACAAAATGGCACGTCCTGTTCTGGCGGACTGCGTCGAGCACCTGAAAGCCTTCCATATCGGGCAAGCGGTAATCGAACACCAGCACGTCGGGGGCTAAGGTTTCGGCCAAACCGATAGCCGTCGCTCCGTCATGTGCAATCGCGACGTCCAGCCCCTGCGCCGACAGATAATCCTGAAGGTTCTGTGCAAGCAGCTGTTCGTCTTCGACAACCAGTACTTTGTTAACCAAGGTCGACTCCTTGAAACAGCAGGTCCGATGACCCCGCCCTGAGAGTGCGCCTTACCATCGGTAACGCACACTTCATGCCAGGCTGAGTGCCGGTAATTTTATGTCTTCATGTCCTTGAAATTAATGACAATGCCCGCTCGTCCCGGTACCCCGTTCCCCAGAAACGGGGAAGCACCTGAATGGGCATCGAAGCCATTCCCCACTATTGGGGGGGAACCTTCAGTCGTCGTCAATTCGTTCGATCCTGTTCTGCACCCGTAATTGCGCGAGCACTTGGCGACGAGCCTGGGTCTGTTGCTGTCGGGCGAGCTCTGCCCTGACTGTATCCAGCCCCTGCAAATCTGGGACATCGGCGGCCTCCAAGTGGTTCGGCAAATAAATCACATGCCAGCCGAACGGTGAACGTACCGGATCGCTGGCAAAACTCGCCCCTCCGGCAATCGAGGCGCGCATTTGCATCAAGCGTAGACGCGCTTGAGCCACTGTGGCTGCATCGGCTTGCGCGGGCACACGAATCAACAGGTGGCGGGGTTGCAAGGTATTAGCGCGGATCAGCTCGGCGAACATCTGCTGCGCCGCCAACTCGCGGCGGGTGTACTCGGTGAAGGACGCCTCATCGAAACCGGCGTCCTGCAAGCGCCGGACGAATTTATCCGCGCCGCCGATGGCCATGCGGGTTTGCTCGATTTGCTGACGCAGCGCTTGCTCGTCGATCTGCCGGCCACGCTTCTGCGATTCCTGCCACAGCAATTCTTTGTCGATCAGCATTTGCAACGCCGCCTGACGCAGTTCCTTGTAGGCCTTGGGACTGCGAATGCTGGTTACCGCACGGCCCTGATCTTCCAGGTATTCGGCAAAGAAACGCTCGAAGCGAAACCCGGAAATTTCCTCGCCGTTGACCCGCGCCACGGCCGGCTCGTTATTGGCCCACGCCAGCGGCAACCAGCCGGTCAGCAGCCATAGCAGCGTTACGAGTTTCATGATCGGGCCCTCCGTTCAGGGGCTGGCAGCAATCGGTTTATAGGGTGCGACCAGATAGAAGCGCTGATCGGGCAAATCCACGGTGACCACATGGGCGCCGCTCAAGCCCAGACGCCGACCGGGGCCGAAGCTCAGGCGCGGAGTCAGGCCGGTGTCGAAGTCGTGCAGGCCTTCCAGCGCCGCCACCAGTTTTTCCCGGCTGGCGTCGCGGCCGGCCTGCTTCATGCCTTCGCTGAGCAGCAACATCGAGGCATAGGCGCCGACTTGCAGCACCGCGTGCTGGGCGCCGAGGCCTTGGCCTTCACGCAGTAACGTCAGGGCCATGCGCCCGGTCTGGGTCCAGTCGCTGGGCACGAACGGATAGGCGAGAAACACCCGTCGGGTGAATCCGTCGGGGACTTGCAGCAGATCACCCGCCACCTGACTAGAGGCGGCAAACAGGTAAGGCACTTGCCCGGCGCTTTGCAGCCGCGTCGCCAGACGACTGAAGCCACCGCCGTTGCCCAGATAGAACACTGAGCGCGAGCCCAGCGGTAGCGCATCCGCCGTCGGGTCGTAGGCTTGCAGATGGACTTTTTGCCAGCCGTGATCCTGTAAATACTGGCCGAGGTTTTGCGCGGCCAGCGTTTGTGCAGGGTCATCGGGATAGGCAATCAGCGTCGGCCCTTGCAGCACACGCAGGCTTGCCGTGGCGTAATCGGCCAGGGCGATCAGTTGCTCGCGCAAGCCCGGCAGCGGCTCGAAAATCTGCGGACTGGCCTGAATCGATCCGAGCAATGACAAGGCGCCAATCAGCGGCACGCCGGCCTGTTCCAGACGCGGCCCCAGTTCGCTGTCTAGGGCCGGTGCCAGCGGTGCGATCAGGGCGAACACCTGCTCCTGCTCGATCAACTGCTGCAAGGCTTGTTCGGCACTGGCGCGATCCGGGCCGGGGTCGATCACCGTAAGGCGCAATTGCCGGCCATGGATGCCGCCAGCCTGATTGATGCGCGCGACGCTGCCATTGAGCACCGCTGCCACTGTCGCGCCCTCCTCGGCCAACGGGCCTTGGCTGGGCAGCAAGGTTCCCAGGTGCAAAGTCTCGGCATCGAGGCCGGGGTCGCGTTCATCGGCGAGGCGTTTGAGATAGGCGGTGAGGTTGCGCTGATCTTTCATCGACAGCACAAAGCGCGGCATGCTCGGGTCGAGCCGATTGTGGCCGGGATCGCGGCCCTGCTCGATGACGGTCGCCAGCGAGCTTTCGGTGTACGCCGGATAGCTGCGCCCGTTGACCTGTTGCTGACCGTAGGTGCTGGTCAGTCGCGCCCAGTTTAGCGGCGGCGGGCGTACCCCGCCTTCCGGTCGCCCGAGGCCGTCGGCGCCATGGCAATTGGCGCACGGCAGGCTGGTCGCCGGCAGCAACACGTCCGCCGCACCGACCCGCGCCATGATCGCCTCGCCACTGGCCGACAAGCCTTGGCGGTACAAGCGTTTTCCCGCCGCCTCTTCGGGTGTCAGCGGCGCAGCGCTCGGGCCAAGGCTGACGCCGGCGAGCAGGATCAGGGTGAGGACGCGGCAGCGTTTCATGGCGCGGGCTCAGCGACCGGCCACAGGCATTGTCAGCAACTGCAAGCGCTGGGCAATGGCGGCAGCCGGGGCGTCAGGACGGATCTTGCTCCAGCGTTTATTGGCGACATCGCCGACGATCAACTGCGTGGAATGCTGCTCGGGCGTCGGCACGATCTGGCCGATGCGACTCAATACCAGGTCCATCTGCGCTTTGTCGCCGGTAAGAAAAAGCCAATGAGGGTCATCGGAACCCTGCTTCAAGGTGTAAGCCTTGAGCACCGCCGGCGTGTCGCGCAGCGGGTCACTGGTAAGGGAAATAAAGGTGATGTCCGGCGCCTTGTCGCCCAACAACTCGCGGACTTCCTTGAGCTTTTGCGTGATCAGCGGGCAGGCATCGGTGCAACTGGTGAAGATCACGTTGAGCAGCACTATGCGGTTTTGCAGTGCGTCGCTGTAGAAGCGCAACGTCTCGCCGTTCTGATCCTGCAACGGCGTGTCGGTGAACCAGGTTTTTGCGTCGTGGGTGCCTTTGGCCGGCGCGGCAGCAACAGCCGCTGGCGGTTCTGAAACGTGACCTTCGTGGGCGAACGCGACGTTGCTGAAGATCCAGAAACACACGCTCAGGGAAATCCAGTCGAGCAGTCTCATGGCTGTTGCTCCATGGCGATGGCGGTGTGTTTGGCGTGGGTGCGCAGGCCGCTGAGTTTTTCCACTTCCTTGGCCAGCAGCGCCGGGTCGGTGAAGCCGTAATAACGCATCCAGTGACGATTGTTGCCGTCGCCGACGAGGATCAACGGCTGGTGATTCTTGAAGTCGCCGCTGAAACTGCCGAGGCCTTTGAGGGTTTCGTTGATCGACTGCGGCGAACCGGTCAGCCAGCTCCATCCCGGTCCGCGCTGAAAGGTTCGGGCGTAATCCTGCAGGCGTTTCGGGTCATCGCGCTGCGGATCGATGCTGATCGACACCAGTTGCACTTCGTTGCCGACGCGCGCGCCGAGTTGTTTCTGCACCTTGCCCATGATCGACGAAACCACCGGGCAGACCGTGGTGCAACTGGTGTAGATGAAGCTCATAACGACGATTTTGCCCTGCACCAGGTCTTGTTCCAGGCGTACGGTTTTGCCGGTTTCGTCGATCAGCGGCACATTGGCGAACTTCACCTGAGTGTGTTCTTGCGTGTTGCTGGCCGGGGCTTTGTGCCCAGCGTGTTCGTCTGCCGAGTGAGCGTTGGCGTATTGGATGCCAAGGCTCAACAGGCACAGGGTCAGCAGGCCAGTGGATGCGAATCGGTTCATGTCGAAACTCCTCTTCAACGGGCCTGGCCGGGGGCTACCCGAACACTGGCAAAGGTCTTGTCATCGAAACCGGCGCCCAGCGACGCCGCGCGCACATGCAGGTACCAGGCGCCGCTGCGGTCGAGGGTGATCGGCGCTTCGTACACGCCGTCGGCGACTTCCAGCGCCGCCACTTCGCGGGGGTGCGAGGTGGGCGCGAGGTAGTAGCGCAGCTGCACGTCTTTGACGCCGCTGCGCTGCGTTTTGTCTTTGCCCTGAACGATGCGGAAGCGCACGACGTAGGGGTCGTTGAGTGCCACGGCGGTCTTGTCGAGGAGGAACTCGACTTTCGGTGCGCCGACATGTTTTAGCAGGGCGATATTGGTTTCGATCTGCGCGTTAAAGCAATGAATGATGTTCGGTTGATTGAGCAGGAACGCGACGTCGAAACGCCCCGCTGCCGGCAGTTTTACTCTGGCGCTGTAGAGGCCCGGCGAGACTTCGCGCAGGCTGCGGTCGATGACCATGGCGGCGCGGGCGATCTGGCCACGGTTGGGGTAACCGGACATCGGCGCGTTCATGCCTTCGGCGTAGAAGTAAGTGGTGTTGTCGACCGGGTTGACCACGAACACTGCGTTGTCGTCGCGCGAGACCGCCAGGCTTGAGGCGAGTGGTAAATCCCCGGCCATACGCGGCGCTTGCGGACCGGCTTCAAAACCCTGGCTGATCGGCTGGCGACCTTCACCGAGCGAGGACAAGTTGATCATGGTGACTTTTGGCGAAGCCAGTCCGCGGATGTAGGCGTAGGCCTGGGTGAATACCACTTGGTAGGGTTCAGCGCTGACATCCAGGTCGTGAATGGCGCTGTTGGTGGCGGCATCGATCACGCTGGCGCGGTTTTCCACGGTGTTGAGCACCACGCCGAAGCGGCCGTCGGCGCTGAATCCCATGGGGCCGAGGCCTTGTTGCAGTTTGATCACCCGGCGAATGTCGTGGGTGCTGGCGTCGATCACAGTGACGGTGCCGTCCTTGCCGTCGGCGACGTAGACCGCGCCGGACAGGGCTGAATAGGCGACTGACAACGGATGGGCGCCGGTTTTGATCTGCTCGACGATGGTCAGACTGGCGATATCGATCACGCTTAAAGTGCCGTCGTCGCGGTTGCTGACGAAGGCGAAGCGGCTGTCCTTGCTGAAGCTGATTTCGTGGTGGCCGCGCCCGGTCTGCAGATGTTTGAGAGGTTTGAGGCTTTGGCTGTCGATCACGGTGACGCCGGACTCTTCGGTTTTGCTCGCATTGTTGCCGACCCAGAGCAGGCGTTCGTCCGGTTGCAGCGCAACGCGTACGGGTTGGCTGCCGGTGCTGATCGAGTCGATGACTTTGAATTGCTCACTGTCGATGACGGCAACTTCGCCCGCTGTCGGCATGGAAACGAAGACGCGTTTGTTGTCTTTGGGCGTGACCCAGTCCATCGGCGGTTGTTTGAGTTCGATCCGCGCGAGGGTGCTGGTGATACCGCCTACTGACACAGATGGATCGACCACGGCGATGCTCGCGTCGCGGTTCATCACCAGCAGGAAATAGCTGTTGAGGTCGAGCAATGGCCGTGCGCCGATGTTGGATTTGAGGAACACCCCGACCCGGGCCTTGCAGCTCTGGTCACGGCCCTGGGCCTGATCGGCGGCGAGGGTCTGCGGATCGACCCAGGCGCCCGGCGCCACGCCGGACAACGGCTGGCCGGAGGCGCTGTCAGTGACGCGGAATTGCACATCGGCGAATTCGCCTTCGCGCAGCTTGCCGTCAGCGGCCAGTGGCTTGAGGTTGAAATCCACCGCCACACCGTCACGCTTCAGCGATTGCTCGCCAACAGTTTTCGCCAGCGCAATCTCACTCAGCGTCAGCAACGCCCCGGCCATGACCAGCGAGCAAATACCGATGATGTTGATGATCCTGTTCATCTGACTCTCCCCTACCTCTTCACCTGGCAAAACACCGCCCCCCATGTGGGAGCGAGCCTGCTCGCGAAAGCGTCATCCGCCTCACCCTCAAAAACCGGGTTGCTCCCATTCGCGAGCAAGCTCGCTCCCACAAGGGATTTGCATACATCCCACTCCCTCACTGCCACCACTGCCCACTGTGGGAGCGAGCTTGCTCGCGAAAGCGGTCTGTCAGCCAACACACCTGTTGCATGTGCCGCCCTCTTCGCGAGCAGGCTCGCTCCCACAGGGATTTGCATCCGCCGGGGCATTACCGTTGTACCTACTGGCTTGGCGGCGCCGGTTCCGGTTCGTTGGTCACGCGCAGCAAGCCCCATAACCCTGAGGTGTTGCCGTAGGCGCCGTAGTCGCGGAACAGGTAATCGCCCGGTATTGCATTGCTACCGCCGGCGCTCGGGATCATGAAACTGAAGTGCGCGGCCGGCAGGATGCTTTCGTGGGCGCCGATGTACATCGACATCGGGTTGTAGCCGAAGCGCACCGAGCCCACGCCCGGCGAGCCCATCGGATAACCACCGGTGTCGCTCTTCTCGGCCTGGAATGGGTTCACCGACCAGACGTGCCCGTCGAGCTGGAACGTGGTGCCGCGACTGCCACCGCTCGGCATCAAAATGTGCGTGCGGAACGGTTGCCCCGGTTTGGCATACAGCACCGGTGTCTGCGGATCACCGCCGACCAGCGCATTGCTGTAGGCCATGTGCGCGTTGGTCATGTCGCCATAACCCGCGCCATCGGCATGACCAAACGGCGCGTCGGGGGCGAGGCCGAAGCGATACCACAGCGGCTCGGTCTTGTAGTTGATCGCCATGCTCGAGTTGTCCTGTGGATCAGTCGGCACGCCGAAGCCTTCAGCAGCAATCCCTTCCACCGGCCGACCATTGGCCCAACGGGTGTTCAACGCCTTGTGCCAGACCATCGCGAAGTCGCGGTAGCTGGTTTGCCCTGGCGCCGTCACCGTGGCGTTGACCTTGCGCGCATCATCAACCCAGGTCGCGCCGATCGGCAGGATGCTCATCGCCCCACCGAGGCCTTTTTGCGGTTGCTTGATCACGTCCGCCGGAGTGAAGTTGAGCCCGCCGAACTCCACCGCCGTGGCGTTGATGTTGTCGACGCTGCGGCCCAGTTGCGTCACCGGTTTGCCTTCACGCTCCAGGTGCCCGGCGTAGTACTGATAGGTACGGGTCGGGTACGCGCCGCTGTTGCCGACGCGCGGTGGCACGGTCTGGATCGGGTTGGCGCCGACGTTGGCACCGTCGGATTTGGTGATGTCATATGCCAGCAACTGTGCGTGCAGACCGACGTGGCTGGACGGCCGCATCAGGTTGTTGCTGAAGGTGGTCGAACCCAGACCGCTGTTGCGATCACGCTTGACCATGCCTTGCATCACTGCGGTTTGCGTCAGGTCGGGCATCACGCTCGGCAGACGGTTTTCCAACGTGATGTTGATGCAGTCCCCTGCCGCTGCACGCAACACCAGCGGTTCGACCGGAATGCCGGGTTTGAGCTTGCCACTCACCGGATCGAGATCGGATTTACGCACATAGAGGATCGCGGTCGGGTCATGCAGCGGCCCGCTCTGGCCGCCGATGGTGATGGTTTCGCCATCCTCCGGATCGGTCACGGTGACTTGTGGAATGCTCACCGTGCGCGAGTTCAGCACCAGGGTGCCACCCGCCGGATTCAGCGGCCCGCCGACATGCTGGCCGAGTCCTTCGGGGTCGCCGATGGTCAGGCCCAGCGTATTGCCAAGAATATCGTTGGCCAGCGCCGCGACCACTTCATAGTTGCGCTGCACCGTCGGCCGCGTGCCGATACCGTTGGGGTTGGCGCTGATCCGTGGGCAACTGCCTTCGAACGCCACGGTGTTGCGCATGCCCGCCGGATTCGGGTTGTTGGGGATGGCGAACAGGTCGGCGCGTTTGGCGGTGTAGTTGCGCATCACCCCCCAGATTCCGCTCCAGTAGCCTTCGATCGAAGCGTCCATCGAGTACAGATAGTCGCCCGTGGTCGCCGCCGAACTGGACAGCATCGACACCGGCGCAATAAAGCCCATCTGCTCGGAGATGCCGATCATTTGCGACGCACGCCAGCCGGAGTTGGAGCTGTTGCCGAAACCGGAACCGCTCTGCAGCCATTTCACGCCGTGCAGGGTGACGTTGTGCTCTTCTTCATGGCCGCCGGCATGCACCCGCAGCCGCACGTTGTCGCCGGTATAGGTGCGCAGCATCGGCGTGAACGGATCGCCCGGCTCGGCACCGCCCTTGTTGATGTGTGGCGGGAACAGCGTGGTGCCGCCGGTGGGTCCGGTCGCCGAAGTGAGCAGATTCGGCGCCAGATTCATTGCCGGAATTGCGCGGTCGGTACGGCTTTGCATGGCGAACGACAGATCGCCACCGAGGCCGTCGGCCTGCATGCCGCGCTTGCCGTCCGGGCCGACCTTGTTCGGGTCGTACACGCGCAGGGCCAGCGGTTCGTTGCGATAGTTGACGACGAACATGCCCGGATCATCCACCGAGATCGCCTGCGGACATGGCCGGCTCGGGCAGCCCGGGACCTGACCGCCCTGCACTTCCAGCACGCCTTCAAGCAGATTGCTGGCGTTGTTGCGCACTGGCGGATTGATTGCGTAGCGGAAGCTGTCGGCGGTGGCCGGGAACGCCTGGGCATTCGGCACTCCGTTAGGCCCGGCACCGACATAGACGCCGGCTTCATAGGCGTGTTGGAAGTCGCTGTATTCGAGGAAGAACTCGCGGAAGCTGTCGTTCTTGCCGTCGCCATCGAGGTCGCCGGTGTTGATCACCGCTTGCCACGAGGTCGGCCCGCCGTCCTGACGCGCGCCGCTGTACAGAGGCTCACCGGTTTCGGCGTGGAACCAGGTCGAACCGGCCGGTTCCGCCAACACGGTCGCGTACAGACCAATCTGCTGGTGCGTCGATGGGCCTAGGTGGTCGTGGGTGAAGATGGTGCCGAGGCCGCGATCGACGCCTTTGGCGTTGACCACCGGATCGACGAACCAGCGCTGCATCGCCGTGCGCGCTCCGACCCAATCGGCGCGGCCGTACTGACCGAAGAACGGATGTTGCTTGGCTTTCGGGCAAGCCTGGGTGCCGTCGCGCGGGTCAGTGCTGGCGCATTGGTTGAACTCACGGATCGCGTGAATACGTTCCTGCACGGCGCCGGGCGAGAGCACGCCATCCTCGTAGTTCCAGCCGTTGGACGAGCCGTCCGCCGAGGTCAGATCCCATTTCGGCAAGTGGATGTGCTGGCCGATCACGTCGGTCGGCGTGCGCACCTGATAGTCGTCCATCTCATAGGTGGCCGGCACCAGGTTGGTTTGCTGGTATTGCACGCAATCGAAGGTGTTCATGCGCATCACCAGCGGCTCTGGCGGACGCTGCTTGGTGATCACCGGCCAGGCGTCTTCCCACAGCGCCAGAATGCGCGCCTGCGGGAAGTGATAACCGACCTTGTTGTACACCGCGTCGAACTGGATGTTGGCAGCTTTGTAGATGCGTGGCCGGTCGGCGGTGAAGCTCGATGCGCCGACAAAGGACATGCCGTCGACGCGCTCACCGCTGGCGAACTCGCCGCTGCCAGCGCTGCTGGTCAGGCGCTTTTGCCGATCGTCCATGCACGGTTCGTAGTACGGCGCGCCGGCCATTGGCAAGGCGCCGTTGGTGCGGAACGCCTTGGCCACCACTTGATTACCGGGCAACAAGGCATAGCTTGGGTGATCTTTTTTCGCGTGGAAGGCCATCGCGGCCTGTTCGACTTCGGTGCCTTCTTCCGGCAGGTAAAGCGGTTTGGCGCGGGTGACTTCCTTGGAGAAATCCAGCGAAGTGGTCACCGTGTGCGCTTCACCACCGGCCGCGACGCCATCCAGTGCGTGCCGCTGCAAGCCGCCATTCCAACCACCGGATTGCGCCGGATCAAGGTTGGCCCACAGCGCTTTGCCGCTGGCCTTGAGCGACTGTGCGGTGGCGGCGTCGAGCATGTCCAGTGGCGGCGTTGGCGGACGTTGACCGACCGAACTTTCCATGCCACCGATCCAGAACGGATAGCCCGGGTTTTTCAGGCTGCCGTCGGCATTGCGATTGGCTTCGCTGCGATCGACCAGCGCCAGTGAGCCGATGGCTTGACCGCCGGCGTTGCCGCCGTGGTGCTCGCCATCGTCATCGCCCTCTTCTTCGTCATCGTCGTCATCATTGCCGGCGACCAGGGTTTCGCCGATTTTCGGCACCACTACGACTTTGCCCGGCATTGGCGCCATGGCTTTGCCCGGCAGCGGCACAATCGCCGGAATCGGTGTGCCGGCGACGATCTCGCCGTCCGGCAAGGCGCGTGCGCCGGTCGCCGGTTTGCCACTGCGCAAGGCAAACGGTTCGCTGTGATAGCCGTCGGCGCCCTGCTGCGAAACATCGAGTCGCGTGCCTTCTTCGAACACATCGTGCACCCGCCACATGGCCCACATGCCTTGGGCAAAGTGCGGATAGAAATGGCAGTGATAGATCGCATCGCCGGCCACGCGGTTGCGGTTGCCCGAACCGCCATTGGCGATTTCATAGGTGTAACCGGCGCCCGGGCCAATGCCTTGGGCGTCGACGTAATCGGAGTTGTCGTCGTTGGGGTTGAACAGCCACTGATGGCCGTGCAGGTGGAAGATGTGTTGCTCGTGGCCATTGTGGGTATTGCGGAATTTGACGAAGTCACCGATGTAGCTGTGGTTGACGTTCGACGGCTCCGACGGATACAGCGCCATGGTGGCTTTCACCCCGATCTGATCGGCGCGCGGTGTCTGCCCTGGGGCGATGTTCTCCAGCCCGGTGTTGGCCGGCACATCCACCAGCATCGCTACATCGCCGACGGTGTGCGAGCTGAGGAAGAACTCTTCGTAAGCGCACGACAGGCAGTCGTGCATCGGCCCCACGCCCAAGCGGTTGGCGACCACTTCGGCGCCCATACCGCCGGAGCCGTAGTTGATCATGAACGAGTCGCGTGTCGGCTCCAGCACATGGGCCATTACCGGGTCAGCCCAATAGGCCGGGAATGCTTGAGTAGCGGCGGTTTCGTCCTGGAATTGCGAGGCGAAATCGCGGAACGCTTCGAGGCGATTGGGAATCGCCGGGTTGCGTTTGCCCATCGACTCCAGCGGGTAGGTGCTGGATGGGAAACTGCCGTCGGCGTTGCTGCCCATGACAATCGCATCGCTTTCGCTGGAAATGATTTCATTACCGTCAACCATGCCGATGATCGGCGTGCCGGCCTTGCCTTCGCGCAACCACGGTTCGCGCTGCGGGTAGCGCGCCTGGTAATCAACGATCGGTTGGCCGGTGGGTGCGCGGCCGGTGGTGGCCAAGCGCATTTCTTCTTCGGTGAGGGTATTGCGATAAGTGCGACCGCCCTTGGGCAGCACGACGACCTGGCCGAACAGACCATTGGCAACGTTGCCGGCCGCGCCCTCGCCGCCAAACGTCGCGCCACGGCTGCTGACGGCAAACGCGCCCTCGCGCTCGGCGTACAGCGTGTAAGAACGGCTCGCCCCCGGTGGCACCAGGCTGTTGGCGTTACGTCCGGTGAATGAAGAGATGTCATCAATGCTGTTCACCGCTTGCAGGCCGTTGACCTGGAAACCGACGTGACGATCAGCCACTTGTTCATCGACTTTGAAGTCTTCGGCGCCGTTGGCGTTTTCCGCGCCCTCTTCTTCGCCCTCGTTTTCAAAATGCTTGTTGGGGTTGGCCTGATAGTCGAGCAGGTTCTGCAAATTGATCGTCAGGCAATCACCCGCCGCCACCCGCAACACCAATGGCCGTGGACGCTTGTCCGGACGCAACGAGACTTTGCCCGGAACTGCGGCGCCGCCGTAAGCCAGCGACTGCTCATGCTCATCAACGACATCGCGGCGCAGGGCGAACATCATGCCGTTGATGTTCTGCGCGCCGAGGCGGTTGAACATCAGCGGTTGATCGAAGGCGACGACGTTGGCCACCAGGTTGCGCTCGCAACGTACGGCCGCGCCGGCCAGCTCGACGCTGAGCATCGAGGCCAGAATCAGCAGCCAATTCAACAGAGACGGAGCGTGATGAATGCCAACCATGATCAGTAACCTCGTAGTGGGTGCTCTTGGGAACACTTCTCGACAAATGCCTCGGAGCAATCCGCGTGCCACAAAAAATTGCTCTACCGTTCAATCAGTTACCGCGACGACTTGAGAATCCGGGGGATATTCCCCACCGCTTTTCCCCACTTTTCGGGTCTATCCGGTTTGCCCCGAAAGTGGGGAAACCGGGTTGGGGTCACAACGGCGCATCCATGGCCAGGCCTTGCAGACGCCGGTACTGCCGCAACACGTTCGGCACGTAACGCTGGGTTTCGGCGAACGGCGGAATCACCCGGCCACGGCTGAGCACCGCGTCGGGCCCGGCGTTGTAGGCCGCCACGGCGAGAGCAATGTCGTTGTCGAACAGGGTCATCAGACGCTTGAGGTATTTCGCCCCGCCCTGGATGTTGGCCTTGGGATCGTAGACGTCGGTCACGCCCAGCTCGCGCGCGGTGTCGGGCATCAACTGCATCAACCCGCCCGCACCTTTGGCTGAGGTTGCGCCGGGGTTGTAATGGGATTCTGCGTTGATCACCGCGTGCAGCAGCGCCTCGGGCAGTTGATTGACCTTGGCCGCTGCCGAGACCAGTTCCGCATAAGGCTGATTGGCGATCATTTGTGGCTGTTGATCGAGGCTGGCCACAGGCATTTCAGCCTCGTGGATCACCCGTTCGTAGGTGCGTCCGGGCCGGTGAACATTGGACAGCACGTAGCTGCCCTTGGCGTCCACCGAGATGAACACATCGGCCTGCGCGGCGCCGCTGAACAGCACACAACCGAGCAATCCGCTGGCGAGAAATTTCATGTCGGGCCTCCCCGGATCGACCCCGATAAATTGGGGGAAATGCCCCAATGGCCGATCACGTTTGAGCCATACGCAAGCACTGTGCCGACTCTGGAGACCGCCGGTTTACAAGGGCTTCAGCCAATCAGGTGGTTTTCAGTGGGGGCTGAGCATGGCAATTGCATAAGCCCTCTTCGCGACACGGCTGCCACTCACGGGAGGTCATCATGAAGCTGCAATTTCGTCCGCGTAGCCAACGCGGTTTTACCCTGCTCGAATTGCTGGTGGTGCTGGTGGTGCTCGGCCTGTTGGCCGGGATCGTCGCGCCGAAATACTTCGCCCAACTCGGTCGCTCGGAAGTCAAAGTGGCCAAGGCGCAGATCGAAGGGCTGAGCAAAGCGCTGGACATCTATCGCCTCGAAGTCGGCCACTACCCGTCCACCGAACAGGGCTTGCAGGCCTTGGTCACCGCGCCGAGTGACGAGGCGAAATGGACCGGCCCGTACTTGCAGAAAAAACTGCCGCAGGATCCGTGGGGACGTAATTACGCCTACCGCTATCCCGGCGAAAACAGCGAGTACGACCTGCTGTCGATGGGCAAGGACGGCCAGCCCGGCGGCGACGGTGAAAACGCCGAAGTGACCAACTGGCAATGAGCGGAGCGCGGCCCATGCGATTTCATTTGAAAGCGGTCGGCAAGGCTGGCGTGGTGTCCTTGAGCGTCGAAGCGGCGGGCGACAGCGAGGCGCGGCGGATCGCCGAGGATCAGGGTTTGCGCGTGCTCAGCTCGCACGCCGACAAGCATTGGCGTTCGCTGAAACTGCGTCAGCGCGAGACCTTCAATCTGGTGTTGTTCAGCCAGGAACTGACCACGTTGCTCAACGCTGGCCTACCGTTGATCGATGCGCTGGAAAGCCTCGCCGAAAAAGAATCCGCCCCCGCTGCCCGCAAAACCTTGAGTGAGCTGGTGCGCCTGCTTTATGAGGGCAAATCCTTCTCGCAGGCGTTGGGCCAGTTGTCGGCGGTGTTCCCGCCGCTGTACGTGGCGCTGGTACAGTCGAGCGAGAAGACCGGCGCGGTCGGCGATGCGCTCGGTCGCTATGTCAGTTATCGCCAGCGCATGGACGAGGTGCGGCAGAAGATCATCAGCGCCTCGATCTACCCGATGCTGTTGCTGATCGTCGGCGGTGGCGTGGTGCTGTTCTTGATGGGTTATGTAGTGCCGCGCTTCAGTCTGGTGTTCGAAGGGCTGGGCAATAACCTGCCGTGGCTGTCGCAGGTGTTGATGAGCAGCGGCATGTTTCTGCATGCGCATCAGGCTGAATTCTTCGGTGCGCTGGCCGCGATTGTCATCGCCCTCGCCGTGCTGCAAAAGCAACCGGCGTTTCGCCGTGGTCTGGATCGGCTGGTGGAGAAACTGCCGGCCGTGCATCAACGGATATTCATGTATGAGCTGGCGCGGTTCTATCGCTCGCTGGGGATTCTGCTGCAAGGCGGGATTCCGCTGGTAACGGCCATGAGCATGGTGCGCGGCTTGCTCACCGTGGCTTCGCGGGTGCGGCTGGATCAGGCCTGCGAACGGGTGCGCGAGGGGCAATCGTTGTCCACCGCGCTGGAGCTCAATCACCTGGTGACGCCGGTGTCGCTACGACTGCTGCGCGCCGGCGAACAGTCCGGCAACCTCGGGCAGATGATGGAGCGCAGCGCCGACTTCTACGACGAGGAAATCAGCCGCTGGCTGGAGTGGTTCGTAAAGTTGTTCGAGCCGCTGCTGATGACCTTCATCGGCCTGCTGATCGGGGTCATCGTGATCCTGATGTACATCCCGATTTTCGAACTGGCTTCGAGTATTCACTGACCCCCGGGAACGGGTCCGGTCCCTGCAACAATGCACTTTTACGTTCCCAACAAAACCACAAAGACGGAGAACGATATGCACATTAAAAAGCTCGTGCTCGCAATGACCATCGGCGCAGTTCTGTCGGCGTCCATCGTGCTGATTCCGGATAGCCTTTCCGGCATTTCCAGTGTTCAGGCCAAGGAAGGTGGCAGTGGTGGTGGAGGGAGTGGCGGCGGTGGACATGGCGGAGGGGGTGGCGGTAACGGTGGAGGAAATGGCGGCGGGCATGGTGGTAGTGGAGGCGGCGGAAGTGGCGGTGGCGGTGGCGGTGGCG
>NZ_WXVV01000033.1 GCF_013433315.1 Pseudomonas crudilactis | reverse complement strand
CCCCACCCACCCCACTCGCCGTGTAGTAATAAAGCGCAATCGATCGCCGAGTGATGCCTTCCGGCGTAGTCAACGGCTCCGGATGCCCATGATTACTGTCCTTATCCGTATTAAAAATCACACACCGGTTATAAATCGGCAGCACCTTCTTCAGGCATTTCTTCATCCCCACATCCCAAAGCTCCAGGTTGCCTCCGTACGCCTCCTGCCAGTCCTCGGTCAGGTAAATGATCACGTTCAGCCGACGCTCAACATTGAGCTTTTTGTTCAGCCGAAAATCCGAGTGCACGCCGAGGAAACCGCCGGTTTTGGTTTCGTGCAGGCCGCCGCCGGCGAAGTAAGGGTCGGGGATCAGCCCTTGGATGCCGGTGAGTTTTTCGAGGAATTCCAGCATGGGTGCGGAATTGAAGGTGTTGAAGACGTTCTTCAGGTACGGGCTGCAGGCGTTGGGGCTGATCTGGCGTTTGAGTTGGCCTTTGTAGCCGCGCTCGTAGGTCTGTTCGTTGTTGGTTGGTTCGACCGGGAAGTGTTCGCGGATGCTGGAGATGACGTCTGCTTGCAGGAAGTTGTCGATGACGATGTGCGGGAATGGTGTGGCTTGGGTGTATTCGTGGGTCAGTGATTCGCCGAAAGCGCTGGCGGCGTTTGGGTCGAAGTCGAGTTCCGGGGTCAGGGTTATGGGGAGTGTTTGCGTGTTGGCTTGCATTGCCGCTCCAATTAATTTGACTGTTTTCAGGTCACGTCAAACAGGGCCTGGCGGTCGGCGCGGTGCCGCTGTTTGTTGGCTGATACGGTTGCGAGCAGGTTGCCATGTCGGCAATGACCTGCCGAGTGTCCTTTTCCTGAATGTGGCGCGGCGCTGTAACGGCATGTTTCCAGCTGTCACAAACGCGTCATATTTCCTCTGCTAATCTCCTCGACGCCCTGCCCTACACCCCAGTCCTAGAGCCCCCAACCGAAGGTGCCGCCAAGGTGTTTCCGTCTCCTGTTCGCCAGCAAATTATCCTGCGCTCCGACAACCTCCGTTCGGACGACTTCGGTGCACTGTTTTCGAAGTTGTTTGGTAATCGCTATGCGGACAATCCGCCGCTGCCGTCGAACATCATTATTGGCGGGGTCTACGGTCGGCACGATGGCGTGAGTTTTCGGCGGATGCATTACCACGGTGATTTCACCGTCGCTTTCCCCGATCCACAGGACGAGATCACCTTCGTCATTCCCACTGCCGGCAAGATCGTTTTCAACCATGCCACCGAGTCTATCGGTGTGTCGCAGGTTGGGCTGGCGATCGACAAGGCTGACATCCGCTCGATGCGTTTCTTCGATGATCACGCGCATCACGGGATGTCAATCAATCGGCATCAGCTCACTGAGCGGTTGTCGGCGCTATTGGATAAACCGATTCTGCAGAAGATCGTTTTTGAACCTAGCGTGAATCTGAATTCGGCAGCGTTTCAGGGGATCAAGGCGTTGATCGATCTAGCCACAGGCACTGAGTTTGATTTGTTGATCAACAGCGGGACGTTGATGCCGTCGCGGTTGCGCGAGATGTTGGTTGATGCGGTGCTGGAGGCTTGGCCGCATAACTTTTCCGAGGCGTTGCGCCGGCCCACGGCGATGGTTGCGCCGCGGCATGTGAAGTTGGCGGTGGAGTTTATTCAGGCGCATCCGGAGCAATTGGTTAGCGGTGTGGATCTGGCGCGGTTGAGTCATGTCAGTCAGCGGGCGTTGCAGGAGGGGTTTCGGCGGTTTGTCGGGATGTCGATTGTGGCGTATCAGCGGCAGGTGCGGCTGGAGCGGGCTTATGAGGTTTTGAAGCGGCGGGGTTCGGGCTCGGTGACTGAGGTGGCGTTGCGATTTGGGTTTAGTAATGTGGGGCGGTTTTGTCGGTATTTTCAGGGGGCTTATGGGGTGAGTCCGGCGGAGTTTCGGGCTCGGGGGTGATTGGGTAACAGGTTTGCAAGGTAACGTGTGGTGAGAAGATTTAGCTAACGTCGCACCGCGCCGATGGGACGCTAAGCGTGGGGATGGCACGCCGGCGCGGTTGCTCGAGCAGTGGGCGCGGAGGCGTTTGACCGAGTTGGCCAGTTGATTTTGCGGTAACTGCTTTCCCCTCACCCTAGCCCTCTCCCCGAGGAGAGGGAACCGAGCCGGGGATATTGAAGATCTACACCGACCTGAGAGTCTTGCTTTGAATCCATAATCGCCTCGATCTTTCAGGTCGATGCATGACGCAAGACGCCTCGGTCAGTCCCCTCTCCCGAGGGAGAGGGAGCCGATTGGTGGGCTTTTCAAAATTTGAGTTCGACTCGGTATGCCACGTCGGTGTAGCTCTTCCAATCCACGCGGTCAGTCCCCTCTCCCTTCGGGAGAGGGTTAGGGTGAGGGGCTTTGGATTGGCTGCTATTGGATGGAATCAAATTTGTGGGAGCGGGGTTGCTCGCGAATGCGGTGAGTCAGTCGGTTTGATGTTGACTGGTCTGGCGCTTTCGCGAGCAAGCTCGCTCCCACATTGGGTTTTGGGGTGTTTGTTGGATGGGGTCGTCCTTCCTTGACCCCGTTTTGTTTTAGAACGCGTAACTGGCCTTGAGGCCGCCGTTGAAGCCGTGGCTGTCGCCGCCGCCATTGGCGCCGACTTCTGCGCCCAGGCTCAGGGCGCCGAGGCTGGCCATGACGTTGACGCCGCCGCTGAATTGATCGCGGTTGTCGAAAGCGGCGCGTTGTTCGATATCGAGGCCCAGCAGGTGGCTTTGGCTGTCGACCTGGTTGTCACCCAGTGTGCGTTCGTAACCGACTTGCACGCCCGGCACCAGTTGCCATGCGCCCATCGCCACCGGGGCGAAGGCGACGTTGAGGTTGGCGACGGCGCTGCGGCGGGTGGCGCTGTTGTCGTCGACGTCGAGCGCCAGTTCGCTGCCCTTCTCTGTGAAGCCGTTAAGGTCGAGGTGGCTGACGCGAAAACCGAGGCTCGGCTCGAAAGTCATGCCGTTGACCGGGGCGCGGTAGCCGAGGGCGACGGTGGCGCCGCTGAGGTTGCCGTGGGTGTCGCCTTTCGCGGTGCCGAGGCCTCCGCCGAGATCACGTTTGCTGTCGTAATCGACGTAGCCGGCGCTGGCGTTGGCGTCGACGAACAGGCCTTGTTCGAGGCTGGTGAAGCCGTAGCGAGCGCCGACGTTGACGAAGGTGAAGTCAGTGTCGGCTTCGCCACCCGCGCCGCCGACGCTGCCTTTGCTGTAGCCGAAGCCGCCGCGTGCGCTGAGTTGTTCGCTGAAGCGTTGGGTGATGCCGACGATCAAGCCTTGGCTGTGTTCATTGCTGCTCTCGGCGTGCGCCGAGCCGTCGGTGCCGAGGTAGCCGGCGAGCGCGGTGGTCCAGAGGCGGTATTGGCCGACCTTGAGATCAGTGCCGCTGGCGAACGGCGCGGCGGCTTGCTCGATCATCGCGTTCTGGCGCAGCAGGTAGCTGGCGGCGTCAGCGTGCACCTGGCCGCCGACCTGGGATTCGACACCGCCGAGGGTGCCGGTGTCGATGGCCGATTGCAGGTAATAGTTGTAGGCGCTGTAGGTGCCGGACAGGCTGGAGTTTTGCAATTCGCGGAGCAATTCCGCGCCAGCAGCGGCGTTGCCAATCAACCCGGCCTGACCCGGCAGGCTGTTGTATTCGACCAGTTTGCCGCGCAGGACGTAAATGGTTTCCTGCGACAGGCCGAGGCCTTGTTTGAGGTAATTGTCCATGCTGCCGTATTGCGCGGTGACTTCGTCGAGACCGGCCTGCAAGTAGCTGGCCTGGACGCCGAGCAGTGGTTCGTAGATGGCAGCCATGCTTGGCGGCAGTGCTTTCAGTGTCGCGGCGACTCGGGCGGCGGTGTAGTCATTGGTCGCCAGATAGTTGGCCATGATGGTGGCGTTGTCGACACCGGCGATGCTCTGCAACACGGCGGCGGTCCAGCCGGTGCGATCCTTGCCGGCGGTGCAGTGGAACAGTTGCGCGGCGTCGACACTGGCGAGTTCATTGAACAGTTTGCCGAACTGGCCGTGCATGCCGACGTCGCTGACGAAGGCGCGGTTGGTCTGTTCCATCATGGCGATGGCGTCGGCGGCGCTTTTGAAGGAGATGTTGGTGATGGCCGAGCCGGAGGTGGTGCTGCCGATGATGTCGATGTTCTGGTAGGAGGCGCCGCCCAGCATCGTGTCGGGAGTGGCGGCGATTTCGCTGGGGGTGCGCAGGTCGTAGACGGCTTTGATGCCGAGGCTGTTGAGGGTCGCCAGGTCGGAAGCCGTCGGAGTTACCGCGTTGGCGCGGTAGAACACGCCAGCGCGCATGGTGCCGTCGTGAGCGGTGGAATACGCGGTGGTGGTGCCGGCGACATCGCGGAAATTGTCCATGCCTTGCAGGCGCGGCGTGTCGAGCGGCACAGGCTCGGCAGCATGGGCGGCGGCGATGGAAAGGCTCAGTACGGACAGCGAACACAGAAGACGTTGAAACACAGTGCAGCCTCATTGTTTAAGCGTTGGGCTGGTCACTATGGGTAGGCAAGTGATACTGAATATGACAGTTTCGCTTGAAATGGAAATGGCTGCGCGATCGGGCCGTGGGGTGCGCGATTGGTCCATACCAACCCCGAAAGCACGCTCTCAAACCGTTCACGCTGAACAGGCGCTACGGAAGGGTTGCTTGAGACCATCCAGCGATCAACTTCCAACTACGGCAAATCCTCTCAAAGAGATCTATGAAAATAGATCTGCTCCAGTAGCTCAACCGATACTGGCATTCTGCCAAAACTCAACTAAGTTAAATTCAGCCCGGGGTATCGACTCACTGAACAAGCCTCATCAAAAAAAGGAGTTTTTATGAAAAATCGATTACTGGCGCTTACTTTTTTATCGCTAACGATGATTTCCGGCTGCTCATCGCTGGGATTGGCAGAGCAAAAAGAGGCCAAAATAAAAAAGATAACTGCGAACGGCGAGTTGTTGATGGCTTCCATTCCGGCACAGTTACGAGGCGTCTATATAAGAAATGAATCATCAGCCAACACTTACACCTCATGCGCAGAGCCATTCTCCGACGTCGCTGCGTCGAGTTCTGCCCAGGCGTCACTTGAAGCTACTAATAAACTAAATGCAATTCTCAACAGCCAAGCCTCCAGCACGAGTGCAGAAGGGTCAACTCGTTCCATGAGTGCAGGAAGCAATCAAGATCTACAACAAACCGCGAATGGCGCTATAGATTTTGTCAGCACAATAGTTACTCTTGATGGTCGAACACAATACGTTCTCCTCGCTAGGGAAATGATGTTCAGAACTTGTGAGGCAGCATCCAATGGCTGGTTAGGAAACAACAAGGCTGAGACAGCAACCAATGTCAAGTCAGAGCATGAAGCGATTATTGCCGCGTTAACGAGCATGGTGGCTGCAGAACAACAAAAGGCCAAGGCGCAGTCAGATCAGGCTTTGGCAAGCGTGGCGAATAAAGTGGCGGCTGGACAATTAGATTCAGAGATACTGAAGCACATGTCATCCGCCTCATCGATTGCAAGTGATTCGCTCTCGAAACAGCTAGTTAGATGCATTGAGTCAGCAAAAGATGACAAATCAAAAAGCGACTGCGCCAAAAACTACGCAAGCCAAATGAAGGGCCTATAACTTCTAGCCCAAGGAGCCAAGCATGAGTACGTTCTCTGAGATCCTGGAAAAGGTTCGCAATAATGGTGATAAAATTTACGTCGAATTTTCTGGCGGAGTATATCCCGCCACAGTCACCATATTCGTCGATGACTACGTTCAGTTATTAGTCGAGTATAACAACCAGAAACTCAAAGTTCACAGACACTATACCGATGTAAGCCTGGTCGGCGGCTAATGAAAAACTTTAATTATATCTGCACTTTGAAAGCTACCCACTCACTTTAGATTCATGTCTATCAGGAGGACAAATCCTCCAAGGCTGAACAATGAAAAATCTACTGGCAATTATAATTCTGGCCCTTACAACCAATGCCTATTCGGCAGACTGGGGAAAATTTTCAGGACCATTGAGAGTGGAGTTCCTTCATTCCAAACACGATGTCAAGCTCTTGGGAGACTTTGCGTACACAGGCCCGGGACCTGAGAAAATCTTCTGGTTCGCTCCTAAAGGTACTGTTACAGACGGTGCGTCTATACCACAGATAGCCTGGTCGGTTGTGGGTGGACCACTTGATGGACAATATCGCAATGCAGCAGTAATTCACGATGTAGCGTGCGTAAACAGGAAACGAAGCTGGCAACAGACTCATATGGCTTTTTACACCGCAATGCGTGCAGCAGGTGTAGATATTACAACGGCAAAAACCATGTATGCAGCCGTCTACCATTTTGGTCCCCGCTGGGCGGAACCGACACATATCCTGCTACCAAGGACAAAATCAAAACTAATCACCTCAAAACTCGAGGAGTTCAACGCAGATCTGCCTGCTGGCAAAAAAGCAATATTGATAGATGAGGGGCGGACCATCAGCAGGAATGTATCCACTGGTTTTTTGAAGAGTGAGCAGGTAGATGAAGT
The DNA here is from genome assembly GCF_013433315.1 of Pseudomonas crudilactis. GTDB lineage: Bacteria > Pseudomonadota > Gammaproteobacteria > Pseudomonadales > Pseudomonadaceae > Aquipseudomonas > Aquipseudomonas crudilactis. The sequence continues at coordinate 72,273 of NZ_WXVV01000033.1, read as the reverse complement.
GGTCGGAGCGGTAATTGAGGTTCAAGAACAACAACCTCAGCCGTCAAAAGAGGCTTTCGAAAAAATGAGGCAGGAAATCAAGGAAAAGAACCTGAGCCTCTCCCAAATTGAACAACTGCCCGTTGCTCGGTAACTGAAACAGAGCCAAACATGCGGCGACGCCTCCAATCAGGCGTCCAGCGCCTTGCGCATAAACACCCTGGCAAACCCATCCTCATTGGCGCGATGGGTTTGCTGATACCCGAGCTTTTCATAGATGGCGATGTTCTCGACCATCCGTTCATGGGTGTAGAGCCGCACCGCTTCGCAGCCCAGTGTCAACGCATGTTCTTCACAATACGCCATCAGCTGTTTGCCGAAACCGTTGCCCTTGTGACTTGGCGAAACGGCGACGTTGACCAGCAGCAGCTCCGTTCCCTCTTGGCTCGTTACCAGTACGCCGACGATTTCATCGTTGTCAGTCAGCACAAAAGCATCGTTCTGCTCGATTACCTGCCGATAGTCATCAAGCATCGGCGAAGGTTCTCTGCCGATCCGGGCGATGTAGGGTGAGTAGGCTTTGTTGACGAGAGCGGCGATGGCTTCAGCATCGTTCGGTTGAGCGCGGCGCAGGGTAGGCAAGGCTTGTCCTCCAGGCGAACAATGCGGTGTGCGCTCAGCATGCGATGGATCGCGGCCGTTGCCAACGTCTGCATCACGCTTCAGTTAGTTTGGCTGACAACCTTGATGTCCGTTATCCCTACCCGCTCGGCATGTTCAAGAATCTGCTCGGGGGTCGAATCCGCTGTGGGCATGATCAAACTGTTTTCCGCATCGCCCACATGCAGCTCCAGCAGATGCATCGCGGCCTCGTGCTTGGCCAACTGCTGCTCCTTGAGTTCAAGCAGAAAAGTCCGAGGCTCGCCGTTGAATCGATATTCGATGTGATAGGTGTACATGATGTCATCCGCGTCAGTAGAAAAAGGCAACTGATTATCCTGACGCAGTGGTCAGTTTTTAGTTCAAATTGAATCGCCCTCAGACCAATCTGGAATTCATGGCAAACTTTTCGCGCGCCGGGGCGTCCTTTTCTTAAACCCCTTACCGGCTGATCTCAGCCAAGGACTGGCGATGACCTTTTTCATTTTTCTTCTGGCCTGCGCGGCTGCGGCAACCACCGGCGTGATGTTCAAACCGGGGCCGTGGTACGAAGGGCTGAACAAACCCCGCTTCACCCCGCCGAACTGGGCATTCCCGCTGGCCTGGACGATTATCTATCTGCTGCTGGCCTGGGCCGGCTACCGCTTGAGCCTGATCCCCGGCAGCCAGACCGTGCTGGCGTTGTGGGCGGCGCAGATTGCGCTGAACACATTGTGGACGCCGGTGTTCTTCGGCGCGCATCAGGTGTTGGCGGCGATGGTGATTCTCACCGTGTTGTGGCTGGTGGTCGCGGCGATGGTGGTGCTGGCGATACAACTGGACCTGATCACTGGCTTGATCCTGTTTCCGTATCTGGCGTGGCTGTGTGTGGCGGCGGCGTTGAATTTTTCCATCCTGATCAAGAACCGCTGATGAGCAATGCCAATTGGGGTACTGCAACACCGTGGCCGCAAGGTGAGCGCGAGTTGGCGCAGGTGCGGGCCTTCAACAAAAAGCTCGCCTGGCTACCGCGTTTCAAGATCCGCAATCGCCTGACACCGCGCTTGATTCAGGCGCTGCTGCGCTTGAGCCAGGTGGCCGGCTCGGGCGCGTTGCGCAAGCTTGGCCTGACGGCTGAGCGCAAGCTGATTGCTAACGTGCCGGTGCGAATCATCCGCCCCAAGGGCCGGGCGAAAGGCGTGGTGCTGGATTTTCACGGCGGCGGCTGGGTGATCGGCAATGCGCAGATGGATGACAATTTCAACGCGGCCATCGTCGACAGCTGCGAGGTGACCGTGGTTTCGGTGGATTATCGATTGGCCGTGTCCACGCCCATCGAAGGCTTGTTGGAGGACTGCCTCAACGCCACTCGTTGGTTGTTACAAGAGGCTGAGTTCGCCGGCCTGCCCGTCGTGGTGGTCGGTGAATCGGCAGGTGGCCACCTGGCGGCGGCGACACTGTTGGCGCTGAAACAATGGCCCGATCTGCTGCAAAGAATCAGCGGCGCACTGCTGTATTACGGCGTCTACGACCTGACCGGCACGCCAAGCGTGCGCAGCGCGCCCGCCGACACGCTGGTGCTGGACGGTCCCGGCATGGTCGAGGCCTTGCGCCTGCTGACGCCGGAACTGACCGACGAGCAACGCCGCCAGCCACCGTTGTCACCGCTGTACGGCGACTTCAGCGGTTTCCCGCCGGCGCTGCTGTTTGCCGGCGAACTCGATCCGCTGCGCGACGATACTCTCGACATCGCCAGGCGCTGGTCGCAATCAGCGCCGGTCGAGATGCACCTGCTGCCATCCTCGCCTCACGGTTTTATTCACTTCCCCACGGCCATTGCTCAAGGTGTGCTGGCCTACAGTCGGAAGTGGATTTCGGCGCGCGTCGCGGCAGCTCCTCAGACCGTTTGAAAACCGGCTGCCCGCGCCAGCTGCCGATACGCCGTGACCAGTTGTTCCAGCGTAAACGCCAGATTGCGTCCGCTGGGATTGGGCAGCACCCAGACCGCCGCATGGCCGAACGTTTCGGCTTGACGCCCCCAGGCAATGAGCTTTTTCCCGGACAGCCCCGAATAAGCCGCTTTGCCGAGAAACGCCACATGGCGTGGCTTGTAGCGAACAATCTTCTGCTCAAAATCCGCCGCAACGGCGACAAATTCCTGCGCAGACACTTGATCCGCCCGCGCGGTGGGCCGTGCGACCACCGCCGTCAATCCGCACTGATATTGCAGAATCGAGCGGTCGTTTTCCGGACGGAGTTCGTCGGGTGTGAACCCGGCCAGATGCAGCGTGCGCCAGAACCGATTGCTGCGCCCGGCAAAATGGTGCCCCTGCTCTGCCGCCAGCAGTCCAGGATTGATCCCACAAAAGACCACTGACAAATCTTCCGCGAGAATGTCTTCGAGCGCGTTCATGAGCGCGCTCAGCCGCAGATCACGCTGACGGTGTTGCGCGCAATCGCGGTCAGTTCTTCACGGGATTTGCCTGCACGGGCGCGGATCGAAATGCTGTGCAGCAATGAAGATGCAATCACCGCCAGCGCGGCGAGATCACTATCAGGTTTCAGCTCGCCCGCTTCGATTGCCTTGTGCAGACGTGCTTCCAGATCAGCGTCCAACTGACTGAGTCGGGCCGACAGCACTTGGCGAATTTCCGGGTCTTCGACGGCTTCGGTGGTCGCCGTACCGATGGCAAAGCAGCCGCGAGGCTGGCCGTCGCCCGAGAAATAAATCGCCAGTTGCCCTTCATAAAAACTGGTCAGTGCCTGCATCAGGTTCAGGCTGCTGTCGGTCAGCGCAGCCTGCATGGCGGCGTGCGCAGTTTCCCAATATTGATCCAGAGCCTTGATATAGAGCGCGTGTTTATCGCCGAACGCGGCGTACAGGCTAGGCCGGTTCATGCCCGCCGCGGTGGCGATGCTGTCGAGAGATGCGCCGGAATAACCGGTGTTCCAGAACACGCCAAGAGCCTGTTGCAATGCCGTTTGCGGGTCATAGGCGCGAGGACGGCCACGGCCTTTTCCTTCTGTCGGTTTATTTTGTGCCATGTCGTACAAATTCCTTGCAAGGATGGGGAGTCGCCCATATTCTTACACCATCGCACAAAATTAAGGAACCAGAAATTCCTTGGTCAACAGCTTTGTTGTGGCGCAACTCAAACGAGCTGTAGCAACGACAAACAGCGGTAAGGAGCGATCCTCCCCCACCGCGCACGGATTTGATTTTCAGCAGCCATTAATCACGTCGCGGCCACAGGCGATTGCCCCGGTCGGCCCGATGTCCCGTTTGCGCTTCAGCATTTTGGATAGAGCAGATCATGACCCAGCCAATTGATCTCACCGCAGCACATGCCAGCGCCCAGCCGATCCGGGATCTGGCGGACGCCCCGCCTAAAAAACCGCTAAAGCAAAGGCTGCGACCACTGTTGATGGTCGGCCTGCCAGCATTGTTCGCGGTCATCGGTTACAGCCAGTACCGGGCGAACGAGCCTTTCGTCTCCACCGACAACGCCTATGCCCGCGTGGCCAAGGCGTCGATCAATGCGCGGGTGTCCGGGCAAGTGGTCGAGATTGCCGTTGAAGACAATCAAACCGTGCGCAAGGGCCAAGTGCTGTTTCGTCTCGACCCGCAACCGTTACAGATCGCGGTCGACCGCGCCGAAGCTCAGTTAGGCAACGCTCGCCTGCGCATCGACGGCCTCAAGGCCAGCTATCGCCAGCAGCAGGCCGAACTGCAATCGGCACGGGCATCGGCGGACTACGACCAGAAAGAGTTCGCCCGCAAGAAAGCACTGATCGCCAGCGAGTTCGTCTCACGGGCCGCTTATGAGCGCGCCGATACCGACCTGAAAGTTTCACGCCAACGCATCGCTTCGATCGAGCAACAGATCGCCAGCACCGTGGTCTCCCTCAATGGTGATCCCGACATCGCCATCGACCGGCATCCAACCGTACGCGAAGCCAAGGCGCAGCTCGACGAAGCGCAGCTCTATCTGTCCTACGCCACAGTGACCGCACCGGCCGACGGCATCGTGGCCAAGGTCGACGACTTGCAGGTGGGCAATTACGTCAGTAACGGCAGCGCTGCGTTCGCGTTGATTTCCGATCACGAGACCTGGATCGAAGCGAATTTCCGCGAAACCCAGCTCACCCACATGCGCCCCGGCCAGACCGCGACAATCACCCTCGACACTTATCCGGATCGCCCCTTCAAGGCCCACGTGATCAGCATGAGCCCCGGCGCCGGCGCGGACTTCGCCCTGCTGCCGCCGGAAAACGCGACGGGCAACTGGGTGAAGGTGGTGCAGCGCGTACCGGTGCGTCTCGAACTCGACGACGCCGACCCGGCCATACCGCTGTTCTCCGGTACCAGTGCCACGGTTGAAGTCGACACCGGCCACCGCACGCCGTGGTGGTATCCATTCAAGTCGTTGCTCAGCGCGGGGTAATGCGTGATGAACACCATCGCTCGCAACAACGCTGCCGATCTGCGTGCATTGCGCTTCGTCGCGCTACTGGCGACTTATCTGCAATCGATGAATCTGCCATTGCCCAATGCCGCACTGCGCTTGATTCAGGGCAGCCTATCGATGACTGACGATCAGGCCGGGTGGATTTTCACGGCTTATCTGGCCGCCAGCGCGATCACTTTGCCGATCGCCCAGTGGCTCGCCGCTGCCTTCGGTTTGAAGCGGGTTTATCAGATCGCACTGGTGCTGTTTGCCCTGGGCCTGTGGCTCGGCACGCTGGCGAGTTCGCCGCTGGAATTCATCGCCGCGCGCATTCTGCAAGGCCTGGCCAGTGGTGTGCTGGCGCCGCTATCGATGGCGATTGCCCTGGAAACGCTGCCTGCGGAAAAGCGTCCTGCGTTCGGCGCAAAATGGACAGCGCTGGTGCTGTTCGGCATCGTCAGCGGGCCGAGTATTGGCGGACTGATCTGCGAGCACTTCGACTGGCGGCCTATGTTCTACCTCAGCCTGCCGCTGACGGCGTACATTTTTCTGGTGGCGACGTTGCTGCTCGCCGAGAAAAAAGCCGAGCAGCGTCCGCCTTACGACTTTTTCGGTTTCGGCACCTTCACCCTCGGCATGATCAGCCTGCAGATGCTTCTCGACCGGGGCGAGCGCATGGACTGGTTCGACTCGTTGGAAATCTGCATCGAAGCGCTGGCCTGCGCGCTCGGGCTGTACCTGTTCATCGTGCATCGGTGGACCGCCAAGGTGCACTTCGTCAGCAAAGCCTTACTCGCTGACCGCAACTTCATGCTGTCGACAGTGATGTTCTTCGCCCTCGGCTTCGTCCTGCTGTCGACCATGGCGCTGACTTCGCCGATGCTCGACGAAATCATGGGCTATCCACCGGACACCACCGGGTTTCTGACCATCCCGCGTGGCGTCGGCCTGGTTGGCGCGTTTCTGTTGATGGGCCGTGCGCCGCACTGGATCGACACTCGCCTGTTCATCGCTGCGGGCATTGCCCTGGTGGTCTACGCCAACTGGCTGATGCTCGGCTACTCGCCGCTGATGGACTGGAAGCCCGTGGCGTGGAGCGGATTCATCCAGGGAGTCGGCCTGGGCGTGTTGATGCCCGCGCTGAGCAAGGTCGCGTTCAGCACCCTTAACCCGGCACTGCGCCCGGAAGCCACCGGCCTGTTCAACCTGATGCGCGTCTACGGCAGCACCCTTGGTGTGGCGGTGGTGCAGATCTTTTTCTTCAACAACACCCAGGCGATGCACGTGGCGCTGGTCAGTCAGCTGACGCCTTATCGCACGGCGCTGCCGACCTCGCTGCCGGCACTGGAAGGCCTGAACCACCTGGTGACGCATCAGGCCGCGTTCGTCGCGGTGATGGGCCAGTTCAAGATTCTGATGCTGGTGATGCTCGTCGTGAGCCCGCTGGTGCTGTTGCTGCGCAAACCGGCTGCGGCCAACTGATCTTTGTGGAGTCTGCAAAATGAAAACGTCTACGCGCTTCACTCGTTCTGCAATCCCCGGTGCCTTCAGTGCGCTGGCCTTGATGGTGATGCTCTCGGCCTGCACTGTCGGCCCTGATTTCCAGCGCCCGGCCACCGGCTCCTCAGCGCACTACGATGAGCAAGCCGAGCAGTCGACCGGCGCACAACGTTTCGACATAGGCCAACGCATTCACGGCGATTGGTGGACCGCGCTGCGCTCGCCGAAGCTTGATCAAGTGATGCGTCGCGCCATCGACGGCAACCTCGAACTGGTCGCCGCCGATGCGACCCTGCGCCAGGCGGCGGCCTCCGTTGCGGCGGCGGAAGGCGCGCTGTACCCGCAAGTGGATTTTGCGGCAGCGGGCGGTCGGCAGCGCACTCACAACGGGCCGCAGCCAAGCGTTGCCAATGTCTACGCCATCGGCCCACGGGTGACATTCGATCTGGATGCTTTCGGCGGTATCAAGCGTGAAGTCGAAGGCCAGCAGGCTTTGGCTGACTTGTATAAACACCGTTACGAAGCGGCCTACCTGACGCTGACCGGTGAAGTGGCCCGACAGGCGTTGCTGATCGCCTCGGCCAATGCGCAGATCGAAGCCGTGCAAACGCTGCTGACCAATGACACGAAAAACCTTGATCTGGTGCAGCGCGCCCAACAGAGCGGCAGCACAACGCGTATCGATGTGTCGCTGGCGCAAACTCGTCTCGCGCAGGATCGCACCCTGCTGCCGCCACTCGCTCAGCAGCGTGATGCGGCGCGCCACGCCTTGTCGATCCTCGCCGGCAAAGGCCCGGCCGACTGGATCGCACCGGACTTCACCCTCGACGACTTTGCCTTGCCGACGACGGTGCCGGTCAGCCTGCCCTCGGAAACCGCGCGCACCCGCCCGGACATCTTGCAGGCCGAAGCCGAACTGCACATGGCCAGCGCGGCCGTGGGGGTGGCGACAGCCAATCTCTATCCGCGCATCGAGTTGTCGGCCTCACTGGCACAAGCCGCGTCCGGCAATGGCGGCGCCGCGCTGTGGGGCTTTGCTGCCGGGCTCACCGCGCCGATCTTCAATGGCGGCACGCTGAAAGCCGAACGTCAGGCCGCCATCGATGGCTACAACGCCTCACTCGCGCGTTATCAGCAAACGGTGATTCAGTCGTTCGGCCAGGTTGCGGACAGCTTGCAGGCGATCCACCACGGCGCCGAGCAAAACCTCGCGCAGGATGATGCATTACACGCCGCCGACAGCAGTTTTCGCCTCAACCAACAGGCTTACGCTCAAGGCGAAAACAGCGTTCTGCAAGTACTCGAAGCCGAGCGCGCATACGAGCAAGCGTTGCTCGGGCAGATTCAGGTGAAGACCACGCGCTATCTCGACACCGTGCAGTTGTTCGTAGCGTTGGGCGGCAATGCCGTCGGCGTTTTCGAGCAGAAAATCGCCGCCCGCGCAGGCACCGGGCAAACACCGCTGTAACCACCGACACTGGAGAAAAACCATGACTTACGAAGCCTTTCACGATGCGCTTCGCGACACCCGCTGGCCGCTGAACAACGGTGCAGGCTCAATGCCGGCCGTTGGCTTCGGCACGTTGTTTCGTGATTTGAGCACTACCACTGAAGCGGTCAGATGCGCACTGGAGGTGGGTTTCCGCCACTTCGACTGCGCCGAGCGTTATCGCAACGAAACGCAGGTCGGCGTGGCGTTTCAGCAGGTCTTCGCTGCCGGCCGGATTCGTCGCGAAGACGTGTTCATCACCACCAAATTGTGGAACACCAACCACCGGCCCGAGCGGGTCAAGCCGGCCTTCGAGGCGAGCTGTCAGCGTCTGCAAACCGACTACATCGATTGCTACCTGATCCATACGCCGTTCGCGTTTCAGGCGGGGGATGATCAGGACCCGCGCGACGTGTTTGGCCACGTGATCTACGATGGCGAGATTAGCTTGCTCGATACCTGGCGTGCGCTGGAGAACTTGGTGGATGAAGGCCGCTGCAAGTCCATTGGCCTGTCAGACATCACGTTGGAGGCGTTGAAAGAAATTGTCGCGGCAGCACGGATAAAACCGGCCGTGGTGCAAATCGAGTCGCACCCGTACCTGCCGGAATGGGAGATGCTCGAGTTCTGCCAACAGCACGGCATCATCCTTTTGGCGTTCGCGCCGTTGGGTCACGGGATGCAGCCGAACGTGCTTGAAGACGCCGTGCTGACAGGCATCGCCCGGAATGTGCAGAAGACCCCGGCGCAAGTGGCACTGGCCTGGGCGGTGCAGCGTGGCACGGCGTTTCTGACGACCTCGGCGACGCCAGCGCATATTCAGGAGAATTTTGATGTTGCGTCATTGCCGCAACGGGCGATGCGTGAGATCAAGGAAGACATCAGCACGCGGATCCGCTTCAACTCGGTGGTGGAAACCGGGGTGCCGGGGTTTATTGCGCGGCGTCCGGCTTGAGGTCAGTGGCGTGACGCCAATCGAAGCCCTCACCCCCCGCCCTCTCCCGGAGGGAGAGGGAGCCTGATTGGGGGATGTTCAAGTGATTCGCCAAACCGAAAGCATGTTGCCGAATCCATAATCGCCAAGGTTGATCAGGTCGGCGGACAGCGTAAGACACCTCGGTCAGTCCCCTCTCCCTCCGGGAGAGGGTTAGGGTGAGGGGCCACCATTAAAAGTGAACACCGACTCACCAACACCACACAACCCACCATAAGGCGGAACAGCGATGGACGTTTTCCAGAGCATGCGTTTCTTCGTCGCCGTCGCGCAAAGCGGCAGCTTTACGGCGGCCGCCCTACTGCTCGACACCACGACAACCAACGTGTCCAAAGCCGTATCCGCCCTTGAAGCCCGCCTGCACACGCGCCTGATCAACCGCACCACCCGCCGCCTCGCCCTGACCGAAGCCGGCTTGCGTTACCTGCAACGCTGCGAGCGCATCCTTGACGATGTACGCGAAGCCGACGAGGAAGCCGGCACCGCACAAACCCTGCCCGTGGGTCGCTTGAAAATCCACGCCATGTCGGCGATCGGCAATCACTATGTGATCGACGCCATCGCCCGCTATCGAGAGATTCACCCCACGGTGATGTTTGATCTGACCCTGACCAACCGCGTGCCCGACCTCCTTGAAGAAGGCTACGACATATCCATCGTGCTGGCCCGCGAACTGCCGGATTCCGGCTTCGTCGCGCAACGGCTGGGCATCACCTACAGCATCCTCTGCGCGTCGCCGGCCTATCTGGAAAAACGCGGCATGCCCCACTCACCCGACGCCCTGGCCGAACATGAGTGCCTGCGCATCGTCAACACGGTGATGCCAGTGGAGCACTGGACGTTCGAGGGGCCGCAAGGCATGGAGACCATCACCATTCCCGTGTCGCCCTTCCATATCAACACCGCCGACGGCATGACCATCGCGATCAGAAAAGGCATGGGCATCGGCATTCAGCCGATAGCGTCGGCCGTGGACGGCCTGCGGGCGGGGACGTTGGTGCGGGTGTTGCCGGAGTACCGGCTGGAGGAGTTGAACCTGTTCGCGATCTATCCGTCGCGCAAGTTCGTTGATGCAAAAACCAGAACCTGGGTGGATTTTCTCAAGCAGTCGATCCCGGAATTACTGGCATCGGACGAAGATATTGCGGGAGCAAGAAAGCACTGAGTGCAGCAGACAAGGAGTGTCGACCCTCCCTTCTCTGCACTGAATCAACTGGAGCAGCCGGTGCCCATGACCTGGTATTGCAGAACATGGCGCTCGCCATGGGAGTCTTCATAAGTCATCTGAACCGGCACCGGCGCGCATTCATTCGCCGGCTCAGTGATCGAGATCACGTGTTCAATGTCGAGTTTGGTCGAGTAGGCATAGGTTTCGACCGGCAGGTTTTGTGTATCCGTCGCATCCGCATGCGCCTGTGCGCCCAGACTGCCAAGCAATAACGCCAACGCCATTTTCATTGTGTTCATGATGTTCACCGTCTCGTTGAGTGGGCCGCTTCAGCGTGATTGCTGCTGGCCTGGAGACGATGCTAGGGAATGACAGTGGCGGGAAAAATCGGGCGGAGGGACAAACACTGTTGCCAAATCGGAGGTGAATGGCAGCATACGGATCAGCGGGTGTTCGACCAGACTCAGGCGAGGTAAAAGAAGTACAGCGCCAAACCCAGCAATTGCATGATCAGCAGGATCGCCAGCACGTGGTTACAGCCCTTCCACGCCGTGCTTACCGGTTGGTTTTTTGCCACTCGGTAGCGAAGATAACTGTCGAGTGACAGCGACGCCGTGGGGATGAGTACGAACAGAAACGTCAAAAAGAAATTAAACATTTCCTTTGCTCATCGACTCCCAGCCTGTAACCGAGGTTGTTCGCGGCATCCTGCTCTGCTCAAGTCACTTGATCAGATAGCGTAGCTGATAGGTTTCGCCCGGAAGGTGCGGGGTTCTTCGTCGGTGTGAACCTCTGGCAACGGGACAAGCCATTGACGTGCACCCCCTCAAAGCCGCCATTAAGTGGCAGAATCCCCGGACCCTGATCATTTCGGAGACCACAATGCTTCGCGTGTTTGAACAACGACTCGACCCCTTCCCACCCGACGAAGCACCACCCCCGCCCGTCGGCCTGATGCGGTTCCTGTGGGCCTGCACACGTGGTGCACGCGGTTATATCCTTGCGTTGGCGCTGCTCAGTGCAGGTGTGTCGATCTACGAAGCCTGGCTGTTTTCCTTTCTTGGTCAGGTCGTCGATCTGCTCTCGACGTGGCAGGCCGGCGGAGGTGTCAACGCGCAGGAAAGTCGTGTGCTGTGGGGTATCGGCATCGTGCTGTTCATCAGCATCGGGCTGGTGGCGCTGCGCACCATGGTCCAGCACCAGATATTGGCGATCAACTTGCCGTTACGGCTGCGCTGGGACTTCCATCGGCTGATGCTGCGGCAAAGCCTGTCTTTCTTCTCCGATGAGTTTTCCGGGCGAGTCACGACCAAGGTCATGCAGACCGCGCTGGCCGTGCGCGAAGTCTTGTTCACGCTCATCGAAATCGCCCCGGGCATCGGCGTTTACTTCATTGCGATCATCGCTCTGGCCGGCGGTTTTGCCTTGAAACTGATGCTGCCGTTCATTATCTGGGTCGCGCTGTTCGGGCTGGCCATGGTGTATTTCGTGCCGCGCTTGGGCCAAGTCGGCCAGGAACAGGCCGATGCGCGATCATCGATGACCGGGCGCATCGCCGACGCCTACACCAACATCACCACGGTGAAACTGTTCTCGCACTCCAAGCGTGAGGCGCACTTTGCTCGCGCGGCCATGGAGGATTTCAAGCTCACCGGTTTCCGCCAGATGCGTCTGGTCAGTCAGTTCGAAATTGTCAATCAGGCGCTGGTGGTCGGGCTGATTATCGGTGCCGGCGGCTATGCCCTGTGGCTGTGGCATCTGGGTCAGGTCGGTACCGGTGCGGTGGCGGCGATTACTGCCATGGCATTGCGCATCAACGGCATGTCGCACTGGATCATGTGGCAAATGACATCGCTGTTCGAAAACATCGGCACCGTCCAGGACGGCATGGCCACCCTCACCCGTGGCCCCAAGGTGCAAGACGCGCCGAACGCCGGCGTGCTCGTGCCTGCTGGCGGCGCGGTGACGTTCGACAAGGTGAATTTCAACTACAACGGCGAACGTCAGGTCCTCGACAACCTGAGCCTGAACATCCGCGCCGGCGAAAAAATCGGTCTGGTCGGCCGTTCCGGAGCGGGCAAATCGACGCTGATCAATCTGCTGCTGCGCTTCTACGATGTCGACAGCGGGGAGATTCGCATCGACGGGCAAAACATCGCGAAGGTGAGCCAAGACAGTCTGCGCAGCGCCATCGGCATGGTCACCCAGGACACGTCGCTGCTGCACCGCTCGATACGCGACAACATCGCCTACGGCCGCCCGGACGCCACCGACGAAGACATCCGCCGCGCCGCCGCCAACGCACAGGCCGACGGTTTCATCAGCCAACTCAGCGACAAACAAGGTCACAGCGGCTACGACACCCTGGTCGGCGAGCGCGGCATCAAGCTGTCGGGCGGTCAGCGCCAACGTATCGCCATCGCCCGAGTGATGCTGAAGAACGCGCCTATTCTGCTGCTCGACGAAGCTACCAGTGCCTTGGACTCTGAAGTCGAAGTGGCCATTCAGGAAAGCCTCGATGAAATGATGCAGGGCAAAACCGTCATCGCCATCGCCCATCGACTGTCAACGATTGCCGCGATGGATCGACTGATCGTCATGGATGAGGGGCGGATTATCGAGCAAGGGACGCACACTGAGTTGCTGAGCAGGAACGGCATTTATGCGCGGCTCTGGCAGCACCAGAGTGGTGGGTTTCTGGGTGAGGATCAGGGTGTGGCGGCGGCGATGGATCAGGCTTGAGGGTTTCGGACTGAGGGGGGAACAGTCGCTTGTGAGCGGCTGACTTTCGGCCAGAAGCAGTCGCTCACAAGAGAATGCTGCGTGCCGATTGCTACCCCGCTCATCCACATCCAGATCTCGCGGTTCGAAATTCTGTTTCGAGGGAAGAAATGATGGTCAAGACGGTCATTTCTTCCCTGGGCCCACCCGGTTCTGCTGAGCCGCTTGGGGGAGTCACTAGTAGGGTTTAAGCAGTCGGGCTGCCGTATCACCACAGATTAAAAATCAATTTGCCTGCCACCGATTTGAGCTTCCGTATCATTCTGACCGGCAACCATAGCCGAAGCGCTAATTGCATTTTGATTCGCCCAATCACGAAGTTTTGTGAACTCGTCTTTACGCATTTTGCTCATGGGTACAAAACGCGAAATAGTCGTCTCAAAATCAGCCATCGTCAGGTCGCTTTCATCTCCAGAACCATTCGCCCGCCGTGCGAACGCTTCAATCAGCGAATCCCCAACCCAAGCTTCGATTTCAGCACCAGAAAGTACAATATCTTTCCCAAAATTCGCCTCCCCTCCTAGAGCAGACAATCGATCCAAATCAAATTTTTCCGGATCACGCTTCAATCTCTTCAGGTGTATTTCAAGAATCTTCTTTCTTTCTAGTGTCGACGGGAAGTCAACGAAAAATATCTCGTCGAATCGCCCCTTTCTCAACAATTCAGGAGGTAGGCTGTGGATGTTGTTGGCGGTAGCAAACACAAAAACAGGTGCCGTTTTTTCTTGCATCCAGGTCAACAGTGTTCCAAATACGCGGGTAGCCGTGCCACCATCCGATGCTCCTCCGGAAGAGCCGGAAAGTCCTTTTTCAATTTCATCGATCCATAGGATACAGGGCGAAATAGCTTCGGCAGTACGCAGGGCGGAACGAATATTGGACTCTGACGAGCCAACCACCCCTTGAAAAATTTTGCCCATGTCCAAACGCAATAAGGGCATGTTCCATGACGACGATACGCATTTCGCCGTTAGAGACTTACCGCAACCAGGAACTCCAGTTAAGAGCAAACCCTTTGGGGTTCCGACACCAAACTCCCTAGCCGCCTGCCCAAAACACTGGCTACGCAAATGAAGCCACTTCTTAAGAGTTGCCAATCCTCCAACATCCTCAAGGCTTACCTTTGAGTCGATGTATTCCAAGATCCCTGTCTTGCGTATAATTTGTCTTTTTTCGGAAAGCAGATCCTTTACAGTACTTTCATTTATGCTGAGACTTGATACCAATGAACGAGACAAGCTGTTGTCAACTTCCAATGCCGTGAGCCCCAAAGCGGCATCAATAAGTTTATCTTTGGTTTCGCTAGAAAGATCAATCTTGACGCTGTCATTGCCCTGCCAAGAAGCAACAAAGTTATTTATCTGAGCCTTGACTTCATCCCTTGACGGCAAAGGAAAGTCAATTAATGTAACTTCCTTTTGCAGATCATTGGCAATTTCAAAACTGGGTGCCACGACAATGCAATTGCTTCGATATCCACGCGCGCGGATATTGATGGCCAGATCTCGAAGTCGACGGCGGTAGACGGGATTTGAGTTTGAGGAAAGATAGTTATGAGCATCACAAAAAACAAAAATATTTTTGCTACCCTCCTCTTTTGCCTTTTCTTCGCAAAAATCCAAAGCCACTTTCAAATCAAAGGTTTTATCCCCAGCCACGACGCCATTTATCTGAACTCCAAGTGTCGAGTTCCAAACGAATAAACGATGGCTAAGCGCTTTGGCGATTGCAGAAATCTCACTCAGCGCACGCTCTTCTTCAAACGTTTCAATAACCAAAACCGCATAACGCGCCTTGAGGTAATCTGTTATCTGCTTGGTACGGTTCATACCTATATCCCTACATTTGAACTGAGCTATACATCCATCGGAAGACCAGTTTTGGTAACGCCAGAACTTGAAACAATAAACTCGACAACTCTTCTATTACTAAAAAAATCAATATCGACTCTGTCGCTGGTTTTGATAATCTGCTTGTGCTGATAGGGGTGTTGAGCGTTATGCCGATACCGACCGGCCAGCGTCAAGTCTACGGCTTTGACAACTCGAATCTTGGCTTCATCCTGGAATATCTCTTTTGGCGTATAGCCTGTATAGAGTATCCAGTTTTTCTCGCCATTGACGGCATGTATCAATTGCTCCACGGCCGGCGCCTGGTCGAGCGGTTCTCCCCCTGAGAGGGTAACCCCGGCGATGTCCAGTGCATTTATCTTCTGTGCCAACTCATGAACAGGCATCAGCTTACTCGCTTCGCGTGGGTGAGTGGCCTGGTTGAAGCAACCCTTGCAATTCAGCGCACAACCCTGCACCCATAATGTCAAACGCAACCCGGGGCCGTTAACGCTGCTCAACTCCATATGGTGTACATTGATGTCCATTCAGAAATTCGCGCTGAGAATTTGAAGGGTTTGCTCTTCATGGACTACGGTATATTCCGGCTTCCATTCAGTTACAAGCTCCGCCGTAGGCCTGGACAGTAGCGATTCAAGCTCTTCAGTAAGTTTTGTGCAAATGTCGCCTTTCACGCCACGCACTTCCTCCGTTACTTGATCGCCGGTAAACGTGACATGAATGCTGTATTCGTAGTTAGATCCAAATTCAACTTCAAACCCATGAAAATATTCTTTCACTCTTGCTGGAACACCTGATGCGCCTATGCGCGTGATGGTTTCATCGATGGCGACGCTGATGTACGCTTTCTGAAAGCTTAAAGCCAACTCAGCCATTATCGATTCATCGTTAACCGAAACATTCTCCCGTTCAATGAGGAGTTTGTAAGAGCCATCCTCAATTTGGCAAACAAACAGATTGAACCCATCAGCGGTTTGGCCACAAATAGCTCTAAATTGCTGCGTGCCCATATAGCCTATTCTGCTCAACACTTTTTTACTGAAGTCGCTGGAAAATATGGAAACCAGACCCGTCGTTGGGCTCAGCCCCATCTTGCCGAAAGCTTTGGCAATAGCCTCTTCATTAACATAAGAAAACTCAAATTTTGTACAATGCGACATTTTTAAAGCTCCAGCCTGCGACCGGGAGCAACTTCCTCGGCGGACCGGATGGCATTTAATACATCAGGGGCCACTTCAATTTTGCGTACAGGCACCATGGCTGCGCGCGTAGACTCAGGCGCAACATCTTCTGAAATCGAGATTGGCGCTGCAGAACTGACAACTACCCGGCGTCTTGGTGCTGTCTTTAGTGTCCCATTATCACTCAGGAGGCTTGCATCAATCGTTTCCAACAGCCTTCTTACTACCAAGACGGGATTTGATGTGAGCTTTTCATATAGTCCAATGCGCAGCAAAGCATCGGCTCCATCATTAAACTGCAATTTAACGTAGTAATTTTGGCTTTCATCACCAATGATACCAATGCGCGAGATCTGATTCAGGTCCCGTGACAGCTTTTCCCAAACATTCCCATCAAACGACGCTACAATTAACTTTGTCGCCGTTGCGGCAAAAGCATTGCAACCTGCTTCAACTTCGCCCGCATCAAAATTCTGGTAGCTGAGCAGAATCTTCTCACCTGCTGGAAATCCCAGAGCAGTTGCCAAATACTCATTTGTCGAAAAGTCGATATCGGCGTGAAACTTTAGGCTCTTTGAATAATAATAAATACCAACAATACCTACCACCCCATAGCCTAGGGCTTTCAGCATATCTTTAGGTACAAGCACCGCAAAAACCGAGCAAATAAAAATAATGATTGCGTAACCGTAATATACGGCTGTCCTTGTATTGAGCTTCTTATTTCTATAACCCTGAAATGTTTTGCCGGGAATATATTTTCTTGAAGGTGCAAATAGCACGCTGCCCACACCAAAGAAAAACAGACAGATAAACCCCATTATAGCTTGGCTCTTTTGCCCATTTTTCAAACCTTCAAGGAATACCCACGCACCGCCAACGACGAAAACAGGTAAGGATGCCAGGAGTGCAAGTCCCAATATCTTACCCCTGGTGGCCATCATCATTTTCCATATAGGGATAGTTTTTATCATTCACAAACCTTCTAGAGTTGGTGCAGTAGCGGGTACTGAGGGGGTGAGTTTAGAACTGCTCATTGGTCTATGCCACTGACGTTTTTGGTGTATCACGCGCCAGGGACGGTCTGAAGTAGCCATACTATTCTGGCGAACTTCGACCCTTACCGCTTTTGTAGTGGCCGGGGCCGTTGCAGTTACAGGCAGCAAGGAACGATCAAACAGTAAAACTTCAAGGTCAATACCTAACGTTTTGGCATTACCAATAAAGAGCATCACAGGTAGTTGGCTTCGCTACAGATCGCAGCGGCTGTGTACCCTACACTCGAGCGACAACTCCGGCAAGGCGTAGCCCCCGTTTGCGAATGCCAAATCGGATATTAAAAAACCTCCAGTCATTCAAACTGTGCGGTGAACACGCCTCACCCCATCGGCACCGCAAACACCGCACTGGCCCGCGCAACCGTTCGCTCACCAACATTCAAACTAACTGCAGCAAACGCCAATTGACGTCCCTTTTTCGAGTACTCCAGACGTACCTCCAGCCACTCATTCATTTTTACCGCGCCGAGATAATCCAGGGTCATGCTCGCGGTGATCAATGGCTGTGGAGGGTCGCTGGAAAAGGCCATGGCGTAACCCATCCCGACATCGGCCAATGTCGCCAATACCCCGCCATGCAAGGTGCCACGGCCGTTGGCATGGCGTGAGTCAGTCAATAAACCCAGCTCCAATTGCAGCCCGCTGCCGCGCGCGTAGATCGGGCCCAGCAAATCCAGCAACGGGCTGCTGCGGCTGAATGGGGTGAATCCCTCGGGAATTGCGGTGGCGTCCATGGTCCCTCCGTGTGCCGGCGACTCACCGGCGTCATTGAGCTGAATACTTCGATTCAGTTGGAAGGTTTATGGGGAATGATGTAACGGGGGAAGAACTATACGGATGCGGAATCTGCACTGATAAACCGTGCGCCCTGAATGGGCGGTACTTACACCCGGGGAGCTGTCTTGATACCTTGCCGAACCGAAACAGGCTCTTGTTCAAGGAGGAAAATTGCGGATCTACATTACAGGCGCTTCGTGTGCGGGCGTGACGACATTGGGGCAGAACCTCGCCCTTTTGCTCGACCTGCAACACGTCGATGTCGATGATTATTACTGGCTGCCCACCAATCCTCCGTTCACGACTAAACGACTACCCGATGAACGCGTTTCATTGATGCAGCGAGAACTCGGCGACGACGATTGGGTGTTGACCGGCTCGTGTATCAATTGGGGAGATGCGCTGATTGCCCATGCCGATCTGATTGTGTTCGTTGTCACACCTACGCCTGTTCGCCTTGAGCGGCTGGCAGTACGGGAAAGGCGCCGCTTTGGAGATCGGATTGCGCCCGGTGGTGATATGCATGAAATACATGTGGCCTTTCGAGAATGGGCCTCGCAATACGACAATCCAGACTTTTCAGGACGCAATCGAGCGTGGCACGAGTCGTGGTTATCAGCGCAAACAGCCCCGGTGTTGCGAGTTGACGGCATGAGAAGTACTGAAAAAATGGCTGCGGATGTCATTCAGGCTTTGTCGTGATCGCGGGAACCAGAACGATCAGCCCGTAGACACCAGATCGCCACCCTCCACCATCCGAACGCTGGCAAACGTCGATTCGTTGCGTGCCTGATCAAACGTCGTCAGCGGCTTGATCATTGACGGCTGCGTTACCGGTTTACGGCTCATCTCAGAACCGGATCGCTCGTCGCTCGGCGGCACGCCAAAGTGCTCGCGATAGCATTTGGAGAAATGCGGGGTGGAGACGAAACCGCAAACATACGCCAGCTCAACGATCGACAAGGAGGTTTGCTTGAGCAGCTGTCGCGCGCGAATAAGCCGCAACTTCAAGTAGTAGCGCGACGGCGTGCATTGCAGGTATTTCTGAAATAGCCGCTCCAGTTGCCGACGTGACAAATCGACGTATTCAGCCAGGTTATCCAGGTCGATCGGCTCTTCGAGATTGGCCTCCATCAAAGCAACAACTTCTTGCAGCTTGGGCTGATGCGTGCCGACCACATGTTTGAGCGGCACTCGCTGATGGTCCTGCTCGGTGCGGATGCGTTCGTAGACGAACATCTCGGAGATGGCGTTGGATAGCTCACGACCATGATCGCGCGCAATCAGGTGCAGCATCATGTCCAGCGGCGCGGTTCCGCCGGAGCTGGTGAAACGGTTGCGATCGAGGGTAAACAGGCTGGTGCTGACACTGACGCGCGGGAAAGCTTCCTGCATGGCTGCCAGAAATTCCCAATGCACGCTGCACTCGTAGCCGTCGAGCAACCCGGCTTTGGCCAGCGCCCAGCTACCGGTGCACACCCCGCCCAAGCGCTTCGATTGACGCGCCAAGGCTTGCAACCAAGTCGTGTGCTCGCGGGTAATCGAACTCTGGATGCCGACGCCACCGCAGACGATGACCGTGTCCGCCACAGCGGGATTGCTCCACGCTCCATCCGGCGTGATCGGCACGCCATCGCTGGCCCAGACCGCCGCGCCATTGGGGCTGAAGGTATGCCAGCGATACAGCGTTCGCCCCGTCAGTTGATTGGCCATGCGCAATGGCTCGACGGCGGACGCCAGCGACATCAGGGTGAATTTGTCCAGCAGCAGAAAACCAACGGTTTGTGTCTTACCGTCGGCCGCGGTGGGGGTCGATGACATCATGTCCTCATAAAGATCGGCCTGAGATGCAGGCGTCGGTCATATCCCTCGGCCTTCGCCAAGGGAGTATCAGGTTCGGCGCCAAAGCCTTACCCCACCGACGTGACCCTCGCCGCCGGCGCAGGATGACGCGACGTCACCAGGCCGATAAAGGAAATCGCCAGCGCCAAGCCGATGGTTGTGGTGACTTCGGTGCGGTGTTCCGGGGTAATCATCATCACCGCCAACGCTGCGCAGATGAACACAATCACCAGCCACGTCAGCCAGGGAAACAGCCACATGCGAAAGGTCAGTTCGACGTTGCGCTGTTGCAAAATCCGCCGCATGCGCAACTGCGACACGGCAATGGCGAGGTAGACCAGCAAGGCAATCGCCCCGGAGCTGGCCAGCAGGAATTGAAACAGTCCGGCGGGCATGAAATAGCTCCACACGGTGATTGACGCACCGATCACGGTGCTGGCGATGACCGCTGCGCGCGGAACACCTTCCGAGGACGTCGCCTTCAGCATCTTCGGCGCGTCGCCACGACGACCCAACGAAAACAACATGCGCGAGGCAATGTAGATCGAGGAGTTCATGCAACTGGCCACGGCAATCAGCACGACGATGTCGACCATGAACTTGGCGTGGGGAATGTTCATGATTTCCAGGGCGCGCTGATAAGAGCCGACCGAGGCCAGCAACGGATCATTCCACGGCACCACGGAGATCACCACGAAGATCGACAGCAGGTAAAACACACCGATGCGCCAGATCACCGAGCGCGTGGCCTTGGCAATGTTTCGCGACGGGTCATTCGATTCGGCAGCGGCAATGGTCACCGCTTCGGTACCGATAAAGCTGAACATGATGGTGATGAAAGCGCCGACCACCGCTGACAAGCCGTTGGGTGCAAACCCACCGTGCTCGACCATCAGCCCACTCAAACCGCTGACTTCTCTGTCGGGAATCCAGCCCATCAACACGGCAAAACCAACGCCGATAAAACCAATGATCGCCACGACCTTGGCCATGGCGAACCAGAACTCGAATTCGCCGTACTTGGACACGCTGAACAGGTTGGTCACCACCAGCGCAATGATCGAGCCCAACGCGAACAGCCATGCATCAACCTGCGGAAACCATTGGTTCAACACATGCCCGGCGGCCAGCGCTTCGATAGGAATCACCAAAACCCAGAACCACCAGTACAGCCAACCGATGGTAAAACCTGCCCAGCGCCCGATGGCCTGGTCGGCATAGGTGGAGAATGAGCCGGTGTCGGGATTGGCCACCGCCATCTCACCTAGCATGCGCATGACCAGCACCACCAGCAAACCGGAGAACAGATAAGCCAGCAGAACCGCCGGCCCCGCCGCTGCAATGGCATGCCCCGAGCCCACAAACAAACCGGCGCCGATAATTCCGGCGATGGACAGCATGGTCACGTGACGAGGCTTGAAGCCCTGCGCCAATTGGCTACTCGAATCCGTTGAGTTCGGGCTGATCATTGGTTTTTTTATTCTCTGCTGATCGACATTTAAGCAAGTTGACCGGGCAAACGAGTACGCTCGTTGCCTGCTGAACCTCCCGAAAGAAGCCCGTTCAACCGCCGCAGTTCTTATCAACCCCATGATCTGAATGGGGTTATTTTGATGTGAAGACACGTCACCTTACCCGGCCTGCCGGACGACTCAATAGCCTGATTGCGCCATGATTGTGTCTGATATCGACATGCAAAGACCGAACAGTCGAGATCGGCACCAATCAGTCAGCGAAAAATCGCAGGATAGTTCGCGGGTTCGTTGTGCCTTGTTCCAACAATCAGCCAAACGCAATACGCAGATGTTTGATCACTTCTTCAATGGAAGGGCCTTGCGCCTTCGGTGGTATCGGGTTTTCCCCAAACTCCCGCCAGACGAACAACGTCAGCTCTGCACCGTCAGTCGCTGACGCAGCGCATTCAACGTGGGCAAACGTATCGAGGAGCCGATATCGCGTGTCCTGCCAGAACAGCGCTTCGACCCAGTGATAAACCGGAATGAAATGGAAGTGGATCGGTAAACCCGGCTGATGCCCGTAGCGACCGATGTAGAGGTGTTTTGGCGTGAGTTGTCGCTCGATGACTTGCTGGGTTTTGGCAAGCAGACCGCCCAACTCGCTCAAGGCATCGGATGACAACTCGGCCAGCGATGTGGTTTCGACCTTCGTCCCCAGCATCAGATAGCCGGGAAGCGTGTTCGCCAGATGGTGATTGATGATCCAGTGTTCGGTTTCATGAATGATGAAATTCGGGGCAATTTCCATGTGCCGGAGGTCCTGAAGCAATTGAGGCCAAAGAGTAACAAAGGACTCGTCACGATGCCTGCGCAGATCCCGATCCCCCGGCAATGTAAACATCATCCGCGCCCGACGCGGCGCGTTCGGCTCCGCCCACCATGGGCAACAATAGTCATCACTCATAAGGCAACGTTTGAAGAGCTTTAAAAAAATCAAGTCGCTCCTGACCGAGTTGAGGTCTTCAGAAAAACAAGGATTTTTTTGCCCTCCGGCGCAAGTCGCGTAGGCTGGCGCTTTTGCGCAAAAAATCACCCCCGCAAGGACGCACAGGACTGCCCCATGAACACCACTCAAGACTGGCTGGCTCGGTTGGCACAAAAGCAAGGACAGTCTTCCACCTATGAAGATTATCGGCGCAACGAGGCGCTGGAGATCCTCACTCGCCTCGGCAATACCGGCACATGGGCCGACGTGAGCAATCACTCCAACGGTTTTGTTCGAGAGGTTGCGGTGCGAGAACTGTGCAGACAGCCGTCCCCCGAAGCATTAGCGGTGTTGATCGAACGCCTGAACGATTGGGTCACGCAGGTGCGCGATTTGGCGGCGGCGGGCCTGCAACGCTACTTCTCGCCTGCTCATACACAGGCCTGGTTGTCCGCTCTTGAACCGGTGATGGCATTGGCAGCGCAACGCCGGGTCGACCACAGTCAGACGCTGTCGACGGTACGCAAAATGCTGCAATCGGCGGAATGCCGGGATGAGGTGTACGCCGACTTCTTGAATCGCCAGGGCAAAGCCGCGCGCTACCTGTTTACGCTTTTGCTGGAAAACCCTGAAGATCGCGAAGCCCTGCTCCGCAGCGCTTTGGCTCATCGTGAATTGACCGTACGCTTGATGGCGGTGCCGGCGAGTGCGATGTTGCCGGCGGCACAAAGTCTGCCGTTGCTCCTCGATGCGATGTCGCGCCCGGGCGGCAAAATCCGTGTGCGCGTGCTGTATGCGCTGCTGCCACTACTTGCCGATCCGAAACCGGTTCTGCGCGAAGCCTTGCTGGATGTGTCACCAGCCGTCCGCAATCTGGCGCTGTGGGCCGCACCGCGTAATGACGTTGATGCGCATGCCGTCCTCACCGAGCGCTTGAGCCAGCCTTTGCCCACGGCAAAACAACACTGGCTGGGCGTGATCGGCCTGACCACTGAACTCAATGACACGTTGCCAGAACACTGGCATACAGCCGCACTGCGCTCGGCCTTTGTCACTGTGCGACAGGCCGCAGCGCGCCTGCTTCGCGCTGATCAATTGCCTGAACTGTTCGCGGCGCTTGATGATCCGTCGGATAAAGTTTTTTCGGTGGTGATTGCGCAACTGGACAAAGTTGCCTGGTCTTTGTTGATCCGCGGATTGACAGCCAAACTTGACCAAGACTGGCATGAACTCCCGCTGACGCGTCGCAACGCCATTTTCCAACTGCTCCCGACCTGGCAACAAATCGGCTACTTTTTAGGTCGCCTCGATACAGGGCATGCGAGGCAAACCTACTGGATAGGTCAAATCGAAGGGTGGTGCGACAGGCAGTATCTGGCTGTCGATCCGGTAACGCCCAAGGCCGAGCGCGAAGCAATGCGGGAAAAGCTTCGGGAGTTGACGGCAAAGGGGCTGATCCGCTCGGGTGCTCGCTTTTCATGACCCCGCAGCCTCAACAGACAGGACTCAAGATGATCCGCCGGTCATAGACCAGTGATAGCGTTTGGTGCCGTTCCTCAAACGCCACCTCGGGCCTGACGTACATAGAAAAGCCCCTGGCACCCGATGAACCTGTGGCGCTGCTGCTTCGTCCGGTCTTCATCGGGCCAAGTTGTTTTCACCGTTACCGGTTCATTTCGGGACAACGCCTACCTTTCCTCCTTTACATGGAACGACAGTCGATCCTTGTTCTCTACCGCTGAACCTACAGCGGAGGGATTGACCATGATTGCCCCTGAAACCGGTATGAGAGCGGGTGAGCGATATCGCATAGAAAGCGTCGAGCGTGCGCCGCAATTTCCTGGATTTTTCCTCGACGGCAAGTATTACCTGGGTCCCGAGTTGCAGACGGCCGTAGGCTGGCTCGAAGGGCAGAATTTCTTGTATGACCAACTCGATCCCAATGGCGAACCGGTTTATCCAGACAGACTCGTCGGCGCAATCACTGCGCGAACACTGGAGTTGTCAGACGGCCTGCGTCTGAGCATCGAGGAAGTGCCCTTTCAGGCAGAAGCCGTTACGCCATTCCAGACGCTTGACGAAGTGACACTTGAAACCCGACCACGGGCGATATCGCAGCGGCATACAGCAGCAGGCTTGCGCCAACCGATACAACCTTCGGCGCTCCTGGTTGCAGGCGCCGCACTGCTGGTCGGGCTGTGCCTGTTGGCGATCAATCGTTCTGGCCGTCGAGTCAAATAGGCTCTGCACGATCTGGGCGGTGGCCGCTTTTCGCCACGGCCCACGATCAAAGGCTGATCACAGCGCTTGCCTCGCGCATGAAGATTTCCACGGTTTTCGGGCCAATGCCGTCGAACTCTGCCAGCCGTTTCTCGAATGCCTGGCGATCAGCGCTGGCCTCGACCATATGGCTGACCTTGCCCGCATACTCGTCGTTTACCCTGCGGGCCAAGGCGTGAAGGCGTACGGCGGTGGTCTCGTCATAACGCACGTAATGCGCCTCCCCGAGCATCGCGACCAGTTCACGATGGCTGCACGCAGCCAGTTTGCTCGGTGTATCGCGCCCGTGTTTATCAGCGATCACCCGATAGGCTTCGGCAGCGATTTCGGCCTGTATCCGCTTGCCCATCAAGAAACTGGCAAGCAGCCACTTAAACAGCGCAGCGTCATCGTTGTGCTTGAAATGAATGTTCAAATCCTCGGCGCTGATCGTCTTGTTCACCGGTTATCTCCGGGGCTGAAATCGTGGGGTATTTTCGTCCGCGTGTGTGCTTGGCAGACGCTTGATCTTTAGGCCGCCGCCGGTTCCAACCGTTCAAAGCAAAGCGTTTGTCAGCAGCCTGAAACAAACCGCGAAAATCCTTTGAATTTTTTGGGTTGGCAAAACTCATTTGCGTATGAGCGTAAGGAGGAACTCATGAGCAACGTCGACATCTTCGTCATCGAATACAAACTGCACGGCCAGCCAAAATCATTCGTCATCCGCGCCAAGACCATGCGCAACGCTGACGCATGGCATTGGGCGAGTTGCGACGCCGGCATTGCACCCATTCCCAAACCCGGCAAGCCACCGTTGAAAGTCATCTCCAAACCCCAGGCCGAGCGGTTCGGCATCACCGAGGTGAAATGGCGCGAAACGGCAACGGTGGACTGGATGGAGGCTTGATCATGCTCAAACAGATCGGCACCACACCCATCCGCCGCGACCATCGCGCGAGTTGTCATTGCGGCGCCGTGATCCTCGAAATCCACCTGCCCGACGGCCTGCCCACGCCCCATCGCTGCGACTGCTCGTTCTGCAAACGCCGAGGCGCGATCGTCGCGGCAGTGCCGGCGGCTGACCTGAAAGTGATTCGAGGAAAATCCGCATTGTTGAAGTACAGTTTTGGCCAGCAGGTGGCCGAGCATTTTTTCTGCGGTAACTGCGGCATCTACACCCATCACCGACGCAGCACCAACCCGCAGGAGTTTGGTTTCAATGTCGGGTGTCTTGAAGGGGTTAATCCTTATGATTTGGGTGAGGTGCCGGTGGCGGATGGTGCGGCTTGGCAGTCGCCTTAGCTGGCGAGCGCATCAAGGCTCGCCAGCGGTTCAATGAGCAAGATCAGCATTGCCGAAAGCGACCTGCCTTATTGCACCTTAAGCTCAAGCAACTCACCGCCCTCCTTGCTCAGACGCTCCAGATAAGCACCGGCCTCCAGCAACTGATAAGGAAAGTACAGGCCTGCTGGCGTCGGCGCTCGACCGTCGAGCCCAAGCAATCGCTCCAGCAGCATGGCGACGCTCAGCCCCGTAAGTGCAGCGGCGCCTGCCGGGTGAACGAGGGCATGCCGGGTGTGCAACGGTCGCCCTTGATGATCCTCGCCGATCATTTCGATGAGGATCTCGGTCGACATCGGCCCGCCCGCGCGCCGCGATGAACTCACCCCGCTGGCGAGATTGAACTGAACATTCGGTGCATCGGTGGCGGCCGCCAGACCAGTGACGTCGATGGACGAGAAACCGCTGGCTTGCATCGGCGTACCGTCCAGCGCACGGAAGCTGACATTCTTGTCCTCCCCTTCGCGCCAGACGTAATCGCCCTCGCGCCGAGTCAGGGCGGCAGGCAGCATTTTGTTCAGGTGCTCGAAATCCTTGGCCACGGTCGGCCCGCCACCGTCCTCCTCGTCGACCAACGCATCAATGCGGATATCGCGCACCCGCGAAAACGACTCGGCAAGGTGCAGCGCCGCCACCGTCGTTGCACCCACCATCCATTCGTAACCCAGCACGATTGGCGCCGCGTCAGGGCGATGGATGAAACTGGCAATTTGCGGCGCAATCTCGAAAATGCCGGACGAAATACTCAGATGCGGCACCTTGCGCTGCTGCGCGAAACGCAGCCCGGCCAGGGAATGATCCATGTAGAAAACCGCCACGGCGCTGACCGGCCGATCGCCCAACCCCAAGTCGTCGGCAGCAGGATCAATGACCACGCCCTGCGCCCCGCCCATTTCCTCGGCAGCTTGTTGCGCCTTGGCCAGGTCGCGGCCGCCGATCAACAATGGGACGTCGGGATAGGCAGCACGCAACGCTTCGGCAGAACGGTGGCCGATGGCGCCGGAGCCGCCCAGAAACAAAATCGGATGAACTGACATGGGTATCCTTCCTCGTCTTTTTTGGGTTGCAACTTAGTGTTGGTGCGTGCCTAGGCGCGAGGGTTCCAGGCCATTGCCTGAGCTGGAGGGCCGGCCGACGAATGTCATTTTGAACGGCGTGTTGATGAGGCGTGTTTAGTAGTTTTTTGTGGTTGTTTAAAAGACACGCCGCGTTACCTGCTTAAGGCTACAACGTCTTGCGCCGTTGCCTACGACTACGCCAGAATCCGCCGGCTTGTGCGTCTGGGGCGCGGGTTTTATCGTTTCCGGGTCACTGAAAAACAGTGATGGGGTTTGGTAGCCCGTTTCCATATGACGCATAACGTCACCGTGCGCAGATGCTTTTTCAGCATTTGTCTTATGGTGGCCATGCGCAGGGCGTCCTCGGGCGCGCCGGATTTTCCATATGGGCCGGTCTACCAACCTTCGTATGGCCACCACCTTTCGTTTGGTAGCGAAGGTGATGGCTCCTTAAGTCCCATATGGAGCTTCATCTATGTTCAAACCAACGCCGAATCCACCCGAAACCGATCCAGTCTCACCCTACAAATTCCCAGACTCCCGAACACTCAACGACGCAGCCGAGAGCGCCCTCGATTACTACCTCACGCCAACCCAACGCATCATGGGCAGCGACCAGAAACACGCGCCCATGTTTCTGGCCAACGCCGACTACGACAGCGAGTCCCTGCTCGTTAACGCCAGCGAGTCCCTCAGCTCAGCCACCGAAATGCTCTGCAACTTCGCCGCCCTCCTGGACCCAGGCCACCGCAAACCGCACTGGGGATTGCGCAAGTGGTGATGCTGGGGGAGTTGGCGGTGAATCGAGCGCTGGATAATGTTGCGCCGGTTGATTGAGGCGTGTTCCCTTTGTGGCGGTGGTGTGGCTGTTGTCACAAAGGGATCAAGATTGCATTGGGCGTCTGCTTTCGGCCAGAAGCGATCGGACTGCCTGATAAATAAATCTGTCCCCATTCCACCCGGCGATGAGTTCCCCTTCCTTGAACCATGAAGGCAATGTGATAGCATGCGCTCGCCCCCGGAGAGGGGGAATTTTTCTACATCCCGCAAGGAATATGCCCCGTGAAAGACTTCGTCATCAGCGTAAACAACACCGTCCTCTATCTCTCCCTGGCGTTCATCTGGCTGGTCGCTATCGTCGCGATTTTCACCAGCGGGTTCCTCCCGGCGCTGGGTATCTTCGTGGCCGGCACCCTGTGCTGGTGCATCATTTCCGGCTTCTGGTTCGTCCAGTCGGCGACCTACGAAGAACTGCGCAAGCTAAACGCAAACAAAGGCTGAAACGTCAGGGCGGAGCAGTAAGTGCCCCGCCCTACCCTGAGCGCTTGGTTCCGTGCCGAGCGCTCTCGCCCGCTTTGAATGGCTCGCATAAATCCCGCATTCTCCGAAATCCTGAAATTCCCGCCATTGCTTTTCTGCCAATAAAAGCCCAGTACTATCTTTCAAGAAATATCCCCGTCCCTTGTTCTCATCCCCTGAGTGACGAACTAAAGGTGGTTTGGTTTGGGACATTTTCTGAATATGCCATAGCTGACCGACATCAGAGCTGCACTCTCATGGCATCTCAACGATTTACCGGTCGAATACGACTACGTAGAACAAAAAGAAGAAATGGGACAGATTTATTCTCTGAAAATAAATCTGTCCCTTTTTTACTGATCGGCAGCAGGATCAATGACCACGCCCTGCGCCCCGCCCATTTCTTCTGCGGCTTGCTGAGCCTTGGCCAGGTCACGGCCGCCGATCAGTAAAGGTACGTCGGGATGGGCGGCGCGCAAGGCTTTGGCAGAACGGTGGCCGATGGCGCCGGAGCCGCCCAGGAACAGAATTGGATGAACTGACATAGGTATCCCTCCTCGTCTTTTTGGGTTGCAACTTAGTGTTGGTGCGTGCCTTGGCGTGAGGGTTCCAAGCCATTGGCTGAGCTGGAGGATGGACCGACGAATATCAGTTTGAACGGCGTGTTGATGAGGCGTGTTTAGGCGTTTTTCGTGGTTGTTTAAAAGACACGTCGCGTTACCTGCTTAAGGCTACAACGTCTTGCGCCGTTGCCTACGACTACGCCAGAATCCGCCGGCTTGTGCGCTTCAAGGGCCACCGGTAACTTGGTTCGCATCACTGATTCCCAGTGATCGGGTTTAGTAGCCCGTGGTAAATGAAAGTGCACAAGCGTCCATCAAAAGGTATTCACGTACCTGCACTCGATGGCGGCTGTGCGTAGGGCGCCCTCGGGCGCGCCGGCTTTCTTCTTTTCCCCGGTCTACTAACCTGCGTACAGCTGCCACCCCCTGTTTAGTAGCTCGGTGCGGCGGCCACATAACAGGAAAAAGAAGAACATGTTCAAGATCACGCCGAACCCGCCGGAAACAGATCCGGCCTCCCCGTATGAATCCCCCAACTCCAAGAAATTCCACGAAGCCGCCGAGCACGCCCTCGATTATTACCTCAGGCCAACCCAACGCATCATGGGCAGCGACCAGAAACACGCGCCCATGTTTCTGGCCAACGCCGACTACGACAGCGAATCCCTACTCGTCAACGCCAGCGAGTCCCTTAGTTCAGCCACCGAAATGCTCTGCAACTTCGCCGCCCTCCTGGACCCAGGCCACCGCAAAACTGCGCTGGGGATTGCGCAAGTGGTGATGCTGGGGGAATTGGCGGTGAATCGAGCGCTGGATAATGTTGTGCCGGTGGATTGAGGGGTAATCCTTTTGTGGCGGTGATCAGGTTGCTGTCACAAAGGGATCAAGGTTGTATTTTGTGTCTGCTTTCGGCCAGGAGCGGACGGTCGCGACTGACCGCTTTCAACCCAAACCCTCCTATTGCCAGCGACGACTACGGGCTGGCACCATCCATTGCCGACTGCCGACTGCCGACTGCCGACTTGCAGCCCAAGCTGATAAAAGCCGTGTAAAATCAAACCATGACAATAGTGAGTGCATCTTGAACTGCATAGATGCTTCAAATCAGGGAAGAAACAGTGAATAATATTTATAAGCTTTATGCCTCGCTCAAAAAAACACGCGGTCTTGACGGAGAAGTAAATCTCACGCTGAATGTCGAGATGAGGTCTGCGCCAAAGTTTCTATCTGAATTTGCAGGTGGCTTTGGAGAGATATATGACGGCTACTCAATAACCACAAGAAAGTTTAAAATATTTTTAGATCAGGACGAACGGCGACTTAAGTTGACTTTCAGCGACGGATCCAGTGAAACTCTTAACCCTCATTTTGAGCGAATACTCAACCCTATCGATCCTTTAAATCAACTTCAAATGGTTCAGCTCAGGACTGACCAAATTTTGCTCCTGAGCCAAGAGGATGAGTATCTTTCTAAAGAATACATAATTACTGGAAGTAATTGGTTGAGTCGTAAATCTGAACCGCATTTGGTTAAAAATCACCAAGCTTCCAGGTGACCACGTGTAATTTGGTCGCAGACTGCTTTGAATTTTTCCTCGCTTGATCATTGGCCCTAAGGAGACTTATTTTCTGCCATGCAGTACGAACAGATTACGTCATTGGAGGAGTTCCTTTCTCAAGTTGAAGTTCACCTTTTGGAGCCTGAGCAGAGAGTACGCGTGTTGTTCCCACCGGCTGCAACGACCCCTTGGGACGGCGATGCGCTTGCCCGCGCGAATAGGTCGCTATTGGAAAGCGTTTCAGGATCCGCAAATCTGTACGCCATTTTTACTAGTAAAGACGATACATCAGAAAGCGCACTCAGATATCTCGGAAAAACAACTAAGAAACTGGCACGACAACGCGTGACGAACCATCTCTTCCGAAAGCACGAGAAGACTGGATCGAAGTTGGCTAGCATCATGGCACATGCCTGCGGCGGAGGAGCGGTAGAGATTGCTTGGATAGAGGTACACCCTGAGTCGCTTAGAAATTACCTTGAGGAAGAACTAATACTTCGACACCCGGGAGCCGACTGGAACAGGGAAAATAGAGTTAAGATTAAATCTTCGTTCGAAGCTCTTGATCTTGCTCTGAAGGATACAGTTGTCTGAAATATGAGATTTTATTGGGGGGCTGGGAAGAAAGGCCGCTTCTGGCCGAGAGTCGCCAGTCACCAGTCGCGAACTGGTAACAGTCGGCCATGAGCAATCACTCAATAATCAGCGTCGCGTTCTAAAAGATTTGCCGAACGTTTAAGCGAAATCCTGCGTGACAAGTAGAGAAGTCAAGCCCTAAAAAGTACGCACTAAAGCGAAAGGTCGAATTGGTAAACGGACACTTATCGACCTTTCGTGGGAGCTCTGCGAAGCTGGCCATTTTGAGTTATTCTTAAATCTTATATGGCTCGTATGAATCTAGATCTACCTCTTTAAAATTTTTTCTAATAAAGTCGATTAGCCCTGCATGCTCCGCTATAAACTCGTGATTTCTGGTATTTATTTTTTTTGATAACTTGACCACTTCAGCATACGGCAGATGCCTCTTTTCCATATGCAAGTCCCCTCTATCATTCGCCTGGCTGAAATGAGCTTGGTGACGGCCGTCAACTTTGGTAAATCCAGCAATTAGACTCCAAAGTGCATAGTAGCTTTTAATGAAGCTGTCAAAGCGGGTCTGAAGGCCAGAGTCATTCAATGGGTACAGGTGAGGATTGTCGATAAGTAAAGCATCAAAAGTGTCCCCAACTGCGCATAAATTCAAACTTACCGATATAGGCAGCCCATCGGTAAAATAACGAAGACGGGTAAATGGGACAAAACGCATGAATAAACTAAGAAAATCCACGTCATTCTGCCTTTCTCTTGGTGACTCGAAAACAGATGCCGCGACCCTCTCATGCTCCGACTTAATTCTGTTAAGCTCATTAACTGGATAACGCTGAGGATTTTGATCTACTTCTGTGTGATGATTTGCACAAAGCAAAATTAAATTCTCATATGAGTTCCTGCCATGCGATAACTCCTCACCACCTCGCGTGCCATTTGTGCTTTTAGCTATGATGTGTGCCATCTCTCCAATATGAACATCGTTGAGAAACACATTAAGTTTGCAAATACTGCATCTGCCTGCTGCAAGTCCGTATAGCTTTTTAATTTCAGAATTTGTAATGGTCACAGTCACTCCCGGATGATAACTATAATTAAGTAAAATACAAATGACAATATTATTCTACTTGTTCCATATTAGTCACTTTACCCATGCAGGCTCCTTGTAAGAAAATAGTGTGATGCGGGCAATATCTTGAACTTAGGCAAGGGAAACGGCAGATAGTCAAGTTACCGAGATTACTAAGTTGTAAGGTGTGTGTCTATTGGATTTGTCAGGTGCAACAGCTGCACCTGTGAATGGCAGCTCTTGGCCGAAAGCGGACATTCACGACGATCCGCTTCTGGCCAAAAACAGTCGAAAGCATTCATCGAATGTCACGATTGTGGCTACCTTTGACAAGATCAAATGACCAAGCGCAATGAGAAAAACCCAATGCAGCACGAAGCACAGCTAAAAACCCTGCTCACTCAGGATCCTGTAAGGATGAAAATCCTGCGCATAGCTCGCGATCTGAACTTGCCGGACTGCTGGATTGGCGCCGGCTTCGTGCGCAGCCTGGTGTGGGATCATCTGCATCAGCGCCAGTCTTCAGCGCTGCGCGCAGATATCGATATCATCTGGTTCGACCCGGCACGTGCCAGTGCGCAAGTAGATTCGGCACTGGAAAGCATACTCTCTAGCCTCTGTAGCGAATTGAACTGGTCTGTAAAAAATCAGGCTCGAATGCACTTGCGCAACGCCGATGCTCCCTATCGCTCCGCTGCCGATGCAATGACCTATTGGCCCGAAACCGCAACCGCCGTCGCTGTCAGACTTGATCATCACGATGAGATAGAGGTTTTGGCGCCGTTCGGGCTGGAAGATCTGTTCTCGCGGGTGGTGCGGCCAACAGAGCGATTCAGAATCGAAAAACAAGCCATGTTTCTGGACCGCATTCGAGCCTCAGCGTGGCGTGAGACTTGGCCCGACTTGATATTTGTCACGGAGCGGTGAGTTCACACTCTCGCCGGTTCTTGCCAGGTACGGCCATTCGCAGACAGCAACTTCTAAGGCTATGATCGCAACATTCCAGCCTTTCCCGAACCCAACCCCATGCCCACCTCAAAAACCCGCCCTACCGCCGCCCCGCTCCTCAATCCCGGCGAATCCGTGGTCCTGTTCGATGGCGTCTGCAAACTCTGCAACGGCTGGGCGCGCTTTCTGATCCGCCACGACCACCAACACCGCGTACGCCTCGCCTCCGTGCAATCGCCCGAAGGCCAAGCACTTCTGGCATGGGCCGGCCTCCCCATCGATCAATTCGACACCATGGCCGTCATCCGCGACCACCATTACTGGGAACGCTCAGACGCCTTCTTCGAAGTCATCAGCCAACTCCCGACCCGCTGGCAACCGTTGCAGTTGCTGCGCGTTTTCCCCCGCAGCCTGCGCGACTGGGCCTACGACCGTATCGCGCTAAACCGCTATCGCCTGTTCGGTAAATACGACACCTGCCTGCTCCCCACCCCAGATCACGAACAGCGCTTCCTGAAAGCCACCGCAGCTACACCAGAAAGCTGAACAACTGCACCGGCGTCATCTTCGTGACCATCATCAGCACGATGACAAACATTCCGGCAAAACCCATCACGCCCATCCAGAACCATTTCCGGTACACGGCTTGATACTGCTCATCAAGCGCCGCCCCCACTTCGCTCGCATTCGCCGCCATCACGCACAGCCGCTTCTGCAACAGCAGGACCGGCAACCACAGCGAGCCGACGCAGAAGAAGATGAGCAACGAGGTCAGCACCCACTCGGTACTCATGCTCAGCCCCGACAGGCGCATCAGCAGATAACCGGTGATGATCTGCACGAAACCGGCCGGCGTGGTGATCCACGTGTCGAAGCCGACTACCATGCGCGCCACGTGGGCAATCACTTGCGGGTTGCGCGTGCGGCTGGCGGCGATCAGGTAGAGGTAGGAGCCCATGCCGAAACCGAACAGGAAGATCGCGGCGATGATGTGCAGGTACTTCAGGCACAGGTAGAGCATGTCAGCGCTGCCCGTCCGAGAAGTTCACGACCAAGCTCAGGTTGGCCGGGTCGTTGATGGCGGCCATGTATTCGGCGACGCTGATTTCGCCCACGCACGGTCGGGCGCCGGCGGCCGGTACGAAGCCCGAAGCCATTTTTGTCACCAGTGCCACGGCGGCGCAGCTGGGGATTTCCGGGCCTTTATCGTTCAGGGCGGTGAGTTGCGCGGTCATCGACAGCGGTTTGCCGTCAACCCCAAGGCCCCGAACGTCGATGTACATCGCGCTTTTGCCATCGCCGAAACGCTCGAAGCGCAGGCCCAGGCGATGCAGTCTGCCGGCCCACAGGGCATGGTCGCGAACAAGTCCGACTTTCAGTGCCTGCGCCAGCAAGCCGTTGGCGATGCCGCCGAGTTTCAGCCCTGCGCCGGCCTTGAACTTCAGGGTCTGCGCGCCATAACGGCTGGCGAAAATGTCCATGTCCGGGACATCAACGTTAGCCAGCAGCCTGGTACCCATCTGCGGCATTTTGCGCAAGGTCAGGTCCAGCCAGCCGGACACTTCATGCACCTTGCCGTTCTTCAGCTGTTTGATCGGCTTGCCGGCATAGGCGAGTACGCCTTCGATGGTCGACAGCCCCGGCATTTTCGCCGATGAGGAAATGCCGTGTTCGATCGAGTCGATGCGCGAAAAGCGCTGGCGCTGTTCATCGATGATTGCCGACGACAGCGTTGGCACCGAACTGCAACCGCTGAGGATCGCCACGCCAGCCTGTTTCGCCCGCGCATCGAGCACGTCGATGCCGTTGACGAAAGTTCGGCAGTCAGCCAGATCGCAGTAGTTCACGCCCGCGTCGATGCAGCTCTCGGCGACGGCATAGGATTGCCCCTGAAACGGCCCGCCGGTGTGGACGACCAACTGAATGTTCAGCGCATTCAGTGCGGATTTGAACTCGCTACCCATGGCATCGCCGCACCAGCCTGCGCAGACGTTGGCCGAATGACGGTTGAGCTCATCAAGTTTGCTTTGCAACTTGCGCGAATTGCGGCCCGACAGCACCAGTTCCACATCCGCCATCAACGCCAGATGCCGGCAGACGATGCTGCCGAAATTTCCGTAACCACCGACCACCATCACCCTGAACGGCATGCAATTCTTCCCTAAGTCATTCCATCACACAGGCGTGCAGGATATAGGGCCGAACGTCAGCAAGCCATTCAGATCCGTTGCTCGCCACCCATTTGCGCTACTACCGGGTACGCAGCGGTGAAACGCGCGGTTCCGGTTTTGGGGCTTGATCCATCCATCACACACATTGATCTGCAGCAATATCGGTAAGCCGCTGCCGTCGTAATCTGTCTTTGCTGAAATCAGCCGTGCTGTGCGCACGTCACAGGCCTGTGGCCAAGGTGGCGACAAATGAATAAAAAACGCATCGTCTGGGGGAGCATTCTCCTGGGGCTTCCGTGTGTCTTGCTGCCAGTGATTCTGATGGGCTACCTCGCCTGGATGCTCAATCTGGCGTCTGCTCAGCAGCGTCTGGAAACCCTTGCTGCCGTGGCCTCCAGCCGCGCCAACGGCACGTTCAATGAAGCCGCCGGGGCACTGAAAGCCATCGCCGGTTCCGAGCTGGCACCGTGCACGCCTGAGAGCATCGATGAGATGCGCCTGCTGACCATCAACACGTTAACAGTGAAGTCCGTCGGCTATGTCGAGCAAGAAATCTACGCATGCGGTTCATGGGGCTTAGTCGGCCATCACGTGACGCCATGGCGCGAAGACTTCACCACCGCCGACGGTGTGCGCATATCTCTCGATGTGCAGTCGCGCATCGTCCCTGCCAAACCGATGATGGCGCTGCAATACGCGGCCTTCAATGTGCTGGTCGACCCCGCGCAATTTCTCCATGTGATGCTGGACGAAGACTTGCACCTGGCAGTCGGCACCGCTGCCGGGGATCTGGTCGGCGTCTCACGCCCGGGCGCCGAACATTTTTTGACACGCGTGCATTCCGGGCCCGCCTCGGGTCTGCAGGACGGTTATCTCTACACCCTAGTGCACAGCGGCGATTGGGTCGCCATCGCAGCTCTGTCGCGCCGGGATCTGCTGCAAGGCCTGATCCGCATGGAGATGTTGCTGCTGCCGATCGGCGGGTTGCTGGCCGGCATCCTGGCGCTGCTGATCATCAGGCGCACCCGTCAATGCCTGTCGCCGCTGGCCGAACTGCAGCAAGCCGTGCGCAATCGTGAGTTCGTCGTTCATTACCAGCCGATCATGGATTTGAGCGAAGGGACATGCATCGGCGCCGAGGCACTGGTGCGCTGGCAACGTCCGGACGGCAGGCTGGTGCGACCCGACGCGTTCATTCCGATGGCCGAACACAGCGGCCTGATCCTGCCAATCACCGATCAAGTGATCGAGTGTGTGATGCGCGATCTCGGCCCGCTGCTGGTCGAACAGCGCGATTTGCACGTGGCGATCAATCTCGCCGCCGAGGACGTTTGCAGTGGCCGTTTTCTGCCCAAGCTGGAAGCTGCGTTGAGCCAGACCGGCGTGCGTGCGCATCAAATCTGGCTGGAAGCCACCGAACGCGGTTTTGTCGAAATCGACTCTGCCCGCAACACCGTCGATCAGGCCCGCGCACTGGGTTATCTGGCCGCCATCGACGATTTCGGCACCGGTTTCTCCAGCCTTCAACACTTGCAGCAATTACCGCTGGATGTACTGAAGATCGACAAGTCGTTCGTCGACACCATCGACAAGGCCCCTGACGCCGGTTCGGTGATCAACCACATCATCGAAATGGCCAAGAGCATGCGCCTGCAGATTGTCGCCGAAGGCATCGAAACCCCGGCGCAGCTGGATTACCTGCGCGATCACGGTGTGCATTTCGGTCAGGGCTGGTTGTTTGCCAAACCGATGCCGGCCGAAGAGTTTCAACGGTTCTATCAAGAGCAGGCGAGCGTTGTGATCGATCATGATGCGCAGGAGCCCGTGCTCCAGTAGGTGTACGGTTCCCTGCCACCCTACCGTTTGGACAAACGAAACACCGTCATCGGCCATTGCACCCGCGGCGTGCCGTCATTGAACAGACCGACGCGATCCATTTGCGCAGCGGGCAGCCAGAGTGTGCCGTCGCGATCAAGAAACGGCGCATCGACCCAATGCAAGCTTGCGCACCCGGCCAGCACGACTGCAAGCATCAGCCCATATAACGGGGCGCGTGCGACTTTTACAGGCGTGACGCCGAATTCGACCAATGTACCGAACGACATGGATCTGCCTCTGATGTGGGTTGATGAAAGAAGCGACACACGACGTGTAGGCTCAGCAGTTCCAAGGAGCTTCGGCATCGGCGTCGATGGCGTATTTCACCCGAGCCTGGGCATGTGCCTGCGGATCGACCGAAGCAAGCGCCGCCAAAACGATGTGATAGCGATCCACCTCAAAGAAGCTGCGCAACTCCGCGCGTGTGTCGCTGCGTCCAAATCCGTCGGTGCCCAGGCAGATGCACGGCGCCTGTAAATACGGCACCACCAATTGTGCATAGGCGCGCACGTAATCACTGGCCGCCACGACTGGCGCGTGACCGGGCAGACAATGCAGCAGGTGACTCTGGCACTCGACATCGCCGCCGAACACTTGCTGACGCTGCACCTCGCGGGCATCCCGGGCGAGTTCGGAGAAGCTGGTCACGCTCCACACTTCGTTGCTGACTTGCCACTCTTGATCCAGCATGTGCGCAGCAGCAATCACCTCGCGCAGAATCGCTCCCGAACCCAGTAAACGAACCGCCGGTACCTCCTCGCCATAGCGGGCATAGAGGCGCATGCCGCGAATCACGTCCGCGTATTGCTCTGGCTCGAGTGAGGCCTGAACGTAGTTCTCGTTGGTTACCGTCAGGTAATAGAACTCATCCTCTTGCTGCTCAAGCATGCGCCGGGCGCCATGGTCGATGATCACCGCCGCCTCGCTGGCAAATGCCGGGTCGTAGGCGCGGCAGTTAGGCACAGTGGCTGCCATCAACTGACTGGAACCGTCCTGATGCTGCAGTCCTTCACCGGCCAGCGTTGTGCGCCCCGATGTGGCGCCGATCAAAAAGCCTCTGGCGCGCTGGTCGGCCGCTGCCCAGATCAGATCGCCAATGCGCTGAAAGCCGAACATCGAGTAGTAGATGTAGAACGGCAGCATCGGCTCGCCATTGACGCTGTAGGACGTGGCCGCAGCGATCCAAGAAGAAATCGCACCGGCTTCGGTGATGCCTTCTTCGAGCAGTTGCCCGTCGGTTGACTCCTTGTAATAGAGCAGCGCGCCGGCATCTTCTGGCTCGTACAACTGGCCGACGGATGAATAAATCCCGATCTGCCGGAACAGATTCGCCATGCCGAATGTGCGCGCTTCATCGGCGACAATCGGCACAATGCGCGGCCCCAATTGTTTGTCCTTGATCAGATGGGTGAACAGTCGCACCACCGCCATGGTCGTCGAGTTTTCACGCTCATCGGCCTTCAGCGCAAAACCGCCATAGCTGTCGAGCGGTGGCACTGCTATTGGTGCAGCCACACCGTTGCGCTTGGGCAGGTAACCGCCGAGTGCCCGTCGCTGCTGATGCAGATATCGCAGCTCGGGACTGTCGTCGGCCGGTTTGTAGAAGCGCATTTCTGCCACGGCCTCATCATCCAGCGGCAAGGCGAAACGATCACGGAAGGCCTTGAGCATCTCGATATCGAGTTTTTTCTGCTGGTGCGAGGTGTTGCGCGATTCGCCGATCTGGCCCATGCCGAAACCTTTCTTGGTTTTGGCGAGCACCACGGTCGGTCTGCCCTTGTGCTTGCGCGCGGCCTCGAACGCGGCATGCAGCTTGCGAAAGTCGTGACCGCCGCGGCGCAACGCATCGATCTGCTCCGGACTCATGTCTGCAACCAACGCCTGCAACTGTGGGTCCTGGTCGAAGAAATGGCTGCGGTTATACGCGCCGTCATTGGCCCCCAGATTCTGGTACTCGCCATCCACCATCCCGGCGAAGTGGCGTAACAGTGCATGGCCGTTATCGCGGGCAAACAATGGGTCCCAGTCCGAACCCCACAACACCTTGATCACATTCCAACCGGCGCCGCTGAACAGTGACTCCAGTTCCTGAACGATTTGCCCGTTGCCGCGTACGGGTCCGTCGAGGCGCTGCAGATTGCAGTTGATCACGAAGGTGACGTTGTCGAGACTCTCCCGCGCTGCCAGCGAAAGCGCCGCGATGGACTCAGGCTCGTCCATCTCGCCATCACCAAAAACGCCCCAGACATGCCGCCCCTCCGTCGAGGCGATCCCACGATGCTGCAAATACCGCAGGAACCGTGCCTGGTAAATCGCATTGATCGGACCAATCCCCATTGATCCCGTGGGAAATTGCCAGAAGTCGGGCATCAGCCAGGGATGCGGATAGGAACACAATCCGCCGCCCTTC
Source organism: Pseudomonas crudilactis (assembly GCF_013433315.1). GTDB lineage: Bacteria > Pseudomonadota > Gammaproteobacteria > Pseudomonadales > Pseudomonadaceae > Aquipseudomonas > Aquipseudomonas crudilactis. The sequence continues at coordinate 32,982 of NZ_WXVV01000033.1, read as the reverse complement.
ACTTCTTGCCGGTAACGCTCCAGTTGTGACGTCTGCAAACGCCCTTCAAGAAAGGCCCGCGCGTACACCCCGGGAGCAGAGTGCGCCTGGAAGTAAACCAGATCACCCCGCCCGGCTTCGCTGTCCGCACGGAAAAAGTGATTGAAGCCGACCTCGAAAATTTCCGCCGCCGAGGCGTAACTGGCGATGTGACCGCCCAATTCGCCATAGGCCTTGTTCGCCTTCGCCACCATGGCCAAGGCGTTCCAGCGAATGATCGAGGTGATGCGCTCCTCCATCACCAGATCCCCGGGATAAACCGGCTGCTGTTCGAGCGCGATGGTGTTCTGGTACAGCGAATACGCTCTCGCCGTCGTTTGCACGCCGAGACGGCTGGCCTGCTCGGCCAGGCGCAGCAGCAAGAACCGCACGCGCGGTCTGCCGCCGACTTTCGCGACACCTGCCAGGGCTTCCAGCCACTCGTTGGTTTCAATGGCATCGATGTCTTCGTGAACCGGCGTTCCGTGGGTTGGCCGTTGCGCGGTATCTTTCATGGCAGAACACCCTGACAGGTTGAATGGACGACTGGATCAGTTCGAGACGTGCTCAAGAAATATCAGTTGCAGCGGCTCCTCCAGCAGCTCATCCGCCGCGGCGGCAAAGCGCTTGAAGTAAGGCATGGCGAAATGTGCATCCAGTGCCGCCTGATCCCTGAAGGCCTCACGCATGTAGAACGTGCCGCGCTGGTCGCGCAGTTCAAACAACACATAGTCGAGATTGCCCGGCTCTGCGCGTGTCGGTTCAACCAGCGCCAGCAAGCCTTGTTTCAAGGCCTGTTCCTGGCCTGACCTGGCCTTGAGCACGGCAATCGAGATCAATGTTTCTGTGGACTGGCTCATCTTCAATACTCCTGGGACCGGGTGCATTCAGAGAAAGGTAAACAGCGACTGTGACGGCAAGCGGGACTTGGGCAGGCCTGCGTTGAAGTCTTCGCTGCTGTGATAGCCCAGGCTCACCACGACCAGACTGGTGAAGCCCTGTTCGCGCAGGCCCAGTTCACTGTCGAGGACTTTGCTGTCGAAACCTTCCATCGGCGTCGCGTCGATACCCAGCGAGGCGGCACCCAGCAGCAATGTGCCCAGCGCGAGATAGGTCTGTTTTTCCATCCAGTGCTGCAGGTCTTTCTGATCGAAGCGATGCAGATCGACAAAACCGCGCCGTCCACGCTCCTGCCCTGCTCGCGCCTCGGCATTGTGAAAACGCCCGTCCATGGCTTCCTGAGCCAGCAACGCTTGCAGGTATTCCTCCGGCAGATGCGTGCGAGTGCAAAAGACGATGACGTGCGACGCGTTGAGTATTTTTGGCTGATTGAAGCTGAACGGTCCCTGGGTACTGTGGGCGATTCGCGCCCGGCTCTGATCACTCTCGGCAACCACGAAATGCCAAGGCTGGGAGTTGACCGACGACGGGCTGTTGCGCAGTTGTTCCAGCAGCAACTCCAGTGTGTGCCTGGGAATCTTGCGGTCGGCATCGAAAACTTTTGTGGTGAATCGGCGCTTGGCCAGAGAAACGAGATCCATGATTGAACTCCTGATCTGAAAAGTGAAAACGCAGAACTCAATGCAGCGTGAAAATCAGCGCGTTGGCGCCGGCGCTGCGTCGATCTTCAGGCGCATCAGGCTGTAAGGTTTTTGCCGCTGATCCTGCCCGGAACGGAATGCCGCCTGGCGATGCAACTGGTTGGCGATGAAATACAGATAGCCATCGGGGCCAATGGACAATGTGTCTGGCCAGAGCAGACGCGGGTCGTGGACCAGCGTTTGCCATTGGCCGTCCGGCAGGCGTTTGCGGATCGCGTTGTGCTCGTAATCGCCGGCATAGATGGCGCCGGCGGCGTCAGCCTCCAGACCATCGGACGCGCCCTTCTCCCCCAGATCCTGCACGGCAGCCGTCAGTTGCTGTTCACTGAAGTTGGCATCACGCAGCAACGCGGTGGCCACCGAATACAGGTGCCGACTCGACAGCGGTGTGAAATACAGCGTCTTGCCGTCCGCCGACAGCGCGATGCCGTCCGAGGCCACGCCCAGCGGTTTGCGCTTGCCGTCCGGACTTTCAACGGTGAGTGGCAGGCCTTCAACCACCGGGACAAACGTCGGGTCGACCGAGGTTGCCGGCACACCGCTCAAACGGCGCATGGCACTGCCGCTGGCGATGTCCATGACGATGATCGCGCCCGGCCCGCGCAGGGACGAGTCAGTGAGATAGACCGTCCCCTCGGGGCCTGTGCGAAAGTCGAAACGCATGTCGTTGACGTAGGTGCTCGGCAACATGACGTTGTCCGGGAACACCAGACGCTTGACGATCTGGTTGGTGACCAGGTCCACCGCGATCAGCTTCGCGCCTTTGGGTTTTGGGTCGGCGAAGCCCGGCGCGGCGGTATCGAGCAACCAGACACGGCCCCGCCCGTCGGCCACCACGCTCTGTACGCTGATCAGACCATCACTGGGATCGTTGAGGTTTTCCTGGTTGATCGCCGCGTTCGGGTAAGCCACGACTTTGCCGTCGCGGATCTCGCCCACGGTGAACGGCACGTTGTCGCCCCAACGCGGGAAGTTGACGAAGATTCGCCCGGTTTCGGTGACGGTCACGCCGGTGGGCATCGCGTCATAGAACGCATGGACCTGTTCGAGCTTGCCGAACGATCGGTCGGCGGGGGCATTGGCCGGCAACGCGACGGCGCTGATTGCATGGGCGAACGGCGCTGCCATGACCATGGCCAATGCAGCAGAAAGCTTTTTCATACGCATGAGCTGCTCCTGACCGGCCCGCGTACAGGCCCGTCTGAATGAATGAAATCAGAAACCTTCGAGCACCAGTTTGCCTCGGGCCTTGCCGCTCTCGACCAAGGCATGGGCACGGCGCATGTTGGCCGCGTTGATCGCGCCAAAATGTTCACCGACAGTCGTTTTCAAAATGCCTTGGTCAATCAGATCGCTGACGCGATTGAGCAGGTGATGCTGCTCGATCATGTCCGGGGTTTCGTACAGCGAACGGGTGAACATCAGCTCCCAGTGCAGCGACAGCGACTTGCGCTTGAGCGGCATCACGTCGAGGCATTCAGGATCGTCGATCACGCCCAGACGCCCTTGTGGTCGAAGCACTTCGATCAACTGCGCAAAATGCTGCTCGGTATGGGTCAGGCTGGCGACATGGCTGACCTCGTCGATGCCCAGTGCCTGCAACTGTGCGAGCAGCGGCTTGCTGTGATCGATGACGTGATGCGCGCCCAACTGCCGGACCCAGTCAGCCGTTTCCTGCCGCGAGGCGGTACCGATGACGGTCAGCTGCGTCAATTGTCGGGCCAGTTGCACCAGCATCGAACCGACGCCGCCCGCTGCACCCGTGATCAACAGGCACTTGCCCTGCCCTGAACCTTCGCTGACACCGAGACGGTCGAACAACAACTCCCAGGCGGTGATCGACGTCAACGGCAATGCCGCCGCATCCGCCGCACTTAACGAACGCGGTTTGTGCCCGACGATTCGCTCGTCCACCAAGTGAAATTCGCTATAACTGCCGGTGCGGGCAAGGGAGCCTGCGTAGAACACTTCGTCGCCAGGCTGAAACAGCGTCACTTCAGCCCCGATCTCGCGGACGATGCCGGCGGCATCCCAGCCGAGGATTTTCGGTTCTTTGGTGAAAGTGCCGGCGCGCACTTTGGTATCGACCGGATTGACCGACACCGCACGAACTTCTACGAGCAAATCCCGTGGGCCGGGAGTCGGCACCGGCAGGTCGATGTCCTGCAACGATTGCGGATCTTCAATGGGCAAAGCGTGTTGGGTGAAGGTGATGGCTTTCATGGAAACTCGCTGTCTGAAGAGCTGATGTGCTCACTTGCCGCCATCTTCGACTTCCCAGACACAAAGAAAAACCAGCAGAATGGGCCAACACTTTCACTGCAGGAGTGAAAATGATCCGCATTGATGATCTTGGTTTGTTCACCCGCAGCGCCGCGCTGGGCAGCTTCACCGCTGCCGCCCTCGAGGCCGATTTATTGCCCGGTCAGGTTGCCGCGGCGATCAAGCGTCTGGAGCGTGAACTCGACGTGCGCCTGTTTGCGCGCACCACCCGCAGCCTGCGATTAACCGCCGAGGGCGAGCAATACTTGCCCACCGCCCACTCGGTGCTGGAGGCGCTCAAGCAAGGCCAGGAAAACCTGCGCGGTGAAAACGCCACGTTGCGCGGTGTGCTGCAAGTGACGGCGCCGTCAGATCTGGGGCGCAACATTTTGCTGCCGTGGCTTACGCTGTTTCGCCGCCAGCACCCGGAGCTGACCTTGCGATTTTCTCTGTCGGACCAGATCGCAGACTTGTTTCGCGACCCGGTAGACGTGGCGATTCGATACGGCTCGAATGAGGATGCCAACTACGTGGCGCTGCCGTTGGCACCGTGGAACCGGCGGGTGCTGGTCGCCGCACCGGAATACGTGGAGCGCCACGGATACCCGCAAACACCGGACGATCTGCACAACCACCCTTGCCTGCTCTACCAGCAAGGTGGCCGGGTCTACGACAAGTGGAGCCTGGGCAGTGAAACGATCCAGGTCTCGGGACCGATGTTCAGCGACGACGCCGACGTCGTGCGCCGCTGGGCGTTGAGCGGCGAAGGCATCGCCAACAAATCCTGGCTGGACGTCAGTGCAGACGTGATCGCAGGGCGACTGATCGTGCTGCTGAAGGATTTCCCCGGCAATGCCTCACCGTTGAGTCTGGTGTGCCCGCATCGCAAGCAGATCAGCCCGGCGGTGTCTCAGCTTTATACGTGGTTGAGTGGCCAGTTTGCCGCTCTGGAACGCATCCAATAGCCCCCCCGTTGCTTGCCACATTGACGAACCGCCCGTCGGATGTTCAGATGCCGCCCTGTTTCAGGTGTCCCATGCCGCCGTGCATGGGGTGAAACGGGAAACCGGTACGTTCTTTTCGAACAAGTCCGGTGCTGCCCCCGCAACGGTATGCGCGTGATGCTTTCGACAGACCACTGTGGCCACTCGGCCATGGGAAGGTGAAAGCCTCGATACGCGCGAGCCCGGAGACCGGCCTGAAATGCTGTTTGGCAAAATCCTGCGGTGGGCGGGCATGGGCCGGTATTGGCTGTGCGCGATGCCTTCTCCTGCATGCTCTTCTGCGAAGATCCTTTTCGAGAAGACAATGATTCGACCTTTCAACACTTGTGCTCCAACCCTGTTCCTTGGCTGCCTGTTCAGCCCGCTGCTACTGGCCGACGACACGCCGCTGGAACTCAATCAGCAAATCGTTTCTGCACCGTCAGTGGAATCGACCACTGTCGCCGACATGGCCAGGTTCGGCAGCAAGGTCGAGATCGTCAGCCGCGAGCAGATCGAGCGCGCCGGTCCGAGCGCCGATGTCAGCCGTGTCATGCAGATGTTCATTCCCGGCCTGTACGTCGCGCCGAAAAACGGTCCGTTCGACTACGGCACTTATTCGCTGCTCGGCGGGCGCAACGACGACACGCTGATCCTGCTCGACGGTGTGCGACTGAACAATCGCCTGTACGGCGGCCTGTATCTGGACACCCTGCCGGCCAACGCCATCGAACGCATCGAAGTGCTCAAAGGTGGCCAGAGCCTGTTGTTCGGCACCCAAGCGGTGTCGGGGGTGATCAACATCGTCACCCGCAGCCCGCAGAGCCGCAAAGCCTCCGGCGAAGTGAACCTGGGCGTGGATAGCTTTGGCGGCACCAGCGAAGACGCTCGGGTCGAGAATATCTTCAGCAACGGTTTCGGCGATCTCGGCTTGCTGGCGTACGTCAGCCACAACGTCTCCGACGGTTACCAGCCGTATCGCAACCGTGACATGAAAAACGTCAGCGAGAAGAACCGTGCCTACGAAGTCACCACCTTCGGCGGCAAGGCCATTCAGTCGTTCGGCGATGATTCGCGGCTGGAACTGTTCTACCAATACGCCGACGCCAACCTCGATTTCGCCCGCCCGGTCGACAATCACACGACCACCAACGACCGCGTGCAGCAGATCGCCACCGCGACGTTCGAGCAAAACATCAACGAGCGCCTGAGCTACTTCGTCAAAGGCCATGTCAACGACTGGGACACGCGCTACACGCGGGTCAACAACGTCGCCGGTGGCGGCACCAAAGTCATCAATCACAACGACTATTGGGGCTTCACCGATTGGGGTGTGCAGGCCGAAGGCAAGGCTGAATTGCCCGGCGGCCATGTGCTGGTGTTTGGCACCGACAATCAATGGTTCAAGGGCCAGGACGATGTACTGATCATCGATAACGACAAGGCCGAAGCCCATGCGTTCTACACGCAACTGCGCCCGCAGATCGACGCTCTGCCCGACTGGCATCCAAGCATCGGTGTGCGCCACGAAGCCATGAGCGGCGGCGACGGTGCCACCGTTGGCATGCTCACTTCGCTGTATGACCTCAACGACAATTGGTCGGTGCGCGGCCAATACGGCAGCGCTTACAAACTGCCGAACGCCGAGCAACTGTTCGTCAATGAACCGGGCGACGAGATCGGCAATCGCAATCTGAAACCGGAAAAAAGCCGCAACGCGGAATTGGGTGTCGACTACAAAGGCTTTCTGCTGGATCGCGAATTCAGCGCCAGCGTGACCCTGTTCAAACGCAAGATCGACGACCTGATCACCCTCGACGGCATTCAGTGGGTCAACGGTGAAGGCCTGGTGCGCATGCGCGGTTTCGAGGCTGACGCGAAACTGGCGCTCAACGATCAGTGGAGCCTGCAAGCGGACATGACCCGCAACCTCACCGAATCGCGCACGGGGGCGACCATCAATGACATCCCGAGCTTCTTCGCCCGTTCACGCATGGGTTATGAATCGGAAAATCGCCTGTGGGGTGCCGGCGGCGCGATCCGCTACATACGCGACATCACCAGTTCGAAACAGGTTGAATACGGCAACTATTCGGTGGTCGACGCCGACGCTTATCGCTACCTCGACAACGCCCACCAACACCGCGTGAGCCTGCTGATGGAAAACCTGTTCGACCGCGATTACGTCACCAGCCGTTCGAGCAATGTCGACAACCTCGGCCGTCCGTTCACCTCCGAAGTGCGCTACACGTACCGCTTCTGATGAGTGAGATCAAAACCGTCGACGGTGTCGACACGCACCCGGACTGGTCGCACGTGCCTGAGCATGCGCGCCATGTGTTCATCTGCACCGGCCCGCGCTGTACTCAGCGCGGTGCCCAACAGTTATGGAAAACCTTGCGCCGGCACCTGCTGGAGCACGATCGCATCGAAACCCCCGGCGGCGTGTTGCTGACCCGCACGCACTGCCAGTTTCCGTGCAATCTGGGGCCGATTCTGACGGTGTATCCGGAGCGCTGCTGGTATGGCGTGCACAGCAAGGCAGATGTGCAGCGATTGGTCGACGGGCATCTGGTTGGCGGTGAAGTGGTCGAGGATTTGCTGATCAAGGCGCGCACATGAGGAAGCTCTGGTGTGGGCTCGGCGCCCTGCTCTGCTCGTCAGCGCTGCTGGCTGACAGCTTCAGCAATTGCGGCGAAGACTGGCACCTTGCGCCAACATCGCCCGCGCGGATTGTTGCGCTCAACCAGCATGCGGCCGATATCGTGCTGGCCTTGGGTGCGGGGCCATCGTTGGTCGGCGTGGCCTATCTGGATGACACCGCAGCCGGGCAGCGGCCCTCGGAGTATTTCGGCGTGCCGGTGATCGCACGGCAGTACCCGTCCAGCGAGGTGTTGTACGCACTGAAACCGGATCTGGTGATCGGTGGTTTTGCCACGGCGTTCGGCGACGGGGTGACCTCGCGCTCGGGGCTGGCGCGCAATGGCGTGGGATCGTATCTGCTGGAATCCGCCTGCAACGGGCACTCGCTGGATTATTTCGCGCATGTACGCAATGACTTGCTGACGCTGGGCAAGCTGCTGCACCAGCAGCAAAAAGCCCAAGCATTGATCGACTCCATGGAAAAGGACATTGCCAGCACCAAAGCCTTGGCCGGTGCGGGTAAACCACTGTCGGTGTTCTATCTCGACAGCGAGGTCAAAGGCCTCGACAGTGAAGGTCGACGCGGCTTTGTCACTCCGCTGCTGGCGGCTGCCGGGGCACGCAATGTGTTCGCCGACATTGATCTTTATCGGGTGACCGTCAACAGCGAAACCCTGCTGGCCAGCGACCCCGACGTGATCCTGCTGGCCGACGCCGAATGGTCGCCGGCCAGTCGCAAACGCTATCTGTTGACCCGCGACCCGGTGCTCTCGCAACTGCGCGCCGTGCGCGAAAATCGCCTGATCGACATTCCCTTCACCCATCTGCTGCCAACCCTCAACAGCGGTCGAGTGGCGCTGGACCTGGCCCGCCAGATCAATGCGTTGAACAAAAAATAAATGAACCTGCCGCACCCCACGCCACCTAACGCACAGACCATCAGGAGGTAGCCAATGCAAATCGAAACCGTGTGGATCGTACTGGCGGCAGTTCTTCTGCTAATCGAACTCTGGGCCATCAACCGGGTGCGCAAGAGCGAGGGGAAATCGAGCAATAAAGGCGTGTGGATCGTGCTGATCGTGTTTGTGCCGTTGTTCGGGTTGATTGCCTGGGCGTTGGCGGGGCCCAAGCATGTCCGTCAGCATTCAGCGTCGTAAGCGGATTACTTAGCCGTCGCGCGGTGCTGGCCAGTTGAGAAAGCGGTGATCTGCAATGCTTGCAATGCCTTTTTCATGCAGGCTGCACGAAGGCTTTTTGCCTGTGACGTCGTAAGCCCTTGATCTGTAGCGGTCGATTACCAGCCATGGATTGGCACGCCAAATGCCACTGATTCAGGGCATTCACAGCACCGTGAAACAACGGCCTGTGTTCACTCCGTGACAGCAGAGGCAACGCCATGAACGCCATCGACCTTCTCAAAGCCGATCATGCAAAAGTCAAAGACATCCTCAGCCAACTGAGCGACTCAACCGAGCGCGCACTGAAAAAACGTGTCGAGTTGTTGGGCAAACTGGAAATGGAAATCTCCATCCATACCCGTCTCGAAGAGGAAATCCTCTACCCCGCGTTCAAGGCCGCCGGCAGCAAGGAACAGGACGTCATGTACTTCGAAGCCAAAGAAGAACACCGCACCGTCGATTCACTGGTGCTGCCCGATCTGAAACTGACCGACCCGGGCACCCCGGAGTTTTCCGGCCGGGTGAAAGTGGTCAAGGAACTGCTGGAGCACCATATCGAAGAGGAAGAAACGGAAATGTTCCCTCAGGCGAAAAAGCTCCTGGGCAAGGAAAAACTCGAAGAGCTGGGCGCGCAGATGGAGGCCATGAAGGCCAGCTGCAAGAAGGAGATGGCGGCGGGAAATATGGCTGCCTGATCCGTTGCAAGTTGACGAGCCCGGCTTTGGCCGGGCTTTTTTCTGGTTGCTCGCATTGTCACCCTGCTGCAGGATCAACCGTCGACAACAGGGAATGTTGAAATGAACCAGACAACACATCGGCGAATTGTGGTGGTGGGTGCGGGCATCGTCGGCGCCTCTCTTGCGTATCACCTGTCCGGCAAAGGTGCACAGGTCACCTTAATTGAGGCCGGAGAGATCGCCAGCGGCGTGACGGCAAGCTCTTTCGCCTGGATCAATACCACACACACCGGCGCTGATCCGATTGCGCAATTACGTGGTGCGGCCATCGAAGCCTACCACCGACTCGAAACCGAGCTCCCGGACTTGCAGATTCACTGGACCGGAGCGCTGTCGTACAGCGAATCTGCAGGGCATCCTGCTGCGGCGACGCTGCTATCGGCAGCCGAGGTGCTTGCCTGCGAGCCCAACCTGAAAAATCCCCCACCCTGCGCGTTGTATCGCGCGGAAGAAGGCGCACTCGACGCCGTGCTGGCCACCCACGCCTTGATGGCCGGCGCCCAGGCGCTCGGGGCGCAATTGCTCACGCAAACCCGAGTGACCGGTTTCAAAACCTGCAACGCAGATGTCACCGGCGTTGAAACCAAAGCGGGCACATTTGATGCCGACCTTGTTGTGCTTGCCGCGGGAACCGGCACCCACCAGTTAGCGCAGATGCTCAACGTGGCCCTGCCCATCGACGCCTCCCCCGCCATTTTCATCCGCTACAAGACCCAACCGGACCTCGTCAAAGGCATCATTTCCAGCCCCGAAATGGAAATTCGGCAAAGTGCCGGCGGTACGTTGCTGGCCGCTGAAGATTATCTGGGAGAAGCGCCGGGCAACTCGCCGCCAGACATCGCCCGGCAAACCGCCGAAGCCATACGCAAAGCACTTCACGGGGTGGTGTCCATTGCGCCGCAAACCGTTGCCGTCGGATTCCGGCCCATGCCCGCTGATGGCATCCCCGTGGTCGGTTACTTGCCCGGTATCAGTGGAGTTTACGTTTGCGCGATGCATCCCGGTGTGACGCTCGCAGCAATCGTCGGGCGCCTCGCCAGTGAAGAGCTGCTGGATCGCCAGTCATCCGCAGCTCTTGAGCCATGCCGCCCTGGGCGATTCTTTCAGACTTGATTTAGACTTGCCGACGTTTTGCAGCAAAGGATCTGCACGCAACGCAGCGTCATTCCATGCACTGGCAAATCGAGGCAAAACAGGAGAACAGCATTGACGGTACGCAAGGACGCTTCATTCGCCTATCAGGCGGTTTACCACTACCTCCTTGGCCTGATCGAGGCGGCCAGAGGCACAACTGAACAGAAACTGCCGTCCCTGCGACAACAGGCCCTGCGCCTCGGCGTTTCGGTGTCGACAACCAAATACGCCTACGCACTGCTCGAGGACGAAGGCCGGATCCACGCCAGAGCCAGGTTTGGTTATTTCACCCGGTCAATAGCGGCGGCGCCAGTGACCGCCAACGCCGGCGATCTTTTGGACCACGTCTTCGCCAGCGCCCGTCAGCCCGGCATGCTGGCCCTGAGCAGCGATGCGCCGGCGATGCTGCTGTCGCTGCAAGGTCCGTTGTTGACGATGGAGCGCGAACTGACCCGCCAATACCCGCGCTCGCACGCGCCGCTCTATCAGCCCCTCGGCGAGCCGGAATTGCGCGCGGCCCTGGCGGAACACTACACCCGCTCCGCTCACAACCACTGGCAGGCCGAGCACGTCTATATCGGCGCAGACCTGCGCAGCGTGCTGGAATTATCACTCAGTGCCTTGAATCTGGGCGGCAGCGTGGCACTGGTGGAATCGCCCTGCTCGTGGGCGATTCTGCGCCAGTTGCAGGCGGCCAATATTCGCGTCATCGAAATGCCCCTCGGCGATGACGGCCGCTTCAACCTGCCCGCGCTGAACGAACTGTTCACACGCGAACCGGTGCGCCTGGCGGTGCTCTCCTCCACGGTGAATATTCCTCAGGGCCAGTTGATGCCAGCGCAGGATAAACAGCAGATCTGTCGCTGGCTGGCCGAGCGGGATATCTGGTTGTTTGAAAACGATACGTGGGGCGAATTGAGTTTCTCCGAGTCAGCCGCGCGTTATCGCGACTTCGCCGACCCGGACAAGCTGCTGGTGTTCTCGACATTCGACAAGATCATTGGCGGCGAAGCGCCGTACGGCTACGTGTTATGTCGCCAGCAGGCCGCGCAACTTCATCGACTGTTTATGCAGCGCGGATTTCGCCTCTCGTCGATGCGGCAGAAAGCGATTGCCAGACTCTACAACTCCAGGCGCATTGACCTGCACCTGACAACGCTGCGAGCGATGTTGCTCAAGCGCATGCAACAGCTGCAAACCTTGCTGGAAGAGCACGGTAGCGGCCAGTGGCAGGTCGTCGTCCCGCACGGTGGCGCGAGCTTCTGGCTCAAAGCGGTGCGCCCGATCGACATGCAGCCTGTGTTCGAGCGCTTGTTGGCCGAACGAATCGTCATCGCCCCCGGCGAAATCTTCAGCCAGCAAGGCGCCTGGAAACAGTACCTGCGCCTCAGCTACAGCCTCGACTGGGACAAGGACATCGCCCACGCGGTGCAACGATTGGCGCAGGCGATCACCGAAGAAAACCGCGTCTACAGTCCATAGCAATGCCGCGCCTCAGGAAACCGGCCATGGCGCACATCCTCGGCAAACTGCGCACAAGCCTCGCTGATCACCGCACCGACATCGGCGTAGCGTTTGACGAAACGCGGCAGATGCTCACCGCCCAGGCCGAGTACATCTTCGGTGACCAGCACCTGCCCGTCGCAGGCCGGTGAAGCGCCGATGCCGATGGTGGGCATTTTCGAGTCCAGCGTAATCTGCCGCGCCACGCCCTCCGCCACACCTTCGAGCAACAGGCTGAAGGCGCCCGCGTCGAGATTGGCCCGGGCATCTTCGGCAATCACTGCACCGGTTTCAGCGGTCAGGCCCTGAGCCTTGAAACCGCCCATGACATTGACGAACTGCGGCATCAAGCCGACATGGGCCATGACCGGAATCCCGCGCGCCACGAGAAACTCGACCGTCGGCGCCAAGGCCTTGTTGGCTTCCAGTTTGACCGCGTCGCAACCGGTCCGCGCCAGCACCTGCGCGCAATTGCGAAAGGCTTGCTCGTGGGATTCCTGATAACTGCCAAATGGCATGTCGGCCACCACACAGGCCAAACGCGAGCTATCGACCACGGCCCGCGTATGGCCGATGATTTCTTCGAGCTGCATGCTCAGCGTCGAGGCGCGGCCATAACCGACCATGGCCGTCGAATCACCGACCAGAATGAAGTCGACGATGGGGTCGATCAATTTGGCGATACTGCTGGAATACGCCGTCAGCGAGACGATTTTCTGTTGGCCTTTCATGGCAACCAGTTGCGGCACGGTCAGGCGTTTGGTGCGGGTATGCAGGCTCATGGGCGACTCCTTGAGGCAGCCGTCCGTAAACGATAAATGTCGTCGAAATCAACGCGAAAATCTTCCATACAGTGCTCAATCCCAAAGGTTTCGAGCGCTCGATTATTCGCCAGACGTAAAAACATTCAATGCACAGATTTGCCTGAAAAAGCGACCCAGGCGCATCCGGCTTCGTTGAAATGCCCGCAGGATCCGGGATGATTTATTTCGCTGTTTACCGCAGGATGCGAAGCTTATGAACTCACCCAAGGAACAATTTTTCTCATGGAAGAAGTCATCAGCTACCGCACAGCCACTGTCGCCGATGCTCTGGCGATGTGCGAACTGGGTCAATTGCTCAACTCGGTACACCACGCCGCCCGCCCCGATATCTACGCGGCCGCGACCGAAGATTTTGCCCGCGACTTGCCGCACTGGTCCGGTGTTTTCGAGAAGCCCGGGCAGATTGTCTTCATCGCCAGTGTTGGTGATCAACCCGCCGCCTTCATCACAGCAAATCTGTCCGCCAGTTCCGGCCCGCTGATGCAGCCACAGAGCGTGGTTCGCATCGGCTCGGTCTGTGTGGCCGAGCCGTTTTGGGGGAAAGGCATTGGCCGCGCGCTGATTCAACGGGTTAAAGACTGGGCCATAGAACAGAATGCACAGGACTTGCGCCTGACGGTCTGGCCTTTCAACGAGCGCGCGGTGCGCATATATGCCGAGTTCGGCTTCGAGACCCGTACCCTTGAGATGGGCGTGCGTTTGTCAGGAGCGCCCAGGTCCGATCATCAATAACCCCTGCGAAATATCCGCATGAACCCTATCGAATGGTCCCATCCTGCCGACAACATCCTGTGTGGACAGCGAGAGGTTTCAACGATGCAAGTCCGTCCCGTATAAAGCTACTTTCAATGACGATTCAAGAGGCTGCAACAATGAGCAATGCCTGGAACGAAGGTTATTTCACCGACGAAGGCTACACCTACAGCTATAGCCGGGAAATCAATCCGGTTTTCCAGCGTTACTGCCTGTTGTTGCGCGGCTTTGCCGGGCTGGACAATCCCGACGGTTACCACTGCGAACTCGGTTTTGGTCAGGGTGTGTCAATCAATATTCACGCCACAGCCAGCCCTGCCGGTTTCGTCGGTACGGACTTCCACCCCGGTCAGGCGGCCCATGCCATTGAACTCGCATCACTTGGCAACAACGGTGCGAAGCTGTACGACGACAGTTTCGAGCAACTGCTGGCGCGCCATGATCTGCCGCAACTCGACAGCATCAGCCTGCATGGCATCTGGACCTGGGTCAGCCGCGACAACCAGAAACTGATTGTCGAATTCGCCCGCCGCCATCTCAAACCGGGTGGTCATCTGTACGTCAGTTACAACGCATTCCCGGGCTGGTCGCCAGCAGCGCCGTTGCGCCAGTTGTTCAGCCTGCATGACCGCTTTGCCAGTCACTCGACGCGGGCGGATCAGCGCATCGATGCCGCGCTGCAGTTTTCCGAAGCGCTGCTGGCGGCCAACCCCAAGTACGCCATTGCTGCGCCAAGTCTGGGCGCCCGGCTGCAGACCATCAAAGGTCAGGACCGCCAATACGTCGCCCACGAATATTTCAATCGCGACTGGAACTGCATGTATTTCGCCGACATGGTCGACGCGCTGGCCCCGGCCAAGCTCGATTACGTCACGACAGCGGTGCCGCTGGATTGGGTCGATGTACTCAATCTGAGTGGCGAAGCCCTGGCCTTTCTCGACGATATCGAGCACCCGGTGATGCGCGAGCAGGCACGCGACTACTTCGTCAATCAGTCTTTCCGTCGTGATCTGTACGTGCGTGGTGCCAACCGACTCAGCGCTGCCGAGCGCCGGTCGCGCATGCTCAATACGCGATTTGTCCTGATGCAGCCGGCAGAAACCGTAGCGTCCAGCGTCACCGGCCCCGCTGGCGAAGCGTCACTGCAAGCAGAAATTTACGGCCCGGTCCTCGATGCACTCGCGGGCCAGACGTATGAAGCCAGAACGATGCAGCAGTTGCTCGATGCGGTGTCGCCAATGGTCTACGACGATCTGGAACAAGCCATCGCCATCCTGGTCAGCATGGGCGCGGTAGCCCCTTGCCAGAGCGAAGCCGCCGAGGCGCTGGTGTACGAACGCTGCGCCGCGTTCAACCTGCAACTGTGCAAGCGCGCGCTGTTCAACGCCAACATTCAGGTGTTGAGCAGTCCGGTTACCGGTGGTGGCGTCACGGTCACTCGCTTCCAGCAACTGTTCCTGATTGCGATCCGCCAAGGCAAACAGCACCCGGCAGAATGGGCGCAACTGGCGTGGAGCGTCATCGCCGATCAAAACGAAGTGTTGGTCAAGGACGGCAAACCGCTGACCACCGCCGAGGCCAACATCGCCGCACTGACCGAACAGGCCCAGGCCTTCGCCGAACAATCACTGATCGTGCTGAGCGCGTTGAGAATCGTCTGATCGCGGTGGTGGCGCGCAGTGGTGCAGACAGGGAATCCGCTGCCACTCGCGCCATCAGCACGCACCAGTGCCTGTTATCAAAAAGCCCACGGCGGCGCGGGCGCGAACTTCGCTTCGAGCCATTCTCAGCGATACGGCTTAATCAAATGCACCGTTGAGCACCTCATAAATCAGCCCGGTTGCCAGCGCGACCAGGATCAGATCCGTGCCCACCTGCTGCCATTCGTAGCCATCGTAATGCGGCAGATGACCGACCAGGCGTCCATCGAGCTTTTTCGCGATACCGGGCGGCAGTGGCTTGCCGCGTGCAAGATTCTTTTGAATGCCTGGTGGCAGCGCAGGCCCCGGGTTCCAGTAGTCGCGGTAGCCGCCAACAATCCCGAGCACATTGCCGCGATCGATGCTTGGGCCATGACTCCAGTCACCACCCGAGTTGTTGCCCTTGTTGCCGTTACCTTTCTGATTACCGTGGCCCTGCACATTCTGCGAATTACCCTTGCCATTGCCATTGCCCTGGCCCTTTCCATTACCGGGATCAGCCAATGCCATCGCTGAACTGAATACCAGGGCCAGGGAAGAAATCGTTGCAATCAACGTGCGTGACTTGCGGCGCGCCTTCATGGTGGGATGTTCCTGTGTTCTCTTGACGTTACACATCAGCTTAGTTTATTCAGGCTGGCCGATCGTCGATTCCGCCCAGCCCATCGACACCGCCCGACAGGAGCTATTTCATGGAGTTGAAGTTCAGCCACATCGACGTACTGGTCAAAGACCTTGAAGAAGCCTGCGCCTATTACGCGCAGATACTGAAGGCGCGGATCTCCACAACGCAGATCTGGAATCGCGGGGGCCTGCACGTGCGCTATGCCGTCGCGTTGATCGGTCAGGAACGCTTCATGCTGGTCCAGCCGCTGACGGGGAATCTCAAGGAACTGTTGGATACGGTGGGCGAAGGCATGATTTACCGTCATTGCTACACGACCCCTGATATCGAATTGGCCTACGACGAACTGGTCGCCAGCGGGGTTCAGCCGGAGGACGAAAACGGCCAGCCGCTGACTCGCGAGAACCTGCAATCGCCGTCCGGGACGCGCATCATCTGGCTGCCGAAACGCTTCGGACATTTCTCGATCGAGATTCTTGAAGAGCGGGCGCTGGGGGCGTTTATCGAGGCGGCGTTTGCTTCCAGATGAAACTCCACCAGCCCTGATCGATACGTCTACGCTGTCTCCATCCCCCGTACACCTGGAGACTTCGTTATGACTCGTCCGCTACTGACCACCCTCGCCCTTATTGCCTTGAGTTTCCAGGCTTATGCCGACGTCGTCCCCTTCCCGCCGACCTTCCATACTCAAGACATCAAAGTCGAAGGCGCGACGATGCACGTGCGAGTTGGTGGCAAAGGCCCCGCCGTAGTGCTGCTGCATGGTTTCGGTGATACCGGCGACATGTGGGCGCCGCTGGCGGCGGATCTGGCCCGCGATCACACCGTGGTGGTACCGGATCTGCGCGGCATGGGTTTGTCTTCGATTCCACAGGGCGGCTACGACAAGAAGACTCAGGCCGGCGACATTCGCCAAGTGTTGAGCGCATTGAAGATCAAGCATTCGGTGGTCATCGGTCACGACATCGGCACCATGGTCGCATTCGCCTACGCCGCGCGCTATCCCGAGCTGACCGAGCGCCTGGTGGTGATGGATGCACCCGTGCCTGGCATCACCCCGTGGAACGACATCGTTCGTTCGCCGATGCTCTGGCACTTCGACTTCGGCGGTGCGGACATGGAGCGCCTGGTTGCCGGGCGCGAACGCATCTACCTCGACCGCTTCTGGAACGAATTCGCCGGCACCCCCGCCAAAGTCGATGAAGGCACTCGCCAGCACTACGCCAGACTCTACGCCCGCCCCGGCGCGATGCACGCTGCGTTCGCCCAGTTTCGCAGCATTCGTCAGGATGCTCTCGACAACGCTCCCGTCCTGCAGAAACACTTGAGCATGCCGGTGCTGGCCGTGGGCGGTGAAAAGTCCTTCGGCAACAACGAAGCGATCGTCATGCGCAATGCCGCAGATAACGTGACCGAGGTGGTGATCCCGGCGGCGGGCCATTGGTTGATGGAAGAAGCCCCGGCGCCAACCATCAAGGCTGTGCGCGACTTTATCGCCATGTGAGGAATGGGCATTGCCTTGGCCCGAGGCTTACGTCAGGATTCGCCCCTTTTTGAGGGCAAAGTGCATATCTCGTGGCTCGTCCATTGATGTGTACGTTTACGCCCTTCGCTAACCGATATTCAAACGTGCAGACCGGGTAGAAAACATGAATCGCCAAAAGAAACTCAAGCAGTTGTTCAAGGAAAAGGCCAAAAAGGCCAGCGCCAAACTCGCGCCGAAAAAGCCCAAATACATCAGCAAGGCTGACCGCGCGAAACTGGAAGCTGAAGCCGCTGCGCAATCCGTCGGTACCAGCGAGAGCTGATCGCAGCCTTACAAGAACGGCAAAATATTGGCCAGCGCCCGCTCGGTGTAGAGGTCTTTCTCCGCCACCGGCGCCACGTAATGCAGTGCATTGCGCGCGGCCTCCACACTGACAAGACGGGCGATGAACCAGGCCGCCAGATACTGCGAGGCCAGACAGCCGCCTGCGGTGGCGACATTGCCGCTGGCTGCAAACGGTTGATGCAGCACCGCTACGCCGGCCTCCTCGACCCACGGTTTGGTGATCAGATCGGTGCAGGCGGGAACGTCGTTCAGCAGTCCCAGCCTGGCCAGGATAAGCGTGCCAGAGCACTGCGAGCCGAGGAGCTGGCGCGCAGGATCAAAGCGCAGACGCGACATCAATTCGGCATTGGCGACGACATCCCGGGTCAATCTTCCACTACCCACCAGCACAGCATCGGCGTCGCAAGCTTCTTCCAGAGATACTTGCGCCTCAATCGTCAAGCCGTTCATCGACTGCACCTTTGCCGTGGGGCTGGCGATAGACACGCGCCAACCCGGCTGTTGAACCCGGTTGAGAATGCCGAACGCAATCAGCGAATCGAGTTCGTTGAAACCTTCAAACGTCAGGATGGCGATGTGCATGATGAGCCTCAAACCAGATAACCGGAGGCTCATCGTAGAATCGACGAATCAAGACAATCAATAAATTGTCATGGATACATTGGCGCGGGTCCGCAAGCTCACAACAGCAACGGCCGAAGCTGCATCACTCGCTTCGTCACCAGCGTTGACGTCAACAGTTCACCCGGAAGATGAATTCGTCAACACGTTCAGAAGCCATTATCAAAGCTGCGTTGCTTAGAATGATATAAGGCAGATGATTTGCCGGATAAAAACCCCGACTCATCAGGCTGAGTTCTCAGACCGAGTGGCCCCATGAATCCCCCTCGAATTGGATCTTTGCTTAACCGTTCCTCGCCCTAAACTGGCCACACTCCCCAGTTCGACCAGGAACGCAAACCATGCCTTTAGGCGACTTCGACTGCCAGCCCGCTCTATATGGAAACACCCTGAAGCTCCGGGCATTGGCTGCCAGTGACTTTGAAGCGTTGTTCCTGGCCGCCAGTGATTCGCTCATCTGGGCCGGCCACCCCGCCAGCGATCGCTATGAACGGCAAGTGTTTGAAGCGTACTTCGCCGCACGACTGGCCAGCGCAAAAGCACTCGCCGTCATCGGTCTCGAGTCAGGTCAGATCGTGGGAATGTCCAGTTACTACACGCCGCCCGATCAACCCGAGAGTATCGCCATCGGCTACACCTTTCTGGTACGGGATAAATGGGGTGGTGATGCCAATCGTGAATTGAAAGCATTGATGCTGGAGCATGCATTCAAGGTCTACGACACCGTCTATTTCCACATCGGCCCCGCCAACCTTCGTTCGCAAAAAGCGCTGTTGAAAATCGGCGCCGGGCACTTGTATGACGCCGAATTGAACCTTTCCGGGGCACCTGCCCTGTGCAAGTGCTACGGGTTATCCAAGGCACTGTGGCTGGCGAACACGAAGGCGCAGCAGCATGGCGTGCACGTGCCCTGATCCCAAGGGGATCGCCACTAATACCAGCGAGATCGGAAGCCAGTCAAAGAGGCTTGGATACTGGCCGAAGATCGCCATCGAGCTGAAGATCCCGAACACCGGGATCAACAGCGACAACGGTGCCACTCGCGACATCGGGTATTCGCGCAACAGCAAGTTCCATCCCCAATAACTGAAGTGCGTCGCGGCATAGACCTGAAACGCGAGCGAAAACACGGTTATCGCATTGAGCTGCGACGGCAATGCGGTGAACGGTGCGGTGCCATGCAACAGCCATGTCAGCAGCATGAGCGGGATGGGAGGGAACACGCTCGCCCACACCACAAACGCAAAAATCTCACGCACCTTCGAGACCTTGATCACGACGTTGCCAATGCTCCACGCCAGGGCGCTGCCAATGACCAGTGCCAAACCCGCCGTCGATGCGTCGCCGGGGCGACTCAGTATGATGCCCATCAGGCCGGCGGCGGCCAACAGAGTGCCAAGCCATTGCAGCCGCCCCAGACGTTCGCCGAAAAAAACCACGCCCCAGCCCAAAGTGAAAAATGCACTGAACTGGATCAGCAACGATGCGGTTCCAGGTGGCACACCCCACGCGATGCCCAGATTGATCAACGCCCACATCGCCACGCCGAAAATCAGTCCGTAAGCAGCCAGCCAGTGGAACGCTACGCGTGGGCGCTCGACGAAAAACACCCATGGCAATGCCGCCAGCGTGAATCGCAGTGCGGTCAGCAACAGCGGGTCGATAGCGGCCAGTCCGAGTTTGGTCACGGGGAAGTTCAATCCCCAGACAGCTGTCACCAGAACGGCGAGTACAAGATGCTTCTTTTGCATGGTCAATCTTTCCCGGCGCCGAGCGGAAGTACTCGGGCGCGGAGAAATATGCCGGTAATTGTCCTGGCCTGCTTTCAGTCACAGGCCAACTTTCACTAGAATCGGGCCATGAGAGAAATCAGCCGCCATCCTTACCAGAACACCCCGCGCGATGCCGTCGTGACCGCCATTGATTACGCGGACGGCACGCTGTTCCCGCTGCACGATCATCAGCGCGGTCAATTCGCCTATGCCGCCAGCGGCGTCATTACCGTTTTTACCGATGACGGCAACTGGGTCGTGCCGCCGCAACGCGGCATCTGGGTGCCAGCGCAATTGCCCCACTCCATGCAAATGCGCGGGCCTGTCACGCTGCACAACACCTATATCCGCAAACAAGCGGCGCAGCGCCTCGGACTACCGGGGCAATGCGAGGTGCTCGATGTGTCGCCGCTATTGCGTCTACTGCTGATGAAAGCCATCGATGTGCCCGCGCGCTATTCAACTCAAGGCCATGACGGCTATTTGATGGGCTTGCTGCTGCACGAAATCGCCAGCATGCCCGCGCTTTCGCTCAATGCGCCGTTGCCGGCGGAACCTCGATTGGCGACGGTGTGCCGCGCGTTTCTGCAGCAGCCTTCTTTGCAGGTCGGTATCGACGACATGGCGCAACGTGCGGGCATGAGTCGACGCACCTTTACCCGACATTTTCGATTGCACACCGGGATCAGCTATATCGAGTGGCGGCAGCAAGCCTGCCTGCTGGCGGCAATTGTCATGCTGGGCAAAGGTCAGTCGGTCACACAGGTCGCCATGGACTTGGGCTACAGCAGTTCCAGTGCGTTTGCGACGGTATTCAAGCAAGTGTTGGGGGAAGTGCCGAGTCGCTACTTTTAGTGGCGTTGGTTTTGCACGTCAGCCACGCGCCCCAGAACAGACTGCTGAAAAACCGCGTCGACTCGCCAAACCCGGCCTCATGCAACAACGCCTGAACCGCCGCTTCGGAATGCGGCGGGTCGGCGCCTTGCAAAATCTTGCCCAGCCTGGCCTTCACCTCTTCCGCACTTGCACCCTGCTGCCGCCAACGCTGCCCCCACGCCTCCAGCAATAACGGTTGGCTGGCATAGGCGTAATGATTGCCGGCGACAATCAGCGGCGCGCCTGGTTTGAGGCGCGCTTGAATCGCTTGCAGAATCTGGCGCTTGGGTTCATCACCGTTCAGATGATGGAGCACGCCGATCAATGTCGCCGCGTCGAATGGCGCATCGGTTGGCAAGTCCTCGACGTGCCCGAGATGAACCTGCGTCCGATGCAGTAAGTCGTTGGCCTCCAAATGCTGCACGGCGGCCTCAAGCATCGGCGCGGAAGGATCAACTGCAATGAAACGCCACTGCGGCTCCAGCGCCGCCATCGCAATGATTTCCTGCGCCGTACCGCCCGCGCCGACCACCAGTATGTTGGCCGGCCGCGAACCGAGACTGGCCGCCAACATGCAGGCCGCCAGATCGTGACAGGCGTCATAGCCGGCCAGGGCGATGCGACTTTGTCGGGCGTATTCGCTGGCGCGGGAAGTGTCGAATTTTTCTGCTGACGTTGGGTTCACGACGAGGCTCCTTGTTGTTTCAGAGGAAACTACGCCGAGACGCCAGATAAGAAAAATTCATTAATTTTATGCCCTGCATTCCTTGCGGGAATGAGGGCGTGTGAACCGTGTGTTGTTAATGCTGGGCGAGCAACGCCTGCAGCCCATTGTGACCGTCGACGATCAGGCTGCGGATCAGTGCCTGATAGTGCTCAGCGTCATTCGGCTCTCGAACATCGAAACTCGCCGACCAACTGAGGAGCGTTTTGTCTTGTCCGGTCAAAGCCACCAGCTTCACGCCGGCCACGTAATTATCCAGCGGCAAAGGTGCCTCTTCAAAGCGGTAGGACAGCATTAACGCTGAGTCATCAACCGACAACAGACGCTCTCTGACAACTGCCCCATCGGTCAGCGCGAGCGTGCGAATGCAACCCACCCTTTCAGCGCCCCCGCCTTCGATATGGCTACTCACAATCGCAGGATGCCAGTGCTGGATTTCGCCAAACTGCTTCACCACGTTCCAGACCCGATGTGCATCGCCGTCCAGGACAGCGGAAAATTCGACCATTGGCATAACATGAATCCTTGAAGTGGGTCATTTGCCGATCCCGGCAGCCGGCTGCCGGGACCGATTGGTATTCAGCCCTCGAACTGGTGATACACCTTGGCAATGACTTTCCAGACGCCGTCAATTTTGATCAAAGTCAGGTAGTCGTTGTAGTCGGCGCCAATTGCATCCGTTTCCATATCCACACGCACCACGGCGGTGGTCGGGGTAATCGCCAGCACGTCAAGGCGTGTGCTGATCTCGGGGGCAGCGCCGTTCTTCTCGACAAAATCGAACAGGTTCTTGATCGGGCCGCCGAGCAGTTCGCCGTTGGTGAACCCGTACATCACTGCCTCTTTATGGAAGGCTTGAGCCACGCCTTGCGCGCTGCCAATGCGAAGACCTTCTACGTATTGACTGGCGGTGGCGATCACAGCGTTGTATTCAGCCGTCGGCACGGCTTTGATGTTCTTGGACATGGTTGTTTCCTATCGTTGGGGGTGAGTGACAAAGGCTGCCGGGAGCCAGAATTGGCACCCGACAGCAGGAACAGCCGACGGTTACCAATCCTGGCGCGTCGGCGAAATGATCAGATCGTTGACGGTGACGTTGTCCGGCTGGTTGAGCGCGTAGATCACGGCACGCGCGATATCGTCGGGTGCGATGGCGATGCGGTTCAGTTCCTGGGCGGCCTTGCGTCCTTGTGGATCACTGACCTTGTCCGCCCAGCCGGTATTGATAACGCCGGGGCTGACCGTGTTGACGCGGATGCCGTGCTGCACGCCCAGCTCCTTGCGCATGGACTCGGTCATGGCTTGCACAAAAAATTTGGTGGCGCTGTAAACACCCGCCGCTGGCCCGACCTGATGGCCGGCCACCGAGTCCATATTGAGGATCTGCCCGGACTTGTGCTCCAGCATCATTGGCAGCACGGCAGCTGTGGCATTGAGATAGCCCTTGATGTTCACGTCGATCATCTTGTCCCAATCCGCCACGGCCAGATCGACCCAATTGGAGAACAGCATCAGCCCGGCGTTGTTCACCAGAATGTCGACAGCGCCATAGGTGTCCTGCGCAAATCTGGCGAGCGCCCGGGTTTGATCCGGCCGGGTCACATCAGTGGTAAAAGCGGCCACGTCGTGACCGGCTTCACGCAACTCGGCGACGAACGTATTCAGACCGTGTTCATCCAGCGCGGCGGCCACGACGCGAACGCCGTGAGCCGCCAGCGCCCGTGTGGTTGCCGCCCCGATACCGGAAGATGCGCCGGTGACGATGGCGACTTTGTTGTGCAGATAGTTCATGTTCCATTCCTATTTACAGTGAATGCGATTGCGTCCGGGCAGTCATTCAGGCGTTGGCGGTGGGCCAATCGATGTAGCCTTTCGCGCCCCCGCCGTAGTAACTCTCGCGCGGGGCAATGGTCAGTTCGAGACCGCGCCGCAGACGCTCCACCAGATCGGGGTTGGCAATGAACAAGCGACCAAACGCCACCGCGTCGATACGGCCCTGCGCCCGACGCTCAAGCGCCATCGCCAGGTCGTAATTGTTGTTGCCAATGAACGCGCCTTCGAACTGCGCACTCAACGCGTCCAGATCCACGCCCGCAGGCACGGTGCGCGAAGTGGCCGTGGCGCCTTCGACGAAATGCAGATAGGCCAGATTGAATCGATTGAGTTGCTGGATCAGGTAGCCATAAGTCGCCATGACGTTGCTGTCGGGCGGCGTATTGCCGGCATCGGGCGTTACGGGCGAGAGTCGGATACCAACGCGGTCGCTGCCCCAGATCGAAACCACCGCTTCAGTCACTTCCAGCGTCAGCCGCGCACGGTTCTCGATGGAGCCGCCGTACTGATCGGTGCGCTGATTGGTCGAATCGCGCAGAAACTGGTCAAGCAGATAACTGTTGGCAGAATGCACTTCCACACCGTCGAAACCGGCGCGCTTGGCGTTCTCGGCAGCCAGTTTGTACTGCTCGATGATTCCCGGAATTTCCGAGGTCTCAAGCGCACGCGGCATCGACACTTCGACAAAACCTTTCTCGGTGTACGTGCTGCCCTCAGCCTTGATCGCCGAAGGCGCGACCGGTGCTTGGCCATTGGGCTGCAACTCGACACTGGAGAAACGCCCGACGTGCCACAACTGGCTGACGATTTTTCCGCCGGCCGCATGTACGGCATCGGTGACCTTTTTCCACCCGGCGACTTGCTCTTGCGACCAGATTCCCGGGGTCATCGCATAGCCGCGCCCCTGAGCGGAAATGTTTGTCGCTTCGGCGATGATCAAACCGGCACTGGCGCGTTGGGCGTAATACGTCGCGTGCATTTCGTTAGGCACGCCGTCGTCAGCCATCCGGCTGCGCGTGACGGGCGCCATGACAATGCGATTGGCCAACTGCAGCGCACCCATGTCCATGGGTGAAAAAAGGTCGGTATCAACAACGTTATCAATCATAAACACTCCAAATCAATAGACCGGTCGTCTAGTAAAAAGACCGAAAAAAACGCCCCTTTGTTAGCGGGCGAGCACTCGTTATCAGTGCGGTATAAACAGCAGATATGCGTCGTACCGACTCGCGGTTAAAGACTCACACCTCGGCCCCTGGACGAACGCGTGCAGGTTCAAGCGTTGCTCTTTCCCACTTGGCAATCACCAGCGGTGCGATGGCATTGCCCAATACGTTCAGCGTGGTCGTACCGCTGTCGATGATCCTGAAAATACCCGCGATCAATGCCACGCCTTCCAAGGGCAGACCGGCTGAAGCCAACGTCGCGGAAAGAATGATGATGGCAAAACCGGGCACCCCCGCCGCGCCTTTCGAGGTGAGCACCATCGTCACCACCAGCAAGATCTGCTGAGACAGCGACAGGTCGATGCCATAGAGCTGCGCGACGAAAATCGTCGCAACCCCGAGGAAGATCGAAGCGCCGTCCAGATTGAATGCATAACCCACCGGCACCACAAAACTGACGATCCGACGCGGCACACCGTAGCTCTCCAACCGAGTCATCAACTGCGGCATGACGGCGGCCGATGCGGCACTCGAGAACGCCAGAATCAGTTCACTGCGAAAGTAGCGGATCAACTTGAAAATGTTCTCGCCAATCAAGTAGCAAATGCCACCGAGTATCACCAAGGCGAAGACCACCAGCGCCAGGTAAACCACGCCGATCAACTTGAGCAACGGCAACAGCGAGGCGAAACCAAACGTTGCGACAGTCGCGCCGATCATGCCGAAGACACCAATCGGCGCGTAGGCCATGACGATTGAGACAACTCTGAACATCGCATCGGAAATGCTCTGGACCAGCGCAATGGCAGGTGCACTTTTTTCTCTCGGCAGCGCATTCAGGGCGAGGCCGAACAGCACGGCGAAGAACAGCACCGAGAGCAATTTCGCTTCCGACATCGCCACCAGAACATTGTCCGGCACGATGTTCTGCAAGATCACCAGCGCGCCTTTTGATGGCTCCATGTTGATCGATGCCGTGCCGTGGGACAGGCCGGAAATATCGGTGCCGGTACCCGGCTCGAAGATATTTGCGAAACACAGGCCGACCACAATCGCCAGCGCGGTAATCGCAAAGAAATACCCCAGCGATTTGATACCCATGCGGCCAAACGACTTGTTATCGCCACCGCCGGCTATGCCCAGGATCATGCAGCAGAACACGATCGGTACCACCACCATCTTCATCATCTTGATAAAGATGTCGCCCAGAGGCTTCAGGATCTCCGCGCTGACCCATGTTTGATACTGCGGATGGGTATTGAAATACCAACCGACGAGCACGCCAAGCAACAGCCCGGCAACGATTTGCCACACCAAGGGAATACGTTTCATGTCTAGCCTTTTTGTTGGAATGAAAGGTCTGCGCTAAGGGCAGTTGCTAGAGTCATGAGCTTCCAGCTCACTTGAGACCGAATGGCACAACCGGGTTGTGCCATGACGTTTGTCACTTGGCGAAGAGCTGGCTCATATCCTTGAAAGCCTTGAATTCCAGAGCGTTGCCGCAAGGATCAAAGAGAAACATGGTGGCTTGCTCGCCAACCTGCCCCTGAAAGCGAATGTACGGTTCGATCACAAACTCGGTGCCAAAGGACTTCAGCCGTTCAGCCAATGCTTCCCACTGTTGCCAGCCCAAAATGATGCCGAAGTGCGGAACCGGAACGTCGTGACCGTCGACCGGGTTGCTGTGAACACTTTCCTGGGACGCGGTTTTCGGGTGTTCGTGAATGACCAGTTGGTGGCCATAAAAGTCGAAGTCGACCCATTGAGTACTGGAGCGCCCTTCTTCAAGTCCAAAGACTTCACCGTAAAAGGTGCGCGCTGCTGCCAGATCGTAAACGGGGATAGCGAGGTGGAAAGGCGAGAGGCTCATCAGAACTCCGATCATGTTTTTATGGGTTGGCGAACATTCCTGCCGTCATCGGCGCCTTGGGTTCAGCCGCTGCCGGGGATGGAAAACATCCTAGGGCGGAATACCCAACATAAAAATCAATATATATTTCTTAGAATCACAATTAATATTTATGAATGATCAAAGAACTGAAGACACTCATCGCCGTCGCGCGCGAAGGTACTTTCGCTGCTGCCGGCAACAAAATCGGCCTCACGCAGGCCGCCGTCAGCGCACAGATCCAGCGCCTGGAAGCCGAACTCGGCTTCGAGCTGTTCGACAGAAAGGGGCGCTCGGCGCACCTCAACAGAATGGGCCATCAGATCCTTCTGCAAGCGCAGGAACTGCTCAGGCTCTACGACAGCCTCGGTTCGACGACCGTGGGACTGCCGCCCAGCGTGCTGGTCAACATTGGCGCGATTGCTTCGGTGCAGCGCTCTTATTTGCCTGATGCGCTGGCAAAGTTTCACCAACATTGCCCGCAGTGCCGATCCCGGGTAGTGCCGGGTTTATCGATGGAACTGGTCAACCTGGTGGATGCTGGCGAGATCGACATGGCCGTGATCATCCGCCCACCCTTTTCTCTGCAGAGTGACCTGCGCTGGACGACGCTGGCACTGGAGCCTTACCGGTTGATCGTGCCGCGTGATATGCCGGGAGATGACTGGACCCAGTTGCTTGCCAGCCAGCCGTTCATTCGATATGACCGATCTTCCTTTGGCGGCAGGCAGGTCGACCGCTTTCTGCGGCAGATGCACTTCACCCTGCGTGAGGTCTGCGAGCTGGATGAGCTGGAGGCGATTATCAAACTGGTCGAGAACGGTGTCGGGGTGGCGCTGGTGCCGCAAACGGCGCCTGACTTTGCATGGCCTGCCGGTGTCCGGGTGCTCGACCTCGGGCAGCACACCTTTCACCGTGATATTGGGCTAGTGCACCGGTCTCGCAAGACTTTCACCGAACCTGTGCGGATGTTGGCCGAGTTGATCAGTGCTCAGGTGAATCCCGGTTCAATCCCCAATGGATTCAAAAAACAGGATCATTAACTGCATCAATAACAACCATTAATTCAATGAAGTTCTCTTATAACCAGCGCGGCGTAAGATCGGCTCCAGACAAACCCACTACACCTCGGAGCACATACTCATGAAACGCCAAGCCCTTCTCAGCATCGCTTTCTCGCTGTTCGCCCTGAATGCATTCGCCGCTGAACCTGCTACCCAGACAGATCCGCTGTTCAGCGATGCAGTCGCCGCCGCGACCCAGACAGACCCACTGTTCAGCGATGCAGTAGCTGCCACCGAAACCGATCCGCTGTTCAGCGATGCAGTGGCCGAAGGCGGTTCAGACCGTTTGCTCGAACGTCGCGCTGTCTGAATGCAGCGCTCCAGCGCAGTCCCCGAAGAAAGGCCCGACCTCATCCGTCGGGCTTTTTTCGTCTGGAAGCGCTGCGCACCTGCCCTGCTCCGCCGGAAAGTTTTCCTCCCCGATTGGCTCGATCACCTAACCTCATAGACTGTGCGATCCATTCGAGCCGCCCCTCCCATGCGCAACACATTGAAGTCGTTGTTTTTTGTCGTATTCATGCTGCTGGTTGGCGGTAGTCCGACGCTATGGGCAGCCGATTTGCCGGCGCCGGCCACCACCGCCGCTGCCGCGCCGCTGCCGGTGATTTCGCAAAGCGATCTGCAGGCGCTGCAACAACGCCTCGACGGCCTCAAGCAACAGATTTCCGCAGCAAACAACTACAACCAGCTCGAAGGCCCGCAGGATCGGGTGCAGGCGTTTATTCTGGATGTCGACCGGTTGTCGGCGGCGTTGCTGCCGCAACAGGCGCAACTGGCGGTGCAGTTGGGGGTGCTGGGGGCTGCGCCGGATGCCGATCTGGCGGCTGAGCAGGCAGACATCGTCGCGCAACGGGCGTCGCTGGCCGAGCAGAAGAGCAAGGTCGATGGCACGTTGAAGAGCTTGGCAGCGCTGAAGCAGAGTGCGGCTGATCTGATTACGCAGATCGCCGGCATCCGTCGCACACTGCTGGAAAGTGAGCTGACGCTGGGCACTGACAGCGTGCTGAGCCCGAGCTTCTGGTCGCCAGTGGTGAGTCCGTCCGAGGATGATCGTCAGCGTCTGCGCTTTTTCGTCGCGCAAGTGCGCGACACCTGGGCCACCGTGTGGGCACCAGGGGAACGTTTCTACACCAGTGTGCTGATGGCGTTGGCGCTGATCATCTGGACATTTGGCCGCAGGCTGGCGGAACGCGGTCTGACCTGGGTGTGCATTTACCGCATGCCCGAGGGACGTCTGCGCCGCAGTGCACTGGCGTTCGCCTCGGCGCTGGCAACCATCGCCACCACCGGCATTGCCTTGCAGTTGCTGTTCTACGCCTGCACCCGCCACCAGCCTTTGCCGCCGGTGCTGGAAACTTTCTCCGAAGAGTTCGAGAAGGTCGTGTATGCCTGCGTTCTGCTCACCGGGTTGAGCCGCGCGTTGCTGTCGACCGAGCACCCATCGTGGCGCCTACCGGCGATTGCCGATCAGGTCGCGCTGGCGCTCAAGCCCTACCCGCGCATCCTGTCCTGCACGTTACTGGTGCTGGTAACGCTGGTGCAGGTCAGCAACGCCACCGGCATGAGCAGCCAGATCGTGATCGCCGGACGCGGGGTCATTTCGATCGTCGTGTTGGCGATCGTGACGGTCCTGCTGCTGCGCGTCGGCAAGGTGCACAAGGCGCTGGTCGCGGCCAATGATGCGGCGGCGAACAGTACGTTTGCCGGGGTGATTTACACCATTGCCAGCATCTCGATGTTTGTCTCGACGATCGCACTGCTGGCTGGCTACGTGTCGCTGGCGAGGTTCATCAGTTATGAGCTGGTGTGGGCGTACATTGTCTTGTCAGGTTTCTACCTGCTGATCCAGTTGATCAGGGACGTCTGCGAGCACGTGTTTTCGCCACGGCACGCGAGCGGCAAGGCGCTCAAACAGTTATTGGGTATCGGTGATCGACGACTCGATCAGATCTCGATTCTGCTGTCCGGTTTCAGCCGTGCCGCGCTGTTGCTGCTGGCGGTCATCGCCCTGTTTGTCGGTGGCATCGGCACCACGCTCGGGCAACTGGCGAGCAACATCATGGCGATCCTTGGCGGCGCCGGGTTGCGCAAGCTGAACATCGTCCCCGGCCATCTGCTCAATGCCGTGCTGGCGCTGATGATCGGCATCTGGCTGATCCGCGCCCTGCGTCGCTGGCTCGATAACGAATTCCTGCCCAAGACCGACATGGACCCGGGCATGTGCGCTTCGCTGAGCACGCTGTTTTCCAACATCGGTTATGCGTTCGTGATTCTGCTGACGCTGTCGTCGCTGGGCGTGCAGTGGACCAATCTCGCGTGGATCGTCAGTGCGCTGTCGGTAGGCATCGGTTTTGGTTTGCAGGAGATCGTGAAGAACTTCGTTTCGGGCCTGATTCTGTTGACTGAACGACCGGTGAAGGTCGGCGACTTGATCAGCATCAGCGGTGTCGAAGGCGATATCCGCCGCATCAATGTGCGCGCCACGGAAATCCAGCTCAGCGACCGCTCGATCGTCATCGTGCCCAACTCGCAACTGATCTCGCAGAACCTGCGCAACGTCACGCTGGGCGGCAGCGCGCAAGGCGTGGCGTCACTGGAACTGGTGTTCCCGCTGGATATCGATCCCGAAGAGGTCAAGGATCTGTTGCTCAACACGTACAGGGAGAACGAAACCATCCTCGATAAACCCGCCCCGTTCGTACGCTTCAGCAAGTTATCGCCGGACGGGATTACCTTGACGGTCACCGGTTACGTGGGCAGTCCGAGGATTGTCGGGGTGACCAAAAGTGATTTGCTGTTCGAGATACTCAAGCGGTTGGGAGCGGCCGAAATCGCATTGGCGAAATCGCCGAGTGCTTAGCGCGAGATACGGCAGGTCGCTTCGGTGGAGAAATAAACTACAGCTATAAAGGACTGATATCTGCCTGCAACAGACTGTCGCGAATGCTGCCAGAACGGCGAACATGTTAAAGTGCCATCACTTTTGCCATTAGTGTGTGCCCGCATGGATGCCTTGATTCGCCGTTTCAGTTGTTTGCCATTGCTTGGTCTTGCCCTCGGGCTTTCGGGATGCCAGAGCTCGCCAGTCAAACAGCCACAAGCACAACCCGCAAAACAGACAGAAGCAAAGGCCGAGCTGCCAGGCCTGAGCGTCTTCAACAACGCTTTGCTGGCTCCACCGCAGATCAATTCCATCGTACGTGAAGGCAATCACGTGACCTACATCGTCCTTTCGGTGGAGGGCGAAAAAATGCACTCCATGGCGCGGTTTGATGCTGATTGTCAGTTACCCGATGCGCAAATGGCGTATCTCAGCACCGTAGGAATGGTCCCTTACGCGGCTGACCCTCGAGGTAAAACGCCAGAGGCTCGACAACTGCCTCCAGAAGAAAAAGAACGCTATTTGAAAAGTGCTCAGCTCAAGCAGGTGTGCGCGCAAACGCCGATCCCTCAGTGGCGAATCATTGCGGCGCCAGATCATCAGGATTGGCAACTGATAGATCGTGCCAGCCTCAATCGCAGGGAGGGTCAGCTGTTTTTCTGGTCGGCCCGGGTTCCGGCCGCTGAAGCACTGATGCCACGCGCAAAAAATCTTTACTCCCACACCCGGCAGCGCTGGAGCGCCGACTGTACGCAGCAACAGTTGACCTCCTTGAGTACTTTCTACCTTGATCAGCAAAGTCGCGTGATGGGTGGTCAGGTCTTGACTACGCAGCAGCCCGTTGCTTCGCCAGCCCTCGGCACCGAAGAGCGCCAATTGCTGAAACTGGCGTGTGGTTCGCCACAGACACTGGAGCAATACCCGCCTTACCTGGGACGTGAGCAAACGCCTTTTGTCTTACCTGCTCCAGCTCTACCGGCTTCGGTTCTGAAATCCATCGAAGCGTTGAAGTTGCCTGCTCCGCAGCTAAGCCTCCAGCAACTGCGCTTGTCGTTCAAAGATTTCAACGAGGCCAACAAGCAGAAGATCCTGCTGACCCCCTACGCCTCGTATATTGATGAAAACCAAGCGAGATGGCGGGCAGTGGGACGACAGAGTCGTGATACCACTTATCTGCCCTACGAGCCGGGGACACAACTGACCGAACGCTACAGCGACGCAAAACGCCAATCCGTCAGGCTCAGTTTTCGTGGGCTGACCGAGCTGGCGAAAGTGGATTACGTCAATGACCGGGACGGCATTCAACTGAAAACCGACACCATTACCGATCTACGCTTCGAGGGCGACTGGGCCAATATGCCGGTCGGCGCACACTTGAGTTTCACAACGCAGCGGGAAAGTGCCAGATACCAGCAATCCCCCAAGCGGTTCGACAGGAGATTTGACTGCCAGGTCGAGTCGGAACAAACCGCAAGCGAGCTTTTTGCATCGTTGAAGGGAATGGCAAAAGTGCTCAATTGCACCGGCGACGACTACCATCTAGGCAAGATTACAGCCCTCTACGCGTACCTGCAGACTTATGGGATGTTTGTCCCGGTCGACCTTGGCCAGGTCGACGGCTACGGCCAGTTCAAGATAGAACAGGCCGAGTGAATTTTCAGGCGCCGAGGGTTATTCCCGAAGCGCCTAAAAACCTGCTTTTTAGGTCTTTATTGGCCAGCAAATCGCAACCTTATACTCGATGGGTTCTCCTAACGATCAATAAGGATGTTCCATGCCTCAACGTCTTTTCCTGGCGGCTTTATTCCTCGCCGTCGCCGGTTGTGCCAGCCCTCCTCCTGCGTCCGTTCACACCCATGATCCCGCCGGTTCGACCCTGCAAGGCGATGCCTCGCGGCCCGCGCAGGCGCAGTGGATTCGCACCGAGT
Source organism: Pseudomonas crudilactis (assembly GCF_013433315.1). GTDB lineage: Bacteria > Pseudomonadota > Gammaproteobacteria > Pseudomonadales > Pseudomonadaceae > Aquipseudomonas > Aquipseudomonas crudilactis. The sequence continues at coordinate 437 of NZ_WXVV01000033.1, read as the reverse complement.
TGTACTTCTCCGTGGGTTCGATCGATGGCAAGGACGGTGCGGTCAGCACGGCGCGCTGGCGTGAGTTTCTTGATCAGGAGGTGACGTCGCGGTTTCCTGATGGTTTCAGTGTGTTCGACGCGTATGGGCAATGGCGGGACAAGGGCGCGAAAGAGCCTGAGCGCTTGAGCACCAAGGTGATTGTGATCCTGCATGAGAACAGTGCGAAAAATGGGGCCAGCATCGAAGCGATTCGACTGGCTTACAAGCGTATTACCGGGGATTTGTCGGTACTGCGGTTGTCGCAGCCGGCGGAGGTGTCCTTCTAGAATCAGAAGCCCCTCACCTGATCTGGTCAAACGATACTGGACACGGTTATAGGGTTTTACCCTTTTTCATGCCGCCAGGGCCTCCATGTCCACCGGAGTTCGGTAGCCATTGTGACTGTGCAGCCTGAT
>NZ_WXVV01000032.1 GCF_013433315.1 Pseudomonas crudilactis | reverse complement strand
CTGAAGCAACCTGCTGCCGAAACCTACATAACTCATTGAATCTCAAGGAGTTTTCCGTTTCGACTGCGCCGGAAGTGGGGCGAATTATAGACATCTGAAATCTGCCGTCAACCGTTAATTTCGCTTTTGAGCCCTGACCTTCAATTTGAATCCGCGAACGTCCGATTAGATAGCAGATCGGATTTTGCTTGGTTGCGTGTTTTTTGCAGCGACTTTTATCGCCGCATCTGTCTTAAAATGTTTTCACAGAGCACCGACCGTTTTCTGCCTGCCACCACAGACTGATCTGGATCGATGGGCGCCCACAACGGCGCGGCAAACCGCACCAAACCTGATTGCTTTGCTAAACGATGACTCACCTTCGAAACCTGAAAACAGCAGCTAGGACTTAAATCATGGAAACGTCACTGGAAACAGTCGCCCTTTTCTCCCTCAAGCTGGCTTACGAGGAAGAAGGCCTGAGCCCGATTTTGCGCGACGACCTTGTTATGGGGGATTACCAGAAAGACGTATTCGAATTGCTGGTGAGACGCGGAGATGTCGAGACCATTCAGTTCAAATTGAATCAGTGCCTGGGGTTGGCGATGGATGCCTTGGGGGGTGCAGAGAAACCCCTGGGGCGCGAACTGCACAAGTTGTCAGCCGATTTCGGCGAGGTACGGTCGATGGAGCAGTTGAATCAACCGCTTCTCGCGCTCAAGGGTTATCTGAAAGACATCTTGTGATTGGACTGGGCCTTTATAGAAGATGCTTTGAATGTACTTCGACGTTCCCACCATTGAAGTCTTCGCCGTGAATTCGAACTTCACTTTCCCCTGCGACGAAAAGCAAATCAGTCCGATACTTCAGCGATGAGCTTTCAGCGCTCGAATATCCGTCGCAGCCCCATCGGCACCGACCAGCTTTTTCCACCCCTAGTATTGAAGCTCACCCCGTTCATCTATGTAGTCACCCTTCTCCACCGATCGACCGCTACCACTGCCACGTACTTAACTTCGCCTTCTTTCCAGACGGCGACCACCGGGATCGTTGCAACAGCCAGTGTGCTCACACAGAACAGGCGCAAAGAGCGGGTGCTGACAGGCAGATGAGTTTCTTTGCTCTCAACGTTTAACCTGTTTTGGTATCGTGCTGCCCATCATCGCGGCGCTCGCTGCGAATGCCTGTTGTCGGCTATCGAAAGTTAAGGAAAGGATCGAATGGAGTTTCTGCATTTTCTGGCATTTGTCGCGGTCTGGGGTTTCATGTGGCGCTGGGTGGTAAAAAACCGAGGCAGCTGGAATATTTTCTACGGCAACATCGTCGGCGCAGCGGGCGGCTTCATCGTTGCGCTGGTGGTGCTGTCGATCACCTTGTCGTTGTTTCCTTCGTCGCATGATTACGAAGCGGCGCAGACTGAAAACACGGTCACGCAAGTTGCCGAGCCGACCTCTCTGTTGCCTGAAGCCGAATCTGTAATGCCCGCCGCGGAGCTGAAAGATGCGCCCGTTTTTGCTGCCATCGAGCAGGACGACAAGCCATCTCCTGCCGACTCGGCATTGTTGCCGAACTATGCCAGCCGGGCGCCGAAATCGATCGGGTTACAGACCGTGCTGGATCAAAGCGACTATCAGGGGCGCATGGCCCTGGCAGCGCTGAACAAGAAACTGCGCGGCGACGCACAGGCCGACAAGTCAATGATCGCGTATGTCATGTGCAGCCCGTTTGTGACCAGCACGTTGCGCTTTCCCGCTTCGGCGCGTTTCGCTGACAGCAAAGCGCTAGTCAGCCACCGCTTCAAGGATCAGGTCTACACCTTCAGCAGCACCGTCACCGCGCGCAACATGAACGGCGACGATGTCGCCTACCGTTTCGATTGCTCGGTGCAAGAACAGCCTCGAGCTGACGCCCTACCTGCGCAATGGCGTCTGTTGGCGCTGAAACTGCAAAAAGCCGACTCTTAAGGCTCATTTAAGGGTTCAAGGCGCCGCCTGCGCTATCATCGCCGGCCTGTGCGCCTTGAGCTTTACCCTCGATGTCTCCAACACCCGATGACCTGATCCCGTTGCCTCCTGTTCTGGCCGGCCCTCTGCTGCGACGGCTGGAGCCAACGCGCGTGGTCATGTGGCTGGTCGGCACGCGGCCATTGTCGCTGACCTTGCGCTTGCAAGGTGTAGGAGACATTCCTCTCTGCGCCGGGAAATGCACGGTCATTCCCGTAGGTCGCCAGGCGTTTGTTCATCTTATCGATGTTGCTCTCGAAAACGCCCTGCCCTGCGATACGCCAATCGACTATGACCTGCTGATCGACGACACCACTGGCATCGCTGACTGGGCGGCGCATCTGCTGTACGGCGATGCAAGCTGCCCGAACTTCGTCCTGCGCTCGCGGATCGACCAACTGCTGCACGGCTCCTGCCGCAAACCGCATCACCCGGCGGCGGATGGTTTGCTTTGCGTCGATCAGCTATTGGCGAGCGAAGCCGACCCGCAACAACGCCCGGCCTTGCTGATGATGAGCGGCGACCAGGTTTACGCCGACGATGTCGCCGGCCCGATGTTGCGGGCGACTCATGCCTTGATCGAACGTCTTGGCTTGTTCGACGAACATCTCGAAGGCGCAGTGGTCAGCGACAGCGCCAAGCTCTATGAACATCCGGCCAGTTACTACCACCGTGCGGACTTGTTACCGGCGCTGGAGAGCAACGAGACATTGCGCGAGCGATTTTTCGGCGGTGCACGCAAGCCGATTTTCACCAGCAGTAGCGCTGACAATCACTTGGTGACCTTCGCCGAAGTCATGGCGATGTACTTGCTGGTGTGGTCGCCGACGGCCTGGTCGCTGATCGACCCGCAAGCGCCCGAACTGACGTCCGAACGCCTCAAGCGCTACGCCCTCGAACAGACTCGCATTGACGCCTTCAAGGCTGGACTGGGCAAGGTCGCCCGCGCACTGGCGCATCTGCCGAGCCTGATGATATTCGACGATCACGACATCACCGATGACTGGAACCTTTCCGCACAATGGGAGGAAACGGCCTACGGCCACCCGTTCTCCAAACGCATTATCGGCAATGCGCTGATCGCCTATATGTTGTGCCAGGGCTGGGGCAACAATCCCGATGCATTCAAGGACGTGCTGGAGAAAACCTTGGAGCTGAGCGCCAGCGGTGAAGATCGGTATATCGACAGCCCGGTGCAGGATGCTTTGATCGATGAACTGCTGCGCTTTCAGCATTGGCATTTCGTCCTGCCGAGCAGTCCGGCGCTGGTGGTCATCGACACGCGCACCCGGCGCTGGCGCAGTGAGATGGCGCTCAAGCAACCCTCGGGCCTGCTCGATTGGGAGGCGCTGAGCGAACTGCAGCAGGAGTTGCTCGATCACCCGTCAGCGATCATCGTGTCGCCGGCGCCGATCTTCGGCGTGAAGCTGATTGAAACCGTGCAGAAGGTTTTCAGTTGGTGCGGTTATCCGCTGCTGGTCGACGCGGAGAACTGGATGGCCCATCGCGGCGCCGCGCAGGTGATCCTGAACATTTTTCGCCACTCGCGCACACCGGGTAACTACGTGGTGCTGTCCGGCGATGTGCATTATTCCTTCGTCTACGAAGTACTTATTCGCCACCGCAAGGCCGGGCCACGGATCTGGCAGATCACCAGCAGCGGCATCAAGAACGAGTTTCCGAAAACGCTGCTGGAGTGGTTCGACCGCCTCAACCGCTGGCTCTACTCGCCACGCTCACCGCTGAACTGGTTCACCAAACGCCGACGAATGCGCATCGTGCCGTACACGCCGGAACATGCAGAGGCTGGCGAACGTCTATGGAATTCGGCGGGGATCGGTCAGGTGTTTTTCAATGAACAGGGGCAGCCGCGCGAGATCATTCAACACAATTCCAATGGCGCGGCGAAGACGCGGATGCTCGCGCCGGATCTGGCGGATTATCCGGACTAAGGCCTGCACCGAAAATGTGGGAGCGAGCCTGCTCGCTCCCACAGTGCTGCTTGCCAGCGATCAATGCGCAATCAGCGCTCGCCCCACACCTCTGACAATCATCTCCACCTCCCGCTCATCAATCGTCAACGGTGGCAGCAGCCGTATCGTCTTGCCCCGCGTGACGTTGATCAACAGCCCATGATCCCGCGCGGCGATCAGGGTCAGATCACGCACTGGTTGTTTCAGCTCGATACCGATCATCAAGCCCTGACCACGAATCGCCAGCACATTGGGATTGTCCGCCAGCTCTGCACGCAGACGAGTTAGTAACCGTTCTCCCTGAACCCGGGCGTTTTCCAACAGGCTCTGTTCTTCGATGATGTCCAGCACCGTGCAACCGACCCGGCACGCGAGTGGATTGCCGCCGAAGGTGCTGCCATGGCTGCCGGGGGTGAACAGATCCGCCGCCCGGCCCCGTGCCAGGCAAGCGCCGATCGGCACTCCATTGCCCAGTCCTTTTGCCAGGGTCATGACATCCGGAACGATGCCTTCATGCTGAAAGGCGAACCAGCGCCCGGTGCGGCCGATACCGGTCTGGATTTCATCAAGCATCAATAACCACGCATGGCGATTGCACAGTTCGCGCAGGGCTTTCAAATAACCGGAGGGCGCGAGCTGCACGCCGCTTTCGCCCTGAATCGGCTCGACCAGAATTGCCACGATGCGCTCGCCGTGCTTTTTCTGCGCCTGCTCGAGCGCCGCGAGATCACCGAACGGCACTTTGAGGAAATCCCCCGGCAATTCGTTGAAACCCAGGCGCACCGCCGGGCCATCGCTGGCCGACAAAGTGCCAAGTGTGCGGCCATGGAACGCGTTGGCCATGACCACCACCAGCGGCTGTTCGATGCCTTTGCGCCAGCCGTACAAACGCGCGAGTTTCAGCGCCGTTTCATTGGCCTCGGCCCCCGAATTATTGAAGAACGCGCGCTCCATCCCCGACAGCTCAGTCAGCCGTTTCGCCAGTTGTAGCTGCCAGTCAATGCTGTACAGATTCGACGTGTGCAGCAGCAACCCGGCCTGCTCGCTGATCGCCGAAACGATACGCGGGTGCGAGTGGCCGACGTTGGTCACCGCGACTCCGGCAACCGCATCCAGGTACTCGCGACCGGCCTGATCCCACAGGCGGGCGCCGAGGCCTTTGGTGAAACTCAGGGCCAGCGGTTGGTAGGTGTTCATCAGGGCGGCGGTCATGACTTCAAACTCCAGTGAAGGTCGGTGTGCTGGCAGTATGGTTAGCCACCGAAACTGGATAAACTCGGGAAAACTTCATTCATTTAAAAGCAGGGCTTGATAATGGACCTGTTCCAGTCGATGAGCGTCTACGTCAAAGTCGTCGAAGCCGGGAGCATGACAGCGGCCGCGTTGCAGTGCGACATGTCGACGACCATGGTCGGCAATCACCTGCGCGCGCTGGAGCAGCGGCTCGGTGTGCAACTGCTGCAACGCACGACGCGGCGCCAGCGGCTGACTGAATTCGGCAGCGTTTATTACCAACGTTGTCTGGATGTCCTGGGACTGGTGGCCGACTCCGAACGCTTGGCGGAACAAGCACTCGATGAGCCTCGTGGCCTGCTGCGCATTACTGCACCACTGACCTTTGGCGTAGAGCGTCTGGCGCCGGCGCTCAGCGAATTCTCCCTGCAGTACCCGCAGGTCAAACTCGATGTGGTGCTGACCAACAGCCGCCCGGATCTGCTCGAAAGCGGTCTGGACGTGGCGTTTCGGCTGGGGCACTTCGAGGAGTCGAATCTGATCGCCCGCCCTCTGATCGATTACACACTGACCGTCTGCGCCTCCCCGCAATATGTGGCCCGTCGCGGCATGCCGCAAACCCCTGAAGACCTGCAACAACACGACTGCCTGTCGTTCGCCTACCCTGCCGGCGACGATTGGCAATCGGTGGAAAAACGCTGGCGCCTCGGCGGCCCGGAGGGAGAAATTCTCGTCGACGTCAGCGGGCCGATGCTTATGAATACTTCTGCCGGCTTGCATCAGGCTGCCCGCACCGGCATGGGCATCGTGATGCTGCCGGATGCGCTGGTGGAACAGGATCTGCGCGACGGCAAACTGGTGACCGTCGTTCCCGACTATCAACCGCCCAGCCGCCCCCTGCATTTGCTTTATGCTCCGGATCGCTATCGCCTGCCGAAGCTGCGCCGCTTCGTCGAATTTGCGATGCAGACGTGGGGCAGATAATGATATCGAGCGACAACTGACAAGGAGTCGAACCGTAGATGAATAGCAATCTGACCGTACGCGACCTGCTGCCTGACGAAGTGGAGCCGGTACGACTGTTCCTCGGCCAAAACGGCTGGGCTCACCGAACCCGTTCCAGCGAGCATTTCGCGCAACTCATCAAGAACTCTCAACGCACGGTGATTGCCCTGCACGGTACCCAGGTCGTCGGCTTCGCCCGAGGCATCAGCGATGGTTTGTGCAACGGCTATCTTTCGATGGTCGTGGTCGATGGCCAGCATCGGCGCGCAGGCATTGGCCGCAGACTGGTTAAACATGTCATGGGCGATAACCCCGACATCACCTGGATGCTACGTGCCGGGCGAGAAGGCGCCGAGGCATTTTTTGCCAGCCTGGGTTTCGAGACGTCAGTGATTGCCATGGAGCGACCGAGGCTCAAATAACGAGCCTTGATCACGACCCGTCCCTCACCAACACCGGTTTCTCCTGATAACGCTGCGCAAACACCTGCTTCAGATTCGCCACTTTCGGCATGTCGTTGATCACGATGTACGGATAGCTCGGGTGCTCGTTCAGGAAATCCTGGTGATAGTCCTCTGCCGGATAGAAGCCGTTATAGCTTTCCAGTTTGGTGACAATGGGTTTGCTGTAGGCGTGAGCCGCATCCAATTGGGCGATGTAGGCCTGCGCGACCTTCTGCTGATCGGCGTTGACCGGGAACAGTGCCGAACGATACTGAGTGCCGCTGTCCGGGCCTTGGCGATTGAGCTCAGTTGGGTTGTGCGCTACCGAAAAGTAGATCTGCAACAGGCTGCCATAGCTCACCTGAGTCGGATCGAAGGTGACCTGAACTGACTCGGCGTGGCCGGTATCGCCTTCGCTGACACGCTCATATTCCGCCGTATTGGCCGCGCCGCCGGCGTAACCCGAGACGGCTTTCTGCACGCCTTTGACGTGCTGGAAAACACCCTGCACACCCCAGAAGCAGCCACCCGCGAACACGGCAGTTTCGCTGTGCGCCTGGGTCACTTCATCAAGAGTTGGTGGCGGAATCAGCACAGCATCCTCGCCCCCAAAGGAGAACGCCGAAACCTGGCCAATCACTCCGGCCACTGCAACCCCCAGCAACACGCGACGCCATGTGATTTTCATTTCAATGACTCCTGATCAACCGAAGGTAAAGGCGTAAGCCGATACGCCCGGGTCGAGAAATTCGATGGTGAAGGTTCGGTCCTGCACGCCGTCGTTTTGCCGCACCAATTGATACAGGCGTTGTTCGGTCACATGGCCAGTGCCGTCAGGAGCGACATCGACGCCATGGGCATCGCCCGGAACCTGGCCATCGATCATCACCTTGAAGCGCACGGGTTTGCCGTCCGCTGCCGGACCGAGCACCAGATGCAAGTCGCGGGCATGGAAGCGATAAACGATACGACTGACCGGTGCACTGGCCGTGGCACGCTCGGCACCCACCGACCATTGACCGCCGAGGCTCCAGTCATTGAGTGCCAGTTTGTCCGGCGGGTTGTAGGCCGCGACCTTGTCAGGCACGAGGCTGGTTTCCGGTACGAAATGTTCCGCACGCTGGTAGCCGACATAGGTTTCCGGTGACTGCACTTCGTTCATGTCCGGCGCCAGTTGCACGCCCTTGGCGTCAGCATTGATCAAGCCGTCCGCCACGGTTTTCGCACCCGCCTCACGCAGCAACTGTTGTATGACGCGTTCCGACTCGGCGTAGTCCCCTTCGCCAAAATGGTGGTAACGAATGCGTCCCTGAGCGTCGGCAAAGTAATGCGCTGGCCAATATTCGTTGTTGAAAGCACGCCAGATCTTGTAGTCGTTATCGATGGCGACCGGGTAGTTGATACCCAATTCCTTCATGGCTTTGGTGACGTTGCCCACATCACGCTCGAAGGCGAATTCCGGCGCGTGCACACCGATCACTACCAGCCCTTGATCGCGATACTTTTCAGCCCAGGCTTTGACATACGGCAAAGTGCGCAAGCAGTTGATGCAGGAGTAAGTCCAGAAATCCACCAGCACCACTTTGCCTTTCAACGCTTGGGCATCAAGCGGCGCTGAGTTGAGCCATTGGACGGCGCCATCAAGCGGCGGCAACTGACCTTCGACCGGTAAAGTGCCCGGAGCCTTCGCGGCCATTTTCATTGCACCACCAGCGGCCATCATGCTGCCGTTCGCAGCGCCTTCTTCAGCAGGAACCTGCGCCATCATCGTGCCGCTCGCCTTGGCAGATTTGCCAGACAGCTTGCCGACCAGCGCCTGCTCCAGGCCACCGGTGGAAGCCGTCGATAACCGTGCGAGAACCCCGGTATCGAGCCCCAGCGAAATGGCCGCGACGCCGGCCAACATCAATACGCCCAGACCCCGACGGATCCACTCACCGGTGCCAATCGAGCGTTTCATCAGCGCAAAAACCTTACCGCCCAGCAACAGCGCTGCGGCGAGCGAGGTGGCGGCACCCGCCGCGTAGGCGAGCAACAACAGCGTGGTGGCGATGCTTGCCCCTTGCAGCGCGGCGCCGGTCAGAATCAGCCCCAGGATCGGCCCGGCGCAAGGTGCCCAGAGCAGCCCCGTGGCGACGCCGATCAGAAACGAAGCGCCGGGACGCGGACGATTGTCCTGCCCGGCGGCCTCCGACAGCCGACTGCCGGCCGACACCAGCGGCCGGGTCAGACGCTCGGCCACACGCGGCAGCAGCAAGGTCAGCCCGAACAGAGCAACGAACAGTAACGCGAGCCAGCGCCCGTACTGATTGACTTGAACCACCCAACCGCCGCCCACCGCCGCCAACGAGGCGACGAGCGCAAAGGTCACCGCCATCCCCGCCAGCAGCGGCAAGCCACTCTTGATAAACGGCTGCCCGGTGCGAGCGAAGACAAAAGGCAGAACCGGCAGGATGCACGGGCTGACGATCGTCAGCACACCACCGAGATAAGCGAGAACCAAGAGCCACATAAATTCGTCCTGTCTGAAGTGAAGATCGCGAGCGGGTCATGACTCAAGCCGCCACGGCTTTGAAGGTCATCGCCAGGCCGTTCATGCAGTAGCGCAGACCGGTGGGCTTGGGACCGTCATCGAAAACATGGCCCAGATGGCCGCCGCAACGGCGACAGTGAACTTCGTCGCGGGACATGCCGAACGAACGGTCCTGACGCGTTGCCACCGCGTGTTCCAGCGGCGCCCAGAAACTCGGCCAACCGGTACGACTGTCGAATTTGGTGTCTGATGAAAACAGCGCCAGATCACAGCCGACACAGGCAAACGTGCCAGTGCGATGTTCGTTGTTGAGCGCGCTGGTATAGGCCCGTTCGGTGCCTTCCTCACGCAGGATCTGGTACTGCTCGTCGCTCAGGATCGAGTGCCATTCACTGTCGCTGTGTGTCACCTCGAACGCCTCGTCCGCGTGTGCCTCGCCGATCACTGCCGTGGCAGTCGACAATTTTGGCAATACACCCGCCACCAGGGCTGCAACCCCCAGCCCGCCGCCCGCTAACAGAATCTGTCGCCGTGAAAACATGGCCGTCTCCAAAAATTCCAGATGCCCTTCATGGAACACAGCCTAGGCTTGGATTGATCGCCAAATCCTCACGGGGAGTTAACGAATTCGTGATAACTCGCCCGGAGGAAAACCCGCACAATGCGCTTATCGCGCCGAAGGATTGAGCTCCATGGAACAGACCAAACGCATCCTTGTGGTCGAGGATGACCAACACATCGCCGACCTGATTTGCCTGCATTTGCGGGATGAACAATTCGAGGTGACACACAGCGCCGACGGCGACGAAGGCATGCGCCTGCTGCAGCAAGGTCACTGGGATGCACTCATCCTCGACCTGATGTTGCCGGGGGTCGACGGTCTGGAAATCTGCCGCCGCGCCCGCGCGATGGCCCGCTACACACCGATCATCATTACCAGCGCCCGTTCCAGTGAATTGCACCGCATTCTTGGCCTGGAGCTGGGCGCCGACGATTACCTCGCCAAACCGTTCTCCATGCTCGAGCTGGTGGCGCGGGTCAAAGCCTTGCTGCGCCGGGTCGATGCGATGGCGCGCAATCTGAAAATGGACGCCGGCAGTCTCAGTCTCGACGGGTTGACCATCGACCCCATCACCCGCGAAGTCAGCTTCGACGCTCAGCGCCTGGACCTCACGCCACGGGAGTTCGACTTGCTCTACTTCTTCGCCCGTCAACCGGGCAAAGTGTTCTCGCGCATGGATCTGCTCAACGCGGTCTGGGGTTACAGCCACGAGGGTTACGAACACACGGTCAACACCCACATCAATCGCCTGCGGGCGAAGATCGAAAAAGACCCGACCCAGCCCTCTCGCATCCTCACCGTGTGGGGTCGCGGCTATAAATTCGGTACCGAGCAGCCATGAAACTGAACCTGACGCAGCGCCTGTCCGTGGTATTCGCCGTGCTGCTGTTGGTGTGCTGCGGCACATCGGCATGGCTGCAAGTACGTTCCAGCCAGATGCATGAACTGGAAGTGGTGCAGGGGCTGTCTCGGGATCTGGCACAACACATCGCCCACGACACGGTGCTGATGGACAGCAACGGTCTGATGCCCGGTGCCGTGCGCGAATTGTTCAGCCAGTTGATGTTGGTCAACCCCAGTGTCGAGGTGTATCTGCTCGACACCGAGGGGCGCATTGTCGGTAACGCTGCACCCGAAGGAAGGATGCGGCGCCAACAGGTCAATCTGGCGCCAATCCGCCAGCTGCTCGACGACCAGCCATTACCGATCCTCGGTGATGACCCGCGCAGTGTCGATGGACGCAAGGTGTTCAGTGCTGCGCCGTTGCAGGTCAACGGTAAAGCTGCCGGTTATCTGTATGTGGTGCTGCTGAGCGAAGCACATGATCGTTACGCCGAGCGAGGCGCCACCAGCGCCGCGCTCAACACCGCATTGTTATCGATTGGACTGGTCGCGTTGCTGTGCCTGATCGCCGGTCTGACGGCATTCAACCTGATCACTCGGCCATTGCTGCGATTCACCGAAACCGTCAGCCGCTTCGACATCGATGGCGCGCCGCAACCTCTGCCGATAACGACAGCTGTGGATAAAACCGCTGACCCGGATGAAATCGCCGTACTTGATGCTGCCTTCCGCCAGATGCAAAACCGCCTCGGCGAACAATGGCGCTCGCTTACGCGACAGGATCAGGAGCGCCGCGAATTGGTGGCGAATATTTCCCACGACTTGCGCACGCCGCTGGCTTCGTTGCACGGGTATCTGGAAACCCTGCAACTAAAGGACGCCACGCTGTCGGCCGAGGAACGCCGACGCTATCTGGGCATCGCTCTGGATCAAAGCCGCAAGGTCGGCGGCCTGGCGCAATCGCTGCTGGAACTGGTGCGACTGGAACACGGATTCGTGCAACCGGTGCTGGAGCGCTTTTCCCTGATCGACCTGGTGCAGGACATCTTCCAGAAATTCGAACTGACGGCGGAAGCACGGCAGGTCGAACTCAAAGCCCATTTTGTCCCCAATCTGCCAACAGTCTGCGCCGACCTCGGGTTGATCGAGCGGGTACTGACCAACCTGGTGGACAACGCATTGCGTCATACCCCTCAGGGCGGCGAAATCGAATTCGATCTGAAACATCAGGGGGCCTTGGTCGATGTGACGGTCAGTGACACCGGCCCCGGCATCGCTCCCGAGTTGCGCGAAGGTTTGTTCCTGCGCCCGTTCAATATCGGTGGCGCAAGGCGTGATGGCGGACTGGGGCTGCGTATCGTGCACCGTATCCTGCAATTGCACGGGCGTGATATCCAGTTACTGGACATGAGCGGGCGCGGCGCGACGTTCCGCTTCTCGCTATCAACAGATCAGCAAAGCGCCGAACAGTGGATGATGCGTTCAATGAATTTGCACAGCCCCGGCAAATAGTTGAGACCGCCGGCCCGTTGCTCCGTGACAACGCCGCGCCGCTCCCCTAAATTAGTCGGCCTGAAAAAGCCCTCGGGTTTTCTCATCTCCACTCAAGTTAAAAAGTAGTGAAATTTCAATGTCCGATTTCAACACCGCTGAATCCGTAGTCACCGAATCGTCCAAAGCGGAATACGAAAACTCCATCAATCTTTCACAACACCTGCCACAAGCCAAAATCATCAGCGAGATGGTCCTGGACGCGTTCCAGTCGACCCGCGAAAGCGACCAGATCCGCGAGCTGCGCGCGGCGATCCGTCAGGCTCACGACAGCTTCGATGACGACAAGGCCTACGAGCTGATGGGCGAACTCAAGGCGTTGAAGGATGCTGAAGCGGCCGACCTCGCCGCCCTTGAAGACCTGAGCAGCAAGTTTTCGATCGGCCGTATCCTGTCCAGCTTCAAGGACGATCCGGCGTTCCAGGAAATCGTTTATGGTCTGGCCCTCAAAGTACTGAACCAGACCCATCAGGCGATCAGCAACCCGAGCGGCGGCAAGAGCAAGGCAGCGAAGAAAAAAGAAGTCGAAATCTTCACCATCAGCAAGGACGGTATCAGCGTGACCCTGCCGCTGCGCACGCCGCGTTCGCGTCTGAACGTTGACCGTGCAGCGCTGGAGTTCCTCGGTTTCACCTTCGTCGGTGAAGGCGAAGAAGCGGAACTGGAAAGCGAAGTCTTCGTCGACAACGCGGGTACCGAGCAGGCAGTTAACCGCAAGAACATCATTACTGCGTTGCAGCAGAAGACGGCGTTTGATGGGTACAGCATCGCGGCGCAGTAATAGCGCGGCCGTTGTACGAAAAAGCCCCGCACTGAGATTCAGGCGGGGCTTTTTGTTGCCCGGCTTGGGATTTTTGAGAAGGCGAAAATCCTCGCCCCTCACCCCAGCCCTCTCCCGATGGAGAGGGAGCCGATCGGGAGATATTCAAGAGATGCACCGAAATGAAAGTGCGGTGCCGAATCCACAATCGCCTCAATCTCTCAGGTCGATATATAGCGCAAGACACCTCGGTCAGTCCCCTCTCCCTCCGGGAGAGGGTTAGGGTGAGGGCAAGCCGTGAAGTCACCCTCAAGCCGAAGGATGCAACGCCACAATCATGTCCACTTCAATCGCCGCGTTCTTCGGCAACTGATACACACCGACTGTGGTGCGCGTGTGCCGACCGGCATCGCCAAGCACATGACTGAACACGTCCGACGCACCGTTGGCCACTTCACTCAGGTCAACGAAGTCCGGCGTCGACTTCACATAAACAGTGACCCGCAACAACGCCTTGATCTTGTCCAGCGAACCCACCGCATCAACAATCAGCGCCAGACAACGCATCGCACTGATACTCGCAGCGGCTTGCGCATCCTTGAGGTTCAGTTCCAGCCCGACCCGACCGGGGTACTGAATCTTGCCGTGGGTGCGCGGCACCATACCGCTGATGTACAACTCATCGTGATGACGGATCAGCGGCGCGTAATTGCCGCCGGCGGTGTTCTCGCCATAAATGTCGTAGTTCAGCTCTTGGGCCAGGGCAATAAAACGCTCGTCGCAGGTCATCCTCTCAGTCATTTCGCCCAGCCTTTTGATCAGTGCATGAAGAACCGCAGGTTAAGACAGATGGGCAACCGCAAATGGCAAGGAGCTATCACTGTCATGGTTGGATCCAAATCTAGGGGGTTTGTTACTGCGCCGCAACCCGCAGTCACGGAAAACAAAAGCCCCACACCTCTTTCGAAGTAATGGGGCTTTAAATTTAAATGACTTTGTCGTTAAACGGCGCTCAGGCGGTCAACCATGTCAGGGAATTTTTCAACCAAACGGATCAACAAAGCAGCTTGAGCATTTGGCTTTGACTTTTCCTGCTCCCAGTTTCTCAGAGTGCTGGGACTCGCCCTGATTCGTTTGGCAAAGACGGCTTGAGACATATGTAACCTTTCTCTCAAAGCCACGATTTCTTGGGCTCCGACTTCCGGGACTGGTTTGTCCTCAAGCACTGTATTGCGCAGGGTAATTTTTCCTTCGCGTTGAGCCGCCATCTCATCAACGCCCTGCATCAACTCTGCAAACAGGTCGCGTTTTTTCATGGGGTACCTCGTGTTTTCAACTCTTTATCTATGGCTTTTTTGAGCGCCTTTTCTTGCTCGGCAGTCAGATTATCAAGCTCATCTTTGTCGTAAATTGCAAACATCCAGAACTGACCATCATTCATAAGCCAATAATAGATGACCCGCAAGCCGCCTCGTCGGCCCTTGCCACGTCGAGCATCAGCCCAGCGTAGTTTTCTGAATCCACCCGTTCGGGGCATCACATCGCCTGCCAACGGATTGCCCTGCATATAAGCCTGCAGTTCTCGGTACTCATCGTCTGTCAGGTACTGACCAACGCTTGTGGTAAATATCGTTGTTTCAAAGAATACGGTTCGCATGTGCAAACTATAGGCAAATCGCCTACAG
Organism: Pseudomonas crudilactis; assembly: GCF_013433315.1. Lineage (GTDB taxonomy): Bacteria > Pseudomonadota > Gammaproteobacteria > Pseudomonadales > Pseudomonadaceae > Aquipseudomonas > Aquipseudomonas crudilactis. The sequence goes on along the minus strand of NZ_WXVV01000032.1, from coordinate 67,264 downwards.
ACAGACTATCAACAAATCCGGCTCCAGATAAACAAAAAACCCCGCACATCTCTCAATGTGCGGGGTTTTTCTTCAAGCCTTTGAGCCTTACGGCGCGTACGTCAGCAGCAGCTCTGCGGGCACTTTGAAGTCCAGGGACATCATGACGCTCAACGCAGTGATGGTGAAGATCGAGAACACGAACAGCTTGCGTGCCCAGACCGTGTCATCCACCGCTTTGTAGCCGGTCCAGGCCATGTACAACCAGTACATGCCCATGGCCGCGGCGACGGCGAGGTAGCTCATGCCGGCGTAACCGCTGAAGGTCAGCATCAAGGTCGCTACGAGGAACGCCAGGATGTAGAGCAGGATGTGCTTCTTGGCCACTTGAATCCCGCGCTTCACTGGCAGCACCGGAATCGATGCGGCCAGGTAATCGTTGAAGCGGAAGATCGCGATGGCGTAGGAATGCGGCATCTGCCACAGGCTGAACATCACCAGCAACGTCAGCGCGGCCATGTCGAAGCTGTTGGTTACGGCAACGTAACCGATCACTGGCGGCATGGCGCCCGACAGACTGCCCACCAGCGTGCCGTGAACCGACTTGCGCTTGAGGTACAGGCTGTAGAAGCCGACGTAGATGATGAAGCCGATCACCGCGAACAGAGCGGCCAACGGGTTGGCCACCTTGTACAACAATGCAACGCCGAGAACACCAAGGATGGTCGCGTAGACCAGGGCCAGTTTCAGGGAGATCAAGCCCTGTACCAGCACCCGGTTCTTGGTGCGTTCCATCTTCAGGTCGATGTCGCGGTCGATGCAGTTGTTGAACACGCAACCGGAGGCGACAACCAGGGATGTACCGATCATGGCAGCCAGAAACACCGCCAGATCGACATGCCCTTTCGAGGCCAGGAAGAACCCGCCTGCCACAGAAAGCACGTTACCGAAAATGATCCCCGGTTTGGTGATTTGGATAAAGTGCTTGAGCGACATCGGGTCTTACCTCACTTCGCCATCATGTAGGTGTGGATGCTGAACATGATCCACAACGACAGGCCAACCAGCAGCACGATCACGATCGCCGTAAAGACGAATGCAATCACGTTGTTACGCTGAGCAATGGAACGGTCCAGGTGCAGGAAGTAATACAGGTGAACAATCACCTGGATCACTGCGAACAGCAGAACGATTGCCAGTGTGGTGGCCTTCGGCAGGCTCGGGTACATCACCAGACCGAATGGGATGACGGTCAGGATCACCGACAGGATGAAGCCAATGGCGTACGACTTTACGCTGCCGTGGCCAGCATCATGGCTGTCATGGGAGTGTGCATTAGCCATTACAGAGTCCCCATCAGGTAAACAACGGTGAATACGCAGATCCACACCACGTCCAGGAAGTGCCAGAACAGGCTCAGGCAGCTCAGACGGGTCTTGTTGGTCGCCGTCAGGCCGTGCTTGTTGACCTGGTACATCATGATGCCCATCCAGATCAGACCAGCGGACACGTGCAGACCGTGGGTACCAACCAGGGTGAAGAACGCCGACAGGAAGCCCGAACGGCTAGGACCGAAGCCCTCGGAGATCAGCAGGTGGAACTCGTTGATCTCCATGGCGATAAAGCCTGCGCCCAGCAGGAAGGTCATGAACAACCAACCCAGAACCTGCTGCTTCTTGCCTTTGAACAACGCCAGCATGGCGAAGCCGTAGGTGATCGAACTGAACAACAGCAGAGCGGTTTCGCCCAGCACGTATGGCAGTTCGAAGATGTCGTGGCCCGCTGGGCCACCGGCTACGTTGTTTACCAGTACTGCGTACACCGCGAAGATCGACGCAAACAGAATGCAGTCGGTCATCAGGTAGAGCCAGAAACCGTATACGGTCATCTCGCCCGAGTCGTGGTGATGGTCATCGTGCCCATGGTCACCATGGGCGTGTCCAACATTGGTCACTAAGTTCGACATGGTTTAAGCCTGTTCCAACGAGGTTTCAACACGGGTGGCACCGGCCGGGATTTTCCCTGCCGCGACCAGACGCTTGTGCTGCTCGGCTTCGATACGCTCGATCGTTTCAACCGGAACCATATAGCCCTGGTCGTCACGTGCAGCGTGGATCACGAAGTAGATGACGGTGCCGGCCAGGCTGGCGATCGCCAACCACCAGATGTGCCAGATCATCGCGAAACCGAAGACGGTCAACAGTGCGCCCATCACCACGCCAGTGGCGGTGTTGTTCGGCATGTGGATCGGCTCGTACTTGGCCGGACGCTGGTACGCAGTACCGTTTTCCTTGGCTTCGGTGAACGGGTCGATGCAGTCAGCCTTAGGCAGCACAGCAAAGTTGTAGAACGGAGGTGGCGACGAGGTCGACCATTCCAGGGTGTGTGCATTCCACGGGTCACCGTGATCGCAAACGTTCTCTGGCTTGTTGCGGTCACGCACCGACACGTACAGCTGGATCAGCTGGCAGGCGATACCGACAGCGATCATCACCGCACCGAACATGGCAACGTACAGGTACGGTACCCACTCAGGGTTGGTAGTGGCGTTCAGACGACGGGTCATGCCCATGAAGCCCAGTGCATAGAGCGGCATGAACGCGACGAAGAAGCCCGAGATCCAGAACCAGAACGCTGCTTTACCCCAACCTTCGTGCAGCTTGAAGCCGAACGCTTTCGGGAAGTAGAACGCGAAACCTGCGATGTAACCGAATACCGCACCGCCGATGATCACGTTGTGGAAGTGCGCGATCACGAACAGGCTGTTGTGCAGAACGAAGTCAGCACCCGGGATGGCCAGCAGTACGCCGGTCATGCCGCCGATGGCGAAGGTCACCATGAAGCCCAGAGTCCACAGAACCTGGCTGGTGAAGCGCAGACGGCCCTGGTAGATGGTGAACAGCCAGTTGAATAGCTTCACACCCGTCGGGATGGAAATCAGCATCGTCGCCAGACCGAAGAAGGCGTTGACGCTGGCACCCGAACCCATGGTGAAGAAGTGGTGCAGCCAGACCATGAAGCCCAGTACCGAGATCGCGCCCGAGGCGTAGATCATCGAGTGGTGGCCGAACAGTTTCTTGCCGGTGAACGCCGAGATCACTTCCGAGAAGATGCCGAATGCCGGCAGGATCAGGATGTAAACCTCAGGGTGGCCCCATGCCCAGAACAGGTTGACGTACATCATTGGATTGCCACCAAGTTCATTGGTGAAAATGTGGAAATCCATGTAACGGTCAAGGGTCAGCAGTGCCAGGGTAGCGGTCAGGATCGGGAACGAAGCCACGATCAGAACGTTTGCCCAGGTGCAGGTCCAGGTGAAGATCGGCATGTCCATCAGTTTCATGCCAGGGGTACGCATTTTCAGTACGGTCGCGAGGAAGTTGACCCCCGTTAGCGTCGTACCTAACCCGGATAGCTGTAGCGCCCAGATGTAGTAGTCCATGCCCACGCCAGGGCTGTATTGCAGACCCGACAATGGTGGATAGGCAACCCAACCGGTCTTGGCGAATTCGCCGACGCCCAGGGACAGGTTGATCAGTACTACGCCGGATACCAGCAGCCAGAAGCTCAGGGAGTTCAGGAACGGGAACGCAACGTCACGCGCGCCGATCTGCAGCGGCACTGCAAGGTTCATCAGGCCGGTGAAGAATGGCATCGCCATGAAGATGATCATGATCACACCGTGAGCGGTGAAGATCTGGTCATAGTGTTCAGGTGGCAGGTAGCCAGGCGAACCCTCGGTGGCCATGGCCAACTGGGTACGCATCATGATGGCGTCGGCAAAACCGCGCAGCAGCATGACCATGGCGACGATGATGTACATCACGCCGATTTTCTTGTGGTCGACCGAGGTCAACCACTCGGTCCACAAGTAGGTCCACTTCTTGAAGTAGGTGATTGCAGCGAACAGCGCCAGACCACCGAGGGCGATCATGGCGATGGTCACCATCACGATCGGCTCGTGGAATGGGACTGCTTCCCAACTTAATTTACCAAACATCGTTTACTCCTCTGCCCCGGCAGCTGAATGCGAACTCGAGTCAATTTCCGTGGCCGCCACTTCTTTCTCTTTCTTCTCGTGCTTCAGCGGCTTGCCCGGCTTCATACCTTCGTACTTGTCGACGATGATCTGGAACTGGTTCGGCGTGACCGAGGAGTAGAGCTCGACTGGGTTGTTCTGGCTCGGTTTGGCAAGGGCCGCGTATTCAGCTTGATCAAGCTGTTTAGGTGACTTCTTGACTTCACTTACCCAGGCGTCGAAATCTTCCTGAGTGGTGGAGATAGCCTTGAATTTCATACCGGTGAAACCCGCGCCGCTGTAGTTGGCGGAGATACCGTCCATTTCAGCGTTACGGTCAGCGATCAGGTGCAGCTTGGTCTGCATGCCCGCCATCGCGTAGATCTGGCCGCCCAGACCCGGGATGAAGAACGAGTTCATCACAGCGTCAGAGGTGATCTTGAAGTTGATTGGCGTGTGCGCCGGGAACACGATCTTGTTGACCGTGGCAATGCCTTGTTCCGGGTAGATGAACAGCCACTTCCAGTCCAGCGCGACCACTTCGATGGTCACAGGCTTGACGTCGGACTGAATCGGACGATACGGGTCCAGTTCGTGGGTCGAAATGTAGGTGATGTAACCCAGGGCAATGATGATCAGAACCGGGATGGTCCAGACTGCCACTTCGATTTTGGTCGAGTGCGACCATTTCGGGGTGTAGACGGCGTTCTTGTTCGACGCGCGGTACTTCCAGGCGAACAGGAAGGTCATGACGATAACCGGCACAACGACCAACAGCATCAGCAGGGTCGCGGTGATGATCAGGTTGCGCTGTTCCAGGCCGACCTGGCCCGTTGGATTGAGCAAGGTCATGTTGCAGCCTCCCAGCAACAACGTGCCGAGCAGCGGCACTAGGCCTAGTAATCTGGGGTACCTGTTTTTACTCATCTCACGACCTCTAAAGCAGCTTGCGCAATGCAGTTGGGTTTTGATCGCCAACACTTCACCCTGCCAAGGGTTGGCATTTTCTTTGGATTGAATAAGGGCCGCCCGTCGCGCGTCAGACGCTCGACAAAACCTGGGACAGCGGTCAGTTCTTATTCGAATTCGTGGTCAAAGGCCTTGTTACAGACCAATTCCATTTGGTGCGGAAAGTTGGAAGGCACCGACACCTGGGTGTCTTGAAAGCCTCTCGACTCACTCGACACCCGACTTCCTGCTCGCCTCCTTAATAAAGGCTGAACAGTGCCGGGAATTCAGTGCGGGCGATTGTAGATAGGTAGCGCCCTATACACCATGTCTTATCCCGAAATAATTTTTATCCGTTCGAGCAACAATCCATCGCCATTTTTGCAAAAGTTCCGCATCTTATCGAAATCAATTCTCAACAAAAACACCAAAAATTGTAGGTGTACCCGCGTCAGTTCAGACAGCTCTGACGGCTTTTTCCGAACGCTGGAACAGCGCAAGCCCCGATAACCCAAGGCTTTTGGCCATATGCCAGCGCTTGTTAAAACTGCCTGCTCTGGCACCCGCGTGCTAAAGCCGAAAAACTCCGAAACAGACCAATCCTTTTTTGTAACAACGCCCGATTCCGCATCGCTGAAGCGTCCTGCGACACCGCGCGTGTGACAACATGTCGCACACCTGCAACACCCTGCCTTGTCGTCCGTCACGGTGTTTTCACAAACACTCTGAAATGCAAAAACGCCCCGATTGGCTGATCCGCAAATCGGGGCGTTTTCTGTATCGGCCAGACAGCCGAATAGTTGACTCAGCGCAGTGCTTTTCGGTTACGCGAGGTCAGCAGCGGCACCAGAATCACCACCAGCACGAATGCCACCAGCGCCCACTGTGCCAGCGACAGGCCGAGGATCGGCGGGTACGGCGTCGAGCAGAAACCGTCGACCTGAAAGCCCAGCGGGAAGATCTTCGCCAGCGGCAGATCATCGACAATCGGCTGCAGTACATCGATGCCGCAGCTCACCGCCGGATAGAACTGGGTGTACACGTGATGCCCGGCCACAGCCGCCCCGGCAAGCGCGCAAAGCACCACCAGCACTTCGAATACGGTAATGCTGCGACGGCTGCGCATCGCCGCGCCGATGAACGCGAACAGCGCGATCAGCAGCAACGCATAGCGCTGCAAGATGCACAGTGGGCACGGTGCCTCGCCAAGTACGATCTGCATGTACAGCGCACCACCGATCAGTGCCAGGCAGATGATGCCCAACAGCACCAGAAAGCGCCGCTCACGTCCCAGTCGAATCGTTTCCTCGCTCATCGCGTTTCCTTTATATGTCCATGGTTCAACCGGCTCGCGGCTGAAGGTTGTCGCAAGTCTACACCGGGGGAATAAACGATAAGGCGGTTAAGAAACGATTAACCTCTTAAACTCGGTTCACAAATTCAGGACCCATAACGGCCTTCGCGAGCAAGCTCGCTCCCACTTTGAATTTGCGTCAAACACAAATCCTGTGGGAGCGAGCTTGCTCGCGAAGGTGGCGCCTCGGTCTTAGATCATTCCAAAGCCGAAGCCGGCCCGAAGAACTCATAACGACTCTGCTTCTCCGGCACACCCAGCGCTTTCAGATGGCGCTTGATCGCGCCCATGAAGCCCTTCGGCCCAAGGAAGTACGCATCGACATCACGCTGCTGCGGCAGCCATTCGCCAAGCAGTGCCTGATCCAGCATCCCGACCTTGTCCGCCGCCGGGCTGACACCGTCATCTTCGGCGTAGCAGTAAAAGCGCTTGAGTTGCGGATGACGCTCAGCCAACTCATCAATCCAGTCGCGGAACGCATGCACGCTGCCATTGCGCGCGCAGTGGATAAAGTGCACCGGACGCTCGGTTTCCAGCGCCGCTTCCAGCATCGCCAGAGTCGGCGTGATGCCGACGCCGCCGCTGATCAACACCAATGGCTTGTCGCTCGCGGTCAAGGTGAACTCACCCGATGGCGGGAACAGCTGAATGCTCGCGCCGACATGCAATTGATCGTGCAAATGATTGGACGCACGGCCACCCGGTTCGCGTTTGACGCTGATGCGGTACTGACCGTTGTTGGCCAGGGCCGACAACGAGTAGTTGCGGCGGATTTCTTCGCCATCGAGGATCAGCTTCATGCCGATGTACTGACCCGGCTCGGCCGCGAGGATCGGGCCTTTGTCTGCCGGTTCGAAGTAGAACGAAATGATTTCCGCACTCTCCTCGACCTTGGCCGCGACGATGAATTCACGCGCACCGCGCCAGCCGCCGACGGCTTGTTCTTTCTGGTCGTAGATCGCGGTTTCGGCGCCGATCAGAATATCCGCCAGTTGCCCGTACGCCGCGCCCCAGGCGCTCATCACTTCTGGCGTGGCGATCTCTTCGCCGAGCACTTCGGAGATGGCGCGCAGCAAACAGGCGCCGACAATCGGGTAGTGCTCCGGGAGGATCTGCAGGGCGACGTGCTTGTTGATGATCTTCGCCACCAGATCGCCCAACTGGTCGAGCTGATCGATGTGCCGCGCATACATCAACACGCCGTTGGCCAAGGCGCGCGGCTGGTCACCGCTGGCCTGGTGCGCCTGGTTAAAGAGTGGGCGGACCTCTGGGTATTCGGAGAGCATCATGCGGTAGAAGTGAGTGATCAGCGCTTCACCGCCGCTTTCCAGCAGAGGCACGGTGGACTTGACGATGGCACGATCCTGGACGCTAAGCATAAGATAGACTCCTGAGCTTCTTTGAAAAGTTACCTTAGGCTTATCAGGTTTCATGCCAACTATTTTTTCTATATAAATCAATATATTGAAAACATAGTAGTCATAAAGACTCAAAGATCTTTATAGTCATCCCGACTACATCTTGTCTCTTTGACTACAAGCCCATGACCGCCAAATCCCTGCTGACTGCTCTGCTGCCTCTGGTTTCCGATCTGTCCCGCGAATTGCCCGAGGGCGAGCGTTATCGACGCCTGCTCGAAGCCATGCGCGCCCTGCTGCCCTGTGATGCGGCGGCGTTGTTGCGCCTCGACGGCGAAGCGCTGGTGCCGCTGGCGGTGGACGGTCTAAGCACCGACACCCTCGGCCGACGCTTTAAAGTCAGCGAACATCCGCGCTTTGAAATTTTGCTGAGCGGTGCCGGACCCACGCGCTTCGCCGCCGACAGCGACTTGCCCGATCCTTATGACGGTCTGGTCGATGGCCTCGACGAGCACCTCGAAGTTCACGACTGCCTCGGCTGCCCTCTTTTCGTCGATGAAAAACTCTGGGGGTTGATCACCCTCGACGCCCTCGACCCTGAGCGATTCGAACCGATCGAACTCGACGCCTTGCAAGCGTTCGCCAGCCTCGCCTCAGCCACGGTCAACGCCGCCGAGCGCATTCAACGCCTGGCCAATCGCGCTGAAGACGAACATCAGCGCGCCGAGGTTTATCGCCAAGCCAGCGGCCAGCACAACCGCGAAATGATCGGCCAGAGCAAGGCTCTGAAGAAATTAGTGGAAGAAATCAATCTGGTCGGCGGCAGCGATCTGACCGTGTTGATCACTGGCGAAACCGGGGTCGGCAAAGAGCTGGTCGCCCAGGCTATTCACGCCGCATCAGCGCGCGCCGACAAACCGATCATCAGCCTTAACTGCGCCGCCCTGCCCGACACGCTGGTAGAAAGCGAATTGTTCGGTCACGTGCGCGGCGCCTTCACCGGTGCCACCAGCGACCGGCGTGGCAAGTTCGAACTGGCCAATGGCGGCACGCTGTTTCTCGATGAGGTCGGCGAACTGTCGCTGAGCGTGCAGGCCAAGTTGTTGCGCGTACTGCAGAGCGGTCAATTGCAACGGTTGGGTTCGGACAAGGAGCATCAAGTCGATGTGCGTCTGATCGCCGCGACCAACCGCGACCTGGCCGAAGAAGTGCGCAGCGGTCGCTATCGTGCCGACTTCTACCATCGCCTCAGCGTGTACCCGCTGCGCGTGCCGGCACTGCGCGATCGCGGCCGCGATGTGTTGTTGCTCAGCGGCTTCTTCCTCGAACAGAACCGTTCACGCATGGGCCTCAACAGCCTGCGCCTGAACAGCGACGCCCAGGAAGCACTGCTCGCCTACACTTGGCCGGGCAACGTGCGTGAGCTGGAACACTTGATTGGCCGCAGTGCGCTGAAGGCGCTGGGCAACTGCAAGGTGCGGCCGAAGATTCTCAGCCTGAGTGCAGCGGATCTGGATCTGCCGCATGAGGTTGTGGATAACTCGGTTGAGGCGGTTGCCGGTGTCGTGGCTGAGATGCCGCTGATCAGTGGGGATTTGCGCAGTGCGACCGAGCAGTATCAGCGGCGTTTGATCAGTGCGGCGCTGGAGCGCAATCAGGATAACTGGGCGAGTGCGGCGCGGGAGTTGGGGCTGGATCGGGCGAACCTTGGGCGGATGGCCAAGCGGTTGGGGATGCGAGACTGAAAAACTTAAAAGCTACCCTCACCCCAGCCCTCTCCCGGAGGGAGAGGGAGCCGACTGGGGGATATTGCAGAATTCCGCCGACGTGATCGATCTTTACTGAATCCATAATCGACTCGGTCATTCAGGTCGATGTACAACGTTTGACACCTCGGTCGGCCCCCTCTCCCTCTGGGAGAGGGCTGGGGTGAGGGGCTTTGGCTTTTGATCGAAATGCCATCCGACAACTAACCTAAAGCCCACCCCTTTAACGCCGATAACCCGGCATCAATAGTTTCTGGCGATTTCCACCCTCGCCCACCACCTTTCCACAGAAGGTTCATATGTCCTCCACCAAAGCCCGCGCAGACTCACTTTCGCTTCTGCTGTTTACCTTGCGCAGCGGCAAGCTGATGGCGATCAACCTGCTGAAAGTCAGTGAAATCATCCCCTGCCCGCCGCTGACCAAGCTGCCGGAGTCGCATCCGCACGTGAAAGGCATCGCCACGTTGCGCGGCGCCTCGCTGTCGGTCATCGACCTTAGCCGCGCGATCGGTGAGCGTCCGCTGGAAGATCCGAACGGCGGCTGCCTGATCGTCACTGACGTCAGCCGCTCGAAGCAGGGCCTGCACGTGCAGGCGGTAAGCAAAATCGTCCACTGCCTGACCACTGATATCAAACCACCGCCATTCGGCTCCGGCGGTTCACGCGCCTACATCACTGGCGTGACCTCGGTGGACGGCACGCTGGTGCAGGTACTGGATATCGAAAAAGTTATCCACAGCATCGCCCCGGCGCAGATCGAAATGGCTCCGACCGATCTGAGCATGGAAGACGCTGATGTGCTCGGCAACGCACGCATCCTGGTGGTCGACGACAGCCAGGTGGCGCTGCAACAATCGGTGCACACCCTGCGCAACCTCGGCCTGCAATGCCACACCGCACGCAGTGCCAAGGAAGCCATCGATTGCCTGCTCGACCTGCAAGGCACCGCGCAGCAGATCAACCTGATCGTCTCCGACATCGAAATGTCCGAGATGGACGGTTACGCCTTCACCCGCACCCTGCGCGAGACCCCGGACTTCGCACATTTGTACGTGCTGCTGCACACCTCGCTCGACAGCGCGATGAACAGCGAAAAAGCGCGTCTGGCCGGGGCGAACGGCGTGTTGACCAAGTTCTCCTCGCCGGAACTGACCCACTGCCTGATCGAAGCGGCCAAACACGTCGCGGCGCACGGGCACTGAGTCTTGGCTGAGACGTACTGTTTTTTGATGCGGCGCGACCTCGGTAAGGACGCGCCGGATGCACCTTGGCCACAAGACATTGAACTGGGCACGTACTCCGTCGAACTGGCGGCGGACGTGCATCATTTGATGCAACTCGGCTACCACGAAGGTGGTGGCCGGGTACCGGCGCTGGACACTTGGCAGCAGCAGTTCGAGACCGATCCTGAATACGATCCGACCCTGTGCTTTATTGCCCGTGATGGCGAAGGCGTGGTCGGCGTGGCGCAATGCTGGACCAGTTCCTATATCAAGAATCTGGTGGTGCATCCGCGCATGCAGGGCCGAGGATTGGGTCGGGCGTTGTTGCTCAAGGCATTCAAGGTGTTTCAGCAACGCCGCGAAGGGTTTGTTGATCTGAAGGTGCTGGAAGACAACCGGCGGGCGCAGCGATTGTATGAAAGTGCCGGGATGTATGTGGTCCGCCGGGAACGGGTGCCGGACTGATCGAGCGTCTTCGCGAGCAGGCAACTTCCCGTCTCACACCGACTCCAACCTTGGCCACTCACAACCAAGGACGCCCACCATGAAAGCCATCACCGCAAGCCTGCTCTGCCTCATCGCCCTGGCTTCCCAAGCCTACGCCTCCAGCCCGGACGCCTGGGCCGCCTACGACAAAACCGTGCTCGCCAGCTGCACCAAAGCCAGCGGCCTGAAAAACGCCAAACCGGTCGGCACGCCCGCACAGTTCGATGACCGCGTCGGCTACACCGCCGTCCTGTTGCAAGGCCAATACCCGCAAAAACACATGAAAGGCCAGCAAGGCACCGAACTGTGTCTGTACAACAAACAGTCGAAAACCGCCTTCGTCACCGAGTGGGACTCGATCCGCCCGACCGCCAAAGCCCGGTGAGTGGCGCATAACTTGCTTCGATCCGCGCCTGTGCGGTGGTTTTCCGCCACCGTTTCACCCCCTGATTGAAGACAGATCGCTCAATGAATACAACGTTTTCCTGCGTAGGCTGCGGCAAGTGCTGCACCGACCATCATGTCCCCCTGACCCTGGCCGAAGCCCGCATGTGGGCGGCGGATGGCGGTCAGGTGATTGTGCTGGTGGAGGCTTTTCTCGGTAATGGCCTGGGTCTGCCGGCGCAGCAGCGAGAACATGCCGAACGTCGCTCAGCGATCGTTCGCAGCGGCGCAACCGACGCCCATGTGGCAATCACCTTCGCCGCGTACAACGTAGGCCCTTGTCGGAATCTTGACGAAAACAAGTTGTGCCGGATCTACGAGCGACGGCCGTTGGTGTGCCGCATTTATCCGGCGGAAATCAATCCGCATATCCCGCTCAACCCTGCCGCCAAGGATTGCCCGCCGGAGTCCTGGCAACAGGGGCCGGTATTGATCGCTGGCGGCGAGTTGGTTGATCAGGAACTGGTCGAATTGATTCAACGTTCGCGCCAGGCCGATCGCGATGACATCGGCATCAAGGACGCGATCTGCGCGATGCTGGGGATTCGCACCACAGCGTTGAAGGGCGACGGATTTACTGCGTACTTACCGAATATGGATGCGTTTGCGGCGGTGATTGATCAGGTGACAGCGCAGCCGTTGACGACTGCGCCGAGTGAGTGGGTGTTTCATCTGTCGGGCGATGATGTTGCCGGGCAGGTGTTGGCGGCTGGGGCTCAGGTGGTGACGGAGCCGGCGCAGACGTATGCGTTTATCTCGTTGCGCGCGGCTTGATCCAGATTCTTTAGCGTCTGCACGGGCCTCATCCCGAGGATTTTTCACCAGGCCCATACACGACCGTCCGCGCTTGAGCGCCTGCCACATATGCGCAAGCGCCTGCGCCGGCATGCATTCAGCCATCAGCCGCACGCACAACGCAGCGACGGCTGACGGGAATGCTTGCGACTTCTTCAGCTGGCAGCCACTGCCAGACACTCAAGCTCTACTTTAGCTCCCGGCACCACCAGTTGCTTGCCCGCGAACGTCGTGCGGGCAGGTAACCGGTCGGCAGGGAAATAGCGGCGATAAACCTCGTTCATCCCGGTGAAATCCCCGACGTCGGTGAGAATCACGGTGCACTTGGCTACGTGCGCAAGAGATGAGCCACTTCGGTCCAGCGCGCTACGCAGATTCTCCATGACCTGAACCATCTGCGGACGAATCCCGCCCGCCGCCAGTTGGCCATCGACATCCAGCCCGAGCACACCGGACAAATAGATCGTCTCACCAATCTGTACGGAATCGGAAAACGGCAAACCCTGCGCCTTGGCTCGATAGCGCGGGAAGTCGCTGATAGCAGGCGACAGATAGCGTTCAGTGATCGCCTGATACTGGCCGCTCTGTTTTAAACGCTCAAGGGCCGCATTGAGATCATCACGCAGTTTGCTGTCGGTTTTGCGCAAAGCCATGGCCACGCCCGTGCCCAGCATCGGATCCTTGAGCGCCGGCCCTGCAAAACCGAACGCCTGACCCTGCGGTCGGCTCAAGAATGCGTGCGTAATTTCGATGGAATCCTGCAAGGTGGCATCGATTTCACCGCTTTGCAGACTCGCAATCAGTTGATCGTTGAACTGAAAGCTACGAATCGTCACACCCGACTCAGCCCAGCGTGCCTTGGCGAACGCCTCGCGACTGGTGCCAGCCAACACACCAATACGTTTGCCTTGGAGTGATTTGGCATCAGGTTGCAGATGCGTCCCCTTGCGCGCGACCAACTGGCTGCTCAACGGGTAGAGGTTGTCGGTGAAATCCATGCGTTCCCGTCGCGCCGGGGTGGCCGTCATCGGCATGATCACGTCAAAACGATTGGCCTCAAGCGCCACGACATTGGTCGCGTAATCCTGATCGACCCACACGCAACGTTTTTGCAGTTCGGCGCACAAGGCATTGCCCAACTCGATGTTGAGTCCGACCAGTTCACCTTTATCGTTGCGACTTTCAAAGGGGGGTACGAGAGGTTCGACGCCAAACCGCAGCGTCGGCTCGACCGTCGACGACACACAACCGGTGCTCAGGGCTAACAGCGACAAAGCGGACAGGATTTTTGCCAGAGACATGGAAGCGACCTTTATCAAAGCGTTCACGGGGCATGAATCTTTGACGAAAGGTCGCTTGGATTCCCAGAGGGCGAATCTGCTATCTCTGTGGGAATATTCTGCGTCTAGGTGCGATTACCTCAAGAACAGATCAGCGCTTGCCCATCGACCGACGGGTGCCCGGCGGCGCCATGCCCGGGGTCTTGGTGTGGCCATTCTTGGCGCCGTTCTTGTACCACGGCTGGTTCGAGCCTTTGGCAGAGGCCAGCTCGCCCGGCTTGAACGGAAATTTGAACGCCGGGATATCGGCTTTGGTTTCGCTGGTGTCGGCCAGTTCAGCCGGGACATCGCTCACAGCGTCGTCAACCGGCGGCAGGGTCGGGGAAGTCATAAAAGCTCCGGAAAGCAAAAAGTCGGGCCCGATCAGTGAGCCGCGAAGGCGCGCAGTATACCTGTGCGCCCTGACTCGGCACCTGAAGATTTTTCAGCGCACGCCGAACGGTTTTACAGGTAACTGATGATGACGATGCCTTTGTCGGTTGAGGTGTTCAGCGCTTCGTAGCGCATGGAGATCGGCAGCGACTGAAGACTGCAAGCGTTGCGATCGGTGCCGACATCGACTTTCAGGCCGGGCTTGATTTCGATCTGGCGAGACTCACGAGACGCAAACGCCCCGACCGGTCCGACCTGACAGCCCGAATCAACGATTTGCCCGGTAAAGCGGATCTCGCCGGATTGACTGGCAGGCGCGGCGGAGGCTATGAGTGGAAGCAACAGAAGCACAGACGGCAGAGCGGTTCTCAGCTTCATTTCAAGACACTCCCGGGGTGAGCGGCCCAGAGAGATATGCGCCGTGCGCGGCCTGAGCCATACAAGCTGTATCCGCTCATAGAGGCGGATCTTTAGGAGATTAATCAGGATCGCAAGCCATGCCGGATGTCAGTTCATTCGTTGCTGGACGTTACTCAACAATTGCGAGGCGCTTTCCAACAACTGCGCCAGAAGAGCGTCATCCTCATCCATATACCCTTCGTATTCCGCGAGATTGCGCCGCTCATGACACAACGCGAACAATCGCACCTGAACCTTGCTGATATGCGCCGTATGCACCAGACACTGAAAGACCAGATAGCGTTTATCCGATCGATAACCACTCAATCGAAGCGCCGTCAGCGCCAATGCGTGCGCTGCGTTATAGGCCAAGTCGAAACGGCTGGAAAAAGACAACGTAGAAGTTTGCGCATCCTTGAGCCGATCCACCGCCGAGCGCATCAAGCCCTCACACTCCTTGCGATCCGGCGGCTCCGCTTTCAGCCCACCGCTACGTAGAAGATTCTCCAGACTCTCGTTGTTGCCCATCCTTGGACTCCAAAGGGTTTGCCCCTAACAGATCGATTTTTTCCTGCCGCACCACCCGCACGACAAAGCTGTTTTGCGCAGCCAGTTTCGCCGCCCAGTCTTGCGGGGTGTAAAGCGTCGGGTTGATGGGACGACCCAATTGCTCCTCCATGGGCATGAGCCGTTCCATGACGTCACTGTAGTGCAGGCCTTCGCCGATCAGCATGAGATCAATGTCACTGAGTGTGTTTGCTGTGTCTTTGGCGATGGAGCCATAGACAAACGCCCAAGTGATCTGCTCGGTAAACGGCTGCAATGCCTGACGCAGAGGCTCGGCGATGGCAAACGTCTTGCGAGCGATGCCCAGCAGTTCGGCATAGATGGGACAGGTGGGATTGGCCTGGTAATGGTTCTGATTGCCCACCCTTGTCATGCGCAACACACCGGCTCGCTGCAGACGGTCGAGTTCACGCATGAGACTGCCTTTGCCAACACGCGCCCAGCGCGCGATCTCATTGGCATAGAAAGTCTGGTCAGGCTTACCGAACAGCAGACCCAACACTTTTTGTTGAGTGGTGGTAAACAGCGCTTCGCTTAGAGAGATAGTTTCCACTGTGAAGGCCAAAGAGTCCCAAAAAGGGAACGATAGGTCCCTTTTTGGGACTTATCAACTTGCGGATATTTCCAGAGACAGCGGCCACAGAACAATCGCCATCGCAAACAGGCTCACACCTACATTTGGATTGCGATCCCCTTGTAGGAGCGAGCCTGCTCGCGAAGAACGATGACGCGGTGTTCAGACGGATTACGTTTGTGGATCAACCCGATCCAGCGCCCGGTTCACCGCCAGCTCGGCAAGCATGACGATCTGCTGGATCGCCAGCGCCGTACTGCGCTGCGGACGACTGAGCTGATCGGCCAGATCACCGGCCATGACATTGGCTGAAGCCAGTGATTCGCAGGCGTGGGCCAGCAGGCTTTCGGTGTCGATGTTCGGGTGGATGAGGAACATCGTACTGGGCTGACGCGGTTTGACCGGCTCGGGGCAGAGATAGAAGTCGAGGGCGCGCTTGATGGCTTCGCGGGTTTTGATCTGGTCGTCGGCGCGGATGGCGTCTTCGAGTGGGGTTGTGGGATCGATGGGTGGATCTGGAACTGGCTTAGTCATTGGAAACCCTATTTTGCAAATGGGAGCCATCCCTTGCCGTTTCTCACGCGGCGAAGTGGGTGGCAGCTATGTGCGGGGTGAGAAACCGGAAAAATAGGAAACCGGCCAGACCGAAGTCTGCCCGCACACAGCCGCCATGAAGCATTTGCAAGCAGCGGACAAGCCGCCGGCAATTATGCGGACTGATGGACTGATTCACTAATTTTTCAGGGTTCTCACACCCGATCACCGAGTTTTCGGCGACAACCCAAGACTAGAGAGCGCACGTCCGACGGACAACCTGAAAACCTTGTGGGAAGGTTCTGGTTATTTGACACAAATTTAAACAGCCAAAAGCCAACCCTCACCCTAGCCCTCTCCCAGAGGGAGAGGGGACTGACCGAGGTGTTTGGCAGAGCTACGCCGACGTGCGATACCGTGTTGAACTCAGGTTTTGAAACAGATCAAAAGCCCCTCACCCTAGCCCTCTCCCGGAGGGAGAGGGGACTGACCGAAGTGTTTGGGAGAGCTACGCCGACGTGCGATACCGCGGTGAACTCAGGTTTTGAAAAGCCCACAGATCGGCTCCCTCTCCCTCGGGAGAGGGCTGGGCGGGCGGCTTTCCGATGAGGGGCGAATCCAACGCAAATCAAAAGCCGGCCACGCTGTGCTTTTCACCACTCAATAGGCCGAGTGTCAGCTCGCCTGCTCTTGATCTTGATCCACGGGCGACGTCGGAAGGCTGAGTGGAGGGATTGATCCGGGCGTGGGAGCGCAGCGACCGTTTGGCGCAGCCAAACACAGCGAGAGGAGGTGCAGCGAAGCAAACCGTAGACGCTGCGCCCGGATCGATCCCGCAGCGAAGGAACCCCGAGCCCCAGCGAGCGGGCCGCACGTAGGAGCAAGCGTTTTTGGTTACTTTTTAGGCGTTTGTAAAAAGTGACCCGCCGTAAGGGCGGAACCGTAATCAGCCACACCCGCAGCAACGGATATGCACCCAGCGAAACTGACAGCGCCGACAGCTAGCCGTCACCCTCCTGACCCCCAAACAAGTTTATAAAGACCCTAACCCTGCCCAAACTCCGTCCGGCGCCCACCCCGCATGCGAATCCAAAAGAACAAAGCCCTGCTCGCCACCCTATTGATCGTCCTCGCAGGCGCAGGTCTGTGGTACACCCTGAAACCCGCCCCGACCAAACTCGCCACCCCCACCGCCATCCCGGTGCGAGTCATAGCGGTCAGCGAAAAAGACGTCCCCCGCTACACCAGCGGCATCGGCTCCGTACTCTCATTACACAGCGTCGTGGTGCGCCCACAAATAGACGGCATCCTCACCAAAATCCTCGTCAAAGAAGGCCAACTCGTCAAAGCAGGCGACCTGCTGGCCACCATCGACGACCGCTCCATCCGCGCCAGCCTCGACCAGGCCCGCGCCCAACTCGGCGAAAGCCAGGCGCAACTGCAAGTCGCCCTGGTCAACCTCAAACGCTACAAACTGCTCACCGTCGACGACGGCATCTCGAAGCAGACCTACGACCAGCAACAAGCCCTGGTCAACCAATTGAAAGCCACTGCCCAAGGCAACCAAGCCTCGATCGACGCCGCCCAAGTTCAGCTGTCCTACACGCAGATTCGCTCCCCAGTCACCGGCCGCGTCGGTATTCGCACAGTCGATGAAGGCAACTTCCTGCGCATGACCGACACCGCCGGCCTGTTCACCGTCACCCAGATCGACCCGATCGCCGTCGAGTTCTCCCTGCCGCAGCAAATGCTGCCAACCCTGCAAGGCCTGATCAACGACCCGCAACGCGCACCGGTCAAGGCCTACATCGGCGCTGACACTGATGGCGAAACCGGCAACCTGCTCGGCGAAGGGCACCTGACCCTGATCGACAACCAGATCAACGCCAACACCGGCACCATCCGCGCCAAGGCCGAATTCGACAACGCCAGCCAGAAGCTCTGGCCCGGCCTGCTGGTCACGGTAAAAATTCAGACAGCCCTCGACAAAGATGCGCTGGTCGTACCGCCCACCGTCGTACAACGTGGCCTCGACCAACACTTCGTTTACCGGGTCAACGGCGACAAGGTCGAAGCCGTGCAAGTACAGATGGTTTACCAAGGCAGCGGCCAGGACATCATCAAAGGCGTGAAGGCCGGTGACGTGCTGGTCACCGACGGCCAGTCGCGGCTCAAGCCCGGCTCGACCGTGCAAGTCATGACCGAGCCGGCGCAGGTGGTGCAAGCGGAGCCGAAACCATGAAGGCGCACAAAGGTGTCTCCACGTGGTGCATCGATCATCCGGTGGCAACCATTCTGCTGACCATCGCTTTGGTGCTGGTCGGTTTGATTGCCTTCCCGCGCTTGCCAATCGCCCCACTGCCGGAAGCGGAATTTCCGACGATTCAGGTCTCCGCGCAGTTGCCCGGTGCCAGCCCCGACACCATGGCCTCGTCCGTGGCCACGCCGCTGGAGGTGCAATTCAGCGCCATCCCCGGCATGACCCAGATGACCTCCAGCAGTGCGCTGGGCTCAAGCCTGCTGACCCTGCAATTCACCCTCGATAAAAGCATCGACACTGCCGCGCAAGAGGTCCAAGCCGCGATCAACACCGCCGCCGGCAAACTGCCCAAGGACATGCCGACGCTGCCAACCTGGAAGAAGGTCAACCCGGCCGACAGCCCGGTGCTGATCCTCAGCGTCAGCTCGACGCAAATGCCCGGCACCGAACTCAGCGACCTGGTGGAAACCCTGCTCTCGCGTCAGATCAGTCAGATCGACGGCGTAGGACAAATCAACATCACCGGTCAGCAACGTCCGGCGATCCGCGTACAAGCCTCGGCGGACAAGCTCGCGGCGATCGGCTTGACCCTCGCCGACATCCGACTGGCGATTCAGCAGACCAGCCTCAACCTCGCCAAAGGCGCGCTGTACGGCGAATCGAGCATCTCGACGCTGTCGACCAACGACCAGTTGTTCCACCCCGAGGACTACAGCCAACTCATCGTTTCCTACAAGGATGGCGCCCCGGTTCACCTGCGCGATGTCGCCAAAGTCGTCAACGGTTCGGAAGATGCCTACGTGCAAGCCTGGGCCGGTGATCAGCCGGGGGTGAACTTGGTGATCTCTCGCCAGCCGGGCGCCAACATCGTTGAAACCGTTGACCGCATTCAAGCCGCCCTGCCCGGCCTCGAAGCGATGCTGCCGGCCTCGGTGCAGGTGAAAACCCTGATCGATCGCACCCAGACCATTCGTGCCTCGCTGCATGAAGTGGAAATCACCCTGTTGATCGCGATCATGCTGGTGGTCGCGGTGATGGCGCTGTTCCTGCGCCAATTGTCGGCGACCCTGATTGTCTCGGCAGTGCTCGGCGTGTCGTTGATCGCCAGTTTCGCCTTGATGTACATCCTCGGCTTCAGCCTGAACAACCTGACGCTGGTGGCGATCGTCGTCGCGGTCGGCTTCGTCGTCGACGATGCGATCGTGGTGGTGGAAAACATCCATCGCCATCTGGAGGCCGGCGACGACATGCGCGAAGCGGCGATCAAGGGCGCCGGCGAGATCGGTTTCACCGTGGTCTCGATCAGTTTCTCGCTGGTGGCGGCATTTATTCCGCTGCTGTTCATGGGCGGTGTGGTCGGGCGCCTGTTCAAGGAATTCGCCCTGACCGCGACCTCGACCATCATGATTTCCGTGGTGGTCTCATTGACCCTCGCGCCGACGCTGGCAGCGCTGTTCATGCGCAAACCGGAGCATCACGCCCACGACAAACCGGGCTTCAGCGAACGTTTGCTCGGCTGGTATGAGAAAGGTTTGCGCCGCGCCCTCGCCCATCAGAAATTGATGATTGGCGTGTTCGGTCTGTCGCTGGCGCTGGCCATCGGCGGTTACATCTTTATCCCAAAAGGATTCTTCCCGGTGCAGGACACCGGTTTCGTCCTCGGTACCACTGAAGCCGCTGCGGATATTTCCTACGGCGACATGGTGAAAAAACACTTGGCGATGGCCGAAATCGTCGCCGCCGACCCCGCCGTGCAGGCGTTCTCCCATTCAGTCGGCGTCTCCGGCAGCAACCAGACCATCGCCAACGGCCGTTTCTGGATTGCCCTGAAAAAACGTGGCGACCGCGACGTCAGCGCCAGCCAGTTCATCGACCGTATCCGTCCGCAACTGATGAAAGTCCCCGGCATCGTCCTCTACCTGCGCGCCGGCCAGGACATCAACCTCAGCTCCGGTCCGAGCCGCGCGCAATACCAATATGTGCTGAAGAGTAACGACGGCGCGACCCTCGCGACATGGACGCAACGTCTCACCGAAAAACTGCGCAGCAACCCGGCGTTCCGCGACATTTCCAACGACCTGCAACTGGGCGGCAGCATCACCCACATCAGCATCGACCGCAGCGCCGCCGCGCGTTTCGGCCTGACCGCCAGCGATGTCGACGAGGCGCTGTACGACGCTTTCGGCCAACGCCAGATCAATGAATTCCAGACCCAGGTCAATCAGTACAACGTGATTCTGGAACTGGACACAAAACAGCGCGGCAAGGCCGAAAGCCTCAACTATTTCTACCTGCGCTCACCGCTGAGTGGCGAGATGGTGCCGCTGTCAGCGCTGGCCAAATTCGATGCGCCGACCATTGGCCCGTTGTCGATTGCCCATGACGGGATGTTCCCGGCGGCCAACCTGTCGTTCAACTTGGCGCCCGGTGTGGCGTTGGGTGATGCGGTGATTCTGCTCAATCAGGCCAAGGCCGAGATCGGCATGCCAACCGCGATCAGCGGCAATTTCCAGGGTGCGGCTCAAGCGTTCCAGAGTTCGTTGGCCAGTCAGCCGTGGCTTATCCTCGCGGCGCTGGTGGCGGTGTACATCATTCTCGGCGTGCTTTATGAAAGCTTCGTGCACCCGCTGACGATCATTTCGACTCTGCCGGCGGCAGGCTTGGGCGCGGTGATCATGCTGTGGATCTGCGGCCAGGACTTTTCGATCATGGCGCTGATCGGGCTGGTGTTGCTGATCGGTATCGTCAAGAAGAACGGCATCCTGATGATCGACTTCGCCCTCGAAGCCCAGCGCCACCGAGGCCTGTCACCGCAGGATGCGATTTTCGAAGCGTGCATCACGCGGTTCCGGCCGATCATCATGACCACCCTCGCCGCTCTGCTCGGCGCGCTGCCGCTGATGCTCGGTTACGGCACCGGCGCCGAACTGCGCCAACCGCTGGGGATCGCGGTGGTGGGCGGTTTGCTGGTCAGCCAGATGCTGACGTTGTTCACCACTCCAGTCATATACTTGTGGCTTGAGCGGTTGTTCCACCGGCCCAAACCGATGCCCTCACCGGCATTGGCGACCACAGACTGAGGCAGGGTCATGCGCGTTCTGATTATCGAAGACGAGGAAAAAACCGCGGACTATCTGCACCGCGGTCTGACGGAACAGGGTTACACCGTGGATCTGGCCCGCGACGGCGTCGAGGGCCTGCATCTGGCGCTGGAAAGCGACTACGCGGTGATCGTCCTCGACGTCATGTTGCCGGGCCTCGATGGCTTCGGCGTGCTGCGCGCGTTGCGTGCGCGCAAGCAGACCCCGGTGATCATGCTCACTGCCCGCGAGCGTGTCGAAGATCGCATCAAAGGCCTGCGCGACGGTGCCGACGATTACCTCGGCAAACCGTTTTCCTTCCTCGAACTGGTCGCGCGCCTGCAAGCGCTTACCCGGCGCAGCGGCGGGCATGAACCGGTGCAAGTGAGCATCGCCGACCTGTGGATAGATCTGATCAGCCGCAAGGCCACCCGCGCCGGCACCCGACTGGATCTGACGGCCAAGGAATTTTCTCTGCTCAGTGTTCTCGCCCGCCGCCAAGGTGAAATCCTCTCGAAAACTGCCATTGCCGAGATGGTCTGGGACATCAATTTCGACAGCGATGCCAACGTTGTCGAAGTGGCGATCAAACGCCTGCGCGCCAAGCTCGACGGGCCGTTCGACGAGAAACTGCTGCACACCATTCGCGGCATGGGTTATGTGCTGGAGAGCCGTGGTGTCCAGTAACTCGATCGCGCTGCGCTTGAGCGGGATGTTCACGCTGGTGGCGTTAGTGGTGTTTCTGTTGATCGGCGGCGCGCTGTATCAGCAGGTCGACAAAGGCCTGGGATTGCTCCCGGAAGCCGAGCTGGATGCGCGCTACAGCGTGCTTGAATCAGCGCTCAATCGCTTCGGCACGCCGGAGCATTGGCTGAAGATCAACGCCAAGTTGAAGCTGCTCGGCGAAGAAGACAAACGCATTCGTTTCTGGGTGGTAAGTAATGATCCGGGTTATGAATTCGGCCAGCCGGATGCCGCGATCCGCGCTTTCGCCCAAAGGCCAGTGGGCATGCATGACTTGCAGTTGCCCGGCCAGCCGTATCCGCTGAAGGTGCTGCTGACCGAGTTGCCGGCCAAGGATCAGCGCCCGCCGCTGCGCTTCATGATCGGCATCGATACCGAGACCTTCCACGAGACTCAACACAACCTGTTGATCGCGCTGATCGGGCTGGCGATTGTCGGCGTGCTGATGGCTTCGGCGCTGGGTTATTGGGTCGCGCGGATTGGTCTCAAGCCGTTGATCAAACTGTCCCACGAGGCTCAGCGCTTGGCGCCCCCATTAAGGGCCGGGCGCTTGCGTTTGTCGCCGCTGCCACCGGAGCTTGCGCAGTTTGTCGACTCGTTCAACTCGACGCTGGAACGGGTCGAACAGGCCTACTCGCGACTGGAGTCGTTCAACGCCGACGTCGCCCATGAACTGCGTTCGCCGCTGACCAATCTGATCGGCCAGACGCAGGTGGCACTGACCCGTGGGCGCTCTGCCGAACACTATTTCGAAGTGCTGCAATCGAATCTTGAAGAGCTGGAACGGTTGCGCTCGATCATCAACGATATGCTGTTTCTTGCCAGTGCCGATCAGGGCAACAAGGCGACCAAACTCACCTCCACTTCGCTGGCTGATGAGGTGGCAACGACGCTGGAGTATCTGGATTTCATTCTCGAGGACGCGCAGGTTCAGGTGCAGGTCACCGGTGATGCGCTGGTGCAGATCGAGGTCGCGCATTTGCGTCGGGCGTTGATTAATTTGCTGAGCAATGCGGTGCAGCACACCGGGCCGGGACAGGTGATCGAGGTATGCATCGAGGTCGAGGAGCATCAGGTGAGTATCGGCGTGGCCAACCCCGGTTCGCCGATTGCCAGTGAGCATTTGCCACGCTTGTTCGAGCGCTTTTATCGGGTCGATGCGTCGCGCAGTAACAGTGGCAATAACCATGGGTTGGGGCTGGCGATCGTCAAGGCGATTGCGCTGATGCATGGTGGGGATGTGTTTGTGCGCAGTGATCGGGGGATGAATACTTTCGGGATTTATTTGCCGGTTTGAAAAGCCCCTCACCCTAACCCTCTCCCGGAGGGAGAGGGGACTGATTGGGGGATGCTGCAAATGTGCACCGACCTGATCTTGATTCACCGAATCAATAATCGACTCGATCTTTCAGGTCGATGTACAACGCCAGACACCTCGGTCAGCTCCCTCTACCTCCGGGAGAGGGTTGGGGTGAGGGGGTGATTTTTGCTCCTGCTGTAACAGTCATTTATGAAAATCACGCTGTTTCCCAACGCCCGGCAACCTTATCTTTGCCCGCACCAAACAGCACTCGCCAAGCGAGAAGGTTTTCAAGATGTCCAACAGTATGGGTATTGCCAGCGCTTTTGTTTTGTCCTCATTGATCCTGTCGCCGATGGCGATGGCTGAAGAATCCCACGCGTTCGTGGCGCAGAACACCGCGCGCGCTCAAGCGTATGACCAGCATCAGGCAGAAATGATGGCCAAGGCCAAAGACGCGACGCAGGCCCCTCAGGCTGCAACTTCCCAGGCTCAATCGCTGGAAAAAGACAGCTGAGTCACACACAGCCCCCTTTCCCTCGACGCGGTTGTTTGGCTCTTCCCGTTCAACTGTCGTCATTCCAGGCCGCTGCCTTTCAGCGGCCTTTTTTCGTTGTGGTCTGAAAGCCGTTTGGTTCGTCTGTAACAACAAGAAACATTGAGCGCCTCAAAATATAGAGGTGCCAGTTGACCCAAGGAGCTCCATTGCACGTGCGTTACCCAGTCCGTTTCACTCCGCTGTTCATTGCAATTGCCGCAACGATTGCCCCTGCCGCTCACGCTGAAGAACCCGCTAAAGAGGGCTTCGTCGAGGGTTCGAGCCTCAACATCAACGCCCGCAACTACTACATGAATCGCAACCGCTTGCAGAAAGCGGACGACAACATCGAGTGGGGCCAAGGCTTTCTTGGGATTTTCAAGTCGGGTTACAGCGAAGGCACGGTCGGTTTCGGCATTGATGCCCACGCCATGCTCGGGCTGAAGCTGGATGGCGGTGGCGGCACCGACGGTTCGAGCATCCTGCCGGTCCGAGAGAATGGCGGCAAAGCACCGGGAGCGTTCTCCACCGCCGGGGGCACGTTGAAAATGCGTGCGTTCGATACCGAATTGAAGGCCGGCGACCTGTTCCTCACCAACCCGGTCATTGCTGGCGGTGAAACACGCATGCTGCCGCAGACTTTCCGTGGTGTGAGCCTGACCAACCACAGCTTCGATGGCTGGTTGATCGAAGGCGGCCAGGCGAGTTTCACCAAGCCTTACAACCAGAGTGGTCACACGCGCATTGGCACTTCCTACGGGACATTGGCCGATGGCGATGAAAGTCAGCACCTGAACTGGGCCGGTGTGGCCTGGAGCGGTGTCGAAGGCTTGACCAGCAGCCTGTACGCCTCTGAGCTCAAAGACATCTGGAACCAGTACTACTACGATCTCGACTACACCTGGCAGTTGAGCGATCTGGTCAGCCTCAACCCGGGCCTGCACTTCTATCACACGCAAGACACCGGTGATGCGTTGCTGGGCAACATCGACAACAACACCTACAGCCTGCATTTCACCGTTGGCGTCGGTAATCACAGCGTCACCGCCGCGTATCAGCGGGTCAATGGCAACACGCCGTTCGACTACATCAGCCAGGGCGACAGCGTTTACCTCGACAACTCCCAGCAGTATTCCGACTTCAACGGCCCGAACGAGCGCTCGTGGAAGCTCAAATACGCCTACGACTTCGCCGGTGTCGGCGTACCAGGGCTGACCTCGGCAGTCTCCTATTCGCGCGGTACGGTGGACCTGACCAAGGTGGATCCGAACAGCAAAGGCTATTCCAACTGGTACAGCGCCGACGGCAGCAACGCCAGGCATTGGGAGCGCGATCTCGATTTGCAGTACGTTGTGCAAAGCGGTCAGGCCAAGGATCTGGCGGTGCACTTGCAATGGGCGACCAACCGCGGTGGCAATGGTTACGGCGCGATTGATTCAGACACAGATGAATACCGCGTCATCATCGACTACCCGATCAACGTCTTCTAAGATCGGCGCCCATGACACCGTCTTGAATTCAGTGATGCACCCTGTGGGAGCGAGCCTGCTCGCGAAGGCGGTCTATCAATCGACATCTATGTTGAATGACACGCCGCTTTCGCGAGCAGGCTCGCTCCCACATTGGGAATGGTTTCTGGCTTCGGCTGTGGTGTTTGGCCTACTACGCTTATAAGACTCCCCCCAACCGACAGCCCAATCATGATCGCGAGCCGTACCCCACCCGTTGCGGGCAAGACCGGACGCCCCGAACTGCTGCTGATCTGCGGCAGCTTGCTGACCGTGATCGCGATTCTGTGCATCGTCACGTTCCTGCTGATCCGCGAGCACGCCAACGCTCAGGAATCGGCCACCCGCAGCGCCACCACTATCGCGCAACTGATCGACGCTGATGTGCTGCGCACGGTCGAGCTGTACGACCTGACCTTGCAAGGCCTGATCGCTGCCGCCCAACGCGATGATCTGCAAACTGTCTCACCGCAGATTCGTCATCTGGCCCTGTTCGACCGATCCACCACGGCGCGCTTCAAGGGTGACATCCTGTTGCTCGACAAACACGGCGATGTGGTCGCCGACTCTTCGCGAATCGAGCCGAAACCGGGCAACTTTGCCGACCGCGATTACTTCCTTGCCCACGCGTTCAACCGCGATGTCGGTATGTTTATCAGCCGGCCGTTCAAGACCCGCTGCGACTGCGACGAAGCCAATCAATGGCGGATCAGTTTCAGCCGAAGGATTTCCTCGCAGACCGGTGAGTTTGCAGGCGTGGCCGTGGCGTCGATGAAGCTCGACTACTTCGACCAGTTGTTCAACAGCCTCGACATCGGTAAAGACAGCACGTTGAACATCATCGACAACGACGGCGTCCTGCTGGCGCAGAAGCCTTATCTGCAAAGTGATTCCATCGGCAAAAGCTTCGGCAACCGGCCCAACGTCATACGAATTCTGCGCGACAAGAGTGGCAATGGCAGTTTCAACAGCGTTTCGAGCATCGACCATCAACAACGCCTGTATACCTATTCGCGGGTCGGCAATCTGCCGTTGATCGTGATGGTCGCGCTGTCCAGCGACGAGGTGTTCGGCACCTGGCGCCGCACCGCGCTGTTGATCAGTGGGGCCACCGGCGTGCTGTGCGTGGGTTTGTTATGGCTGACCTGGTTGCTGGCCCGCGAGTTGCGCCGACGTCAGCGTGCCGAGCACGAACTGGCGCAATTGGCCGCCACCGACGCGCTGACGGGGGTGGCCAATCGTCGGATGCTTGATCAGGCATTGCGTCACGAGTGGTTCCGCGCTCAGCGCTCGGGTAAACCGATGTCGGTGATGATGATCGATGCCGATCACTTCAAGGCCTTCAATGACCGCCATGGGCATCAGGCCGGGGATCAGGCGTTGAAGACGCTGGCCAGGGTCATTACTGAAAGTGTGCGGCGACCGGCGGATCTGGTGGCGCGTTATGGGGGTGAGGAGTTTTCGGTGATTCTCGCCGAGACCGACGGTCACGGCGCACAGCAGCTTGCCGAGCATATTCGTCAGGCGGTGGAGCAGTTGCCATTGGTCGACGGAGCCGAGCGGCCGATGACCGCGAGTATTGGCATCGCGACGTGGACGGCGGCGAGTGAGATGACCCTGGAGCAGTTGCTGTTTGCGGCGGACAAGGCGTTGTATCAGGCCAAGGAAGGTGGGCGCAATCGGGTGGTGGTGGCTGCCTGATAGGTTTGCTGGGGCCTCACCGGCCCTATCGCGAGCAGGTTCACTCCTACATTTGAAATGCGTGCCCCTGTAGGAGTGAGCCTGCTCGCGATGAGGCCGGCCCAGGCAACACAAAAACTGCAGGCATAAAAAAAGGCCATCCGAGGATGGCCTTCAAAAAACTAGAGAGGTTTTTTACTTACACTGCCGCAACCGGGCGCATGTAAGAGATCGGTGCAGTACTGGCGTCTTCGAACGTCACCACTTCCCAAGCGTCTGTCTGCTCAATCAACTTGCGCAGCAGCTGGTTGTTCAGTGCATGACCGGACTTGAAGCCTTTGAACTCACCAATCAGGCTGTTACCCAGCAGGTACAGGTCGCCAATCGCATCGAGGATCTTGTGCTTCACGAATTCGTCTTCATAGCGAAGACCATCTTCGTTCAACACGCCATCAGCATCGACCACGATTGCGTTTTCAACGCTGCCGCCGAGTGCGAGGTTGTGCTTGCGCAGGTACTCGATATCACTCATGAAACCAAAGGTACGGGCGCGGCTGACTTCTTTTACGAACGAAGTGCTGGAAAAATCCACGCTTGCACTTTGGGTGCGGTCCCGGAATACCGGGTGATCGAAATCGATCTCGAAGCTCACCTTGAACCCTTCGAAAGGGACGAAAGTGGCGCGCTTGTCGCCGTCTTCCACTGTCACTTCACGCAGGATGCGGATGAATTTCTTGGCGGCGTCCTGTTCTTCCAGGCCTGCCGATTGAATCAGGAATACGAAGGGTCCAGCGCTGCCATCCATGATCGGGACTTCGGACGCGGAGAGCTCGACGTAGGCGTTATCGATGCCCAGGCCAGCCATGGCCGAGAGCAAGTGCTCTACCGTGTCCACTTTGACGTCGCCGTTGATCAGCGTTGTCGACATAGTGGTTTCACCGACGTTTTCCGCGCGGGCAGGAATCTGCACCACAGGGTCGAGGTCAGCGCGACAAAACACAATGCCAGTGTCGACAGGCGCAGGCTTGAGGGTCAGATAGACCTTCTCACCGGAGTGCAGGCCTACACCTGTGGCACGGATAATATTTTTCAGTGTGCGTTGTTTAATCATGGCTTGGGCCGCTTCAGCGCAAATTGCGAACTGGTATCAACAAAGGCTGGCGATGATAGCAGACCATGCCTTTGCTGAACACCAATCACCTTCATAGCCCTGATACATTCCATCAATCGGCCTGACGACGCAGGAAAGCCGGGATGTCCAGGTAGTCCAGATCATCTTGCGGATTCATCTTCGCGGCAGCCGCAGCACCGGCCTGAGCCTGGTTGCGCATGACGGTCGGACGGTCCAGATCACGGTAGTTCACCGCTGGCGCTTCCTGACGGGCCGGAGCCGGTTGTTGCACCTGGGCGGAAGCCATGGAGGTGTGAACGGTGTTGTCGATGACCTTGACAGGCTTCTCGATTTTCGCGCCCAGACCCGTGGCAACTACAGTTACGTGCAGCTCGTCGCGCATGTCCGGATCGATAACGGTACCGACCTTGACCATGGCGTGCTCGGAAGCGAAGGCTTCGATGATGCTACCCACGTCGGAGTACTCACCCAGAGACAGGTCAGGACCGGCGGTGATGTTCACCAGGATGCCGCGTGCGCCTTGCAGGTTCACGTCTTCCAGCAGCGGGTTGCGGATCGCCGCCTCAGTGGCTTCACGTGCACGGTTCGGACCGCTGGCGCAGCCAGTGCCCATCATCGCCATGCCCATTTCGCTCATCACGGTACGCACGTCGGCGAAGTCGACGTTGATCATGCCCGGACGCTTGATGATGTCGGAGATACCGCGAACGGCACCGGCCAGTACATCGTCGGCCTTGGCGAAAGCCGACAGCAGGCTGGCGTCTTTACCGAGGATGGTCAGCAGCTTCTCGTTGGGAATGGTGATCAACGAGTCGACGCTTTCCGAGAGCATGCGGATGCCTTCATCGGCGATCTGCATACGCTTGCGGCCTTCGAACGGGAACGGACGCGTTACGACCGCAACGGTCAGAATGCCCATTTCCTTGGCCACTTCGGCGATGATCGGCGCAGCACCGGTACCGGTACCGCCGCCCATGCCAGTGGTGATGAACACCATGTTGGTGCCCTGCAGGACTTCGGCAATGCGCTCACGGTCTTCGAGAGCGGCCTGACGACCTACTTCAGGGTTGGCGCCAGCGCCCAGACCTTTGGTCACGCCGGTGCCCAGTTGCAGAATGGTGCGCGCGCCGATGTTTTTCAGCGCTTGAGCATCAGTGTTGGCGCAGATGAATTCAACGCCTTCGATGTTGCTCTTGACCATGTGATTGACAGCGTTGCCGCCGCCACCGCCAACACCGATAACTTTGATTACCGGGCTTGCGGGGATGTTGTCTACGAGTTCGAACATTTTCCCTCTCCTTACATTCTCTAGTTTTTTCGCCTACTGCTTTTTTGTTGCGGTGTTGCGGTAAAGCTTTAGAAGTTGCCTTGAACCCACTTCTTCAATCGGTCCAGCAACGGCGCCTGTGGCTCTTCGTTGCTGTAGCTGTCGCGGCTGCCGATGCCGGAGAACGAAACCCCGTCGGACTGCTTTTGCAGGCCGTACATCAACAAGCCAACGCCAGTGGAATAAATCGGGTTGCGCACCACGTCATCCAGGCCTTTCACGCCATGCGGCACACCGAGGCGGACCGGCATGTGGAAGATTTCCTCGGCCAGTTCAGTGGCGCCTTCCATCTTCGACGTACCGCCGGTCAGCACGATGCCGGCCGGGATCAGGTCTTCGTAGCCGCTGCGACGCAGCTCGGCCTGGATCAGCGTGAACAGTTCGTCGTAACGCGGCTCGACCACTTCGGCCAGCGCCTGACGCGACAACTCGCGCGGTGGACGGTCGCCAACGCTTGGCACCTTGATGGTTTCACCGGCACCGGCCAGCTTGGCCAGAGCGCAGGCGTAGCGGATCTTGATTTCTTCGGCGTACTGGGTCGGAGTGCGCAACGCCATGGCGATGTCGTTGGTCACCTGGTCACCGGCAATCGGGATCACTGCGGTGTGACGGATCGCGCCTTCGGTGAAGATCGCGATGTCGGTGGTGCCGCCGCCGATATCGACCAGGCACACGCCCAACTCTTTCTCGTCATCGGTCAGTACCGAGTAGGCCGAAGCCAGTTGCTCAAGAATGATGTCGTCGATTTCCAGACCGCAGCGACGCACGCATTTTTCGATGTTCTGTGCGGCGTTGACGGCGCAGGTGACCACGTGAACCTTGGCTTCCAGACGTACGCCGGACATGCCCAGTGGTTCGCGAACGCCTTCCTGGTTATCGATCACGTAATCCTGCGGCAGGGTGTGCAGCACGCGTTGGTCTGCCGGAATCGCCACAGCCTGAGCAGCGTCGAGGACGCGCTCAAGGTCAGCCGAGCTGACTTCACGATCGCGGATCGCGACGATGCCGTGGGAGTTCAGGCTGCGGATGTGATTGCCCGCCACGCCGACGAACGCCGAGTGAATGCGGCAGCCCGCCATCAGTTGGGCTTCTTCGATCGCGCGCTGGATCGATTGCACGGTGGACTCGATGTTGACCACCACGCCCTTCTTCAGGCCACGGGACGGATGGGTACCGATCCCGACGATTTCCAGCGAGCCGTCGTCGGAGACCTCGCCGACCAGCGCCACCACCTTGGAGGTGCCGATATCGAGACCGACGATCATTTTGCCGCTTTGCACGTTTGCCATGGGTCCTGCCTCTTCTTAATTCTTTGCGACAGCGGGTTGGGCTGTCGTCGGCGCTACTGGTTCCCGCCAGCCAACAGCGAGGCCGTTGGCATAGCGCAGATCGATGCGCGCAATGTTCGTAATCTGGTCTTTAAGTGTCTTGTCATAGATGGCGATGAAGCGGCGCATCTTTTCCACCAGGTTGCCGCGTCCCAGCAGCAACTCGATGCCGGGGCCAGAACTGCCGGCACCGGTGGTCAGGAACCAGCTTCCGCGTTCACGCAGTTCCAGGCGTGCAATCGAAAAGCCCAACGGCCGCAGCATCTGGCTCAGCACCTGATACTGCTGCATCACTTGCTGCTGGGCCCGTTGTGGGCCGAACAGCTGTGGCAGGTGTTCGTAGTTCGCCAGCTCCTTTGGCGTAAACGCCTGGCCCTGGTTGTTCAGTAACGACTCGTCGCCCCAACGCGCCACTGGCAGTTGCTCTTCGAGGCGGATCACCACTTGGTCCGGCCACACCCGACGTACTTCGGCGTGGGCGATCCACGGCATCTGCTCAAGCTCGGTGCGCATACCGGCCAGGTCGATGGTGAAGAAGCTCGACGCCACATACGGAGCGATACGCTGCTGCACCGCTTGCTGGCTGATGTAGCTCAGGTCGCCCTGCACGGCGATCTTGGTGATCGGCCGGTCGGCGTAAGGCAGCAAACGTGTTGCACCTTCGTAAGTACCAAAGCCCAGAGCGACCAGCAGCACCGGCCAGAACAGACTTTTCAGAAAGCTGAAATTGGCTTTCGGCAGGCGCGCGGACATCGGCTCTTTCGCCACCATGCGGCTGGCACCCCGTGGCACCGGCTTGCGGCCGGGGGCGGGAGGCTGATGTCGGAGCTGAGCGCCTTGCATCGTCTTAACCTCGAGCGTCTTCAACACTGGCGGCCAGAATGGCCAGAACCAGTTGTTGGAAATCCAGACCGGCCGCACGCGCGGCCATCGGTACCAGACTGTGATCGGTCATGCCCGGAGCGGTGTTCACTTCCAGGAACCAGAACTGCCCGTCGGCGTCCTGCATCACGTCCGCCCTGCCCCAACCGGCAATCCCCAGCGCCTCACTGGCCTTGGCCGTGAGATCCATGAGTTCCTTTTCCTTGGCGGCATCCAGCCCGCACGGAATGCGGTACTGGGTATCGTTGGCGATGTACTTGGCGTCGTAGTCGTAGAACGTGTGCGGTGTACCCAGGGCGATAGGAGGCAACACCTGGTCACGCAGGGTGGCGATGGTGAACTCAGGACCTTGAATCCATTGCTCAACCAAGACTTGCGAATCGTAGGTACTGGCCGCTTTCCATGCGTCGATCAACTCGGACGCAGAACTCACTTTGGCCATCCCGATACTTGAACCTTCATGCGCCGGTTTGACGATCAAAGGGAAGCCCAGTTCCGTCGCTGCCGAAATACAATCAGCTTCGCTGCACAGCACGGCGTGACGCGGCGTCGGAATCCCGAGGCTGTGCCAGACCTGCTTGGTGCGCAGTTTGTCCATCGCCAGTGCCGAAGCCAGAATGCCGCTGCCGGTGTACGGAATACCCGCCACTTCGAGCAGGCCCTGCATGGAGCCGTCTTCACCGCCACGGCCGTGAAGAATGATGAAGGCGCGGTCGATCTTTTCGCTGAGCAGACGTTGCAGAATGTCGTCGCCAACGTCGATGCCGAATGCGTCCACGCCAGCACTTTGCAGCGCTTCAAGTACGGCGTTACCGGATTTCAGCGACACCTCACGCTCGGCACTCAGGCCGCCGAAGAGCACGGCGACACGGCCGAAGTCTTTCGGCGCGATCGTGGAAAACAGCTTGGCGTAGGCAGCAGTCATTTCAACTTCCCCTCGACCGACGCCGCCACGGCGCCAGCGAACAATTCACTTTTCAACAGCTTCGGCGCGAGACCGCCGATATCACCAGCGCCCTGACACAGCAGGATGTCGCCCGCGCGCAGCAGTGGCTTGACCAGCGGCGCCAGATCGACGCCACGCTCGATGTAGATCGGGTCGAGCTGACCACGCTGGCGGATGCTGTTGCACAGCTTGCGGCTGTCGGCGCCCGGGATCGGCTCTTCGCCGGCCGGATAGACTTCCATCAGCAGCAGCACATTGGCGTCGGCCAGGACATTGACGAAGTCGTCGTACAGGTCGCGGGTGCGGCTGTAGCGGTGCGGCTGGTAAACCATCACCAGACGGCGCTCCGGCCAGCCACCGCGCACGGCTTTGATCACTGCAGCGACTTCGGTCGGGTGGTGACCGTAGTCATCGACCAGCATCACGTTGCCGCCGTCGACCGGCAGTTCGCCGTAAACCTGAAAGCGTCGACCAACACCCTGGAAGCCCGACAGGCCCTGGACGATGGCTTCATCGCTGACGCCTTCGTCGGTGGCAATGCAAATGGTTGCCAGCGAGTTGAGGACGTTGTGGTTGCCGGGCATGTTCACCGACACGTCCAGCGGCTCGCGATCCGGACGCAGCACGGTAAAAAACGTCTGCATGCCTTGCTGGCGAATATTGATCGCGCGCACGTCAGCGTCTTCGCTGAAGCCGTAGGTCACGGTCGGACGTTTCACCAGCGGGAGGATTTCACGCACCACCGGATCGTCCAGGCACATCACTGCCAAACCGTAGAACGGCAGGTTGTGCAGGAACTCGACGAAGGTTTTCTTCAGCTTGTTGAAGTCACCGTCGTAGGTCGCCATGTGGTCGGCGTCGATGTTGGTGACCACGGCCACCAGCGGTTGCAGGTGCAGGAAGCTCGCATCGCTTTCATCGGCTTCGGCGATCAGGTAACGGCTGGTGCCGAGCTGGGCATTGGTGCCCGCTGCATTCAGACGACCACCGATAACGAACGTCGGGTCCAGACCACCAGCGGCGAACACCGAAGCGATCAGGCTGGTGGTGGTGGTTTTGCCGTGCGTACCGGCGACGGCGATGCCGTGGCGATAGCGCATCAGTTCGGCAAGCATCTCGGCACGCGGCACCACCGGAATACGACGCTCAAGCGCGTTCGCCACTTCCGGGTTCGAGGTATTCACAGCGCTCGACACCACCAGCACATCGGCGGCAGCGGCGTTCTCGGCACGGTGGCCGATGAAGATGTGCGCGCCGAACGATTCCAGACGCTCGGTCACCGGCGAAGCTTTCAGGTCGGAACCGGAGACTTCATAGCCCAGGTTCAACAGCACTTCGGCAATCCCGCACATGCCCACGCCGCCGATGCCGACGAAGTGGATGCGACGGATGCGGCGCATTTCCGGTTGCGGCATGGCTTTCTGATTCTCAACCATGGGCCACCTCCAGACAGGTATCGACCACGCTACGGGTGGCATCGGGTTTCGCCAGACGGCGGGCCGCTTGGGCCATATCTTCGAGTCGTTGCGGTTGCATCAAGACCTCTGTCAGGCGCGCGGCAAGGTCCGCGGCACCAGTCGTTCTTTGCGGCATCAGGAAGGCAGCGCCTTCGCGGGCCAAATAATCGGCGTTGCGAGTCTGGTGATCGTCGATCGCGTGGGGCAAAGGCACCAGCATCGAGGGCAGACCGGCGGCAGCCAGCTCACTGATGGTCAACGCGCCTGCGCGGCACACCACCAGGTCAGCCCAGCCATAGGCCTGGGCCATGTCTTTGATGAACGGCTGCACCTGCGCTTCCACGCCGGCGGCGCGGTAGCGCTCTGCAGTGACTTCATCGTGGTTTTTGCCGGCCTGATGAAACACTTCCGGGCGCAAATCGGCAGCGACTTGGGCCAGGGCTTCAGGCAGCAACTTGTTCAACGGTTCTGCGCCAAGGCTTCCGCCGAGGATCAGCAAACGCGCTTTGCGCCCTGCCAGAGCAGGTCGCGATGTGTCGAGGAACAGCTCGCTGCGCACCGGGTTTCCGGTGGTACGGCGGGTGTCCGACAGAGTAAAGGTGTCGGGGAACGCTTCACACACTCGGGCGGCGAACGGCACCAGCAACCGATTGGCGGTGCCGGCCACGGCGTTCTGCTCGTGAACGATCACCGGCACGCCGGCCAGTTTCGCGGCGAGGCCACCGGGGCCAGTCACATAACCACCGAAGCCGACCACACACACCGGCTTCAAGCGACGAATGATCGCCCGCGCCTGCCACACCGACTTCAGCAGCATGAACGGCGCCTTGAGCAGCGACAGCTTGCCCTTGCCGCGCAGGCCGGTAGCGTTGATGCGGTGCAGCTCAAGACCTGCCGCCGGCACCAGTTCGTTCTCGATTCCGCGTGGCGTGCCGAGCCAGTGCACGGTGTAGCCGCGCGCCTGAAACTCGCGGGCACAAGCCAGCGCCGGGAACACGTGGCCGCCGGTGCCGCCGGCCATGATCAATACGTTAGCGCCCATGATTCGGCTCCTCAGCGAAGTCGCTTTCATGGAATTCCATCTCTTCACTGCCCAGGTGGGTTCGACTCTCCCACTCGATCCTCAATAACAAACCGAGGCAGGCACAGCAGATCACCAACGAGCTACCGCCATAACTGAGGAACGGCAAGGTCAGACCTTTGGTTGGCAGCAGGCCGACGTTCACACCGATGTTGATCAGGAACTGACCAATCCACAGGAACGACAGACCGTACGCAACATAAGCGGCGAAGAACTGTTTGGCTTTCTCCGCCCACAAGCCGATGTACATGCCGCGAATACACACGAACACGAACAGCGCGACGGTGCACAGCGAACCAACGGCGCCCAATTCTTCAGCCAGAACCGAGAACACGAAGTCGGTGTGCGCTTCCGGCAGGTAAAACTGCTTCTGCACGCTGTTGCCCAGGCCTACGCCCAGCCACTCACCGCGACCAAAGGCGATCAAGGCTTGCGACAACTGGTAACCGGCACCGAACTGGTCAGCCCATGGGTCAGCAAAGTTGGTCAGACGCGCCATGCGGTAAGGCTGCATTTGAATCAGCAAGACCACGGCCCCGACCGCCAACACCACCATCAGCGAGAAGCGGAACAGCCCGACCCCGCCGAGGAATAGCATGGCCGCCGCAGCGCCCATCATCACCACGGTGGCACCGAAGTCCGGCTCCATCAGCAACAGGCCGGCCATCGGCAGCAGCACGATGAACGGCTTGAAGAAGCCCATCCAGCTCTCGCGCACTTCCTTCTGACGCCGCACCAGATAACCGGCGAGGTAGATCACCACGAACACCTTGGCGATTTCCGACGGCTGCACGTTGAAGAAGCTGAACCCGATCCAGCGCATCGAACCGTTCACTTCGCGACCGATGCCGGGAATGATCACCATCACCAGCAAGCCGAACGCACCGATCAGCATCAGCCAGCCGAGACGTTGCCAGGTGGCGATCGGAATCATCATGGTGACGATGCACGCGCCCAGGCCCAGCACCACATAAATAAGGTGGCGAATCATGTAGTACAGCGGACTGCCCGACTGCGCGGCTGCCACCTCAGTGGACGCCGAGGCGATCATGATCAAACCGAGACCGAGCAAAGCCAGGCAACCGGCGAGCATCGGGAAGTCGAGGTCAATGCCGCGCCCGGTGATGATCGGCGACGGATACGGTTTGATGATATTGCGCAGGCTCATGCCAATTCCTCCACAGCGCGGACGAACTGGTGACCACGGTCTTCGTAATTCTTGAACATGTCGAAACTGGCGCAGGCCGGCGACAGCAGCACCACATCACCCGGTTGGGCAGCGGCGCGGCATTGCGCAACAGCGTCGACCAGTGAGGTCGCGCGAATCAGCGGAACCGCATCGCCAATGGCTGCGCCGATCTTGTCGGAGTCGCGGCCCATCAGGATCACGGCGCGGCAGTTGACCGCCACCGGATCACGCAGATCGTTGAATTCGGCACCCTTGCCATCGCCACCGGCGATCAGGATGACCTTGCCGTCGATATCCGCGCCCAAGCCTTCGATGGCGGCCAGAGCGGCGCCGACGTTGGTGGCTTTGGAATCGTTGTAGTACGCCACGCCGTCGAGATCGCGTACCCACTGGCAGCGATGTTCGAGGCCGGCAAATGTACGCAGCGCCGAGAGCATGGCGTCGAACGGCAGGCCCACGGCATGACCGAGCGCCAGCGCCGCGAGGGCGTTGGACTGGTTGTGCGCGCCGCGAATCTTCAGCTCACGTACCGGCAGCAGGTTCTGGAATTCGAAAGCGAGGTATTTCTCGCCGTCTTCTTCACGAATACCGAAGGCCTTGAAATCCGGTTTGGTCAGGCCGAAGGTCCAGCACGGCTGGCCCTCGCCCATCAGCGGACGGCTCAGCGCATCCTGACGGTTGACCACGAACTGCTTCGCACCCCGGAAGATCCGGTGCTTGGCCAGGTGGTACGCCGGCAGACCGCTGTAGCGATCCATATGGTCTTCGCTGATGTTCAGCACGGTGGCCACTTCGGCGTTGAGCTGGTCGGTGGTTTCCAGCTGGAAGCTCGACAGTTCCATCACGTACAGCTCGACGTCGTCGCTGAGCAGGTCCAGCGCCGGGGTACCGAGGTTGCCGCCGACGGCGACGCGCTTGCCGGCCGCAGCCGCCATCTCGCCGACCAGGGTGGTGACGGTGCTTTTCGCGTTGGAACCGCTGATGGCCACGATCGGCGCCTGCGCGTTACGCGCGAACAGCTCGATGTCACCGGACAGTTTCACGCCACGGGCCGCAGCGGCTTGCAGGGCCGGGGTCGCCAGCGCCAGGCCGGGGCTCACGTAGAGCTCGTCGGCACGGCAGAGGAATTCGACGTCCAGCTCGCCACAACGCACTTCCACGTGCGGATAGTCACGCTTGAGCGTGGCCAGTTCCGGTGGATTTTCCCGCGTGTCCGCCACGGCAAACGACGTGCCCCGGTTCGCCAGGAAGCGAACCAGGGACATGCCGCTCTTGCCGAGGCCGACAACGATGCGGAAGTGGTCAGAAGCGATCAGAGACACTCGTTCTACCTCAGCTTCAGGGTGGCAAGGCCGACAAGCACGAGAATCACGGTGATGATCCAGAAACGGACGATCACGCGCGGCTCGGGCCAGCCCTTGAGTTCAAAATGGTGGTGTATCGGTGCCATGCGGAACACACGGCGACCGGTCAGCTTAAAGGACGCAACCTGAATGACGACTGACAGGGTTTCCATCACGAACACGCCGCCCATGATGAACAGGACGATTTCCTGACGGACGATCACGGCGATGGTGCCCAGTGCCGCGCCAAGTGCCAGCGCACCGACGTCGCCCATGAACACTTGCGCCGGATAGGTGTTGAACCAGAGGAAGCCCAGACCGGCACCGATCAGCGCGCCGCAGAACACGATCAACTCACCCGCACCCGGCACATAAGGAATCAGCAGGTATTCAGCAAATTTCACGTTACCCGACAGGTAGCAGAAGATGCCGAGGCCACCGCCGACCATCACGGTCGGCATGATTGCCAGGCCATCGAGGCCGTCAGTCAGGTTGACCGCGTTGCTTGAACCGACGATCACGAAGTAGGTCAGCACGATGAAACCGAGGCCCAGCGGAATGCTGTAGTCCTTGAGCATCGGCAGGATCAGCGTGGTTTCCACCGGGGTGGAAGCGGTCATATAAAGGAAGATCGCCGCGCCGAGGCCGAACACCGACTGCCAGAAATACTTCCAGCGGCTCGGCAAGCCACGGGAGTTCTTCTCGATGACTTTGCGGTAATCGTCGACCCAGCCGATGGCGCCGAACAACAGAGTCACCAACAGAACAGTCCAGACGTAGCGGTTGCTCAGGTCAGCCCAAAGCAAAGTACTGACACCAATCGAAGACAGAATCAGCGCGCCGCCCATGGTCGGTGTACCCGACTTGGACAGGTGCGATTGCGGGCCGTCGTTACGCACGGATTGACCGATCTGACGGTTCTGCAAAGTGCGGATCATCCACGGGCCATAGCACAGCGACAAAACCAGCGCGGTCAGCACACCGAGGATCCCGCGCAGGGTCAGGTACTGAAAGACCGCGAAGCCTTTGTAGAACTGTTGCAGATACTCCGCTAGCAGCAGCAGCATTAATGTTTCTCCAGACTGGACCCGCACAGAGCCGCAACGATGTTTTCCATCGCTGCACTGCGCGAACCCTTGATCAAAATGGTGGTGTTTGTGTCCTGCTCGGCGTCGAGGGCCTGAATCAGTTCGGCTTGGCTGCCGAAGTGATGCGCCTGTTCACCGAAAGCGTTTACGGCGTGAACCATGTTTGGCCCAACGGCATAAAGCGCGGAAACCTTGCCCCGGGCGTACTCGCCCACGTCGCGGTGCCCCTGCTCCGCCCAATCGCCCAACTCGCCGATATCTCCGAGCACCAGGACGGTGCGGCCGGAAAAGCCGGCGAGTATATCAACGGCCGCGCACATTGAGGTGGGGTTTGCGTTGTAAGTGTCATCGATCACGCGCATGCCGTTTTTCGCCAGTTGCGCGACGGTGCGCCCCTTGACCGGTTGCACGGCGCCAAGCCCGGTGGCGATGCCGAACAGCGACACGCCCAAGGCGTGTGCGGCAGCGGCGGCAGCCATGGAGTTGGCGACGTTATGCGTGCCGAGCAGGTTCAGTTGAACGCGCTCGACACCTTCAGGTGTGTGC
The DNA here is from genome assembly GCF_013433315.1 of Pseudomonas crudilactis. Classification (GTDB taxonomy): domain Bacteria; phylum Pseudomonadota; class Gammaproteobacteria; order Pseudomonadales; family Pseudomonadaceae; genus Aquipseudomonas; species Aquipseudomonas crudilactis. The sequence continues at coordinate 27,678 of NZ_WXVV01000032.1, read as the reverse complement.
AGATTGAAAGCCGGGCAACCACGCGCATCGGTGGTCAGATCGCTGGCATGGAAATCCGCTTGAGTGTTGCTCAGGGCGAACGTCAGTACTTTGCGAGCGCCGGCACGGGTCTTCCAGATACCGAAGGCCTTGTCATCGAGGTTGAGCACGGCGATGCCGTCAGCCGCGAGGCCGTCGATGATTTCGCCTTTGGCTTCGACGATTTTTTCCGGACCGCCAAACTCACCAACGTGCGCGGTGCCGGCATTGTTCAGGATCGCTACGTGTGGCTTGGTCAGGCCAACGGTGTAAGCGATTTCGCCGAGGCGCGAGGCGCCCAGTTCGATCACCGCCGAAGTGTGTTCCGGGGCCAGTTCGAGCAGGGTCAGCGGCGCGCCGAGGTCGTTGTTCAGATTGCCACGGGTCGCCAGCACCGGTCCGCGCGTACGCAGGATGCTCGCGAGCATTTCCTTGACCGTGGTCTTGCCGCTGGAACCGGTGATCGCTGCGACTGGCTGAGTGAATGCAGCACGGTTCAGCGCGCCCAATTGGCCGAGGGCCTGACGGGTATCTTTCACCAGCAGTTGCGGCAAGGTGCTATCGGCGACTTCGCGCTCGACCAGCGCAGCGACGGCGCCTTTGGCGGCGACATCGTTCAAGTAGTCATGACCGTCGAAACGCGGGCCGGTCAAAGCTATAAACAGTTGACCCGGCTGGATCGCACGGCTGTCGATGCTGACGCCGTCGAAACGGGCATCGGCGGCAATCAAACGTGCGTCGAGCGCGTTGGTCAGTTCGCTGAGTTTCAGGGCCTTAAGCATGGGCCACCTCCCAAGCGGTCAGGGCATGATCAGCCTCGACCAGATCGGAGAAAGCGTGGCGCTCACCGTTGATTTCCTGATAGTCCTCGTGACCTTTACCGGCCAGGACAATCACGTCATCCGCCGAAGCACCGGCGATCAGCTGCGCAATCGCCTGGCCACGGCCGGCGACGAAAGTGACTTTATCCACAGCCGTGAAACCGGCGCGGATGTCGTCGAAAATCACCGCTGGATCTTCGGTGCGCGGGTTGTCGTCGGTGACCAGTACCTGATCGGCCAGACGCTCGACCACTTCCGCCATCAACGGACGCTTGCCGCGATCACGGTCACCGCCGCAGCCGAACAGGCACAGCAGTTGACCTTTGACGTGCGGGCGCAGCGCGGTCAGGACTTTTTCCAGCGCATCCGGGGTGTGGGCGTAATCGACGACCACCAACGGTTGCGTGCCACCACCCAGACGCTGCATGCGTCCGGCCGGGCCTTCGAGTTTCGGCAGTACTTTGAGAATTTCGTCGAGCGCGTAATCCAGACCGAGCAAGGCGCCGACGGCTGCCAGTACGTTGCTCAGGTTGAAGCGACCGAGCAGCGTGCTGCGCAGATGATGTTCGCCCTGCGGCGTGACCAGCGTGGCGCGCACGCCATGGTCGTCGAACTGCGCTTCGCGGCAGAACAGATAGGCACTGCTGTCGAGCAGGCTGTAGGTGATCAGCCGCGACTCACGTTTTTCAGCGGCCAGTTGCCGGCCGAAATCGTCGTCGAGGTTGACCACGCGGCACTTCAGATCATTCCAGGCGAACAGCTTGGCCTTGGCCTCGGCGTACGCCTGCATGGTGCCGTGATAATCCAGATGATCGCGGGACAGGTTGGTCATCACCGCGACGTCGAACGCCAGCGCGGTGACGCGGCCCTGATCCAGACCGTGGGACGAGACTTCCATGGCCACGGCTTTGGCGCCGGCCTTTTTCAGGTCGCCCAGGGTTGCTTGTACGGCGATCGGATTCGGCGTGGTGTGCAGACCGCTTTCCAGTGCGCCATAGAAACCGGAACCCAGGGTCCCGACGATGCCGCAATGCTGACCGAGCAGATCGAGTGCCTGCGCAACCAATTGGGTCACGCTGGTCTTGCCGTTGGTGCCGGTCACGCCGATCAGGTTCAGATGATGGCTCGGCTCACCGTAGAAACGCCCGGCGATGTCCGACAGCTGCGCTGCCAGGCCTTTGACCGGAATCAGCGGCACGTCAGTGATCGGCAGCACGGTGGCGCCTTCGACTTCATACGCTACAGCCGCCGCGCCGCGTTGCAGGGCATCGGCGATGTGCGCACGGCCATCGAATTTGCCGCCAGGCACGGCGAGGAACAGATCGCCTGCGCGTACGTTGCGGCTGTCCAGCGCCAATTCACGGATCAACAGATCGTGGCCGGCGTGGGGGAATATCTTGTTCAGACTTAATGACATCAGCCGCGCCCTCCATTGGCTTTCAGCGGAACGACCGGGGTAGCGTTGGCTTGTTGCGTCGTCGGCAGGTTGTCCGGCGTAACGTTCATCAGGCGCAGGGTGCCGGACATCACACGGCTGAACACCGGCGCGGAAACCAGACCACCGAAGTAACCGGCCTTGGACGGCTCATCGATCACCACCACAATCGCGTAACGCGGATCGCTCATCGGGCCGAAACCGGCGAACAGCGAGCGATAAGAGTTTTCGGCGTAGCCCTTGGTGCCCACCGAGGTTTTGCGTGCGGTACCCGACTTGCCCGCCACGTGATACGCCGGCACCTGCGCACGGAACACGCCGCGCGGCGCTTCGATCACCTGGGTGAGCATGCCTTGCATGGTTTTCGCCACGGCTTCCGGCAGCACTTGCGTGGTCTGCGGCGGCTTGTCGGTTTTGATCAGGGTCAGCGGTGCGAGGCGACCGTTGTTGGCCAACGCCGAGAACGCGTGAACCAGCTGAATCGCGGTCACGGAAATACCGTAGCCGTAAGACAGCGTCGCAGTTTCAGCCTTGCGCCACTCGCGATAGTTCGGCAGGTTGCCGACACGCTCGCCCGGGAAGCCGAGGCCGGTGTCCTGGCCAAGACCGACTTTCTGCGCGAGGCGGAAAATGGTTTCGCCGCCGATGTCGAACGCGACCTTACTCATCCCCACGTTACTGGAATTGATCAGAATGCCAGTCAGATCGAGCACCGGGCCTTCGGTCCTGGAAACGTCCTTGATCGTGTACTTGCCGATCTGCAGGGAACCCGGATACACCTCGACGGTGTCGCTCGGTTTCCAGCGGCCGGTTTCGATCGCGGCGCTCATCGAGATGGCTTTCATGGTCGAACCCGGTTCGAACACGTCGATCATCGCGCGGTTACGCATCATCGCCGGTTGCAGGTTGCGACGGTTGTTCGGGTTGTAGGTCGGCTGATTGACCATGGCCAGAATCTCGCCAGTCTTGACGTCCATGATCACCAGGCTGCCGGCCTTGGCGCCGTTCTCGATGATCGCGTTACGCAGCTCGCGGTTGGCCAGATATTGCAGACGCAGGTCAATGGACAACGCCAAGGGCTTGCCGGCCTTGGCGTTTTTGGTGACTTGGACATCCTTGATCAGCCGACCGCGCCGATCCTTGATGACCTGTCGTTTACCCGGCACCCCGGCCAGCCATTCGTCATAAGCCAGTTCGACACCTTCACGACCGTGGTCATCGATGTCGGTAAAACCGACCATGTGCGCAGTGACTTCACCGGCCGGATAGAACCGGCGGAATTCTTCGATGCCATAGACGCCCGGCACTTTCAGGTCGAGCACTGACTGGCCCTGCTCGGGGGTCAGCCCGCGCACCAGATAAATGAATTCTTTGTTGGCCTGGGCCTCAAGGCGTTCGGTCAGGGCTTTAGGGTCCTGACCCAGCGCGGCAGCGAGTGCCGGCCACTTCTCTTTCGCCGTCTGCATTTCCTTGGCGTTGGCCCACAGCGTGGTCACCGGCGTACTCACGGCCAAAGGCTCGCCGTTACGGTCGGTGATCAGACCACGGTGAGCCGGAATCGGAATGTGACGCAGGCTGCGCGCATCGCCCTGACCTTTGAGGAAGTCACGGTCGACCACTTGCAGGTCGATGATGCGCCAGCAGATCGCCGCGACCATGATGCCAAGCAGCGCCACCATCAGGCGGAAGCGCCATGGGAACAGTGCGCCTTCGAGTTTCATCATGGCGCCACCATCTTCACGTCAGCCGCGCCCGGAATGTGCATTTTCAGTTGTTCGGTGGCCAGCACCTCGATCCGGCTGTGCGCGGTCCAGGTGCTTTGCTCAAGAATCAGACGGCCCCACTCGGCCTGCGCCTTGTCGCGCACGCTGAGTTCGTTGTAAAGGGTGTTGAGCAACTGTCGGTTCCAGTGCGCGCTGTACGACACGGCAATGGCCGAGACGAGCACGCCGATGAACAGCAGCAGCATCAGAAAGCTGCCGCCGGGCAGTGGCTTGGCGAAAAGCTTGCTCACCGCAACTTCTCCGCGACGCGCATGACGGCGCTACGGGAACGTGGGTTGGCTTTGAGTTCGGCGTCGGAGGCCGTCTGCGCTTTGCCATGGACTTTGATTTTCGGTTCGAACGCCACGTGGCGCACGGGCAGGTTACGCGGCAGGTTGTCAGCTTCGCCTTTCACCAGTTTGCGCATGAACAACTTGACGATACGGTCTTCCAGCGAGTGGAAGCTGATTACGACCAGTCGGCCGCCGATTTCCAGAGCATCCAGAGCGGCTTCAAGGCCGGCTTCCAGATCACCCAGTTCGTTGTTGACGTGGATGCGCAAACCCTGGAATGCACGGGTGGCCGGGTTCTTGCCCTTTTCCCATGCCGGGTTGGCGACTTTCAACACTTCAGCCAGATCGGCGGTGCGCTCGAACGGCTTGATATCGCGACGCTCGGCGACGGCGCGAGCCATACGACCGGAGAAACGTTCTTCGCCGTATTCCTTGAACACCCGGGCGATTTCCTCAGCCGGCGCGGTGTTGACGAACTCGGCAGCGCTGATGCCGCGGGACGGGTCCATGCGCATGTCCAGCGGGCCGTCATTGAGGAAACTGAAGCCGCGCTCGGCGTCATCGAGCTGCGGCGAAGACACGCCGAGGTCGAGCAGAATGCCGCTGACCTTGCCGCTCAGACCTTGTTCGGCCACCACTGAACCGAGCTCGGCAAAGCTGCGCTGCACAACGACAAAGCGGCCGTCTTCGGCCGCTAGCGTTTGCCCGGTGGCAATCGCTTGTGGATCTTTGTCGAATCCGATGAGCCGACCGTCCGTACCGAGCTGGCTGAGGATCAACCGGCTGTGTCCGCCGCGACCGAACGTGCCGTCCAGATAGCAGCCATCAGGACGTACGGCGAGAGCCTCGACGGCTTCGTCAAGCAGTACGGTGATGTGGTTAAAGCCGCTATCAATAGTCACAGGATCAAATCACGCAGTTCATCAGGCATCGCGCCCGGTTGTTGAATGGCAGCAAGGTCGGCGGCAGATACCGCGTTCCATGCATCCTCGTCCCACAATTGGAACTTGTTCAGTTGGCCTACCAGCATTGCGCGCTTATCGAGCTTGGCGTATTCGCGCAGACGCGGTGGAACCAGAAAACGACCACTGCCATCGAGCTCGAGGTCGACGGCATTACCAATCAGCAAACGTTGCAGGCGACGGTTCTCTTCGCGAAGCGAAGGAAGCGCGCGCAACTTGGTTTCAATAATTTCCCACTCGTCGAGCGGATAGACACACAGACATGGATCAACGGCATCAATGGTCACGATCAATTGGCCGGAACTGCGCGAATCGAGCTCGTCACGGTACCGGCTCGGCATGGCGAGACGGCCCTTTGCGTCGAGACTGATAGCGTTAGCTCCGCGAAACACGTCTGCGTTTCTCCAATTTTTATCGTTTTGAGCTCAAAAAACCCACTTCATGCCACTTTCCGCCACTTGCGCACACTATAGGAATGCGCCCACCACACCGTCAAGGCGCGGATTAAAGGAAAACCCTTACAGAACGGAGATTTAGGAGCTTAAAAGGAGGTGTAACGACAATCTGGCGCGGACTTTCGACCCATAACTTGATGCAGCACTGATAGCTGCGCTCGGAAGTTAAAGTAATTTGTTAAGAGTAAGATTTTTTCGGTATTACAAAAGCGCTTCTGCTGTTGATTGAAGCAAGGTGGGAAATGGCTATTACTGCGTTTGCCGCTGCCGAACTTTCAGAGCAGGCCTGCTGATATTACACAGCCCTGTTGCCATTGATTCAAGCAGGGAAAGAAAAAGGTGGAGAGTCGATCTGTAAGCCGGGTTCTGTCTTGAACAGTCATTCGTCTACGATGGCCATCACTGGACATCTTTAGCAACCTACCCGGTCCCAGCGCGGGCCACGCCTTGGGACCCTATTTGGTCTTGCTCCAAGTGGGGTTTACCTAGCCACGAACTGTTGCCAGACGTGCGGTGCGCTCTTACCGCACCTTTTCACCCTTACCGGCGCCGAAGCGCTTAGGCGGTTATTTTCTGTGGCACTTTCCGTAGGCTCACGCCTCCCAGGCATTACCTGGCACTTCGCCCTATGGAGCCCGGACTTTCCTCCCCCCCCTAATTTTCATAGAGGGCAGCGACTGTCCGATCGACTCTCCGCCGCGAAGGTTAACGGCAGTGCGCCTGAAGAACAAGCGCTAAAAGCCTCAAGACCGCTATGGGCGACGGCTTACACGCCTTTCTGCTTATCCAGCGCGACCTGATACAGCACGTTTTTACGTTCGCCGGTTATCTGCGCGGCCAACGCGGCGGCGCGCTTGAGCGGCATTTCTTCGAGCAGCAGATCAAGGATGCGCATCGCCTCGCTGCTGACTGCATCTTCAGACTCCGGCGCGGTCCAGCCAGCCACCAACACCACGCATTCACCGCGCTGCTGATTAGTGTCGGATTCGACAAACGCGCGCAGCTCGGCCAGCGGCAAGCCCTTGAGGGTTTCAAACGTCTTGGTGATTTCACGGGCGAGCAATGCCTGACGCTCACCGCCAAATACCGTTTCCATATCCTGCAGACATTCAAGAATGCGGTGCGGCGCTTCGTAAAAGATCAGCGTACGCGGCTCTTCTTTAACGGCTTCCAGTCGCGCCTTGCGACCGACCGACTTGGCCGGCAGAAAGCCTTCAAAGATGAAACGGTCTGACGGCAACCCCGCCGCCGACAGTGCCGCAATCAACGCACAAGCACCCGGCACCGGCACTACATTGATCCCGGCTGCACGGGCCTGACGCACCAGGTGATAACCCGGATCGGAAATCAGCGGCGTACCGGCATCGGAAATCAGCGCCACGTTATCGCCTGCAAGCAAGCGGGTAATAAAGCGGCTACCTTCATCTCTTTCGTTGTGTTCGTGACATGCGGCCAGTGGCGTGCCGATCCCGAAGTGCTGCATCAGGCGCGCCGAGTGACGGGTGTCTTCGGCAGCGATCAAGGCGACCTCACGGAGGATCTTCAATGCCCGGGCGCTGATGTCGTCCAGGTTGCCGATGGGCGTCGCCACCACATAAAGCGAGCCAGCAGCGGAATTCAGGGAACCTGGAGCAGTCAAAGCGCACACCTCGTGATCGGTAAAAGCGGCCATTGTAGCGCGACACGAGGCTTGCGACGCGCCTCGACCTACCCTGGTTTTGCGCGCAGTTGTGCGCCGCCGCAACATTTACTCCAGCTAAATCGTCCGATTCACGCCAGTAACATCGCGCCCCGGCCAGTGCTTGGGTACAATTCGACGCTAATTTGATCGAGTATCAGGAACACTTACATGATCGCTTGCCTGCGGCTGTTCACTGCCCTCTGCCTCGCTGCCTTGTTGGCGGCTTGCGCCAGCTCCCCTTCCTCCAGCCTTGGCGAACTTCCACGGACTCCGGATGCCAGCATCGAGCAACTGCTCGAACAGGCTACCCAGGCGAAAACCCCGGAAAAAGCCGCCCTGTTGCGCCTGAGTGCTGCAGACCTGGCTTATCGCCAAGGCAACGCCGGTCAGTCCGCGCAGATCCTGCAACAAGTGCCGATGGAGCAACTCAAGCCCGGCCAGCAGATTTTTGCCAGCACGCTGAATGCCGAACTGGCCATGACCCGCAATCAGCCGAAAGCTGCGCTGACTGCCCTGAGCCATCCAAGCCTGCAACACCTGGGCGAGATGCCTGAAGAGCAGCAAGTACGCACCGGCACCGTGCATGCCCGCGCCCTTGAAGCCGATGGCCAGACTTTGGCTGCCGCCCGCGAGCGCGTGTTCATCGCACCGATGCTGCAAGGCGAAGCCGCGAGCAAGAACCACGAAGCGATCTGGACCCTGATCGGCTCGCTGCCAACTGATCAACTGCAACCCAACACCACCGACGACCTCGGCGGCTGGATGGGTCTGGCACTGGCAGTGAAATCCGCCGGCACCCTGGAACAGCAGCAAGCCGCGATCGACACCTGGCGCGCACAGAATCCAAAGCACCCGGCCGCAATCAACCTGCCACTACCGCTGACCAAACTCAAGGAGCTGGCCAGCCAGCCGCTGAGCAAAATCGCCCTGCTGCTGCCGCAGGACGGTCAATTGGCCGCCGTCGGCAAGGCACTGCGTGAAGGCTTCATGGCTGCGCACTACCAGGCCCAACAAGCCGGGCAGAAGCCGCCAGCGATCGAGTTCTATGACAGCTCGAAACTGACCTCGATGGACGAGTTCTACCGCAAGGCTCAGGCTGACGGCGTGCAACTGGTTGTCGGCCCGCTGGAAAAACCACTGGTCAAGCAACTGAGTACCCGCCCGCAACTGCCGATCACCACCCTCGCGCTGAATTACAGCGAAGGCGATCAAGGTCCGGCGCAACTGTTCCAGTTCGGTCTGGCCGCTGAAGACGAAGCTCGCGAAGTCTCGCGTCGTGCCCGTGCCGATGGCCTGCACCGCGCCGCGATCATGGTGCCGAAAGGCGAATGGGGCGACCGCGTCCTGCGCGCGTTCAGCCAGGACTGGCAGGCTAACGGCGGCAGCATCGTAGCGACCGAACGCGTTGATCAGCCGGTGCAACTGGCCCAGCAGATTGCCGACATGTTCCAGCTGCGTCAGAGCGAAGCCCGCGCCAAGAGCCTGCAGAATGCTGCCGGTACCAACGTAGCTGCGCAGCCGTCGCGTCGTCAGGACATCGAGTTCATCTTCCTCGCTGCCACACCGCAACAGGCGCAGCAGATCAAGCCGACCCTGAACTTCCAGTACGCCGGTGATGTTCCGGTTTACGCGACTTCGCACGTTTACAGCGCCAGCGGCGACGTCAACCAGTACAACGACATGAACGGCATCCGCTTCTGCGAAACCCCATGGTTGCTGGACAACAGCGATCCACTGCGTCAGCAAGTGGTTGCGCAGTGGCCGCAAGCCGCCGGCAGCCTCGGTCGCCTGTACGCGATGGGTGTGGATGCCTACCGCCTGGCACCGCGCCTGGGTCAACTCAAGGCCCTGCCGGACAGCCGTATCGACGGTGAGTCGGGCAGCCTCGGCATGACCCAGACCCAACGCGTTGTGCGCCAGTTGCCTTGGGCGCAGTTCGTCAGCGGCCAGGTTCAGCGCCTGCCGGACACCCCGCGCTAATGCCCGACAGGTCACGCTCGCAAAGCGGCAAGGATGCCGAGCGCCAAGCGCTCGAGCATCTGCAACAACAAGGTCTGCGCCTGCTGGCGCAGAACTGGTTTTGTAAACGCGGCGAGCTTGATCTGGTCATGCTTGATGGCGATACAGTAGTATTCGTTGAAGTTCGTTACAGAAAAAACACTCAATGGGGTGGCGCGCTCGCTAGCATCGATGGGCGCAAGCAGCAGAAACTGATTTTCGCTGCGCAGTATTTTCTTCAGCGCGAGTCGCGTTGGGCCAATTCCCCTTGCCGCTTCGACGTGGTGGCCATCGACAGCCATCCGGATCAGTTGAACTGGTTGCAGAATGCTTTCGACAGTTGATCGGCGGCGTTGCGACCCGGACAATCCCACCGACAAATTTTGCTCTTTGCTTTGCGGGCTGCACATTCATGTGCCGGACAGCCGCGCTACTTAAGGTCACACAGATGGACATGCAATCCCGAATTCGCCAGCTTTTCCAGGCCAGTATCGACACCAAGCAACAGGCGATGGACGTACTTGCACCGCACATCGAGCAAGCCAGCCAGATCATGGTCAACGCCCTGCTCAACGAAGGCAAAATGCTTTCGTGCGGCAATGGCGGCTCGGCCGGCGATGCCCAGCACTTCTCTTCGGAGCTGCTCAACCGCTTCGAGCGCGAGCGTCCGAGCCTGCCGGCTATCGCCCTGACCACCGACACCTCGACGATCACCTCGATCGCCAACGACTACAGCTACAACGAAGTGTTCTCCAAACAGATCCGCGCGCTCGGCCAGCCGGGCGACGTCTTGCTTGCGATTTCGACCAGCGGTAACTCGGCGAACATTATTCAAGCGATCCAGGCCGCACATGATCGCGAAATGATTGTCGTAGCTTTGACCGGACGCGATGGCGGCGGCATGGCTTCGCTGCTGTTGCCCGAGGACGTCGAGATTCGCGTACCGGCCAATGTCACTGCACGTATTCAAGAAGTCCACTTGCTGGCGATCCATTGCCTCTGCGATCTGATCGACAGCCAACTGTTCGGGAGTGAAGAATGACCCCTAATCGCCTTGGCCTTCTGGCCTTGACCCTGTGCCTCGGCATCAGCGGCTGCACCTCGGTGGTGAATGCCAGCCGTGAAGCGCCGATCGATGACGACCGCGGTACCCGCACCTTCGGCAGCAAGATCGACGACTCGTTGATCGAAACCAAAGTGGGTGTAAACGTGGCCAAAGCCGACCCGGCCCTGGACAACGATTCGCACATCGTCGTCACCAGTTTCAACGGCGTGGTTTTACTGGCCGGTCAAACGCCTCGCGCAGATTTGAAAGCCAAGGCCGAGCAAGCGGCAGCCGCCGTCCAGCGGGTTAAAACCGTTCATAACGAACTGCAAGTGATACCGCCGTCCGGCTTCCTGGCACGCCAGAACGACACCTGGTTGACGTCCAAGATCAAGACCCAGATGCTCACCGACGCCAGCATCCCTGGCTCGCGCATCAAGGTAGTGACCGAGAACGGCATCGTCTACCTGCTGGGCCTGCTGACCAAACAGGAAGCCACTCAGGCAACCAACCTGGTACAGGGCGTTTCTGGCGTACAGAAAATCGTGAAGCTGTTCGAATACATCGACTGACAGCCGAAACGCGCGCACAAAAAAGGCGATCCATCTGGATCGCCTTTTTTATTACTTCACCACTTTCAGGCTTGGCCGGCCGCTAGGGCGCGGTGGCTCGCTATCTGGTGGCGGCAGGTCGTCATCCGGCTCAATGTCATCTTCGTCATCCATTGGTGACTCGATATCGAACACCATGCCCTGACCGTTCTCCCGGGCGTAAATACCCAGGATCGCGCTGATCGGCACGTACAGGCTGTGCGGGACGCCACCAAAGCGACCTTCGAAGGTCACCACGTCGTTGTCCATGTGCAGATGACGCACGGCACTGGGGGAGATGTTCAGGACGATCTGCCCGTCACTGGCGAAACCCTGCGGTACCTGCACCGCCGGGTATTCGGAATTGACCAGCATGTGCGGGGTGCAATCGTTATCAACAATCCACTCGTAGAGCGCGCGGACCAGATAAGGTCGACTGGAGTTCATAGCGGCTCCTTAAGCCTTAGCGCATATCGCGTTCGACACCAGACAGACTCGCCTGGAAAGCCTCACGCGCAAACGAGCGCTCCATATAATCAAGCAGCGGCTTGGCTGGCCGCGGCAGTTCAATACCCAGAATCGGCAAACGCCAGAGTATTGGCAATAGGCAGCAATCCACCAGACTTTGTTCCTCACTGAGGAAAAACGGCTTGTCGGCAAACAGCGGCGACACGCCCGTCAGGCTTTCACGCAATTCCTTGCGCGCCACGACTCGCGCGGCCTCCTTGCTCTTCGGATCCAGGATCAGATCCACCAGACCACACCAGTCACGCTGAATACGGTGAATCAGCAGACGACTGTTGGCACGCGCCACCGGATAAACCGGCATCAATGGCGGATGCGGGTAACGCTCATCCAGATATTCCATCACCACGGTCGACTCCCACAACGCCAGGTCACGATCGACCAGCGTCGGCAGACTGCCGTAAGGGTTTACCTCAATCAGTTTAGGCGGCTGGCGACCAGCTTCCACATAAATGATCTCGGCGCTGACACCCTTCTCTGCAAGCACGATGCGCACTCGGTGGGAATAGTGGTCGGCGGGGTCGGAGTAACAGGCCAACCGATTGGTCACGCCCATGGCGATCCTCCTCGCTTGTTGAATTTGTCGGAACCGGAAAAACGCGCGCGCCCAGAGGGCGCCTCCCGCAACGTCTGGCTGACCAGAGTTGCGCTATCGGAGGCGCCCTTGGGCGCGCGCGATTAACAGCAATGCTTGAAGCGTATCAGTGCACGTCTTTCCAGTATTCACGCTTGAGCAGGTAGGCGAACACAAAGAAGAACGCCAGGTACAGCAAGACATAAGTACCGATGCGCTGATGTTGCAGCTTAACCGGGTTAGCCGAGTAAGCCAGGAAGGTTACCAGATTCTTGACCTTCTCATCGAACTGCTCTTCGTTCAGAGCACCGGATTTCGGCACGATGGTCAGTTGATCGCACGCTTCATGGGTCAGAGGCGTGCCGGTCAGCGGATCATATTGCTTCTTGCCGTCTTCGACGATCTGCACCTGCTTGCAACCCACGACCTGACGACCCTGCAGGCCGACCAGCACGTTAGGCATGCCGACGTTCGGGAAGACCTTGTTGTTCACGCCCCATGGGCGTGCCGGATCTTCGTAGAACGACTTCAGGTAACCGTAGAGCCAATCAGTGCCACGCACACGAGCGACCAGAGTCAGATCCGGTGGTGCCGCGCCGAACCAGGTCTTGGCGTCCGCCGGCTGCATACCGATGGTCATGTGATCACCGATCTTGGCGCCGGTGAACACCAACTTCTCCAGCATCAGTTCGTGCGGCACGCCGAGATCATCGGCAACCCGTTCGTAACGCTGGAACTTGGCGCTGTGGCAACCCATGCAATAGTTGGCGAAGGTGCGCGCACCGTCCTGCAAGGCAGCTTTATCGGAGACATCGATGTCGACTTTTTCCAGCTCCGGACCACCGTGTTCAGCGGCGAAAGACAGCACAGGCAACGCAGCAAAAATCAGAGCAAAAAATAACTTTTTCATCAGCCAGTCACCCTTTCCGGAACCGGTTTGGTCTTCTCGAGCCTGGTGTAGAACGGCATCAGAATGAAGTAGGCGAAGTACAGGAAGGTGCAGACCTGCGACAGCAAGGTTCGCTCCGGCGTCGGCGCAAGCACACCGAGAATGCCGAGAATCACGAACGAAATGCAGAACACCACCAGCCAGATCTTGCTCATCCAGCCTTTGTAGCGCATCGATTTGACCGGGCTGCGATCCAGCCATGGCAGTACGAACAGCACCGCAATCGCCGCGCCCATGGCGATAACACCCATGAGTTTGTCCGGGATCGCACGCAGGATTGCGTAGAACGGCGTGAAGTACCAGACCGGGGCAATGTGTTCTGGCGTCTTGAACGGGTTGGCTTGCTCAAAGTTTGGCTTTTCGAGGAAGTAACCGCCCATTTCCGGGAAGAAGAACACAATGAAGCAGAAGATAAACAGGAACACCACAACACCGACAATGTCCTTCACGGTGTAGTACGGGTGGAAGGCGATACCATCCAGCGGGATGCCGTTTTCGTCTTTGTGCTTCTTGATGTCGACGCCGTCAGGGTTGTTCGAACCGACTTCGTGCAGCGCCAGAATGTGCAGCACCACCAGACCGAGAATCACGATCGGCAGCGCGACAACGTGCAAGGCAAAGAAGCGGTTCAGGGTGATCCCGGAGATCAGATAGTCACCACGAATCCACTGGGTCAGGTCGTTGCCGATCACCGGAATCGCACCGAACAGCGAGATGATCACCTGGGCACCCCAGTACGACATCTGGCCCCACGGCAGCAGATACCCCATGAAGGCTTCGGCCATCAGCGCCAGATAAATCAGCATGCCGAAGACCCAGACCAGCTCACGCGGCTTCTGATAGGAGCCGTAGAGCAGACCACGGAACATGTGCAGATAAACCACGATGAAGAACGCCGAAGCACCGGTCGAGTGCAGCAGACGCAGGATCGAGCCGTACTCGACGTCACGCATGATGTATTCAACGGAAGCGAAGGCTTCTTCTGCCGACGGCGTGTAACTCATCGTCAGCCAGACACCGGTGACGATCTGATTCACCAGCACCAGCAGCGCCAGGGAGCCGAAGAAGTAGAAGAAGTTGAAGTTTTTTGGAGCGTAATACTTGCTGAGATGGTCTTCCCACATTTTGGTCGCAGGGAAGCGCGCATCAACCCAATCCATGAACTTGCTCATCACGCTTTCTCCGTATCGACGCCAATGACAATCAGGTCATCGGTCTCATAGGAATGCGGGGGAACTGGCAGGTTCAAAGGCGCAGGTTGCGACTTGTAGACGCGGCCAGCCAGATCGTAGTGAGAACCGTGGCAAGGGCAGAAATAGCCACCGACCCAGTCTTTACCGAGATCCGCAGGTGCCACTTCGGGACGGAAAGTTGGTGAGCAACCCAGGTGTGTGCAGATCCCGATCAGCAGCAGAATTTCCGGCTTGATCGAGCGCACTTCAGGGTCGACATAGGTAGGTTGCGTGGAGTTTTTGGAGGTTGGATCGGAGAGCTGGCCTTCGATCTTCTTGAGATTCCCCAGGATTTCCTCGGTACGACGAACAATGAACACCGGCTGGCCGCGCCATTCAGCAATCATCTGCTGTCCTGGCTCGATTTTGCTGACATTCACTTTCACCGGTGCACCAGCGGCTTTCGCCTTGGCACTGGGAAACCATGACCCCACGAACGGGACCGCAGCCCCCACCGCTCCTGCAGCACCCACCACGGATGTGGCTGCTACCAAGAAGCGACGCCGGCCTGCATTCACGCCGTCATTGCTCATTCAGTCCTCTCCCATCAGCTTTTGTGGCCTGTTAAATCAGGCATCTACTAAATAAATCAATGTTACTTATAAAAATTTTGCCGAGATGGTAATGAAAAGCCCCAATTCTGACAAGGGAATTACCCGGAGCTCTTACCCTCAAGCCTTGCAGTATAGGGGGTCTACGGAAGTGGCAAGTTGTCGCAGCGCAATTCTTTGATAAATCACAGGCATAAAAAAACGCCCGCTTCCGTGAGGAGGCGGGCGTTCTTTTTGAACGTGGAAGCGGAATTAACGCTTCGAGTACTGCGGACGCTTACGCGCTTTACGCAGACCAACTTTCTTACGTTCAACTTCACGGGCGTCGCGAGTAACGAAGCCAGCTTTGCGCAGAGCGCCACGCAGGGTTTCGTCGTAGTCCATCAGAGCGCGAGTGATGCCGTGGCGGATTGCGCCAGCTTGACCACTTACACCACCGCCGATCACGGTGACGTAGATGTCGAACTTCTCGACAGTCTCAGTCAGCTCCAGCGGCTGGCGAACTACCATGCGGGCAGTTTCACGGCCGAAGAAGTTTTCCAGCGAACGGTTGTTGATGGAGATGTTACCAGTACCCGGACGCAGGAAAACGCGTGCGGTTGCGGTCTTGCGACGGCCAGTGCCGTAATTTTGAGTCGCCGACATAATGTACTATTCCGTTAAAACTTCAGTTCTTGGGGCTGCTGAGCAGTATGTGGGTGTGCAGCGCCCGCATAGACTTTCAGCTTACGGTACATGTCGCGACCCAGTGGGTTTTTAGGCAGCATGCCTTTAACCGCGGTCTCGATCACGCGCTCAGGGGCTTTAGCGATCAGCTTTTCAAAGTTGATCGACTTGATGCCGCCCGGGAAACCGGAGTGGGAGTAGTACATTTTGTCAGTGGTTTTAGCACCGGTAACACGAATCTGCTCAGCATTGATTACGACGATGTAGTCGCCGGTGTCAACGTGAGGAGTGTACTCAGGCTTGTGCTTGCCACGCAGACGGCTCGCGATTTCGGTGGCCAGACGACCCAGGGTCTGACCAGCAGCGTCGACGACAAACCAGTCGCGCTTTACTGTTTCCGGTTTAGCAGTAAAAGTTTTCATTCTTTATAGCCTCAGGGGCCGCCCTGTAAATTAGACGGCGGATCTTACTGAATAGTGCGTACTTTGACAAGTCAAAGGCAGCCGGATACAGACGCTTTCGGGGGCTCGGGTCGGCGCGTCCGTTCAACGGCAAGATTCTTCGGCGGCGGCGCATCACTTCCACTGCAGAAAGAGGTCGGCAATTATGCAGATTGCGAAAAATATTTCAACCTGCTTTTATGATTGTTTTGCCCAAGGAGCACCCGATGGACTATCGCCAGCTAGGCCGTACCGACCTGAACGTGAGTGCAATCTGCCTCGGCACCATGACCTGGGGCGAGCAAAACACTGAAGCTGAAGCCTTCGCGCAGATAGAAAGGGCCAAAGAGGCCGGGATCAATTTCATCGACACCGCCGAGATGTACCCGGTGCCGCCGAAAGCCGAAACCTACGCCACCACCGAGCGCTATATCGGCAATTACTTCAAAAGTCGCGGCGACCGTGCCGACTGGATCCTCGCCAGCAAGATTGCCGGACCCGGCAACACCATCGACTACATTCGCGACAAAAACCTGCGTCACAACCGGCAGCACATCACCGCAGCGGTGGATGCCAGCCTCGAGCGCCTGCAGACCGACTACATCGATCTGTATCAACTGCACTGGCCGGAGCGCAGCACCAACTTTTTCGGACAGCTGGGCTACAAACACAAGATCGAAGCCAACCTGACCCCGCTCGAAGACACCCTTGAGGCGCTCGACGAGCAAGTAAAGGCCGGCAAGATCCGCCACATTGGCCTGTCCAACGAAACCCCGTGGGGCACCATGCGTTTTCTGGCGCTGGCCGAAGCCCGTGGCTGGCCGCGTGCGGTGTCGATCCAGAACCCGTACAACCTGCTCAACCGCAGCTTCGAGGTGGGTCTGGCGGAAATCGCCATCCGCGAACAATGCGGCTTGCTCGCCTATTCGCCGCTGGCGTTTGGTTTCCTCTCAGGCAAGTACGAGGGTGGCGCTCGCCCGCCGAAAGGTCGTCTGAGTCTCTACAGCCGCTTCAGCCGCTATTTCAATGCGCAGTCGGAAGCAGCGTGCAGCCGCTATGTGGCACTGGCCCATGAACATGGCCTGGATCCGGCGCAGATGGCTTTGGCTTTTGTGACTCAGCAACCGTTTGTCACCAGCAATATCATTGGGGCAACGACGCTTGAGCAACTGGACAGCAACATTGCCAGTTTCGATCTGAAGCTTTCCGATGAAGTGCTGGCAGGGATTGAGGCGATTCACAAGGATCATCCGAATCCTGCGCCTTGATCGACCGTTAAAAGCTTCGCGAGCAGGCTCGCGCCCACAGGTACGGTGATCCCCTGTGGGAGCGAGCCTGCTCACGAAGAGGCCAGCCAATGCAGCGAAGATCAAAGCGAGCGCGCAATGATCTCCTTCATGATTTCATTGGTGCCGGCATAAATCCGCTGCACGCGCGCATCCGCCCACGCCCGGGCCACCGGGTACTCCCACATGAAGCCGTAACCGCCATGCAACTGCACGCACTCGTCGAGCACCTTGCATTGCAGGTCAGTGCCCCAGTATTTCGCCATCGCCGCAGTTGGCACATCCAGCTTGCCTTGCAGGTGCAGTTCCAGACATTTGTCGACGAAGACTCGGCCGATCTGAATCTCGGTGGCCATTTCTGCCAGCTTGAAGCGCGTGTTCTGAAAGTCGGCAATCGCTTTGCCGAAGGCCTTGCGATCACGGGTGTAGTCCAACGTCCACTGCAACGCCGCTTCGGCTGAGGCCAAACCGCCAATGGCCACCGTCAGACGCTCTTGCGGCAACTCCTGCATCAGATAAGCAAACCCTGCCCCGGCCTGCCCCAGCAGGTTTTCCTTGGGCACGCGCACATCCTGAAAGAACAACTCGGAGGTGTCCTGCGCCTTCATGCCGACCTTCTCCAGGCGCTTGCCCTTGTCGAAGCCCGGCGTATTCGCTTCCACCAGAAACAGGCTGGTGCCCTTGGCGCCGGCCTTCGGGTCGGTCTTGGCGACCACGATCACCAAGTCCGCCAGAAAGCCGTTGGTGATAAAGGTTTTCGAACCGTTGATCACATATTCGTCACCGTCCAGAACAGCGGTGGTCTTCACACCTTGCAGATCGGAACCGGCGCCCGGCTCGGTCATGGCAATGGCCGTGACCATCTCGCCCGAGACCAGTTTAGGCAGGTATTTGTGTTTCAGCGCTTCACTGCCGTAATGCAGGATGTACGGCGCGACAATGTCCGAATGCAGCGAGAAACCAATACCGGTCAAACCCAATCGACCGACCTCCTCGATCACCACCGCGCTGTAAAGAAAATCCGCCCCCAACCCACCATACTCTTCCGGCAGGTGCGAGCAGAGCATCCCCGCCTCGCCTGCCTTGTTCCAGAGTTTGCGGTCGATATAGCCTTGCTTCTCCCATTGCGCATGAAACGGCACCGCCTCTTTTTCGAGGAAGGTTCGTACGCTGTCGCGAAACAATTCGTGCTCGGAGCTGAACAAGGTTCTGGGGATCATGCGGCACCTTTCTTTGTTGTTGGTGGGAGATGACCTTCAGAGACTAAGCCTCCCCTCTGACACAGGACACTGGACACATCCGACAAAAAATAAGACGATCCAGCCGTCTGGTGACCACTTTCCCTTATAAAAACAAAACAAAAGTTGAATTATGTCCAAGCAAGTCTCCACGCCCTTGCGGCGCGTCAGCATCCTGGCAATCGACCGGGTTTTCGCTTCCACTCTCATGCAAGCCAAGGATTTCTTCCATCTGGCCAGCCTGCGTTATGGCAAACAATTGGGCCATGGCCTGACACCGGCATTCGAAACACGCCTGGTCAGCCCCGACGGCAAACCGGTGAACAGTTTCAGTGACGTCGTGATGCCGGTCGACGGCGGCCTGGAAAACGCCGATGTCATTATCCTCCCGGCGTTCTGGGACGATTTCGACACGCTGTGCGGCCGTTATCCGCAAGTGTTGCCCTGGCTGCGTGAACAGCATGCCCGCGGTGCGGTGTTATGCGGCGAAGCCACCGGGGTGTTCTGGCTGGCCGAGGCCGGCCTGCTCAACGGCAAGGAAGCGACCACCTACTGGCGCTTCTTCAATGCCTTCGCCGAGCGCTTTCCAAAGGTCTATCTCAATCAGGACAAGCACCTGACCGATGCCGACAACCTGTACTGCGCCGGCGGCACCACCTCGGCCTGCGACCTCTACATTTACTTGATCGAGCGCTTCTGCGGGGCCAACGTCGCACAAGCCGTGGCCCGCGATATTCTCTATGAAGTGCAGCGCAGCTACGCGCCGGGTCGCATCGGTTTTGGCGGGCAGAAACTGCATCAGGACGTGATCATTCTGCAGATCCAGCACTGGCTCGAAGAGCATTTCGCCGACAAGTTCCGCTTCGAAGACGTCGCCCGCGAGCACGGTATGAGCATTCGTAACTTCATGCGACGCTTCCAGACTGCGACTGGCGACAAGCCGCTGCATTACCTGCAACGCCTGCGCATCGAGACGGCAAAAGGCTTGCTGTCCGGCAGCCGCAAGAGCATCAAGACCATCAGTTATGAGGTCGGTTACGACGATGCGAGCTTCTTTGCGCGGTTGTTCCGTCAGCACACCGAGCTGTCGCCGAATCAGTATCGGCAGCAGTTTCAGCAGGCTGCGTAACCCTCTGCCCCTACACAAACCGATGTAGGAGTGAGCCTGCTCGCGATTGCGTCCGTCCATGCAGCATTTATGTGACTGATCCACCGCTATCGCGAGCAGACTCACTCCTACAGGGTATTGCGGTGAATTCTGGACATAAAAAAGGGCCTGCAATTGCAGGCCCTTTTTTTGTTTCGCGATTCTGCTTAAGGCTTGTGCGCCCGTGACAGGAATTCGTGCGATTGCATCTCCAGCAGACGGCTCAGCGTACGCTGGAATTCGAAGTTCAGACGGCCGCCGGTGTAGAGATCCTTCAGCTCGACTTCAGCGGAAATGATCAGCTTCACGTTGCGGTCGTAGAACTCGTCGACCATGTTGATGAAGCGACGAGCGATGTCGTCGGTGGTGACGCTCATCTGCTCGACACCGCTGAGCAGCACGGCGTGGAAGATCTTGCCCAATTCGATGTAGTCGTTCTGGCTACGCGGGCCGTCGCACAGTTCGCGGAAGTCGAACCAGGCCACGTCGTCGCAAGTACGCAGGGCACGGATCTCACGGTTCTCGATCATCAGCACATCGTTCTCGACCGCAGCCGTGCATTCCGGCGTCAGTGCCTTGAAGCTCTTGCGCAGGCTTTCGTGAGCGGCTTCGTCGAGCGGATAGTGGAACAGCTCCGCTTGTTCGAGGTGACGCAGACGGTAGTCGACGCCGCTGTCGACGTTGACGATCTCAGTGTTCTGCTTGATCAGCGCGATGGCCGGCAGGAAGCGCGCGCGTTGCAGCCCGTCCTTGTACAGACCGTCCGGGACGATGTTCGAGGTCGCGACCAGGGTCACGCCGTTCTTGAACAACTCTTCCATCAGCGTGCCGAGGATCATCGCGTCGGTGATGTCGGAAACGAAGAATTCATCGAAGCAGATCACCCGCGACTCGTCGGAAAAACGCTTGGCGATGATGGTCAGCGGGTTTTTCTCGCCGCCAAGGGTTTTCATCTCTTCGTGCACGCGCTTCATGAAGCGGTGGAAGTGGGTTCGGGTCTTTTCCTTGAACGGCAGCGCTTCGAAGAAGGTGTCGACCAGGTAAGTTTTGCCGCGACCCACGCCGCCCCAGAAATACAGGCCCTTGACCGGCGTCTGATCCTTCTTGCCGAACAGCTTGCTCAGCAGGCCCGGCTTGTTTTGATCGGCGGCGATCAGATCGTCGTACAGACGCTGCAAATGACGCACAGCAGTCTCCTGCGCGGCGTCATGGAAGAAGTCCGGGCGTTTCAGATCAGCTTGGTATCGTTCTAGGGGCGTCATAATTCGTTAGCAAGGCAACAAAAACGGGCGGTCACTGTAGCGACGGCCCGTGGGAATGGCAATCGGCCCTTGGTCGGACCGTGCCGCCGATTAGTCCTGAACCGGGGTCAGCGCGACGCGCAGAGCCTCGATGGCCGCGTCCCGCGCAGCAGTGTCAGCGAATGCCGGGCTGTCGCCAACGCACTCGCCGTCCAGCCAGATGCTGAAGCTCAGGTCTTCGCTGCGCACGTCCAGTGGCTGGCCGGATTGCAGCTGTTTGGTCACCTGCCCTGCGGCTTTGCCGTCAGCAAAGTTGCGCGACAGCAACAGTTGCTCGCCATCGGCTGCCAGCAGACGGAAACGGAAGCTGCCGTCGTCTTCGCGGAAGCTGACGAAACGCGCGGCTTTCGCGGCTTTCTTTTTGGTCGTCGCAGCAACCTGAACCTGATTGACGAAGGAGCGCAGGCCGACGGCTTCGCGCAGTTCGTTGAGGAACGGCGTTGCCACAGCACGGGCCTTCTTCGCACCGATCTGCAAGATGTCTTCCAGGTCTGCCGGGCGCTCGATCAACTGGTGATACTTCTCGCGCGCTTCGCCGAGATCGTTATCGAGCAACTGGAACAGACGGTTCTTCGCCTCGCCCCAACCCAGACCACCGAGCAGTTCGCTGCGGAACTCGTCCGCCTGCGCCGGCGTGGCGAAGGCCTGAAACAGCGTGAACAAGTGCGAGTTGTCCGGATCCTTGGCTTCGCCTGGCGCCTTGGAGTCGGTGACGATCCGCGAGATCGCGTCCTTCATCTCTTTGGCGCTGGAGAACAACGGGATGGTGTTGTCGTAGCTCTTCGACATCTTGCGCCCGTCGAGGCCTGGCAACGTCGCCACGCTTTCTTCGATCAGCGCTTCGGGCATGGTGAAGAATTCTTTGCCCTGACCGAACAGGTGGTTGAAACGCTGGCCGATATCGCGGGCCATTTCCACGTGCTGGATCTGGTCACGACCGACCGGCACTTTGTGCGCGTTGAACATCAGGATGTCTGCGGCCATCAGCACCGGGTAGCTGTAGAGGCCCATGGTGATGCCAGCATCCGGGTCTTCACCGGTTTCGACGTTCTTGTCGACCGACGCCTTGTAGGCGTGCGCACGGTTGAGCAGGCCCTTGGCGGCAACGCAGGTCAGCAGCCAGGTCAGTTCAGGGATTTCCGGGATGTCGGACTGGCGGTAGAAAGTCACGCGGTCGACATCGAGGCCACCGGCCAGCCAGGTCGCGGCGATTTCCAGACGCGAACGCTGGATGCGCAGCGGGTCATCGCATTTGATCAGGGCGTGGTAGTCGGCCAGGAAGTAGAACGAGTCGGCATTGCTGTCGCGGCTGGCGAGGATCGCCGGGCGGATGGCGCCGGCGTAGTTGCCCAGGTGCGGCGTGCCGGTGGTGGTGATGCCGGTGAGGATTCGGGTACGGTTCGTCATGGGTAATCGCTTGTCAGACTGCAATCAATTCGAGAGACGCGGCAGGATCAGATCCTTGAGATCGGTCAGCTTGCCATGAAAAAAGTGTCCGCATTCTGCCACTTTCAGCAGCTCATGGGGGCGCTGGAGTTTTTCCGACCAGTCGTAAACCAGCTGCGGATCGATGACCTCGTCGGTTTCCGGCTGGATCACCGTGAGTTCACCCTGCTGCGGCAGTTGATCCTGCTCGCCCAGACGCATCACCGCCGGCGCAACCATGAACAGGTGCTTGAGCTGTACGCCCTGCGCTTCGAGTCGACCGCCGAGACTTGCTGCAACAAATCCTCCGAAGGAGAAACCGAACAGGGTCAGCGGCAGATCCGGGTGTTTATCACGCAGCCACTTGGCGGCAGCCTGAGCGTCGTCGACCTCGCCGGTGCCCATGTCGTGGGAACCTTCGCTGGCACCAACGCCGCGATAGTTGAAACGCAAGGTGATCAGGCCCGCGTCGCGCGCGGTGCGCTGCAGGGTCGAGACGACCTTGTTGAGCATGGTGCCGCCCTGCACCGGGTTCGGATGGCAGATCAGCGCGATGCCGCGCGGCTGTTCATTATCCAGGTACAAAGCTTCGATCTGGCCGATAGGGCCATCAATCACTACAGGGGTTTCACGCATCAGCAAGGAAGGAACTCCGTGACCTCGAATCGGGTCGACTCGTCTAGCAAATTGTCTGTGCCAATCTATTGCGAGTGAATCGCGGTATACAGCGCAGGTTCGAGCCGTTAACGTAAAGCAAAGCCGTTTATAGAGGAAGGACTCGTGGAACACTCGCTCTTAGTTTGGTTGTTACCGACTCTTGCCCTGGTTGTGGGTGTCGCCATTGGATTCCTGATCGCGCGCGTTGCGCCGAACGCCGCGCCGAGCCGTACGCAGCGTCAACTGGATGATATCCAGGAGCGTTTCGACAGTTATCAAAACGAAGTGGTCACCCACTTCAACAGCACCGCGATGCTGGTCAAGAAGCTGACCCAGAGCTATCAGGAAGTGCAGGATCATCTCGCCGAGGGCGCCAATCGTCTGGCCCTGGACGAGCAGACCCGCCAGCGCCTGATCGCTGCCCTGCACGCTGACGCGGCAGTCGCGCCACGTGAACGCCTGACGCCACCGCGCGACCAGGAGCCGCCACGTGATTACGCACCGAAGACCCCGAACTCGCCGGGCATGCTCGATGAGCACTATGGTCTGAAGAAGTAATCAGCCTTCGCTGACAAACAAAAAGCCCCCGGACAGTGATGTGTCCCGGGGGCTTTTTTGTGTCTGTAATCTTCGGTGTTTGTAGCGGCCCCTTCGCGAGCAGGCTCGCTCCCACAGGGGAATGCATTTCAAATGTGGGAGCGAGCTTGCTCGCGAAGGGGCCGGCACAGGCCAGACAAAAAATACCCGATCACAGGACCGGGCATTTCTTCATTCAGGCATTCGCTTACGGATACTGCTGAACCGTGCCCGGCTGCTGTTGCTGCTGACCACCATACTGCTGGCCCGGAATCGCCTTCAGGTTGACTTCAACGCGGCGGTTCTGCGCCCGGCCATTGACGTCACCGTTGCTGGCAATCGGGTTATCGGGACCGGCACCACGGGCCGACAGGTTGGCACCGCTGACACCTTGCGAAGTCAGGTAGGTCGCCACGCTCTGCGCACGACGCTGGGACAGGTCCATGTTGTGCTGGCGGCTGCCGGTGCTGTCGGTGTAGCCGACAATTTCGATCTGGTTCTGGCTGAACTCTTTCAACGAGCCCGCGAGGTTGTTCAACGGTTGGTAGAAGCTGGAAGCGATATTCGCCGAATCGGTGGCGAAAGTGATGTTGCCCGGCATGATCAGTTTGATTTGATCGCCCTGACGCTGCACTTCAACACCGGTATTGGCCATGCTCGCGCGCAGTTTCTTTTCCTGCTGATCGGCGTAGTAGCCGTAACCGGCAGCGGAAGCGCCCACCACGGCGGCACCGATCAAGGCACCTTTGCCGCGATTGTTGTGGTCGATAGCGGCGCCGGCAAGCGCACCGGCCAGAGCACCCAGGCCGCCGTACTTGGCGGTTTTGCTCATGCCTTGCGAGCCACCGTCGGCCTGGCCTTGATTGTCATACGGGTTAGGCGAGGCGCAGCCGGACAGCACGGCCACGGCAGTAGCGACAATAATCAAACGACGCGTGGTGAACATGGAGAGCTCCTGGTTTTCGCATTCTGTGGTGCAGCGGCCCAATTGGCTAATGGACCTGCGCGGGCGTTTGATCATGACAATGCACAAAAATTCCGCCGGACACTCGTGACAAAATATTTAGGCCCTGACGAACGGGTTTTCGCGCATTTCATCACCCAGACGCGTATCCGGCCCGTGACCGGTCACCACGGTCGCATCCTCGTCCAGCGTATATAGCCGCTGCTTGATCGAACGCACGATGGTCGCCTGATCGCCGCCCCACAAATCCGTGCGCCCTACGCCGCGACGAAACAGCGTGTCGCCAGCTATCAACAGCTTAGCCTCGGAAAACCAAAAGCTCATGGAACCGGGTGTATGTCCAGGCGTATGCAGCGCCACACCACAACCACAGGCCAACTCTTCGTCATCGCTCAACCATCGATCTGGCGATGGCACCGGGGTGTATGGCACACCGAACATCTGGCATTGCATTTCGAGGTTGTCCCAGAGGAACTGGTCTTCTTTGTGCAAATGCAGGGTCGCCCCGGTTTTTTCTTTCATCTGCCCCGAAGCGAGAAAGTGATCAAGGTGTGCGTGGGTGTGAATGATGCTGACGACTTTCAGACCATGCGCATCGAGCCGCGCCATGATCATGTCCGGATTGCCTCCGGGGTCGACAACGATGGCTTTCTTTGTGACCGGATCGCCGATGATGGTGCAATTGCACTGGAGCGGGCCGACAGGGAAGGTTTCACGGATGAGGGTGATCATGGGATGTCTCGTCGAATATTGATGCGCGTTGACCCGCGCAAGGATAACAACAGGTTTTCCTGCAGATATTGCCAACCTTTCCGATATATCACTGAGTCAGTTTTCTGACGTTGCGCTGAAAAAAAGTAATGGCTCAGTGATATCAATTGACGCAGGATCTGATACAAAATTATCGCCAGTAGCGACCACATCAGGACGGTCGCAAACCCTCTCAGGATATTCGAATGTCGTCTCCACTTGGCTATGCACTCACCCAATCGTCGTTTTTAACCGGCAATGCTCAGACTGATAGCCTGATCTATGGCACGCAGTGGCTGAGCCCCGACTTTGGCGGTGAAGATTTTTTTTCGACACGGCTGACCTACAGTTTTGTAACACCCGGCCAATCGTACTTCGCCAAGGATTACAGCCCTGACAACGAATTCCTGAACAGTTTCAACCTGACCACCGCGCAACAGACGGCTATAACCAGCGCCCTCAGCACGTGGAGTTCGGTGGCGAACATCAAGTTCACACTGGTCAGTGACAACATCAACAGCGCTGGCGATCTGCGATTCGGTGGATACGCGGGCATGGATCCGAAGACCGCTGCGTGGGCGTACTTTCCAGATAGAACGCCATTGGCAGGCGACGTATGGATCGGGCCATCGACAAACAATCCGGACCCGGGCAAAGGCACTTACGACTACATGACGTTCGTGCATGAGATCGGTCATGCGCTGGGCCTCAAGCATCCTTTCGAAGCCAGTGCATCCAACAGCAACGTGATTTCGCCGTTGCTGGACGACTCGCACTTCACGGTCATGAGTTACAACAATGCCTACTCGTTCCAGCCAACCACGCCCATGTTGCTGGATATCCTGGCAATCCAGAAGCTATACGGTGCCAACATGCTTTGGCAGAACGGTGACAACGTATACAAATGGGGCGCCAATCAATCGGTTTTCGAGACCATCTGGGACGCCGGCGGCAACGATACGATTGATGCCAGTAACCAGTTAGCGGCCGTCAGCCTGAATCTCAACGAAGGAGCCTTCAGTCAAATAGGCAAAGCGTTCACCGACGGCACCAACCTGCTCAATGATGGTTTGGCGATTGCCTACGGTGCGCAGATCGAAAATGCTATCGGCTCAGCCTTTGACGACACGCTCACCGGTAACGACCTGAACAACACCCTCAATGGCGGCCTCGGCGCGGACACCATGATCGGCGGCGCGGGCATCGACACTTATTACGTCGATAACGTCAACGACGTGGTCATCGAAACCGATGCTTCGCTGACCGCACTCGACCGGGTGTTTTCCAGCATCAGCTACACCCTCGGCGCCAACGTCGAGAACCTGCTGCTGATCGGCAGCGACAACATCAACGCCACCGGCAACGAAGTCAGCAACCGCCTGGTCGGCAACGATGGCAGCAACACGCTCGACGGTGGCCTCGGTGCCGACCGCATGGAAGGTGGCGCTGGCGTCGACACCTATTACGTCGATAACGTCAACGACGTGGTGATCGAAACCGACGCTTCGCTGACCGCACTCGACCGGGTTTTCGCCAGCGTCAGCTACAGCCTCGCCGCGAACGTCGAAAACCTGCTGCTGATCGGCAGCGACAACATCAACGCCACGGGCAACGAAGTCAGCAATCGTCTGGTCGGCAACGACGGCAACAACATTCTCGACGGTGGCCTCGGCGCCGACCGCCTAGAAGGTGGTCTGGGCAATGACACCTACATCGTCGACAACGTCGGTGACACCATCACCGAGAGCAGTACATTGATCAGTGAAATCGACACTGTTCGCTCTTCGGTCGACTGGACGCTGGGCGCCAACCTGGAAAACCTCGTTCTGACCGGCAACGCCCTCAATGGCACTGGCAACAGTCTGAACAACACCCTGACCGGCAACGATCAAAACAATACGTTCGATGGCGGTCTCGGCGCGGACACCATGATCGGCGGCGCTGGCGTCGACACCTATTACGTCGATAACGTCAACGACGTGGTGATCGAAACCGACGCTTCGCTGACCGCACTCGACCGGGTTTTCGCCAGTGTCAGCTACAGCCTTGGCGCCAACGTCGAGAACCTGCTGCTGACCGGCAGTGACAACATCAACGCCACGGGCAACGAAGTCAGCAACCGTCTGGTCGGCAACGACGGCAACAACATTCTCGACGGTGGCCTCGGTGCCGACCGCCTGGAAGGCGGACTGGGCAATGACACCTACATCGTCGACAACGTCGGCGACACCATCACCGAGAGCAGTACATTGATCAGTGAAATCGACACTGTTCGCTCTTCGGTCGACTGGACGCTGGGCGCCAACCTGGAAAACCTCGTTCTGACCGGCAACGCC
>NZ_WXVV01000031.1 GCF_013433315.1 Pseudomonas crudilactis | reverse complement strand
TCGCGAAGAAGTCACCACGGTTTCAGCGGTCAGGCGCGATCAATTGGCAGAGTTTGGCGGTAGCGCTGATCATTTGGCCACTTGGGCGCTCAAGGCCTTTGTCGGTGACCAACAGTAACTTTGCCTGCTTCACCGCTGCTACCTGCGGCCACGCCTTCCACGCATTCAGCTGCGCCCGATCACTCGCCAGAATCACCTCTGGATCGCGCTGCAACACCGCCTCAATACTCACCTGCGGCGCCGGCAGACTCAGATCGCTGAACACATTGCGCGCCCCGCACACTTCCAGCGCATCACTGATGATTTGCCCGCCACCGACGGTGTACAGCGGCTTGTCCCACACCTGATAAAACACCCGCAACGGCACGTCCCGGCGATAGCGCTGGCGCAGCTCTGCGAGTTGTTTGCGCATCTCCGAAGCCCGTTTCACCCCACGTTCAGGTCGCCCCAATTGCGCGGCAATGGCTTCTATCTGGGTAGTGAGTTGCTCAAGGGAATGCGGTTCAGCGACGAAGGTCGGGATGCCCAGGCGCTTGAGCTGATCACGCTGCGCAGGGCCGACACTGCCGGGCCACAGCAACAATAAATCAGGCTTGAGGCTGAGCAGTTGTTCCATGTCGAGTTGGCCATAGCGGCCGACAGAGGGGACGTTGGCAATTTCAGCAGGACGCTCCCCGGCATCCAGCACACCGACCAACAGATCAGCCGAATCCAGTTCAACGACAATTTCAGAAAGCGACGGCGCGAGGCTGACCACCCGCAGGTTCGCCAGCACCGGGCCACTGACGGCCAGCAGCAGAAGCGCCAGCCAGAGACGACGCATCAGCCGAGTTGACGCGGGATACGGTAGAGATAAAACAGCACCGCCGTGGACAGTGCCAGCAGCATCAGCGGCACGGCTTCAAGACCGACAAACACCGCCAGTGCGCCGATCCACGCCGGCAAGGCTGCGGCGAGAAAAGCCGCACGACGACGGGCTGCGAGGGCAATCCACGCTGCAGGTTCATCCGGGGTATCGAGGGCTTTTTGCGTGGCGATCAGTGCATGTTTGTAGCGACCGAAGAACTTCAGGCTGACAAACATCGACGCGACGCCGGCAATGAAAAACGGCATCGCCAGTACTGGCAGAATCCCTTCGCCCTGGCCGAACAGGGCGTTGAGGACAAACAACGGCACCAGCGCCAGTGCGAGGTATTTCCACCAATCGACCGACAACCGGCGCCGCACCTGACCACGAGTCACGCGCGATCGACCTCGCCCTGATGCTCGTTGCCCATCATGTGATCGAGCTTGCTGGCCTTGGTTGCCAGATAGAGTTTGTTGTGCGGGTTGTGACCGGTGTGCAACGGCACGCGCTCGGCGACGGTAATGCCCATGTCGGTCAAGGCTTTGACCTTGCGCGGGTTGTTGGTCATCAGACGTAGGGATTTCACACCCAAGTGCTCCAGCATCGGCAGGCACATGGCGTAGTCGCGCTGGTCAGCGGCAAAGCCCAGACGTTCGTTGGCTTCAACGGTGTCGGCGCCGCCGTCCTGCAACTCGTAGGCACGGATCTTGTTCAGCAGACCGATGCCGCGACCTTCCTGACGCAGGTACAGCAACACGCCACGGCCTTCACGGGCGATGGCTTTGAGCGCGCCTTCCAGTTGCGAGCCGCAGTCGCAGCGCTGGCTGAACAAGGCATCGCCCGTCAGGCATTCGGAGTGCAAACGGCCGAGTACCGGGGCACCGTCGGCAATTTCACCCAGGCTCAGCACGACGTGCTCGCGGCCGGTGGCTTCATCGAGAAAACCGTGCATGGTGAATTGCGCAAAAGGCGTTGGCAGCTTGGAAGCGGCGACAAAGACGACAGGCACCGGTGTGCTCCTGATCTAAAGAGTCTGAAAATTCGCAGGCCGGCATTGTAACAGCAGGTTCCTACCGGCGCTTAGGCTGAATTATCGGGGATAACGATCAAAAAGTTTGATAACTACCTCATGGACGCCGCAGCTCCCTTGTAGGAGTGAGCCTGCTCGCGATAGCGGTGTGTCAGCCACATCAATGTTTGAGTTAGACCGCTATCGCGAGCAGGCGAAGGCCTACAGGGGATTTGTGCAGACCTTCAGTTCGAGTTGAACGGATACGGCTGTTTCCACTTCTCGAAGATCGGCTTCAACTCGCCGCTCTTCACCAACTGCTCCACACGCTGGTCATACAGCGCCATCAGCGCCCGTGCCTGTGGAGTGTCAGCGAAGCCTAGAAAAAGCGGCAACTCGATCAGATGCGAATAGCGATACTGCGTTGGATCCGTCGCCGTTTTCACCACCGCTTCAATCTCGGTCAGCGCATCGATGTAGTAATCCGCCCGCCCCTGCTTGAGCATCGACAGGATCCCGGTACGCCGCTCGATCTGGTTGTAACGCTTGATGTTCGGCAGGTAGTTTTCGTAACGATAGCCGCGTACCCAGGCCAGTCGATACTTGCCCAGCGTCGCCTGGGTCGGCACCGGGTTGCTCGCCAAGCCCAGCGCGTAGATGTGATCGGAATCGAAATTCCAGTGCGGGTACAAGACCTTTTCGGCTTCGTCACGATAAGAGCCGACCAGTGCGTCGACTTCCTTCAACTGCACCAGCCCTACCGAACGGGTGTAGGGCACCGTGCGTATATCCAGCTTTACCCCGGCCGGCTCGAACACATTGCGCAACACGTCCCAACCGAGGCCATGGCCGTCGGCGGCGGTGTAGTCTTCCCAGTCTTCGCTGGCCAAGTGGATGACCGCCGGCGTCGGCGCAGCTTCCTGCGCACTGACCACCGTGCCCAGCAAAGCAAAAAACACCAGCGCCAAACAGCGTCGAGCCATCCCTAGTCCCCTCACTTGACCCTGATATCCCTCGGAATCAGGCGAAAATCCACACCAGACCCTGCATCGCCAGCCAGGCAAACACACCGGCCAGCACGTCATCGAGCATGATGCCGACGCCGCCATGCACGTGCCGGTCGATCCAGCGGATCGGCCACGGCTTGAGAATATCGAAGAAGCGGAACACCAGGAAACCCGCGAGCAACCAGTACCAGCCTTCCGGTACCAGCCACAGGGTGATCCACATGCCGACCATTTCGTCCCAGACGATGCCTTCGTGGTCGTGGACCCGCAGATCGTCGGCGACTTTGCCGCACAGCCAGAAGCCGAACAGCATGGTGATCCCGAGCATCAGCCAGTAACCCCAGTCGGGCAGCATCTGCCACAACGGGATAAAGGGTAGCGCAACTAACGAGCCCCACGTGCCCGGGGCTTTCGGCAAGGTGCCGGAACCAAAACCGAACGCGAGGAAATGCCAGGGATTGCGCCAGACCGACGGCGGAACGAATTCGGCCGGAACCTGTTTCGGGTGATCTGTCACGGTGTCTCCTGAAAATGTTGATAGCCCCGGGTTTGCGGGGTGATGTCGTGCCCTTCGCGATCCAGCAGCACCACGCCCTGCCCTTCGGCCACGCGACCGATCACATGGATCGGCCAGCCATTGGCCAGCAGCGCCGGCAACTCGACGGACGGCAGGGTGAACGCCAGCACGTAATCATCGCCACCGCTCAGCGCTGCACGCTCGGCGCCGCGCTGACCGAGAAACGCCACTAATGCATCCGACAGCGGTACGCGCTCGCGTTCAATCTCAAGTCGCACCTTTGAGGCCAGCGCAATGTGGCCGCAATCGGCGAGCAGGCCATCGGAGATATCCAGCGCCGACGTGGCTTTGCTACGCAGGGCCTGACCGAGGGCGAGTTGCGGTTGTGGTGACCAGTAATGATCGAGCAGCGGTTGGGCGATATCAGGCTCGGCGTCACGCTGACCGAGCACCAAAGGCAAGGCGCCGGCCGCATTGCCCAGCTCACCGCCGACACAGAGCAAATCGCCCGGCTGCGCACCGCTGCGGGTCAATGCCTGACCCGCAGGCACGCGACCAAACACGGTCACCGTCAGGCTCAACGGCCCGCGCGTGGTGTCGCCACCGACCAGCGCGACGCCGCAACTCTGCGCCATACGGTTCAAACCGCGGGCATAGGCTTGCAGCCAATCGGCGGTCACCGTCGGTAAAGTCAGGGCAAGGGTAAAGGCAACAGGCGTGGCGCCCATAGCGGCCAGATCGCTGACCGCGACGGCCAGCGAGCGCTGACCGAGCAAAAACGGATCGCAGGGATCGGCGAAATGCACACCGGCCACCAGCGTATCGGTGGAGATCGCCAACTGCTCCCCGGAAGGAACAGCGAGCAAGGCACAGTCATCGCCGATCCCCAGAGCAACGCCTTCGCCGCCCTGCGCACAAGGCGCGGCGGCGAAGAAATTACGGATCAGCTCAAACTCGCCCATGGCTGAGACAAAGGATTCAAGCGCCGATTAGCGCTTGAACGCCTTCACTTCAGCTTCACGCAGGCGCGGTGCCAGCTTGTCGAGCACACCGTTGACGAACTTGTGACCGTCGGTGGAACCGTAGACTTTCGCCAGTTCGATCCCTTCGTTGATCACCACGCGGTACGGCACGTCGACGCGCTTGAGCAGTTCCCAGGTCGACAGGCGCAGTACGCACAGTTCAACCGGGTCGAGCTCTTCGATGGTCAGGTCCAGGCACGGTGCCAGCGCAGTGTCGATCTCGGTCAGACTGGCCGGAACACCGTGCAGGATATCGTGGAAGTAGCTGGCATCGGCGAAGGTGAAATCGTTGTCGACGCGAAACTGCGCTTCGATTTCGTTCAGCGAAGTCTTGGCCATGTGACGCTGATACAACGCTTGAGTCGCCAACTGACGGGCAGCACGGCGCTTTTCACTTTTCGAAGGCTTGCCGGCGTCGGTTGGACGCGGTTCGCGCGGGTTGAAACGATCGCTTTCGTCGCTAATCACTTGGCCTCCAACTGTGCCAGCAGGCTGACCATTTCCAGAGCGGACAGGGCAGCTTCGGCACCTTTGTTACCGGCCTTGGTGCCGGAACGTTCGATGGCTTGCTCGATGGAATCAACGGTCAGGACGCCGAAAGCGACCGGCACGCCGAACTCCATGGACACTTGGGCCAGACCCTTGGTGCACTCGCCTGCCACGTATTCGAAGTGCGGAGTACCGCCACGAATGACCGCGCCGAGGGCGATGATGGCTGCGAATTCACCTTTCTGGGCGACTTTCTGCGCAACCAGCGGGATTTCGAAGGCGCCAGGTGCGCGGATGATGGTGATGTCGCTTTCGCTCACGCCGTGGCGAACCAGGGCATCAACTGCACCGCTGACCAGGCTTTCAACCACGAAGCTGTTGAAACGGCCCACTACCAAAGCGTAGCGGCCTTTAGGGGCGATGAAGGTACCTTCGATGGTCTTCAGGGTCATTCGTCAGTTCTCTTAAAGAGCCGGGACGCGTCTGCTACGCGTCCCTCAGTGATTTATTTGCCGCGAATTCGGGTCCGGAAACAACCGGTCATTATTCGGAGGGCACGTATTCTACAACTTCCAGATCGAAACCGGATATCGCATTAAATTTCATTGGTGCAGACATCAGGCGCATTTTGCGCACACCGAGGTCACGCAGGATCTGCGAACCGGCACCGACGATGCTGTAAGTCGTCGGTTTTTTCGGCACGGCCTGATCACCGGTTTCGCGGATATGCGCCAGCAGCACGTCGCCATCGAGCGGGTGACCGAGCAGCAAAACTACGCCGCTACCCGCCTCGGCAACCGCAGCCATGGCGGCACGCAGGCTCCAGCGGCCCGGCTGCTTGACCATCAACAGGTCGCGCAGCGGGTCCATGTTGTGCACACGAACCAGTGTTGGTTCTTCAGCGCAAACGGTACCCAGGGTCAGCGCCATGTGCACGTCGCCTTCCACCGAATCACGATAGGTCACCAGGTTGAATTGGCCCAGCTCGCTGTCCAGTGGCTGCTCGGCAATCCGCTGAACGGTACGTTCGTGGATCATCCGGTAGTGAATCAGGTCGGCGATGGTGCCGATCTTGATGTTGTGTACAGCGGCAAACTCTTCGAGTTCGGCGCGACGAGACATGGTGCCGTCGTCGTTCATGACTTCGCAGATCACCCCGCTCGGCTCGAAACCCGCCATGCGCGCGAGGTCGCAAGCGGCTTCGGTGTGGCCGGCGCGAGCGAGGGTGCCGCCGGCCTGAGCCATCAGCGGGAAGATGTGGCCGGGGCTGACGATGTCCTCAGCCTTGGCGTCTTTGGCGGCAGCCGCTTGCACGGTGCGCGCACGGTCAGCGGCGGAGATACCGGTGGTCACGCCTTCGGCGGCTTCGATCGAGACGGTGAACTTGGTGCCGAAACCGGAACCGTTGCGCGGCGCCATCAATGGCAGCTTCAACAGCTCGCAGCGCTCACGGCTCATCGGCATGCAGATCAGGCCACGGGCGTGCTTGGCCATGAAGTTGATGTGCTCGGCCTTGCAGCATTCGGCGGCCATGATCAGGTCGCCTTCGTTCTCGCGGTCTTCGTCATCCATGAGGATGACCATCTTGCCTTGGCGGATGTCTTCGACCAGTTCTTCGATGCTATTGAGCGCCACAAGGCACCCCCTTCAGTCAGGATTTGAGGTAGCCGTTGGCGGCCAGAAAGCTTTCGGTGATGGTGCCACCAGGCTTTTGTGAAGAGCCGGACTCTGCGGCCTTGTCGCCCAAGAGCAGACGCTCCAGATAGCGCGCCAGTAAATCGACCTCCAGATTCACCCGGCGACCTGGCTTGTACGACGCCATGATGGTTTCGCTCAGTGTGTGCGGAATGATCGTCAGCATGAACTCGGCGCCATCGACTTCGTTCACGGTCAGGCTGGTGCCGTCGACGGTGATCGAGCCTTTGTGGGCGATGTACTTGGCCAGGTCTTTCGGCGCGCGGATGCGAAATTCCACGGCACGGGCATTGTCGCTGCGCGAGACGATTTCGCCGACGCCGTCGACGTGACCGCTGACCAGGTGCCCGCCGAGACGGGTGGTCGGGGTCAGGGCTTTTTCCAGATTGACCGGGCTGCCGCTTTTCAGGTCGTTCATGGCGGTGCAGTCCAGCGTTTCACGGCTGACATCGGCTGCGAAGCCGTCGCCCGGCAGTTCAACCGCCGTCAGGCAGACGCCGTTGACTGCAATGCTGTCGCCGAGTTTGACGTCGCTCAGGTCGAGCTTGCCGGTGGCGACGTGGACCCGCACATCACCGCCCTTTGGGATCAGTGCGCGGATACTGCCGATGGATTCGATGATGCCGGTAAACATGGGGTTCTCCTTGAGAACTAAGCCAGCGTAATAACGATGGCCGGGAATTATACGCTCGCCGAAAGGACAGGGATGGCAGTGACTCGCCAGTCATCGCCCACCGCGCGAATTTCAGTGATTTTCAGCTCCGGGGCGTCCTTCATATACGCCAACGGCCAGTCCAGCAGCGGACGCGCCGTAGAGCCGAGAAACTTGCCGGCGATGAAGATCACGAATTCGTCGACCAGACCGAGCTGAGCAAAGGCTCCGGCCAAGCGTGGGCCGGCCTCGACCAGCACCTCGTTGGTGCCACGGTTGGCCAGTTCGATGAGTAATTGATGCAGGTCGACCTGACCATCGTCACCCGGCACGATCAGGCACTCGGGGCCGTGAGCGTATTGCTCTTCGATCGCGACACAGGTGGCGACCAAAGCCGGGCCAGCCTTGAAGAACGGCGCATCCAGCGGCACCCGCAGGCGTCCATCGATCAGCACGCGCAGCGGTGGGCGACTCATGGCCAGCGCGGTTTGCTCGCTGTCCAGACCGAGTTCGTCAGCGCGAACAGTCAAGCGCGCACCATCGGCCAGCACGGTGTCGGCACCGGTCAGCACCACCGCTGCCTGAGCGCGCAACCGCTGGACCGCCGAACGCGCGGCCGGGCCGGTGATCCATTGGCTTTCGCCGCTTTCCATCGCCGTGCGCCCGTCGAGACTCATGGCCAACTTGACCCGCACAAACGGCAAGCCGTGTTCCATGCGTTTCAGGAAACCTTGATTGAGCTTGTGCGCCTCGGCTTCGAGCACACCACTTTCAGTGGCGATACCGGCATCGGCCAGGCGCTGCAAACCACGTCCGGCGACTTGCGGATTGGGATCACGCATCGCCGCTACGACTCGGCCAACACCGGCATTCACCAGCGCATCGGCACACGGCGGCGTGCGTCCATGGTGGCTGCACGGCTCGAGGGTCACATAAGCTGTAGCGCCACGGGCCAGTTCACCAGCGGCGCGCAACGCGTGGACTTCAGCGTGGGGTTCGCCGGCGCGTTCATGCCAGCCTTCGCCGACGATCTGCCCATCACGCACCACCACGCAGCCGACCCGAGGATTGGGATGGGTGGTGTAGTGACCTTTGCGCGCCAGTTCCAGCGCGCGCGCCATGAAGTGGGCGTCGAGGATGGCCTGCTCGGCGACGGTGGTCATTCTTTCACCGGTTCACGGGCGAGGCGGTCGATTTCTTCGCGGAATTCGTTGAGGTCCTGGAAGCGTTTGTACACCGAGGCGAAACGGATGTAGGCGACTTCATCAAGCTTTTGCAATTCGGCCATGACCAGTTCGCCGACCACGAGGGATTTGACCTCGCGCTCGCCGGTGGCGCGCAGCTTGTGCTTGATGTGAACCAGAGAGGATTCGAGGCGCTCGACGCTTACCGGACGTTTCTCCAGGGCGCGTTGCATGCCGGCGCGGAGTTTTTCTTCGTCGAACGGTTGGCGGCTGCCGTCGGTTTTGATCAGGCGCGGCAACACCAGTTCGGCCGTCTCGAACGTCGTGAAACGCTCGCCGCAGGCCAGGCATTCACGCCGGCGGCGCACCTGTTCGCCCTCGGCGACCAGACGCGAGTCGATGACCTTGGTGTCGTTGGCACCGCAGAAGGGACAGTGCATGGTGGCTGGCAACAAAAAAAGGGAGGGCCATGGTAGCGCATCCCGGTGGCAAGACAAGCCATAGGCTTTGCGGTATACAGAACGGCATGATCGTTTGATCCATGGATTTCATTTTGCCGGAGCATCCAATGCCGTTACGTCCGCTCGTTTTGCTCAGTCTTTTCAGCCTGCTGGTGGCCTGTGGCAGCGATGCACCCAAGCCCCAGCCGCCAACGCCGGGCCCGGCGCCGCAACAAGCGCAGAAAAAAGCCAAAGAGGCCGCCGAGCTTGGCCCGCTGCCGGCTTATCAACGGGAACTGAGCGGCACTCTGCAAGGCGTACCGGCCGGCGCCGAAGTCGAACTGGCATTGCTGGTGATCGACGAGAAGGATCGCCCGCAACAATTGCTCGCCAGTTCCAGCCTGATCGGCAACAACCAGATCCTGCCGTTCCGCCTGCGCTTCAACCCGGACGCCTTCCCCGCCGGTGCGCGGGTTGAACTGCGCGGGCGCGCCAGCCAGTCCGGTCAGTTGATCCTGCATCTGCCTTCGCAAACCATCAGCCAGCCGACCACTCAGGCGTTGGGCCAGCTGCAATTTGTCAAAGCACCATGACGGCACCGCTCGACCTGCAACGGGCGTTGGGTGAGTTGCTCGGCGACGCCAGACTCAAGGTCTGTGCATTGCCGGACACTGATTTACAGCTATGGCTGATCGATGGCGACAACATGGATCGCGAATTCAGCCAGGAAGAAATTCAGCGAATTCTGCACGAGCCACCGTACTGGGGTTTCTGCTGGGCCAGCGGTCTGGCAGTGGCGCGCTATCTGGCGGAGTTTCCCGAGTGGGTGCGCGGCAAGCGTGTGCTGGATTTCGGTGCTGGTTCCGGGATTGCCGGGATCGCGGCGGCGAAGGCCGGGGCGCTGGAGGTGGTGGCGTGCGATCTGGATCCGCTGGCGATTTCCGCGTGTCGGGCGAATGCCTCGCTGAATGGCGTAGGGATGAATTACTCGACGGATTTCTTTGCCGAGGCGGATCGGTTTGATCTGATTCTGGTGGCGGACGTGTTGTACGACCGGGCGAATCTGCCGTTGCTCGATGCATTTTTAAGTCGTGGCCGTGAGGCGTTGGTGGCGGATTCGCGGGTTCGGGATTTTCGCCATCCGCTGTATGAGCGCATCGAGATGCTTGAAGCGATGACGTTGCCGGATCTGGCGGAGCCGGAAGAATTCAGGCATGTCAGCCTCTACCATGCGCGGCGCTGATTAAAAGCTTCGCGAGCAGGCTCGCTCCCACAGGGGAATGCATTCCAGGGTAGGAGCGAGCCTGCTCGCGAAGGCGTCCGCCCATGCAACACACCTCTCAAAAGCTGACCGCTTCCGGCCACCCCCCGCCAAGCCGTATAGTTGCCCCATCCACGCTTTGACGAGATCCCCCATGAGTGAGCAAACGCCGTACATCTTCGACGCCACGACGGCCGATTTCGACCAGTCGGTGATCGAGGCCTCTTTCAACAAACCGGTGCTGGTGGATTTCTGGGCCGAATGGTGTGCGCCGTGCAAGGCGTTGATGCCGATGCTGCAGGGCATTGCCGAGAGCTATCAGGGCGAATTGCTGCTGGCCAAGGTCAACTGCGACATCGAGCAAGACATCGTCGCCCGCTTCGGCATTCGCAGCCTGCCGACCGTGGTGCTGTTCAAGGACGGCCAACCGGTCGACGGTTTTGCCGGTGCACAACCGGAATCCGCCGTACGCGCGCTGCTTGAGCCTCATGTGCAGATGCCGCCACCGGCCGCCGCCGATCCGTTCGAACAGGCTCAGGCATTGTTCGATGACGGTCGTTACGCCGATGCCGAAGCGGCGCTGGTGGTCATGCTCACTGAGGACAACAGCAACGCCAAGGCCCTGATCCTCTACGCGCGCTGCCTGACTGAACGCGGCGAGCTGGACGAAGCGCAAACCGTGCTGGATGCAGTCAAGAGTGACGAACACAAAGCCGCGCTGGCCGGGGCCAAGGCACAGATCAAGTTCCTCGGTCTGGCGCGTGACCTGCCAGATGCAGCTGACCTGAAAGCGCGTCTGGCGAAAGATCCGCAGGACGATGAAGCGGTGTATCAACTGGCGATTCAGCAACTGGCGCGCCAGCAATACGAGGCGGCGCTGGAGGCGCTGCTCAAGCTGTTCATCCGCAATCGCAGTTATGGCGAAGGCCTGCCGCACAAAACCTTGCTGCAGGTGTTCGAGCTCTTGGGCAACGATCATCCGCTGGTGACGGTGTACCGTCGCAAGATGTTTGCTGCGCTTTATTAAGATCAAAAGATCGCAGCCTTCGGCAGCTCCTACACGGGATTGTGTTCACCGCGCATTTTGCGGATGAACGCTGCATCTGTAGGAGGTGCCGCAGGCTGCGATCTTTTGCGGTTCACTCGATCCAGCTGTAGAGCGGCGTATCCCCGCCGCTCACCACTTTTACGTCCGAACTGTGGCGCAGTCGTACCAGCAGGCGCTTGCCTGACACCGCGCTGCCGGTCAGGCCTTCCAGTTGCTCAAGCAGATCCGGCCCGCTGAGCTGGCCAGCCTTGCGCAGTAAATCCCTGGCGACCTGCCACAAAGCATCGTCCTGATTCTGCGGTTTCGCCGCTGGCACCGCTACGGCCGCCGCTTGGGCTATCTGCGGCTGTGCGCCAAGGGCTGAGCCCAGCTTCGCCCAGTCGCTGTCATCCAGTTCCACCGTCAAATCCACCGGCACGTCGCCGACGGTTCCGCGTATCCGCAACATTGAGTTCGCCTCCGTACATTTCTGACCTGCATGCTCCCACGGGACATGTGTAACACCAAGTGTAGGCAGCTGGCAGTTCGAGAGTTATCAACTACATTTTTGTTTTTTCCATGGGAAGGATGCCCATGTCTTCAGGACGAAAGCTGGCGTCAAAA
Organism: Pseudomonas crudilactis; assembly: GCF_013433315.1. Classification (GTDB taxonomy): domain Bacteria; phylum Pseudomonadota; class Gammaproteobacteria; order Pseudomonadales; family Pseudomonadaceae; genus Aquipseudomonas; species Aquipseudomonas crudilactis. Next base: position 70,290 of record NZ_WXVV01000031.1, on the reverse strand, counting down.
GGAGGCCCGACTTCGACGGGCGGCGTGATACTTGAGGGAAACGAAAACCTCAAGATTGAAGGAAAAATCATCGCTTCCATCGGGCAAATCGCCAGTTGTCCGGTTTGCGGTCCCGGCAAAGGACCGATCGTGGCCGTGGGTGAAAGAACGCTGATATTGCCTGCAGGCCCGGCAGCGTTGGTAGATGACTATGTCGCCTGCGGCTGTCCGCCCATGTCCAACAAGCTGCTTCCCCAACAACACAGTGGTTTTGCCGGAACAGGCCGTCCTGCCCCCATCGACATGGGCTCACCCGTTGTCGCGATGACTTCGTACCGTTACCTGCAAGTGATCATTGAACGCTTGGGCGACAGCGAAAAACCCGGACTGGCGTACAAACTCAAGGACAGAAAAAAGGTTGCCGTCTTGCAGGACAGCACCTGCAACGCCACGGGTGAAGGCTGCGAACACCCGGTTGAAAACCATGCGGATTACGACACTCTGTTGGTCGGTGAAGACTCGGAATGGACGTTTTACGCCTACGAAGAACCCCTTGATCAGGATCTTTCATGAAATCGGAAATCAAACTGATCTTTAAAGACTTTCTGATGCAGCCTCCCAAAGGAGTTAAGTTTCAGTTGCTGGTGGATGCGCTGGTCATTGATGACAACATTATTCAGAACGATGACAAACCCCGCATCTACTCACTCATCTCTGATAAGGAGCAAACCGCAATAACCTTGGGCACAAAGAAATTGCCGTCGATAAAAAACCGCCACAGCCACGAAGTTATTGTCCAGATCGTCGGTGCATCGGGAGCGACAAAGGCAATGCACACAGCCACATTGACCGAAGGAAAATCCTTGTCGATCGTCGCCGTCTCGCCATGGGTCAAAGTGCCCTTGTCCACCAGCGGTGCCGTTTCAAATGACACTTTTTACGAAGTGGAGTACGGGGTCAAACGCAGGAACGAGACCCGTACCGTCAAGGTAGTCATCCAGGACATGCCGCGCCGAATATTGATGGCGGCGCTGTCGTATCGTGGCTCCACCACATGGGCATATGGCAAGAGCAAAGAGTCGTTGCCACACCCGACTATCAATAAAACGGTGACATTTGCAGCCGAAACCAACAAATGCAACCTCTTCGTCTATGACGTACTGACCTCGATCGGCATCAATGTCGCGTGGATTGAACACGGCAGGTCAAAATTTCTGCCCGGAATGATGAAGGTCAGTCCACCTGTGGCAGGTGAATGGGCTGACGATGAACGCCTTCTCGCCACCTGGAAAGTGGAGCGTTCACCTTTACCCGGCGATATCGGTGCGTATGCTGTCACTTATTCTAACGCCAGCGGTCATGTCGGTTTCGTGCTAACCCATGGGGTCTGTATTTCCGCTGGCCGAGAGAAAGTCGAAGTCAACGATGTAGGCTTTCGAAACGCCGCAGGCAATGCAATACGCGGTGACCATGACTTCACTATTTTTCGACGGTACAAACACAGCACGCCAAGATGAAACGACTTTTCTGGATACTTCCTGCAATCCCCCTTCTGCTGATCATGGGGTGGCGCTTCTGGTCGCCTGTCGATCTTTCTTCCTGTACAAACGATACCGCGGCACCGGGACCACTTAGCGTATTCATTCGCAACTACTTCGAGAGCAACCTTCGTACAGACTGGCGGGATATGGATGATCGTTTCGATGTTCTCTCCACTCCCGAAGGCCAGAGTATCGCCAGCCAGCCACAGCCGTACGCCTGCGAAGCATTACATATCCTGCAAAGCCCGACTTTCAGTCAGAGCGAAAAGATCTACACCACCGTATTGATGTTCCAGTTGCCGATCAGTCAGTACATGGGCTTCATGGATCGTACCCATCAACTCTATGCAGAGGGCAAAATAGATCAGGAGGTCATGAAAGTGGTGATACGTCCACGCGGAACAGCCATCAATTACTGGTGGCTGCCAGCATGGCGCCAGCGCTTCACTCGCGATGCCCCGAGCGTACTTGATGCAAATCTGATCAATTATGTGCTATCGGGCCATTACTGGTTCGACTATCCCGGCGCAGGCTTCTGACTATAAAAGTGTGACTTCCAATCTAAGCACCGCCCCGGAATCTACCTTGGGCGGTGCTCAGTCATGTCTTGCGCAAAGCGGAGCGCACGGGCAAACTCTGCGCACTTTCGTTATAAGATTACATAACAAACTCTTCACTTTACTTCCCGGAGACCGCCATGCGTCGTCTGCTGCTCGCTTTGCCGTTTGCCCTGTTGCCGCTGGCCATTGCCCATGCGGCTGATGAGCATGACCACGATCATGAACACGGCAGCCTCGGTGCGCATGAACATGGCGTTGGTCGTTTGAATGCCGCGCTGGATGGCCAGACCCTGGAGCTGGAGCTGGAAAGCCCGGCGATGAACCTTGTGGGTTTCGAACACATCGCCACCAGCGATGCCGACAAGGCCAAAGTTGCCGCCGCCCGTGCGCAACTGGAAAAACCGCTGACCCTGTTCAGCCTGCCCGCCGCTGCCGGTTGCAAAGTGGTCAGTCAGGAACTGGAAAGCCCGCTGTTCGGCGACAAGCCGGATGCCGATGACCATGACGACGATGAAGCGGACAAGGATGGTCACGAGCATCACCACGACCACAGCGAAATCCACGCGCACTACCAGTTCAACTGCGCCACACCGGGCGCGTTGAAGACGCTGGATCTGGCGAACGTCTTCAATACCTTCCCGGCGACGCAGAAAATTCAGGTACAACTGATCAGCGCCAGCGGCCAGCAAGGTACTGAAGTGACGGCCAAGGCTGCCGCGCTGAAATTCTAAGCCTCACCGGAATCCCCTTGTGGGAGCGAGCTTGCTCGCGAATGCGATTCGTCAGACGCCTTTGAATTGACTGATCTGCCGCTTTCGCGAGCAAGCTCGCTCCCACAGGGGTTATGTGTTCACCTCATGAAACTGGTGCCATGACCCAAGCACTCATCGAACTGTCCGACCTGGGCTTCAACTGGCCCGGTCACCCGCCGTTGCTGGACATCCCGGCGTTTCGTCTGGAAGCCGGCGAAACCCTGTTCCTCAAAGGCCCCAGCGGCAGCGGCAAGACCACCCTGCTCGGCCTGCTTGGCGGTGTGCAGAAACCCGGTCGCGGCAGCATTCGTCTGCTCGGCCAGGAACTCACCGAACTCTCCGCCGGCGCCCGCGACACCTTTCGCGTCGATCACACCGGCTACATATTCCAGCAGTTCAACCTGCTGCCGTTTCTCTCGGTGCGCGAGAACGTCGAGCTGCCCTGTCACTTCTCGAAACTGCGTGCGCAACGGGCGAAACAGCGCCACGGCAGCGTCGATCAAGCCGCCGCCACGTTGCTCGCTCACCTAGGTCTGAAAGACGAAAGCATCCTCAGCCGCCGCGCCGACTCACTGTCGATCGGCCAGCAACAAAGGGTCGCAGCCGCACGCGCATTGATCGGTCAGCCAGAACTGGTCATCGCCGACGAACCGACTTCGGCACTGGATTACGACGCCCGGGAAAATTTCATCCGCCTGCTGTTCGCCGAATGCCGTGAAGCCAGTTCCAGTCTGCTGTTCGTCAGCCATGACCAGAGTCTGGCACCGCTGTTCGACCGTCACCTGTCCCTGGCCGAACTCAATCGCGCCGCCACGTCTGCCGAGGTCTGAGATGTATCTGTTTCGTCTGGCCATGGCCAGCCTGGCCAACCGCCGCTTTACCGCGTTGCTCACTGCCTTCGCCATCGCCCTGTCGGTGTGCCTGTTGCTCGCCGTCGAGCGTGTGCGCACCGAAGCCAAAGCCAGTTTCGCCAGCACCATCAGCGGCACTGACCTGATCGTCGGCGCGCGCTCCGGCTCGGTGAATCTGCTGCTGTACTCGGTGTTCCGCATCGGCAACGCCACCAACAACATTCGCTGGGACAGTTTCGAACACTTCGCCAACAACCCGAAAGTGAAATGGGCGATCCCGATGTCCCTCGGCGACTCCCATCGCGGCTATCGCGTGATGGGCACCACCGAAGCCTATTTCGAGCATTACCAATACGGTCGCCAACAACACCTGGCACTGGCTGACGGCCGTGCGTTTGCAACAGATCCGTTTGAAGTGGTGCTCGGTGCCGAGGTCGCAGATGCGCTGCATTACAAACTCGGCGACCAACTGGTGCTGGCCCACGGCGTGGCGGCGATCAGTCTGGTCAAACACGATGACAAACCGTTTACCGTGGTCGGAATCCTCAAGCGCACCGGCACCCCGGTCGATCGCACGCTGCACATCAGCCTCGGTGGCATGGAGGCGATTCACATCGACTGGCACAACGGCGTGCCAGCGCGCGGCAACGGCCGGATCACGGCGGATCAGGCGCGCAACATGGACCTGACGCCGCAAGCGATCACCGCGTTCATGCTTGGTCTGAACAGCAAGATTTCCACGTTTGCATTGCAACGCGAAATCAATGAATTCCGTGGCGAACCGATGCTGGCGATTCTGCCGGGCGTGGCATTGCAAGAGTTGTGGAGCCTGATGAGCACCGCTGAAAAAGCGCTGTTCGTGGTCTCGCTGTTCGTGGTGCTGACCGGGTTGATCGGCATGCTCACGGCGATTCTGACCAGTCTTAACGAACGTCGGCGCGAGATGGCAATTCTGCGTTCGGTCGGGGCACGGCCGTGGCACATCGCGAGTCTGCTGGTGCTTGAGGCGTTTGCACTGGCGCTGACAGGCGTGATTGCCGGAGTGGCATTGCTGTACATCGGCATTGCCGCCGCACAGGGCTACGTGCAGGCCAATTACGGTTTGTTCCTGCCGCTGGCGTGGCCGAGCGAGTATGAATGGACGCTGCTCGGTGGCATTCTGGCCGCCGCGCTGCTGATGGGCAGCGTGCCGGCCTGGCGCGCGTATCGCCAATCCTTGGCCGATGGCCTGTCGATCAGTTTATGAGGATGTTCACCATGCCCCGCGCCTTGCTTGCGCTGCTGTTGCTGGTCGCCCTGCCCGTGTGGGCAGCGGCGCCGAAAGACCTGACGTGGTCGGAGATGATCCCGCCGGACGCCGCGCCGGAAGTGCCGAACATGACGCCGTTGCATGACATGTCGAAGATGAGTGATGCGTTATCTGCCGAGGCGGCGCCAGCGGCGAAGCAGGACATGCCGAATGCGCCGGTGGTGCAATCACTCGACGGTCAAAACATTCGTTTGCCGGGCTACATCGTGCCGCTGGAAGTCAACGAAGAAGGGCGCACCACCGATTTTTTGCTGGTGCCGTATTTCGGCGCCTGCATCCATGTGCCGCCACCGCCGTCGAACCAGATTGTGCATGTCAAAAGCGAGTTGGGCGTGAAGCTTGATGAGTTGTATCAGCCGTATTGGGTCGAGGGGCCGTTGCAGGTCAAGGCGTCGAGCAGTGAGCTGGCGGATGCCGGGTATCAGATGGAGGCGGACAAGATTTATGTGTATGAGCTGCCGGAGTAATACCCGGTAGTTTTTTGCTGTTTGCAATGCCCCCTTCGCGAGCAAGCTCGCTCCCACAGGTGATCACATTCCAGGGTGGGAGCGAGCCTGCTCGCGAAGGGGCCGGCAATGGTTCCGCAAAAACCCGCCCCTTCACTGTTTCATTGAGCTGAGTCAAAAGACCGTATCAGTTGGCTTCGTACCATAGGACATCAGACATTTCCAACGTCCTTTCGGAGCCCCCATGAACAAGTCCTTGCTCAGCGCTTCGCTGTTTGCCCTCGCGCTCGCAGCCCCGCTCGCCCACGCCCACGAAGCCGGTGACATCCTCATCCGCGCCGGTGCGATCACCGTCAACCCGAAGGCCGACAGCTCCAGCGTCAAGGTCGATCAGGGTCCGTTGAGCGGCGCTAATCTGGGCGGCAAGGCGACCATGAGCAGCGACACCCAACTGGGTCTCAACTTCGCCTACATGCTGACCGATCACGTCGGCCTCGAACTGCTCGCGGCCACGCCGTTTGAGCATGACGTCAAACTCAAGGGCACTGCCCTGCCAGCGGCCAATGGCAAGCTCGGTACTCTGAAACACCTGCCGCCAACCCTCAGCGTTGTGTACTACCCGCTGGATTCGAAGTCGGCCTTCCAGCCGTATGTCGGTGGTGGCATCAACTACACCTGGATCTATGACGAGCACGTCGGTAGCGAAGCCAGCGCCAACGGTTTCAGCAACTTCAAGGCGAAAAACTCCTGGGGTCTGGCCTGGCAGGTCGGTGCTGACTACATGCTGACCGACAACATCATGCTCAACGCCCAAGTGCGTTACATCGACATCGACACCCGCGCCACCGTCGAGAACAACGCCGTTGCCCCCGGCACTCGCGCACGGGTCAACGTCGATGTGGATCCGTTCATCTACATGGTCGGTTTGGGCTATAAGTTCTAAGTCGAGTTACCGAACGTTCACGTGGTGGTGAATGAGGCTTGGTGGTGAGCAGGCATAGAACTGACGGCGACCGTACGCAGTTGATCGGGGGATAACATCCCCTCGCCACAGGAGTAGCGACATATTCCGGCCGTGAAAAAGGCGCCTGTCAAAGGGCGCCTTTTTCATGTCTGCCGCAAATGTGTGGTGTGAGCTGGATTTCCCCCTCACCCCAGCCCTCTCCCTCAGGGAGAGGGGGAAAGGGAGCCGATTTGTGTGCTTTTCAAATCCGAGTTCGACTCGATATTTCAGGTCGGTGTAACTCGAAAGAACGCCTCGATCAGTCCCCTCTCCCTCTGGGAGTGGGTTAGGCGGGCGGCGTTCCGATGAGGGCTCTTTTCAGGAGCGCCCCAACAACCGCGCCAACCCCACGCTCATCGGCGTCTGCTGCGGCAGCTTGAAGCGTTCCAGCAGACGCGCGTTGTTCGCCCGAGAATGGCGGATATCACCTGAACGCGCCGGGCCATAGCTGATCGGCGGCAATTCACCGACCACCGCTTGCAGTGCTTCAAGCATCTGCTTGAGGCTCATCGCCTGATTCCAGCCGACGTTCATCGCTTCGACGTCCACCTCAGGCTTTTCGATCGCCTGCACCAGCAGATCGACCAGATCTTCGACGTAGAGGAAATCACGCGTCTGCTCACCATCACCGAACACCGTAATTGGCAGACCTTTCTGCGCGCGTTCGCTGAAGATGCTGATCACCCCGGAATACGGCGAGGACGGATCCTGGCGCGGGCCGAAGATGTTGAAGAAGCGGAAAATCACCGGTTCCAGGCCATGCTGGCGGCGATAGAAATCGAAATAATGCTCGCCCGCCAGTTTGTCCGAGGCATAAGGCGTCAGCGGCGCTTTCGGCGTGTCCTCATCAATCGACTCGCCCTCACCGTTGTTGCCGTACACCGCCGCACTGGAGGCATACACCACACGCTTGACCCCGGCCAGGCGCATGGCTTCGCAGACGTTCAGCGTGCCGATGAAATTGCTCTGGTGAGTTTTCACCGGATCATCCACCGACGCCTGCACCGACGCCACCGCCGCCAGGTGCGCGACCGCGCTGCAGCCTTGCATGGCCTTGGCTACCAGCGCCGCATCGGCGACGTCGCCAACAATCAGCTCAACCTGCGGATTATCCAGTGGCAGATTGCTGTGCTTGCCGGTCGACAAGTCGTCGAGGATGCGTACCGAGTGCCCGGCAGCGAGCAACGCATCGGTCAGGTGCGAACCAATGAAGCCGGCTCCGCCGGTGATTAAAACAGTCCCTTTAGCCATGACGGTAGAACCTATCCAGTAAGCCCGGGAGTGCGGCACGCCAGGCGCGCGGCTTGATCCCGAAAGTGTGCAGAATTTTCTTGCAGGCCAGCACGGCGTGTTGCGGCTCTTCGGCAGCGTCCGGCCGCGCGGCGTGGGCCTGAGCGGTCGGCGCTTCGATCGCCAAAGCATGCAGACTGCGCGCTTCGGTCAGAATCGCCTGACCCAGCGCCAGCGGCGTGGTCGCTTCGTGGCCGGCGTAGTGATACGTGCCCCACAGCGGCGCGGCACAATCGAGTTGCTTGAGTACCGAAATGATCACGCGCGCGGCGTCATCGACCGGCGTCGGATTACCGCGGCGATCATCGGCCAGCAGCAATTCTTCTGGCTGCTCGGCACGCGCCAGGAAGCGACCGAGGGTGCCATCCGGGCTGTCATCGAGCAACCAGCCAAATCGTAGCAAAACGTGTTGCGGGCATGTGGCGCGCACACTTTGCTCGATCCGCCACAACGCTTGCCCGCGCAAGCCCAGCGGTACGGGTTCGTCTTTTTCGCTGTACGCCGTGGCACGCGAACCATCGAACACCCGATAACTGGAGGGCTGCACGAGGACGATATTGTGGTGCTGGCACAGTTCGGCCAGACGTTCGATGGCGCGTTCCTGCCCGGCCATGCGGCTTTCGCTGACAGTTTCGGCCTGGAACCAGTCGAAATAGTAGGCGAGGTTGATCAATGCATCGGGACGGGTGTCGTCGAGCAATTGGGTCAGGCTCGCGGCATCCCAGCCGTTTTCGGGCGGGCGGGGGGCGAGGAAACCGATGTCTTCCTCTGCACCGAGGCGAATCAGCGCCTGCCCAAGGGCATTTCCGCCGCCCAGTAACATAAGGCGCATTCGCATAGAGTCAGCAGGCCCAGTCTGATTGGAACGATGGCTTTAGCGACGGATCTCGTGGAACCGTCGTCGATAATTGCCGGAATCGTTGCATTTTGCGGGTTTAGTGCGCAACCGTCATCCGTAAAGTGTAGATCGCCGGGATTTGTGGCGTGGCCACTGGCCCCTTCGCGAGCAGGCTCGCTCCCACAAGGGATTTACGGCGCACACAAACCCAGTGTGGGAGCGAGCTTGCTCGCGAAGAGGCACTGTCTGACAACCCAGATCCCCAGCGGTACTTGCATCTTCCCCCCTGCGCCCGCATAACTTAAGCCATGAATCTGCCCATCCCCACGGACGCGGCCCTGGCAGGCTTTCACCCCGCCGTCAGCGCCTGGTTCAGCAAGACTTTCCCGACGGTCACCGCCGCCCAGGCCCGCGCATGGCCGTTGATCCGCCAGCGTCGATCGACACTGATCGCCGCGCCTACCGGCTCCGGCAAAACCCTTACCGCGTTTCTCGCCGTGCTCGACGACCTCGTCCACCGTGGCCTGGAAAACCCTGACGGTCTGCCCGACGAAACCCTGGTGGTCTACGTTTCGCCGCTGAAAGCGCTGTCCAACGACATCCGCATCAATCTGCAGAACCCATTGGCCGGAATTACCGAGCAACTGCGGCAGATGAGCCTGCCTGAGCTGCAAATCACCACCGCCGTGCGCACCGGTGACACGCCGCAGAAAGAACGCGCGGCCTTGCGCAAATCGGCACCGCACATTCTGGTGACCACACCGGAATCGCTTTACGTTCTGCTCGGCTCGGCGTCGGGGCGCAAAATGCTCGGCACCACGCGCACGGTGATCATCGATGAAATCCACGCAATGGCCGCCGGCAAGCGCGGCAGCCACTTGGCCCTGAGCCTTGAGCGCCTGCAAGCGTTGTGCGCCGAACCGCTGACCCGCATCGGCCTGTCCGCCACGCAGAAACCGGTCGAAGCTGTCGCGCAATTTCTGGTCGGCCATGAGCGCCCCTGCGAAATCATCGATATCGGCCACGCCCGGCCAAGGGATCTTGGCATCGAGGTGCCGCCCGTGCCGTTGTCGGCAGTCATGGCCAACGATGTCTGGGAGCTGGTCTACGACCGCCTCGCGGAACTGGCCCGCGAGCACCGCACCACGCTGATTTTCGTCAACACGCGACGCTTGGCCGAACGCCTCAGCCGGCACCTCAGCGAACGCCTCGGCAAGCACACGGTGGCAGCGCACCATGGCAGCCTGGCCAAGGAATTTCGCCTCGACGCCGAACAACGCCTCAAACGCGGCGAGTTGCAGGTGTTGATCGCCACTGCCTCGCTGGAACTGGGCATCGATATCGGTGAAGTCGATCTGGTCTGCCAGATCGCCTCGCCGCGCTCCATCGCCGGTTTTCTGCAACGGGTTGGCCGTTCCGGGCACCAGGTTGGCGGTACACCCAAGGGCCGGTTGTTCGCCACCACCCGCGACGACCTGATCGAATGCGCCGCCCTGCTCGACTGCGTGCGCCGTGGCGAACTCGATACCCTGCACATCCCCGTCGCTCCGCTGGATGTGCTGGCGCAACAGATCATCGCCGAAGTCAGCTGTCAGGAATGGTCGGAGGACGCCTTGTTGGCGATGTTCCGCCAAGCCTCGCCGTATCGCGATCTCGACGAAAGACACTATCAGTCCCTGCTGAGCATGCTCGCCGAAGGTTACAACGGCCGACAGGGCATCCGCAGCGCTTATCTGCACCGCGACGCCGTCAGCCGCACCTTGCGTGGCCGGCGTGGCGCGCAACTGACTGCCGTGACCAGCGGTGGCACCATCCCCGACAACGCCGATTACAGTGTGATGCTTGAGCCGCAAGGCCTGAACATCGGCAGCGTCAACGAAGACTTCGCCGTGGAAAGCATAGCCGGCGACGTGTTCCAGCTCGGCAATACGTCGTATCGGATCCTGCGCGTGGAAACCGGCAAGGTGCGGGTCGAGGATGCCCATGGCCAGCCGCCGACCATTCCATTCTGGCTCGGCGAAGCACCGGGGCGCAGCGATGAATTGTCGGCTGCCGTGGCGCGCCTGCAAGCGCAGCTAGACGAACTGCTCGGCGCCAGCCCCGGCGACCTGCAACCGGCGCTCGACTGGCTGACGCACACCCTCGGCCTCAACCGCGCCAGCGCCGAGCAACTGGTCGAATACCTCGCCCGCGCCCGGCAGATCCTCGGCGCCCTGCCCTCGCAAGACACGCTGCTGATGGAGCGCTTTTTCGACGAATCCGGTGGCACCCAACTGATCATTCACTCGCCGTTCGGCAGCCGCATCAACCGCGCCTGGGGCCTGGCCCTGCGCAAGCGTTTCTGTCGCACCTTCAATTTCGAATTGCAGGCTGCTGCCAGTGAAGACGCGATCGTGCTGTCGCTGTCCACCAGCCACAGCTTTGAACTGGATGACATCTGGCGTTACCTGCACAGCAACAGCGCCGAGCACATCCTCATTCAAGCGGTACTCGATGCGCCGCTGTTCGGCGTGCGCTGGCGCTGGAATGCCGGGGTGGCGTTGGCGCTGCCGCGTTTTACCGGCGGGCGCAAAGTCGCGCCGCAATTGCAGCGGATGAAAAGCGAAGACCTGATTGCCAGCGTATTTCCCGATCAGATTGCTTGCCTGGAAAACCTCGCCGGCGAACGCGAGATTCCCGAGCATCCGCTGATTGAGCAGACCCTCGACGATTGCCTCCACGAGGCGATGGACAGCGAAGGCTGGCTCAATCTGCTGCGGCGCATGGAGCGTGGCGAGGTGCGTTTGATCAGCCGCGACCTGCCGGCACCCTCGCCGCTCGCGGCAGAAATTCTCAGTGCGCGGCCGTACACCTTTCTCGACGATGCACCGCTGGAAGAGCGTCGCACCCAAGCGGTGATCAACCGGCGCTGGAGCGATCCGCAATCGACCGATGACCTTGGTGCACTGGACGCGGACGCGATTACCGCCGTGCGCGAAGAAGCGTGGCCGACGCCGAACGCTGTGGATGAAATGCATGAAGCGCTGATGAGCCTTGCATGCATCAGCGATGAGGAAGTGCAAGCGAACGAAGGCTGGCGTGCGTGGCTGGAAAATCTGGCAAGCTGTGGTCGCGCCTGCCGTTTGCAAATCGATCCCGAGCATTGGCTATGGCTGGCCCGCGAACGCCTGACCTGCCTGCAAGCGCTTTATCCACAGGCCAAATTGCAAGCCGAACTGGAGGCGTTGCCGGGATTCGATGAAGCCTGGACGTTCGATGAAGCGCTGATCGAAGTGATCCGCGCACGCCTCGGTGCCTTCGGACCGCTGCCGTTATCCGCGATTGCCGAACCGCTCGCGCTGCCGACCGCTCAAGTCCATCAACCCCTCGCGCAACTGGAACGCGAAGGCTATGTGTTACGCGGCCAATTCACGCCGGGATTGGTGGTAGAAGAATGGTGCGAACGGCACCTGCTCGCGCGTATTCATCGCTACACGGTCAAGCGCCTGCGCCGGGAAATCGAACCGGTGGCGCTGCAGGATTTCATGCGCTTTCTGTTCGACTGGCAGCATCTGTCGCCCTCGACTCGTGGTCAGGGCAGCGCCGTTTTACCGGCAATTGTCGGCCAGTTCGAAGGTTACGCGGCGGCGGCTTCGGCGTGGGACAGCGACCTTCTCCCGGCCCGTCTCAAGGACTATTCACCGAGCTGGCTGGATGACCTGTGCCGCAACGGCAAACTGGTGTGGACGCGCCTCAGTGCCCGGCAGAAAGTCAGCGGCACGGCGTTGCGAAGCACGCCGATCGTGTTGCTGCCGCGCAGCCAGGTTGGTTTATGGAGTGCGTTGGCTGAACAGACGCCTGTGAGCGAGCTGTCACCGAAAACCCAAAAGGTTTTTGAAGCGCTGACTCAGCACGGCGCGCTGTTTTTCGATGAGCTGACTCATGAAGCGCACCTGCTACGCACGGAACTGGAAATCGCCTTGCAGGAACTGGTCGGCGCCGGGCTGGTGAACGCCGACAGCTTCGCCGGCCTGCGCGCGTTGATCACCCCGGCGAGCAAGCGCCAGCAGCGCAGCAGTCGTCGTGGGCGCGGGGCGTTTGTGGGAGGAATGGACGATGCCGGGCGTTGGGCATTGCTGCGGCGCGGAGCAGCTGTGGATAACAGCGAGACGCTGGAGCACGTCGCGATGACCTTGTTGCGGCGTTACGGCGTAGTGTTCTGGCGCCTGCTCGAACGTGAGGCCGATTGGTTGCCGAGCTGGCGCGAACTGCTGCGCACGTTTCATCGGCTGGAAGCGCGGGGCGAGATTCGTGGCGGGCGGTTTGTCAGTGGTTTGGCGGGGGAACAGTTTGCCTTGCCTGAGGCGATTCCGTTGTTGCGCGAAGTACGTCGGCGGCCGCATGACGCCAGTCTGGTGGCGGTGTGTGGGGTTGATCCGCTGAATCTGGCCGGGACGTTATTGCCGGGGGTGAAAGTGCCGGCGCTGGTGAGTAATCGGCTGGTGTATCGCGATGGGTTGCCGGCGGCGGCGGAGATTGCCGGCAAGCAGCAGTTCTGGCTGGAGCTGGATCAGATCGACATGGAGCAGGTGCGCAGCAAGCTGATCCGGCATTGATGTGAGCTGAATTGACGCCTTCGCGAGCAGGCTCGCTCCCACAGTTTGATCGCGTTCCCCCTGTGGGAGCGAGCCTGCTCGCGAAAGGGTCCGCAGTCCCACCCCATAACTTGCTCTAGGTCCGCGATTCCTGCGGCACCTCGCTCGCCATTACCTCACCCTCCTGCTGCCGCTTCGGCAACAAAACCTGCTGTGGATAAGTCTGCGCGAAATGCACCACCGGACTGTTATCCACAAGCTTCTTCAAACGCTGGTTGAACGCCCGACTCACCGCATACTGCCCACCCGACACCGTCCTGAACTGCGCCGTCAGCACCACGCCGTTCAAATCCATCTTGTCCACGCCAAACACATCCAGCGGCCCCTGCAGGTTGTACTTGAGGAATGGGTCTTCGCGGATCGAATCGCCGGTCTCGCGAATCAGCTCGATGGCTCTATCCACGTCCGTATCGTAGGTGAACTGCACCGAGAAAAACGCAAAGGCAAACTGCCGCGATTGGTTGGTCACTGCTTTGATCTGACCAAACGGCACCGAGTACACAAATCCTTTGCCGTCACGCAGACGCAGGGTGCGAATGGTCAGCCCTTCAACCGTGCCGGCATGCCCGGAATCAAGCACCACCCAATCACCAATCGACAGCGTGTCTTCGATGATGATGAACAGCCCGGTGATCACGTCCTGCACCAATTGCTGCGAACCGAAACCGATGGCCAGCCCGACCACCCCGGCACCGGCCAGCAGCGGCGCAACGTTGATCCCAAGATTGGCCATGGTGGTGATCGCGCAGATCACCACCAGGATGATTTTGATCGCGTTGCGCAGCAGCGGCAGGATGGTTTTCACCCGCGTGCTCGGCTGGCGTGCCGCGCGTTTGCTGAGCGGTGGTTTCAGTGCCTCCTGAATCGCCGTGTCGAGCACCACCCACAGCAGCCACGTGACCAGGAAGATCAGGCCAATGCTGCTCAGCGCGTTGCTGATTGCTCGTCCGACCGTGCTGCTCTGGGCAAAATCGAGCAGCGATACGCCCCAGATCCGCCCGAGGATATCGATGAAGGCAATGGCGATGACGATCCGCAGCAACGCGTGAAGCAGACTGAGAAAACGCTCTTTGTAAGCACTGCTGCGCTGGATTGCTTCGGCTTTTCGCGACTTGAACAGGTGCTGCAGAATCGTGCTGAGGAACACCGTGCCGATTAACAAAACCGTGGTGAACAGTGCACAGCGCAGGGCTTTCTGATTGTCCTCGCCGATGCCGATCAGATTGACCGCCGAGACCAGCACCATCAGCACGATCGGCCAATACCACAGTCCGGAAAAAATCCGCAGTGACTCCTGCAACGAGGGTTGTTTCAAGCGCTGGCTCAGCGAACGATTGCGGATCAGGTGCGCCACCGGGCGACGCAATCGGATCACTAACAAGCCGAAAATCACCGAAGCAATCAGGCCCGTAAATACCGCAACACTGCTGGTGATGTTACCGCCCAGTTGGCGGGCGATCTGCGGGCTGGTCAGCGCATCACTGAGAGCCGCGAGGAAGCCGATCAGGAACAGCGGCCGCGGGCAGTAATCACGAATGATCCGCGCCGCCGGACGCTTATGGCCGACGTTGAACATCACCACCACGCACAACAACATCGAGGTGGAAAAAATGCCGCTGCTGGTGGCGTAGGCCAAGCACAGCGCCAGTGCGCGGCCCGCCGAGGCTTGCAGAAAATGGCTGACGTACAGCGTCAGCGGCAGGCAGATCAGCGCCGGCACGGTATACGGCAGCAAGTAACCAATCAGGTCCTGACTGCGCTGGCGGGTGCGCAACCAGCGGCCCTCGCGCAGACGCTTGGCCATCAAACTGCCGAGCACGGTCAACAACGCGAAACTGCCAAGCCAGACGCCCGACAGCGTGAGGAAATCGCCTGCGACGCTCCAGCCCGAGCGATTCGACGGTTGATTGACCAGTTTGTCGACTTCATCGGCGGCGCGATCGGCGCGCAGGCGCCAGGCGTCGACCAGGTGTTCGTTGAGATCGAGCTTGTCCTGGACGTCGTCGATGCTCGAACTGATCGCACCAAGCAGCCCGCCCTGCACAATCGGTTCAGGTTTGGCCGCCTCTTCGGTAGCGGCCGGGAGGCCCGGTAGCGCGGCGGCGTCGATTTCACTGGCACCGAGAAACAGCAATGCTCCCAGCGCAATGGCGATCCTGAACTTGACCAAAACTCCGATCTCCCGTGGCTGAACCTGTAAGGAACTGATCGAAATTTGTGCGGCAAGTTCAAGAGCACCCTCACCCTAGCCCTCTCCCAGGGGGAGAGGGGACTGACCGAGTTGACTGGTATTGATACATCGACCTGAAAGTCTGCAGTCGAACTCAAGCCTTCAAAACCACGAAGATCTGCTCCCTTCCCCCTCGCCCCCTTGGGGGAGAGGGTTGGGGTGAGGGGGAGCGCTTTTGATCTTCGCTTTCGACGTGACCGTCCGTAATACCGTCGAAACTTTCCCGAACCGCCCGCAGTCATCAGAAGACAGCGGCAACACGAGGGCTTTCAACGGGAGGGCAGCATGGCAACGATTCACATCGGTATTTCCGGCTGGCGCTACGCACCGTGGCGCGGGGACTTCTACCCCAAGGGACTGGCGCAGAAACGCGAATTGCAGTTCGCTTCGCGGGCGGTCAACAGCATCGAAATCAATGGATCGTTCTACGCCCTGCAACGGCCCGAACGCTACGCGCAGTGGTACGCCGAAACCCCCGACGACTTCGTCTTCAGCGTCAAGGCGCCGCGCTTCATCACCCACACCCGCCGTTTGCGCGAGATCGAAAAGCCTCTGGCCAATTTCTTCGCCTCCGGGGTGCTGGAACTCAAGGAAAAGCTCGGGCCGATCCTTTGGCAATTTCCGCCGAACTTCAAATTCGAGCCTGAGCGTTTTGAACATTTCCTCGCGCTACTGCCCCACGATACCGAAGCCGCCGCCACCCTCGCCCGGCAACACGACGCTCATCTGCACGGTCACGCGAGCCTGAAAGCCTGGCGTAAAAAACCGCTGCGCCACGCTGTGGAAATCCGCAACGACAGCTTCCTTGATCCCGATTTTGTGCGCCTATTGAAGCGCTACAACACCGCACTGGTGATCGCCGACACCGCCAATAAATGGCCGTACCGCGAAGACCTCACCAGCGACTTTGTCTACTTGCGCCTGCACGGCGCCGAAGAGCTCTACGCCAGCGATTACACCGCGCCAGCCCTCAAGCGCTGGGCCGAACGCATCGACGCCTGGCACCACGGCGAGCAACCAAAAGACGCGCACCTGATCGCACCACGCTTGAAGCCACGCGCACGCAAATCCCGCGAAGTGTTCTGCTATTTCGACAACGACATCAAAGTCCGCGCGCCGTACGACGCCCGTGACCTGCTGCATCGTTTCGAGCTGGATAAAGACCTCGCCACCACCCCCGGCGAACCGGCTGGCGAAGGAGTGCTGGCATGAGTATTCCGGAACCGGTTGGCTTCACCGATGAGGGCTCGGTCGTTGCGCCGTCCGTGCGGACGTTCACCGTACTGACGGTCAATACCCACAAGGGTTTTACCGCACTGAATCGGCGCTTCATCCTGCCGGAACTGCGCGAAGCGGTACGCAGCGTCGCCGCCGATGTGGTGTTTCTGCAGGAAGTCCACGGCACCCACGAGCACCATCCCAAGCGCTACAGCAATTGGCCGACGATGCCGCAGTATGAATTCCTCGCCGACAGCCTCTGGCCGCAGTTCGCCTATGGGCGCAACGCGGTGTACCCGGAGGGCGACCACGGCAATGCGCTGCTGTCGAAATTCCAGATCATTCGTCACGACAACCTCGACGTCTCGATCAACGGCCACGAGAACCGTGGCCTGCTGCATTGCGTGCTGCGCCTGCCCGGCGACGGCACCGAAGTGCATGCGATCTGCGTGCATCTGGGCCTGCGCGAAAGTCATCGCAACGCCCAGCTGGATTTGCTCATGCAACGCTTGGCGGAGTTGCCCGACGACGCACCAGTGATCGTCGCTGGCGATTTCAACGACTGGCGCCAGCGCGCCGATGCGCAGCTCAAACCTTGCGGCCTGCGCGAAGTGTTCGCCGAGCATCAGGGCAAACCGGCACGCAGTTTTCCCGCGCGCCTGCCAGCACTTCGGCTTGATCGTATTTACGTGCGCAACCTCAAGGCCAGCCAGCCGAAAGTCCTGGCGAACAGGCCTTGGTCGCACCTTTCCGACCACGTTCCTTTATCGGTAGAGATCGAACTATGAGCAGCGCGCCGCTGGAGAAATCCGCCGTGGAACCGATCGCCATCAACCCGCCGATACGCGAGCCCGGCCATGTTGATGTCGAGTACCGCTGGCAGGGCAACAATCGCGTTGAGTTGCTGGAGAACGGCGAGGAGTATTTTCCGCGAGTGTTCGAAGCGATGCGCGCGGCGAAGAGTGAGATCCTCCTCGAGACGTTTATCGTTTTCGAAGACAAGGTCGGCGCCGAGTTGCAGGAGATACTGATCGATGCCGCGCGACGAGGCGTGCGCACCACCGTCAGCCTCGACGGCTTTGGTTGTGGCGAGTTGACCACCGGTTATCTCACCGCGCTGAGTGAGGCCGGCGTGCATCTGCAAATTTTCGACCCGGCGCCGAAACGCTTGGGCATTCGCACCAACTGGTTCCGCCGTTTGCACCGCAAGATCGTGGTGGTCGACGGCCTGATCGCGTTTATTGGCGGGATCAACTTTTCCGGCGACCACCTCGCTGATTTCGGCCCCGAAGCCAAACAGGATTACTCGGTGCAAGTGCAGGGGCCGGTGGTCGCTGACATCCACCACTTTGCCCTGCTGCAAAGCGGTCGCCCCGGACGCGCACGCTTCTGGTGGCAACGCCGGCGCCAGCGCCGCGCGGAAATGGCGTTCAACGATCACGACGGTCAAGTACGCCTGGTATTCCGCGATAACGACCAGCATCACTCCGACATCGAAGACGTGTATTTGCAGGTGCTGCGCCGCGCCAAACGCCGGGTGGTGATCGCCAACGCCTACTTTTTCCCCGGTTATCGCCTGTTGCGGGAAATCCGCAATGCTGCACGTCGCGGGGTTGAGGTCCGCCTGATTCTGCAGGGGCAACCGGACATGCTGGTGGCCAAACTGGCGGCGCGCATGACTTACGATTACCTGCTCAAGGCCGGCGTGCAGATTCATGAATATTGCCAGCGCCCGCTGCACGGCAAAGTCGCGCTGGTCGATGAAGAATGGAGCACCGTCGGCTCGAGCAATCTCGACCCGCTGAGCCTGTCGCTGAATCTGGAAGCCAACGTGCTGATCCGCGACCGCGCGTTCAATCAGCATCTGTTCGAACGCCTTGAAGACCTCAGCCAGAACCACTGCAAAGCCATGGACGCCAGCCAGTCGCCACGTGGGCGCATCTGGCACATGACTGTGGGTTTTCTGGTGTTCCACTTTCTACGGCATTTCCCGGCGATGGCCGGTTGGCTGCCGGCGCACAAACCGAGGCTAAAGCCGTTTCGAGGTGACCGCTCATGAGCCATTCCGAGGTGCATTCCGCCCCGCATTCGGCGCCAGCAACGCACTCGAAATGGAGCCGCTGGAAGCGTCCGTTGACCCTGCTGTTTTTCCTCGCGTTGATCGTGTTGCTGACGATGTTCGCCACGCGCATTGAATGGGCCGAGGTGCTGCAAACCCTTGCCGATTTCAAAGTGCGCACCTTGATTATCGCCGCCAGCCTGACCCTGCTGAGTTTTCTGGTGTACGCCAGTTTTGATCTGATCGGCCGTACTTACATTCGTCAGGACCTGACCTGGAAACAGATTCTGCCGGTAGGAATCATCAGCTATGCGTTCAACCTCAATCTGAGTGCCTGGGTCGGCGGCATCGCCATGCGTTATCGGCTGTATTCGCGCCTTGGCGTGAGCAAAAGCAACATCGCCAAGATCCTCGGTCTGAGCCTGGCGACCAATTGGTTCGGCTACATGACCATTGCCGGCGTGGTGTTCAGCAGTGGATTGGTGACAATGCCACCGGGCTGGAAAATCAGCAGCGCGGCGTTGCAAGGCATTGGTGTTCTGTTGCTGCTGATCAGCGCCGGCTATCTGGCGGCGTGTCAGTTTTCCAAACGTCGCGAATGGTCGATTCGCGGGGTGGAAATCAATCTGCCGTCGCTGCGCATGGCCGTCCTGCAATTGCTGCTGGGGGCGTTGAACTGGTCACTGATGGCGGCGGTGATTTTCACCTTGTTGCCGAGCAAACTGGATTATCCGTTGGTGCTGGGGGTGTTGTTGATCAGTGCGATTGCCGGGGTCATCACGCATATTCCGGCGGGGCTTGGCGTGCTGGAAGCGGTGTTCGTGGCGTTGCTGCAACACGAGGCTTCACGTGGCAGTCTGGTAGCGGGATTGCTGGCGTATCGGGCGATTTATTTTCTGTTGCCGTTGTTGATTACGGTGGTGATGTATCTGGTGGTGGAGGCCAAGGCCAAGGCGCTGCGAATAGAGAAGAAACCGACCTGATTTTTTGGGTGAAGTTGATGGCCTCTTCGCGAGCAAGCTCGCTCCCACATTTGAAACGCGATCCCCTGTGGGAGCGAGCTTGCTCGCGAAGGCGTCCGAAAGAACACTAAAAGATCATGCTGATTGAATAATGCTCAACCGTTCACCCACGACCATCTCGGTAATCCAGTCCACCAGTATCGAGGTGTAGGCCTGCTGTGAAACCGGCTCGCTCAACGCATGATCGGCGCCATCGATAATCCGGTGCGTCAGTGAATGCGTCTGCTGGCACGCCGCGCGGTAACTCATGATCGCCGCGTGGGGCACATAGTCATCGGTTTCCGATTCCACCAGCAACACATCGCCAGTGAATTGCGAGCAGGCGTGCAAGGCGCGATTGGTATCAGCGCGCACCAGCGTGCTGCGGTAATCCCGCAAATCGGCCTTGTCCAGCTCACGCTTGGGTGTGTGCCATTGCTCGTCGCGGTACAACGCCGGCACCCGCAGCGCCAGCCAGCGCACCGGGCGTAGCGAGGTCAGGATCGACGCCAGATAACCGCCATAACTGGTACCGACCACGGCGATCGCGGAAGTGTCGAGCGCCGGATGCGCCAGCAAGCGGTCATAGGCCGCGAGCAAATCACGCAGATTGTCTTCGCGGGTAACGCGGGTCAGCGGGATCCCGGTGCCACCGGTGTGCCCGCGCAAGTCGAAGGTCAGGCACACGCAACCAAGACCGGCGATGCCTTTGGCGCGCTCGAGATCACGTTCCTGACTGCCGCCCCAACCGTGTACGAACAACACCCCCGGGACTTTCGATTTGGGACTGAGAAATGTCCCGCTCATCTGTTCATCATCAATGTCGATTTGAATGCTTTCGCTTCTAGCCGTCATAGGATTTGACCGTTACGTATTTGAGGAGAAATTCACTGTTCTCAGCCGGTCCGCGATAGACCTCAATGGCGTCCGCCGGCAGCGCCTGATCGATGTAGGTTTCCACCGAAGACACACGAATCGCGCGCATCCCCGGATCGTTGACGAAACTTTGCAGTGCCGCAACCTCAGCACTGCTGGCACCGCCCATGCGCCAGGACTGTTCGAGCACACCGCTGCGGGTTTTGCCGCTGCTGTCCCGGCCTTGGGCGATGTCGTAGTTGCGTCGCGAGGCGTAAAACCGTGGATAGGCTTCATTCGCCGCATTGTCGAAAACCTGCGCCTGCTCGATGGCCAGACGCACATCGTGGGGCAGATCCAGCGTCAGCAGCTCGTCGTAACCGCCCTGCACCACCAGCAAGTTCGAGCCGCCGTAGACCTCTTCGCCGTGGGCATCTTTGGTCAAGTATTGATCACCGCAGTAGCTCAGCACTCTATTGCCGATGAACGACTGGCCGACGCTGTGGGTGACGACATCGCTGAGGTCCTGCTCCAGCACCACGCCGTCGCTGAACAACTTCGCGGCTTCAGGTCGAGCGAGAACTTCGTCGAAGGCGTCGAGGCTTTTGATCACTTCCTGGCCACGTCCGGCGCAGGCGTGAATCGGCTTCAGGCGAATGGGACCACTGTACAGCAGATGCTCGGCGGCGGGCCGCGCATCCGCCAGCGCAAACACACTGAGGCCATCGAGCACGACATTGCGTACCCGCTCGGAAAACAGCGGCGACCAGCCTTGCGGCGCGTGGGCCTGATGACTGCGCAGGCCGTGGCTGATGGCTTTGGTGCAGATGAAATCGTGTTCGACGAAGCCACCCCACAGATCGTCCGGGCCCTTGATGCCGAGCTCACGGGCCTGGTCGGCGCCAACGATGGTTTGCGTGGGCAACAGGTAGAGATCGCGACCCTGATGTTTCGCAGCGTCGTAACTGCCACCGAATTTAAACCCTGATATCTGCGCCAGCCAGCGGGCCAGGGACTTGTTGGTCTGCACCTCATGCTGCGGCGCGTCAGGGCGCACCGAGTGGGCAACGACAATTTTCCTGCGGGGTGTCGGGGTCATGCGGTCCCCTTCCATCGGTTTGATGACTGTAGCGTTGAGCGGTGCAGAGATCAGGCCAACGGCCGACTCTTGAAAATCCTCTGCTAATCAGAAACTTGGCGAAATCGTACTGGCACCAGGCCTGTTTCAATCTGCACGACCGCGCGTCAAACCCCGGCAAATTGCACGATCTATAGTCCTATAGAGTTCAATGTGGGAGCGAGCTTGCTCGCGAAGGCGCCGTGTCAGGCGACATCAAACTTACAGCCCCCACCGCTTTCGCGAGCAAGCTCGCTCCCACATTAGTTAATGGATGCTTTCGATATTGGGGTCACACCAAACCGCGCCCGATATTCACTCGGCGCCAGCCCGGTGATCTTCTTGAATATCGCACGAAACGCGCCCGGATCCTGATAGCCCACCGTCCACGCAATATGATCAATCGTGCCATTGCTGAACTCGAGCATCTCGCGCGCCTTGCCCACCCGCAGATGCTGGCAGTACTCGGTCGGTTTCAACCCGCTCGCCGCGCGGAACCGCCGCAGAAATGTGCGCTCCTCCAACCCGGCCCGCTCCGCCATCGCCGTCAGCGAAACATCCGTCGCGCCGGTGCTTTGCAGCCAATGCTGCACCTTGAGAATCGCCGCATCGCCATGACCTAGAATCGGCGCGAAATTACTGCCGCACTCACTGGCGCTGTCACTGTGCTCTATCACCAGAAATCGCGCGGTGCCGGTGGCAATGCTCGGCCCGAGCAATCTGTCGACCAGACGTAATCCCAGTTCCGACCAAGCCATCAATCCGGCCGTGGTGATCAAGTCGCCGTCGTCGACAATCGGGGTGTCAGCCTTGAGCTTGATCTTCGGGTAACGCTCGGCGAAGGCCTTGGCCGAGGTCCAATGGGTGGTGGCACTGCGGCCGTCGAGCAGACCGCTTTCAGCCAACATCAGCGAGCCTACGCAAACCCCGCCCAGCGTTGCACCGTGGGCATGTTGATCGCGTAACCATTGCATCAGGCTGGCCGGCGCTTGCGCCGCCGAGAACCCGCCGATCGATGGCGGGATCAGCACCGCCAGCAAAGCGCTGTCGTTACCCGCATGACTGGCGTAAGTGCGCGTTGGCGGCTGATCACCTTCGACCTGCCAGTGACTGACCCGCAGCACAGGCAACTGCGCGGCCTGATGCTCGGCGGCAATCCGGTTGGCCACCGCAAACAGATCGGTCAAACCGTGCACCGCCGCCATCTGCGCGCCGGGATAGATCAGCACGCCCAGTTCAGCAACGGCGGCCCATTCTGCGCCCATTGTCAGTTTTCCCCTGTCTATTGTCGGTGCGGCCAATCCCCGAATGGCTGGCCAGCGCCAATACTGAAGCCACTTCCAGCCAATACCTCGAGGACACCCCCATGGCCAAGCAAGCGCTCATCGTAGTCGATATCCAGAACGACTACTTCCCCCAAGGCAAGTGGCCGCTGGCCGGTGCCGACGCCGCCGCCGACAACGCCGCCCGACTGCTCGCCGCGTTCCGCGAGACAGGTGATTCGGTGGTACACATTCGCCACGAATTCACCTCAGCGGATGCGCCGTTTTTCACCCCGGGCTCGGACGGCGCCAAGCTGCACCCCAAAGTTCTCAACCGCGCCGATGAACCGGTGGTGCTCAAGCACTTCGTCAACTCGTTCCGCGAAACCGAACTGCAAGCGATCCTCGACGAACAAGGCATCAAGGAACTGGTGGTGGTCGGCAGCATGAGCCACATGTGTGTTGACGGCATTACCCGTGCGGCGGCGGATCTGGGTTATACCGTCACGGTGATTCACGACGCCTGCGCCAGCCGTGACCTGGAGTTCAATGGCCTGACGGTGCCGGCCGCCCATGTTCACGCTGCGTTCATGTCGGCGCTGGGATTCGCCTACGCCAGTGTGGTCTCCACCGACGAATTCCTCGCCGCCAATCGCTGAGTCATATTCTGCAAAAATAGCTGGCCCGCCCTGTTGCGGGCCTTTTTACGCCTGTCATAAAAATCTCACGCGTGAGCCATTGATGGCATTTTGAATTGGTTGTAGTGTGGCTCACGCGTGAGATATCCATAACCGAGCCATTGCCATGAAAAGCCGTTCCCCTACAGCGAAATCAGAGAGTCTCAAGGGCGAGCGCGCGAAAACGTCGGCAAAAAAACCGTCGAGCTTTTACATGAAGCAGATGCGCGCGGGCCTGGCGGCCGCCGGTTATGTGAAACACGAAACTTGGGTGCTTCCGGAAAACCGAAGCTTGCTCAAGCAAATGGAGCAACAGCTACGCCAACCGATTCTGGCTGGCTCTTTCATGTCGGAGAATTACATGAGCGCAGGCAACAACTGGACCATCGATAGCCTCTTCAACGCCCTCAAGGCCCTCGACGAGGTGGCTTCGCAAGAAATCACGCTGTCGTTGATCCAGAGCTCCGAACCCAGCATCAAGCTGGAAATGAACGAATTCGGCGGTCTGCCGATTCACATCGCCCTGGCCGGCCAGCAGATCATCGTCGACACCGTGCTGGTGGACATCGATTCGATCAGCGACGTGCGCGCCTTCAACGATGCCGTGTTGCGCAGCCGGGAAATGTTCCCGCTGTCGTCGATCGGTATCGAGTCGATGCCGAACGGGCAGACCGTTTACAACATGTTTGGCGCCCTCAGCGCCGACTCGAGCCTGACCAACGTCGTCACCGAGGTGAAAACCCTGGTCGACAATGTGCAGCGCGCGAGCGAAGCCTTCGAACACTTCTTCAAGTAATCAACAGGGAATATCCAATGACTCAGTCCATCTGGAGCAAGTTGTTCACCGCACTGCGCGGCGGCGCCAATGAAGTCGGCGAAGCGATCGCGGACCAACAGGCCCTGCGCATCCTCGATCAGGAAATCCGCGATGCAGACAGCGCGCTGTCGAACGCCCGTCGCGAACTGGTCACCATCATGGCTAAACACAAACTGGCCGCCGACCGCGTAAGCGAGTACGACGCCAAGATCAAGGATCTGGAGGCCAAAGCCGTCTCGGCGCTGAACGCTGGCCGTGAAGACCTGGCACTGGAAGTGGCCGAAGCGATTTCGACCCTGACCAACGAGCTGGATGTTGAGAAAAAGCAGAGCGACGAATTCGGTACTTACGCCGAAAACATGCGCAAAGACATCAGCAAAGCCGAGTCGCGGATCAAGAGCCTGCGCCAGCAAGTGGACATGGCCAAGGCCCGTGAAAGCGTGCAGAAAGCTCAGGTCAGCGCTTCCATCGCCAGCGGCGGCGCCAATGGCAAACTGGAAACTGCCGTCGGTACGTTGAACCGTCTGCAGGCCAAGCAGCAGCAACGTGCTGCCGAGCTGAGCGCGGCGGACGAACTGGCTGACGCCTCGACCGGCAACGACCTGGAACGCAAACTGCGCGACGCCGGCATCACGCCGAACGAAGGCAGCGCCAACGCGATTCTTGAGCGTCTGAAGCAAAAGTCTTCCCAGTAACGCGGGGCAAAAAACCTGTGGGAGCGAGCCTGCTCGCGAAAGCGTCGTATCAGTCAACATCAATGTTGACTGACACGCCCTCTTCGCGAACAGGCTCGCTCCCACACGGTTTGCGGCGTAAAAATCCTTCTGCCTGTTCACCGGTTCGCCCGGTACACTAGCCACGTTTTTTTCGCCGACGAACACCTCCACCCGCTTCAAGGAACGTACCCATGGGATGGTTTAAAGACTTGCTGGGCACCAGCAACTGGCAGACCGCTGCGCCAACACCGACCGTTGCCAGTGGCCCACTCGGCATGGCCCAGGGCAAAGCCGTCAGGTTCGATACGACGCTGGCGCTGTTGCTCGATGGTTCGACCACGGTGCGGGTGCCCTTCGATCAGGCGATCTGGAGCCACGGCTGGGTCGATCTCGGCCAGTCCAACAAACTGCACCGCTATTACATGAATGACGAGGATTTCTGGCTACAGATCCACGTCACCGGTGACGATCAGATCGAATCGGTCACCCTGTTCAACTACCTCAGTTACGTGACGGTCAACAGTGACGCCGAACTGCAGCGCCTGGCCGGCCCCAACAGCCAGATCGGCTTACCCGGTTACAACCACGGCGGTGTCGAATACACCCGCGAGTGGGGCACTGAACAAGGCCAGACCGAATTGGTACCGATGACCGAACAAGTGGTCAATCCGGACGAAAGCTACACCATCGAACACCACTCAATGCTTTACGCGCGCGAGACCGGCCTGACCGATCGCCGCGAACTGCTGCTGTTCTCCGTCGAACAGGATGAAGAAGGCACCGTCAGCCTGAGCACCTCGCTGGGCATTTCGCTGTACACGACAGATCTGAGCACCATTTAAAAAAGGAAGTTTTTCATGCTGGAAGTGCTGGCCGTTTCCCTGAACAAAACCGCGCTGGTCGGTTTCGTCGTCTACCTCATCGGCGCCGTACTGCTGTTCATGCTGTTTCAATTTGTCTATACGCGCATCACGCCGCACAAGGAGTTTGAGCTGATTCGCTCCGGCAACGTAGCCGCCGCCATCGCCTTGGCCGGCGCGATTATCGGCTTCGCGATTCCGGCCAGTAACGTGATTGCGTTTTCGGTCAACGTCCTCGACTTCGTGCTCTGGGCCGTGATTGCCGCCGTCGTGCAACTGCTGGCGTTCCTCGCCACGGGCCTGGTGCTCAAAGGCACGTCCCAGCGCATCGCCAACGGTGAAATCGCCTCCGGCATCTACGTTGCTGCGGTCGCGATCAGCGTCGGTATGCTCAACGCGGCGTGCATGACACCGTCCAACTGATCGGCAGGAAGCCCTAGATGAAACGCAGCAAATACGTTCAGTTGTCCCTCGCCGCCTCGGTGGCCATGGCCATTTCCGGCCAGGCGACAGCCGCAGATCAACCACGCAATTTCCAGAATGTGGAACAGTGTGTCGACGCCGAAGTGGCCGCCGATGTCTGCTCCAACGCCTACGTCGCCGCCCTGACCGAACACCGGCGCATTGCCCCGGCGTATGACGACAAGGCCAAGTGCGACGCGGACTTTGCCGCTGACTGGTGCCAGAAAAACTCCGACGGCCGCTTCGTGCCGAAACTCGGTGGCTTCAAAGTGCCGCAGGAAGGTGAATCGGCGCAGAACCTCGACGCCATCGCTGATGCGCAGATGCCCGTCGCTAATGCAACGGCGCAGAATGTGCAAAGCACTTCGCACGTCTCCAGCGGTGGTGGCGGTGGCGGAAATGGCTGGCTGACCGGCTGGCTGATCGGCAATGCGATGAGCAACAACGCCGAACGCACGGTTTACCGCGATCGCGAAACGCGCCAGCCATACAACACCTCGACGCAGTACCGCAGAGCCGACACCACGACGCGCAGCCAAACGGATTACGAAAGCAGCAAAAGCAAACCGGTCAACGTGGCTTCTTCGACGTCACGCGGCGGCTTCGGCAGCCAATCCAGCGCCCGTAGCGGTTGGGGTGGCTGGGGCAGCAGTTCCGGTCGTTCGAGCAGCTGACAATGAAGAAGATCCTATGCGCCGAGCGGCCTGACTGGAAACAGACTGCCGAGAGCCTCGGCTTCATGTTCCACACCATCGACGACGAGCCGTACTGGGACGAAAGCGCGTACTACCAGTTCACGCTCGCGCAGATCGAAAACGATCTTGAAGACCCGACCACCGAACTGCATGAGATGTGCATGGACCTGGTCGATCGCGTGGTACACAGCGAAGAACTGCTGGATCGCCTGAGCATCCCGCCGGCGTACTACGACATGATCCGCACTTCCTGGCTGGAAGGTCATCCGCATCTGTACGGGCGCATGGACTTTTCCTACACCGGCAACGGCCCGGCGAAACTGCTGGAGCTCAACTACGACACGCCGACCAGCCTTTACGAAGCAGCGGCGTTTCAATGGGGCTGGCTGGAACAATGCATCGAGCGCGGCACGCTGCCGCGTCGTGCCGACCAGTTCAACAGCATCGACACCCAATTGCATCGAGCCTTCGCCGAATTACAGCTGAAGCGGCCGTTCTACTTCGCCTCGATGAAAGACTCCGTCGAAGACAAGGGCACCACGGATTACCTGCGCCTGATCGCCGAGAAGGTCGGCATCGAGTCGCGGCACATCGATATTGAAGACATCGGTTTGACGTCTGAAGGTCGTTTTGTCGACCTGGAAGATCGCTGGATCCCGCACCTGTTCAAACTGCATGCCTGGGAATTCATCTTTCACGAGCCGTTCGGGGCGGCAATTGCCGAGTGTGGTACGCAATTTTTCGAGCCGGCATGGAAAGCGATCCTGTCGAACAAGGGCGCGCTACCCTTGCTGTGGGAAATGCACAAGGGCCATCCAAATCTGCTGGCGGCGCATCTTGATCTGGATCCAGCCAATGCAGTGCCCAAAGGCTGGGTACGCAAGCCGTACTTTTCCCGGGAAGGCGCCAACATTGAGCTGCAAACGGCTGACGGTCTGACCGTCAAAGAGGACGGCCCCTACACGGATGCGCCGTTTATCCTGCAGGAATTTGCGCCGCTGCCAAAGTTTGGCGACAGCTACACGCTGATTGGCTCTTGGGTGATCGGCGATCAGGCTGCAGGGATTGGGGTGCGGGAAGACAACAGTCTGATCACCAAGGATTCGAGCCGCTTCCTGCCGCACCTGATCCTCGACTGAACCACAGATCCTTGTGGGAGCGAGCCTGCTCGCGAAAGCGGATTGTCATTAAACGACTGCTTTATCTGATCTGACGCCTTCGCGAGCAGGCTCGCTCCTACAGTTGATCGGGGATGACCATAAGTTTTTTGCCCAACAAAAAGGCCCGTCGTTTAAGCGACGGGCCTTTTTATTTGCGGCGGTTACAGCAGCGAATCAGAACGGAATATCGTCATCAAAGCTGTCGAAATCCGGAGCCGGTTGCGGTGCGGCCTGCTGTGGGGCCGGGGCCGAACGCTGCTGTGGAGCCGACTGCTGCGGACGTGGCGCCTGCTGGCGTGGGGCCGGAGCGGACTGCTGGTAGTTGTTGCCACCGCCTTGTTGGTCGCCCTGTTGTGGACGGCCGCCGAGCAGTTGCATGGTGCCTTGCATGTCGACCACGATTTCGGTGGTGTAACGCTTGATACCGTCTTTTTCCCACTCGCGGGTCTGCAGCTTGCCTTCGATGTAGACCTGCGAACCCTTGCGCAGGTATTCGCCGGCGATTTCGGCAACCTTGCCAAACATCGAAACACGGTGCCACTCGGTCTTCTCGACCTTCTGACCGGTTTGCTTGTCGGTCCACTGTTCGCTGGTGGCCAGACTCAGGTTGGTCACGGCGTTACCGTTAGGCAGGTAGCGAACTTCGGGATCCTGGCCGCAAGTGCCGACCAATATGACTTTGTTAACCCCACGGGCCATAACGTTCTCCTAGGCTTCGCAAGCAGCCCCGGCCGGGTTGTTCACCAGGCGTTCGAGGGTGTCGCGATCCACTAATTCTTTGTCCAGTTTGATGTAAACAGCCGCTTCGTCAGCAACTATCACTGCATCGGTTACCCCTACGAGGGCCTTGAGGCGCTCGACCAGACCCGCTTCGCGGATCGCCTCGGGCGACAACGGCAAGCGCAGGCTCGTCACGTAGGGAGGTTCACGCATGGTAACAGCAAAGGCCAACCAAAGTGCAGCCAGCCCGGCACATCCAAGGAACACAACCGACAGACCGCCATGCTGAAACAACCAGCCGCCGAGGATCCCGCCGAGTGCCGAACCGAGGAACTGGCTGGTGGAATACACGCCCATGGCCGTGCCCTTCCCGCCCGCCGGTGAAACCTTGCTGATCAACGACGGCAATGAAGCCTCCAGCAGATTGAACGCGGTGAAGAACACCACCGTGCCGATCACCAGAGCCCGCAGGCTGTCGCCGAACTGCCAGAAGAATAGCTCAGTCAGCATCAGCGTCATGACGGCGCCGAGCAAAACTCGTTTCATTTTGCGTTTCTTCTCGCCATAAATGATGAACGGGATCATGGCGAAGAACGAAATCAGCAGTGCGGTGAGGTAAACCCACCAGTGCTGTTCCTTGGGCAAACCGGCTTTTTCCACCAGCGCCAGGGGCAACGCAACGAAGCTCGACATCAACATGGCATGTAACACAAAGATGCCCAGATCGAGGCGCAACAGGTCAGGATGCTTGAGCGTCGGCATCAAAGCCTGACGCGCCACGCCAGACTCGCGATGAGTCAACGGCCCGGTGGATTTCGGCACCATGAACATCACGATGACGATGCCCACCAGCGCCATACCGCCGGTGGCGAGGAACAATCCAGAGAGCCCGAAAGCACGGGTCAACAACGGCCCGACCACCATGGCCACGGCGAACGACAGACCAATCGTCATACCGATCATTGCCATTGCTTTGGTGCGATGCTGCTCGCGGGTCAGGTCGGAAAGCAGCGCCATGACCGCAGCGGAAATGGCCCCGGCACCTTGCAGGATCCTCCCGGCGATAACGCCCCAGATCGAGTCGGCCTGAGATGCCAGCACACTGCCGAGGGCAAAGACGATCAGCCCGAGGTAAATCACCGGACGACGGCCAATGCGGTCGGAAATGATCCCGAACGGAATCTGGAAAATCGCCTGGGTCAGGCCGTAAGCGCCGATAGCCAAGCCGATCAGGGCCGGGGTCGCGCCTGCCAGATCCATGCCGTAGGTCGCCAGTACCGGCAACACCATGAACATGCCAAGCATACGGAAGGCGAACACCAGGGCCAGACCGCTCGCCGCGCGGGTCTCGCTGCCACTCATGCGTTCGCTGTGGGGATCGTGCATGGAAAAACCTCGTGTGAACCGGCGGCGATTCTACCAGTCCCATCGGAAGACGGGGTATATCGCGACGCTTTGACGCGTATAGATGAAACTCTCTTCATTCGGGGCAAAAAACCCTTCGTTTGATAGTGTGCATCCATCCAGTATTTGCCCGTATACTCCTACGTTTTCGACGCCCGCCGAGCGAGGCCACTTTGGACAAGATCCTGATACGTGGGGCCCGTACCCACAACCTGAAGAACATCGACCTGACCCTGCCACGGGACAAACTGATCGTCATCACCGGCCTGTCCGGATCCGGCAAGTCGTCCCTGGCCTTCGATACGTTGTACGCCGAAGGTCAGCGCCGCTATGTCGAATCGCTGTCGGCCTACGCCCGCCAGTTCCTGTCGATGATGGAAAAACCCGACGTCGACACCATCGAAGGCCTGTCGCCGGCGATCTCCATCGAACAGAAGTCGACCTCGCACAACCCGCGTTCCACGGTCGGCACCATTACCGAAATCTACGATTATCTGCGCTTGCTTTATGCACGCGTCGGTACGCCGCGATGCCCGGATCACGACATTCCACTGGAGGCGCAGACCGTCAGCCAGATGGTCGATCTGGTGCTGGCCCAGCCGGAAGGCAGCAAACTGATGTTGCTGGCGCCAGTGATTCGCGAGCGTAAAGGCGAACACCTTTCGGTCTTCGAAGAGCTACGCGCGCAAGGTTTCGTTCGTGCACGGGTCAACGGCCGCATCTGCGAACTCGACGAGCTGCCAAAACTGGATAAACAGAAGAAGCACTCGATCGATGTGATCGTCGACCGCTTCAAGGTTCGCGCCGATCTTCAGCAGCGTCTGGCCGAATCCTTCGAAACCGCGCTGAAACTGGCGGACGGCATTGCACTGGTTGCGCCGATGGACGACGAGCCCGGTGAAGAGATGATCTTCTCCGCGCGCTTCGCCTGCCCGATCTGCGGCCACGCCATCAGCGAACTTGAGCCGAAACTGTTTTCCTTCAACAACCCGGCCGGCGCCTGCCCGACTTGCGATGGTCTGGGGGTGAAGCAGTTCTTCGACATCAAACGACTGGTCAACGGTGACCTGACGCTGGCCGAAGGCGCGATACGCGGCTGGGACAGGCGTAACGTCTATTACTTCCAGATGTTGGGCTCACTGGCCTCGCACTATGGGTTCAGCCTCGAGGTGCCGTTCAACGAACTGCCCGCCGATCAGCAGAAATTCATCCTGCATGGCAGCGGCTCGCAGAACGTCGACTTCAAATACCTCAACGACCGTGGCGACATCGTCAAACGCTCGCACCCGTTCGAAGGCATCGTGCCGAACCTGGAGCGTCGCTACCGCGAGACCGAGTCGGCGAGCGTGCGCGAAGAACTGGCAAAGTTCCTCAGCACTCAATCGTGCCCGGATTGCCGTGGTACCCGTTTGCGTCGTGAAGCTCGGCATGTGTGGGTGGGCGAGAAGACCCTGCCGGCCGTCACCAATCTGCCAATTGGCGATGCTTGCGAGTACTTCGGCGCACTGAAGATGACTGGCCGTCGCGGCGAGATCGCTGACAAGATTCTCAAGGAAATCCGTGAGCGTCTGCAGTTCCTCGTCAACGTCGGTCTCGATTATCTGTCGCTCGATCGCAGCGCTGACACGCTGTCCGGTGGTGAAGCACAACGTATTCGTCTGGCCAGCCAGATTGGTGCGGGCCTCGTCGGTGTTTTGTACATCCTCGATGAACCGTCCATTGGCTTGCACCAACGTGACAACGACCGCTTGCTTGGCACGCTCAAGCACCTGCGTGACATCGGTAATACCGTGATCGTGGTCGAGCACGACGAGGACGCGATTCGCCTCGCCGACTATGTCGTCGATATCGGCCCGGGTGCCGGCGTCCACGGTGGGCAGATCGTTGCCGAAGGTACTCCGGCCGAAGTCATGGCGCACCCGGATTCCCTGACTGGTAAATACCTGTCGGGCCGAGTGAAGATTGAAGTGCCGGCCAAACGTACGCCACGCAACAAGAAGCTGACCCTGTCGCTCAAGGGCGCACGCGGTAACAACCTGCGCAATGTCGACCTGGAAATTCCGATCGGCCTGCTGACTTGCGTCACCGGTGTGTCCGGCTCGGGCAAGTCGACACTGATCAACAACACGCTGTTCCCGCTGAGCGCCACGGCTCTCAACGGCGCGACCACTCTGGAAGCGGCGGCGCACGACAGCATCAAAGGTCTGGAGCATCTCGACAAAGTCGTCGATATCGACCAGAGCCCGATCGGCCGTACCCCCCGCTCCAACCCGGCGACGTACACCGGGCTGTTTACACCGATCCGTGAACTGTTCGCCGGTGTGCCCGAATCTCGCTCCCGTGGTTATGGCCCGGGGCGTTTCTCGTTCAACGTCAAGGGTGGTCGCTGCGAAGCCTGCCAGGGCGATGGCCTGATCAAGGTGGAAATGCACTTCCTGCCGGACATCTACGTGCCGTGCGATGTGTGCAAGAGCAAGCGCTACAACCGCGAAACCCTCGAGATCAAATACAAGGGCAAGAGCATCCACGAAACCCTCGAGATGACCATCGAGGAAGCCCGGGTGTTCTTCGACGCGGTGCCAGCACTGGCGCGCAAGCTGCAGACGCTGATGGATGTTGGCCTGTCTTACATCAAGCTCGGGCAATCGGCGACTACGTTGTCCGGAGGTGAGGCGCAGCGGGTCAAGTTGTCTCGCGAGCTGTCCAAGCGCGATACCGGCAAGACCCTGTACATCCTCGATGAGCCAACCACCGGTTTGCACTTCGCGGATATTCAGCAATTGCTCGACGTACTGCATCGCCTGCGCGACCACGGCAACACTGTGGTGGTGATCGAGCACAACCTCGATGTGATCAAGACTGCCGACTGGCTGGTGGATCTAGGGCCGGAAGGTGGTTCAAAAGGTGGCCAGATCATTGCCACCGGCACGCCGGAGCAAGTGGCCGAGATGAAGCAATCTCACACTGGTCATTACCTCAAGCCATTGCTGATTCGCGATCGAGCTTAAACGCCTGACACGAAAAAGCCCCTGTCACTTCAACAGTGACAGGGGCTTTTTTGTATCCATTGCAATCAGGAAGCGTGGGATTGCAGGTAGTTTTCGAGACCGATCAGCTTGATCAGGCCCAACTGCTTTTCCAGCCAGTAGGTGTGATCTTCTTCGGTGTCGTTGAGCTGAACCCGCAGGATCTCACGGCTGACGTAGTCCTTGTGCTGTTCGCACAGCTCAATGCCTTTGCACAGGGCAGCGCGAACTTTGTATTCGAGGCGCAGATCCGCTTCAAGCATCTCCGGCACAGTGGTGCCGACATCCAGATCATCCGGACGCATGCGCGGCGTGCCTTCGAGCATCAGAATCCGGCGCATCAAAGCATCAGCGTGACCCGCTTCTTCTTCCATCTCGTGGTTGATTCGCTCGTAGAGCTTGGTGAACCCCCAGTCCTCATACATCCGCGAATGAACGAAATATTGATCACGCGCGGCCAGTTCGCCGGTCAGCAACGTGTTGAGGTAATCGATTACGTCTGGGTGGCCTTGCATCGCCCTACATCTCCCTACTTGAAAGTCTGTAGTTTGAACCAACCTGACTGGAAGGTCACCCGTTTCACGCAATAAAAGCGAAGATATTCTGAGAAAAGCAGCCTAAATAACGCAAAAACCGCCCAAATGAGGGCGGTTCTGCTTCTCGTTTAGACTTCGTTAAGCTGTACGTTGAGCAGCTTTGCGATTGCTTCTCCATACGCCGGGTCGGCGTTGTAGAAATGCTGCAACTGGCGGTCAACCACATCACTTGAAACGCCACCCATCGCACCGGCAATGTTGCTGACCAGCAACGCTTTCTGCTCGTCGCTCATCAAGCGGAAGAGTGCACCGGCGTGGCTGTAGTAATCGGTGTCTTCACGGTGATCGTAGCGATCGGCCGCGCCGCTCAGGGCCAGAGCAGGCTCAGCGTAGTGCGGAGCTTGTTTCGGCGATTCGATGTAGCTGTTTGGCTCGTAGTTAGGCGCAGCACCACCATTGCTGCCAAACGCCATCGAGCCGTCGCGCTGGTAAGTGTTGACTGGACTGCGCGGCGCATTCACTGGCAGTTGCTGGTGATTGGTGCCCACACGGTAGCGGTGTGCGTCGGCATAAGCGAATACGCGACCTTGCAGCATGCGGTCTGGCGATAGACCAACGCCTGGCACCATGTTGCTCGGGCCGAACGCGGCTTGCTCGACTTCCGCGAAGTAGTTCTGCGGGTTGCGGTTCAGTTCCAGTTCGCCGACTTCGATCAACGGGAACTCCTTCTGCGACCAGGTTTTGGTCACGTCGAACGGGTTCTCGTAATACGCTGCCGCCTGGGCTTCAGTCATGATCTGAATGCATACGCGCCATTTCGGGAAGTCACCGCGTTCAATCGCCTCGAACAGATCGCGCTGGGCGTAATCCGGATCGGTACCGGCAATACGAGCAGCATCCGCTGGTGCGAGGTTCTTGATGCCCTGTTTGGTCTTGTAGTGCCACTTCACCCAGTGACGCTCGCCTTGCGCGCTGATCAGGCTGTAGGTGTGGCTGCCGAAGCCGTGCATGTGACGGTAGCCGTCCGGGATGCCCCGGTCGGAGAACAGAATGGTGACCTGGTGCAGCGCTTCAGGTGAATGCGACCAGAAGTCCCACATCATCTGCGCGCTTTTCAGGTTGCTCTGCGGAAGGCGTTTTTGGGTGTGAATGAAATCAGGGAATTTCAGTGGATCACGGATGAAGAACACCGGCGTGTTGTTACCAACGATGTCCCAGTTACCTTCTTCGGTATAAAACTTAAGAGCGAAGCCGCGCGGATCACGCTCAGTGTCGGCAGAACCACGCTCACCCCCTACGGTGGAGAAACGCAGGAACGTCGGGGTTTGCTTGCCGACAGATTCAAACAGCTTGGCACTGGTGTACTCGGTTATGTCACGAGTCACGGTAAACGTGCCGTAAGCACCTGAGCCTTTGGCGTGTACACGACGCTCAGGGATGTTTTCACGATTGAAGTGGGCGAGCTTCTCGATAAGGTGAAAATCGTCGAGCAGCAGCGGGCCACGCGGGCCGGCGGAGCGAGAATTCTGGTTATCAGCGACAGGTGCGCCACTGGCGGTCGTAAGCGTTTTGATCTGGCTCATACGGTCTTCTTCCTCTGTCAGTCTTGAAACTGCCGGCTAATCGGCTTGCTGGGAAGTATCGATCATCCATGTGACACCTACAAATTCATTAACTTGCAGACATCGATAGATAATTACTAATTATGTTTCCCAGCACATAGTGCCAACAGAAAGGTGTCAGAAACTTGTACGAACAGCGCATTTTCTTGCAGGCACAAAAAACCGGGCACTAGGCCCGGTTCTTCGTTTCAGACTGACGTCTTACTCGGCGGATACAGCTTCGCCAGCAGTAGCACGATCAACCAACTCGACGTACGCCATAGGCGCGTTGTCGCCAGCGCGGAAACCGCACTTGAGGATGCGCAGGTAGCCACCCTCACGGGTAGCGTAACGCTTGCCCAGGTCGTTGAAGAGCTTACCAACGATAGCTTTCGAACGAGTACGGTCGAAAGCCAGACGGCGGTTAGCCAGGCTGTCTGTCTTGGCCAGAGTGATCAGCGGCTCAGCAACGCGACGCAGTTCTTTGGCTTTTGGCAGTGTAGTTTTGATCAGCTCGTGCTCGAACAGCGACACCGCCATGTTTTGGAACATGGCCTTGCGGTGCGAGCTGGTGCGGCTCAGGTGACGACCACTTTTACGATGACGCATGGTTCATTCCTTACCAAACACTACGTTCGGTGATTACGACGATCAGGCAGTCGCCTTGTCGTCCTTCTTAAGACTTGCAGGCGGCCAGTTGTCGAGGCGCATGCCGAGGGACAGACCGCGGGAGGCCAGAACGTCCTTGATTTCAGTCAAGGATTTCTTGCCCAGGTTCGGAGTCTTCAACAGCTCTACTTCGGTACGCTGAATCAGGTCGCCGATGTAGTAGATGTTTTCCGCCTTAAGGCAGTTAGCCGAACGTACAGTCAGTTCCAGATCGTCAACCGGGCGAAGCAGGATCGGATCGATCTCGTCTTCCTGCTCGACAACCACTGGCTCACTGTCACCCTTGAGGTCGACGAACGCAGCCAACTGCTGTTGCAGGATGGTTGCAGCGCGGCGGATAGCCTCTTCAGGATCCAGAGTACCGTTGGTTTCCAGATCAATAACCAGCTTGTCCAGGTTGGTACGCTGTTCGACACGGGCGTTTTCCACCACGTATGCGATACGGCGAACCGGGCTGAACGAAGAGTCAAGCTGCAAGCGACCGATGCTGCGGCTTTCGTCTTCATCGCTCTGACGCGAGTCGGCTGGTTCATAACCACGACCACGAGCTACGGTGAGCTTCATGTTCAGGGCGCCGTTAGACGCCAGGTTAGCGATTACGTGATCGGGATTAACGATCTCGACATCATGATCCAGCTGAATATCGGCAGCGGTAACCACCCCCGAACCCTTCTTCGACAAGGTCAGCGTAACTTCGTCACGACCGTGCAGCTTGATGGCCAGACCTTTAAGGTTCAACAGGATTTCAATTACGTCTTCCTGTACACCTTCGATGGCGCTGTACTCGTGGAGCACACCGTCAATCTCGGCCTCGACTACTGCGCAGCCGGGCATTGAGGACAACAGGATGCGTCGCAGCGCGTTGCCCAGGGTGTGGCCAAAACCACGCTCGAGAGGCTCGAGAGTGATCTTGGCGCGGGTTGGACTGACAACCTGCACATCAATGTGGCGGGGTGTCAGGAACTCATTTACCGAAATCTGCATGGATGCACCTATTTTCTAGCCCTTACTTGGAGTAGAGCTCGACAATCAGGCTTTCGTTGATGTCGGCGGACAGATCACTGCGAGCAGGAACGTTCTTGAAAACGCCCGACTTCTTCTCAGTGTCTACTTCTACCCATTCTACGCGGCCACGTTGGGCACACAGATCGAGAGCTTGGACAATGCGAAGTTGGTTTTTTGCTTTCTCGCGAACTGCAACCACGTCACCAGCACGAACCTGATACGACGGAACGTTTACGGTCTGACCGTTAACGCTGATCGACTTGTGCGATACCAGCTGACGGGATTCGGCACGAGTCGAACCAAAGCCCATACGGTATACAACGTTGTCCAGACGGCATTCGAGCAGTTGCAGCAGGTTTTCACCGGTTGCACCTTTCTTGCCAGCAGCTTCTTTGTAGTAGCCGCTGAACTGACGCTCGAGAACGCCGTAGATACGACGGACCTTCTGCTTTTCACGCAGTTGGGTGCCGTAATCGGACTGGCGACCGCGGCGTTGGCCGTGGATACCAGGTGCTGCTTCAATGTTGCACTTCGATTCGATCGCGCGCACGCCGCTCTTCAGGAAGAGATCGGTGCCTTCGCGACGAGCGAGTTTGCATTTTGGACCAATGTAACGAGCCATTCTTTACAATCTCCTGGATTACACGCGGCGCTTCTTCGGCGGACGGCACCCGTTGTGCGGGATTGGCGTCACGTCGGTGATGCTGGCGATCTTGTAGCCACAGCCGTTCAAAGCGCGGACTGCGGATTCACGACCTGGACCTGGACCCTTGACGTTAACGTCGAGGTTTTTCAGGCCGTATTCCAGCGCAGCTTGACCAGCACGTTCAGCAGCTACTTGAGCAGCAAACGGGGTGGACTTGCGGGAACCGCGGAAACCCGAACCACCGGAGGTAGCCCAAGAAAGAGCGTTACCTTGACGGTCGGTAATGGTCACGATGGTGTTGTTAAAAGATGCATGGATGTGGGCGATGCCATCAACCACTGTCTTTTTAACTTTTTTACGAGGACGAGCAGCAGGTTTTGCCATGATTAAATTCCTGTCGATTCGCTGGGGCGATTACTTGCGGATCGGCTTACGCGGACCTTTACGGGTACGCGCGTTGGTCTTGGTACGCTGACCGCGTACTGGAAGACCGCGACGATGACGCAGACCGCGATAGCAACCGAGGTCCATCAAGCGCTTGATTTTCATGTTGATTTCGCGACGCAGATCACCTTCAGTGGTGAACTTCGCCACTTCGCCACGCAGCTGTTCAATTTGCTCGTCGCTCAGATCTTTGATCTTTGCTGCTGGGTTTACCCCAGTCACTGCACAGATCTTCTGCGCAGTAGTGCGACCAACACCATAGATGTAGGTCAGCGAGATAACAGTATGCTTGTTATCTGGAATGTTAACGCCTGCAATACGGGCCATTCAGTGGGACTCCAATTGACAGCTACCTACGCCCCGGAAGCCAAGAAATAGGGCGCGAGATAATATCGCTGTAATAACAAATAATCAACCCGGTAGCGCACTAGCTACCGGGCTTGAAGCACAATCACACTCAGCCTTGGCGCTGTTTGTGACGCGGTTCCGCGCTGCAAATTACTCGAACAACACCTTCGCGGCGAATAATCTTGCAGTTACGGCACAGCTTTTTCACCGATGCACGAACTTTCATCACCAACTCCTCGAACCTTATGGGTACTCAGCGCAACATGCCGCTGCCGTAACCCTTCAGGTTGGCTTTCTTCATCAGGGATTCGTACTGGTGCGAAACGAGGTGCGATTGTACTTGGGACATGAAGTCCATCACAACCACGACCACGATCAGCAACGAGGTCCCGCCAAGGTAGAACGGAACGTTTGCTGCAACCACCAGGAACTGGGGCAACAGGCACACGGCCGTCATGTAAAGAGCACCGAACATGGTCAAGCGGGTCAGAACGCCATCAATATAGCGCGCAGACTGCTCACCTGGACGGATGCCCGGAATAAAGGCACCGGACTTCTTCAGGTTTTCCGCTACGTCTTTCGGATTGAACATCAACGCCGTATAGAAGAAGCAGAAGAAAATAATCCCTGCACTAAACAGCAGAATATTCAACGGCTGACCAGGAGCGATCGACTGCGAGATGTCCTGCAACCAGCCCATACCTTCAGACTGACCGAACCAGGCACCCAACGAAGCCGGGAACAGCAAAATGCTGCTCGCGAAAATAGCCGGAATAACACCGGCCATGTTCACCTTAAGCGGCAAGTGGCTTGTCTGCGCAGCAAAAACCTTGCGGCCCTGCTGACGCTTGGCGTAGTGAACAGCAATACGACGCTGACCACGCTCAATGAACACCACAAAACCGATAATCGCTACTGCCAGCAAACCGATGGCAACCAAGGCGAAGATGTTGATATCACCCTGACGCGCAGACTCGAAAGACTGCCCGATTGCTCTCGGAAGACCGGCGACGATACCCGAAAAAATCAACATCGAGATACCGTTGCCTACACCACGCTCAGTAATCTGCTCACCCAGCCACATCATGAACATCGCACCAGCCACAAACGTGGATACCGCGACGAAATGGAAGCCAAAGTCACCAGTGAACGCAACGCCCTGCCCCGCCAGACCAATGGACATGCCAATGGCCTGAACGAGAGCGAGGACGACGGTGCCGTAGCGGGTGTACTGGCTGATCTTGCGACGGCCAGCTTCACCTTCCTTCTTCAACTGCTCCAGCTGCGGGCTGACGGCGGTCATCAGTTGCATGATGATCGATGCCGAAATGTACGGCATGATCCCCAGTGCAAAGATGCTCATCCGTTCCAGCGCGCCGCCGGAGAACATGTTGAACAAGCTAAGAATGGTCCCCTCATTCTGTCGAAACAGGTCTGCGAGTCGGTCCGGGTTGATACCTGGAACCGGGATGTGTGCGCCTATTCGGTAGACGATAATCGCCAGGAACAGAAAACGCAGACGAGCCCAGAGTTCAGACATACCGCCTTTGCCGAGCGCAGAGAGAGCACCTTGCTTAGCCATTTATTCCTCGAACTTGCCGCCAGCTGCTTCGATAGCCGCACGCGCACCTTTGGTGGCGCCGATTCCCTTGCCGATAGTGACAGCGCGAGTCACTTCACCGGACAGCATGATTTTCACACGCTGTACGTTGACGTTGATCACGTTGGCATCTTTCAGGGACTGCACGGTGACGATGTCGCCTTCCACTTTAGCCAGCTCGGACAGACGCACTTCTGCGCGATCCATGGCTTTCAGGGAAACGAAACCGAACTTCGGCAGGC
Organism: Pseudomonas crudilactis; assembly: GCF_013433315.1. Classification (GTDB taxonomy): domain Bacteria; phylum Pseudomonadota; class Gammaproteobacteria; order Pseudomonadales; family Pseudomonadaceae; genus Aquipseudomonas; species Aquipseudomonas crudilactis. The sequence goes on along the minus strand of NZ_WXVV01000031.1, from coordinate 29,717 downwards.
GACGATGCAGCGGCTGTTGACCGCCTTCAAAGCCTGGAGCAATGGTGCCACCGGAGCGGGAGGTCTGACCTTTGTGACCACGGCCACCAGTCTTACCCAAACCGCTACCGATACCACGGCCCGGACGATGCTTTTCGCGACGGGAACCCGGCGCTGGACTCAGATCATTGAGTTTCATCGATTAACCCTCGACACGCAGCATGTAGTAAGCCTTGTTGATCATCCCGCGATTCTCGGGAGTATCCTGGACTTCTACAGTGTGACCGATGCGACGCAGACCCAGACCCTTAACGCACAATTTGTGGTTAGGGATGCGGCCGGTCATGCTTTTGATCAGCGTTACTTTAACGGTAGCCATGATCAGAAGATCTCCTTGACGCTTTTGCCACGCTTGGCGGCAATGGATTCAGGAGACTGCATTGCTTTCAAACCTTTGAAAGTGGCGTGAACCACGTTTACCGGGTTAGTCGAGCCGTAGCACTTGGCCAGAACGTTCTGAACGCCAGCAACTTCGAGGACAGCACGCATAGCGCCGCCAGCGATGATACCGGTACCTTCAGAAGCAGGCTGCATGTACACCTTCGAAGCGCCGTGAGCGGACTTCATTGCGTACTGCAGAGTGGTGCCGTTCAGATCAACTTGGATCATGTTGCGGCGAGCAGCTTCCATTGCCTTCTGGATCGCAGCAGGCACTTCACGCGACTTGCCACGGCCGAAGCCAACACGCCCTTTACCATCACCAACCACGGTCAACGCGGTGAAAGTGAAGATACGGCCGCCTTTAACGGTTTTGGCTACGCGGTTAACTTGAACCAGCTTCTCAATGTAGCCTTCGTCGCGCTTTTGGTCGTTATTTGACATAACTTAGAACTCCAGCCCAGCTTCACGAGCAGCATCAGCCAGCGCTTTCACGCGACCGTGGTACTTGAAGCCAGAGCGGTCGAAAGCCACTTGCGAGACGCCAGCGGCCTTAGCACGCGTAGCGACCAGCTGGCCAACCTTTGTGGCCGCGTCGATGTTGCCAGTGGCACCATCACGCAGTTCTTTATCCAAAGTCGAGGCGCTTGCCAGGACCTTGTTGCCGTCGGCCGAGATGACCTGGGCGTAGATGTGCTGCGACGAGCGGAACACGCAGAGACGCACGACTTCGAGTTCGTGCATTTTCAGGCGTGCTTTGCGAGCGCGACGCAGTCGAGTAACTTTTTTGTCGGTCATTTGCTATGCCCTACTTCTTCTTGGCTTCTTTACGACGGACGACTTCGTCCGCGTAGCGCACACCTTTGCCTTTGTACGGCTCTGGTGGACGGAAGTCGCGGATCTCAGCGGCCACTTGACCTACCAGCTGCTTGTCGATGCCCTTGATCAGGATATCGGTCTGGCTAGGAGTCTCAGCGGTGATGCCTTCCGGCAGTTCGTAATCCACTGGGTGCGAGAAGCCAAGGGCCAGGTTCAAAACCGTGCCTTTTGCTTGCGCTTTGTAACCAACACCGACCAGCTGGAGCTTGCGCTCGAAGCCTTGGCTTACGCCTTGGACCATGTTGTTTACCAACGCACGCGTGGTACCGGCCATTGCGCGAGTTTGTTGATCGCCATTGCGAGCAGCGAAACGCAGCTCACCAGCTTCTTCAACGATCTCAACGGACGAATGGATGTTCAGTTCAAGAGTACCCTTGGCACCCTTCACCGAAAGCTGTTGGCCTGCGAATTTTACTTCGACACCGGCTGGCAGCTTAACGGGGTTCTTAGCGACGCGAGACATGCTTATCCCCCCTTAGAACACAGTGCAAAGAACTTCGCCGCCGACACCGGCAGCGCGCGCAGCACGATCCGTCATCACACCTTTGTTGGTGGAGACGATAGACACGCCAAGACCGCCACGAACTTTCGGCAGATCTTCAACGGACTTGTACTGACGCAGGCCTGGACGACTAACGCGCTTCACTTCTTCGATAACCGGACGGCCTTCGAAGTACTTCAGCTCGATGGACAACGACGGCTTAGCGTCGGTGGTGATCTGAAAATCCGCGATGTAACCTTCGTCCTTCAGGACTTTTGCTACAGCCACCTTCAGCGTGGAAGACGGCATGCTTACGACAGACTTTTCAGCCATCTGGGCATTACGGATTCGAGTTAGCATGTCCGCTAACGGGTCCTGCATACTCATGGGCTAGACGCTCCTAATACAGAAAAATTAGCCTTGCGGCTACTACTTGTCGCCGAGAACTTCCGGGCATGAAAAACACGGGCTCAGGCGAGCCGGTCATTCTAGACACACCCCAGAAATGAATCAAGCCCCAAAAGGGGCTTGATTCAGATTCAAGGCCACCGATGGTCAGGTTCTTGCGAACCCGAACATCGAGACTTTGACAGCAATTACCAGCTGGCTTTAACCAGACCTGGTACGTCACCACGCATTGCAGCTTCACGCAGCTTGTTACGGCCAAGGCCGAACTTGCGGTAAACGCCGTGCGGACGACCAGTCAGGCGGCAACGGTTACGCATGCGCGAAGCGCTTGCGTCACGTGGTTGCTTCTGCAGAGCTACGGTAGCTTCCCAACGCGCTTCTGGACTTGCGTTCAGATCGACGATGATAGCTTTCAGCGCTGCACGCTTGGTGGCGTACTTGGCAACAGTGAGCTGACGCTTCAGCTCACGGTTTTTCATGCTCTTCTTGGCCATTTTCCTACTCCAATCAGTTGCGGAACGGGAATTTGAAAGCACGCAGCAGAGCGCGGCCTTCATCATCGTTCTTGGCAGTGGTGGTCAGGGTAATGTCCAGACCGCGGAGAGCATCGATCTTGTCGTAGTCGATTTCCGGGAAGATGATCTGCTCTTTCACGCCCATGCTGTAGTTACCACGACCATCGAAGGACTTGGCATTCAGGCCGCGGAAGTCGCGAACCCGAGGCAGGGAGATCGACAGCAGACGATCCAGGAACTCATACATACGCTCACGGCGCAGAGTCACCTTGACGCCGATCGGCCATCCTTCACGGACTTTAAAGCCAGCGATGGATTTACGAGCGTAGGTCACAACGACTTTTTGGCCGGTGATCTTTTCCAGGTCAGCAACAGCATGCTCGATGACTTTTTTGTCACCAACAGCTTCGCCCAGACCCATGTTCAGGGTGATTTTTGTAACGCGTGGAACTTCCATCACGTTCGAAAGCTTAAGTTCTTCCTTAAGCTTCGGTGCGATTTCCTTCCAGTAAATCTCTTTTAGTCGTGCCATGGTCTTCTACCTAGCAGTGTTCAAGCATCAACCGCTTTTTGGGTCGACTTGAAGACACGAATTTTCTTGCCGTCTTCTACTTTGAAACCAACGCGGTCAGCCTTGTTGGTTTCGCCGTTGAAAATGGCGACGTTAGAAGCGTCCAGTGGAGCTTCTTTTTCGACGATACCGCCTTGCACGCCCGACATCGGGTTAGGCTTGGTATGACGCTTAACCAGGTTCAGACCGCTAATAACCAGACGGTTATTAGCAAGAACCTTAAGCACCTTACCGCGCTTACCTTTGTCTTTGCCGGCGATCACGATGATCTCGTCGTCACGACGAATCTTTTGCATGTCGGATCTCCTTACAGCACTTCTGGGGCGAGCGAGACGATCTTCATGAACTTCTCAGTACGAAGTTCACGGGTCACTGGCCCAAAGATACGGGTGCCGATCGGCTCTTGCTTGTTGTTCAGAAGAACAGCAGCGTTGCCATCAAAGCGGATAATGGAGCCATCAGCACGACGTACGCCGTGACGAGTGCGGACTACAACAGCAGTCATCACTTGGCCTTTTTTCACTTTACCGCGAGGAATTGCTTCCTTCACGGTAACTTTGATGATGTCACCGATACCAGCGTAACGACGATGGGAGCCACCCAGCACCTTGATGCACATAACACGGCGAGCGCCGCTGTTATCGGCCACATCGAGCATGGATTGAGTCTGAATCATATAATTTCTCCGACCCCTAGTCCTTAGACTTCCACAGCGCGTTCGAGAACATCAACCAGCGCCCAAGACTTGGTCTTGGCCATAGGACGAGTTTCACGAATAGTGACTTTGTCGCCGATGTGGCACTGATTGGTTTCGTCGTGCGCGTGCAGCTTAGTCGAACGCTTAACGTATTTACCGTAGATCGGGTGCTTTACGCGACGCTCGATCAATACGGTGATGGTTTTGTCCATCTTGTCGCTGACAACACGGCCAGTCAGCGTACGGACAGTTTTTTCGGCTTCAGCCATGATCACTTACCTGCCTGCTGGTTGAGCACAGTCTTCACGCGAGCGATGTCACGCTTAACTTGCGAGAGCAGATGAGACTGCCCCAACTGGCCAGTTGCTTTCTGCATACGCAGATTGAACTGGTCGCGCAGCAAGCCGAGCAGTTGCTCGTTCAGCTGCTGTGCGGATTTTTCACGAAGTTCATTCGCTTTCATCACATCACCGTCCGTTTAACAAAGGCGGTGGCGAGCGGCAGCTTTGCAGCAGCCAGGGCAAAAGCCTCACGCGCCAGCTCTTCAGAAACACCCTCGATTTCATACAGGACTTTGCCTGGCTGAATCTGGGCAACCCAGTACTCCACACTACCCTTACCTTTACCCATACGAACTTCGAGGGGCTTTTTGGAAATAGGCTTGTCCGGGAATACACGGATCCAGATCTTGCCGCCACGTTTAACGTGACGGGTCAGAGCACGACGCGCTGACTCGATCTGACGAGCGGTGAGACGACCACGAGCTACAGACTTCAGCGCGAACTCGCCGAAGCTGACTTTGCTACCGCGCTGAGCCAGACCACGGTTGTGGCCTGTCATCTGCTTGCGGAACTTCGTACGCTTAGGTTGCAACATTTGGCGTACCCCTTACTTAGCAGCTTTTTTACGAGGCGCTGGTGCTTGTGGTTTCAGCTCTTCTTGGCGACCACCAATTACTTCGCCTTTGAAGATCCAAACCTTTACACCGATCACACCGTAAGTGGTGTGAGCTTCGTAGTTGGCATAGTCGATGTCGGCACGCAGGGTGTGCAATGGCACACGACCTTCGCGATACCATTCAGTACGTGCGATTTCAGCACCGCCGAGACGACCGCTCACTTGGATTTTGATGCCCTTGGCACCAATGCGCATGGCGTTCTGAACTGCGCGCTTCATAGCGCGACGGAACATTACACGACGCTCCAGCTGCTGAGCTACGCTCTGCGCAACCAGCATACCGTCGAGTTCCGGCTTGCGGATCTCTTCGATATTGATGTGCACAGGCACACCCATTTGCTTGGTCAGGTCCTGACGCAGTTTCTCAACATCTTCACCTTTCTTCCCGATAACGATACCTGGACGAGCGGTGTGGATGGTGATACGTGCAGTTTGGGCCGGACGATGGATATCGATACGGCTTACGGACGCGCTTTTTAGTTTGTCTTGGAGATACTCACGCACTTTCAGATCTGCGAACAAGTAGTCCGCATAAGTCCGACCGTCTGCGTACCAGACGGAGGTGTGCTCCTTGACGATTCCCAGGCGAATGCCAATGGGATGTACTTTCTGACCCATCTCTTCGACTCCGTTACTTGTCAGCAACCTTGACAGTGATATGGCAAGACCGCTTGACGATGCGATCAGCACGGCCTTTGGCACGTGGCATGATGCGCTTCAGCGAACGCCCTTCGTTGACGAAAACGGTGCTGACCTTCAGGTCATCAACGTCTGCGCCTTCGTTATGCTCGGCGTTGGCTACGGCCGACTCCAGCACTTTCTTCATGATCTCGGCGGCTTTCTTACTGCTGAAAGCCAACAAGTTGAGCGCTTCGCCCACCTTCTTCCCGCGGATCTGGTCGGCGACCAAGCGGGCTTTCTGGGCGGAGATTCGAGCGCCCGACAACTTAGCGGCTACTTCCATTTCCTAACCCCTTAACGCTTGGCTTTCTTGTCAGCCACGTGCCCGCGATAGTTGCGGGTACCGGCGAACTCGCCCAGTTTGTGGCCGACCATGTCTTCGTTAACGAGAACTGGGACGTGCTGACGACCGTTGTGTACTGCGATGGTCAGACCGACCATTTGTGGCAGGATCATCGAACGACGCGACCAAGTCTTAATTGGTTTGCGATCGTTCTTTTCCGCCGCCACTTCGATCTTCTTCAGTAGGTGAAGATCAATAAAAGGACCTTTTTTCAGAGAACGTGGCACTGTCGTATCCCTCTATTTACTTGCGACGACGGACGATCATTTTGTCGGTACGCTTATTACCACGAGTCTTCGCGCCCTTAGTCGGGAAGCCCCATGGCGATACCGGATGACGACCACCAGAGGTACGACCTTCACCACCACCATGTGGGTGGTCAACCGGGTTCATGGCAACACCACGAACGGTTGGGCGAACGCCACGCCAGCGCTTGGCACCAGCTTTACCCAGCGAACGCAGGCTGTGCTCGGAGTTCGAGACTTCGCCCAGGGTCGCACGGCATTCAGCCAGGACTTTACGCATTTCACCGGAACGCAGACGCAGGGTAACGTAAACGCCTTCACGAGCGATCAGCTGAGCCGAAGCACCAGCGGAACGAGCGATCTGTGCGCCTTTACCTGGCTTCAGTTCGATGCCGTGTACGGTAGAACCAACTGGAATGTTGCGCAGTTGCAGAGCGTTGCCTGGCTTGATTGGAGCCAGAGCGCCTGCGATCAGCTGGTCGCCAGCACTCACGCCTTTAGGGGCGATGATGTAGCGGCGCTCGCCGTCTGCGTAGCACAGCAGTGCGATGTGAGCAGTACGGTTTGGATCGTATTCGATACGCTCGACAGTGGCGACGATGCCATCTTTGTCGTTGCGACGGAAATCGACCATACGATAATGCTGCTTATGACCACCACCGATGTGACGCGTGGTAATACGGCCATTGTTGTTACGACCACCAGTCTTCGATTTTTTCTCGAGCAGCGGTGCGTGAGGAGCGCCTTTATGCAGCTCCTGGTTGACCACCTTGACCACAAAACGGCGGCCAGGGGAAGTCGGTTTGCATTTAACGATTGCCATGATGCACCCCTTCCTTACTCAGCACTGCTGCTGAAATCGAGATCTTGGCCTGGCTGAAGGGAGATAACTGCCTTCTTCCAGTCATTACGCTTGCCCAGACCGCGAGCAGTGCGCTTGCTCTTACCCAGAACATTCAGGGTAGTGACGCGCTCTACTTTCACGCTGAACAGGCTTTCGACGGCCTTCTTGATTTCCAGCTTGGTTGCGTCAGTAGCAACCTTGAAAACGAACTGGCCTTTCTTGTCTGCCAGAACCGTAGCCTTCTCGGAAACGTGCGGGCCAAGCAGAACTTTAAATACGCGTTCCTGGTTCATCCCAGCAGCTCCTCGAATTTCTTCACGGCCGACACGGTGATCAACACCTTGTCGTATGCGATCAGACTAACTGGATCGGAACCTTGAACGTCACGTACATCTACGTGCGGCAGGTTACGAGCAGCCAGGTACAGGTTCTGATCAACAGCGTCCGACACGATCAAAACGTCGGTCAGGCTCATGTTGTTCAGCTTGCCCAGCAGATCTTTGGTTTTCGGAGTTTCAACAGCGAAATCCTGAACCACGACCAGACGATCAGTACGCACCAGCTCAGCAAGGATGGAACGCATTGCTGCGCGATACATCTTCTTGTTCAGCTTCTGAGAGTGATCCTGTGGACGTGCTGCAAAAGTGGTACCGCCGCCACGCCAGATTGGGCTACGGATAGTACCGGCACGAGCACGGCCAGTACCTTTCTGACGCCATGGGCGCTTACCGCCACCACGAACGTCGGAACGGGTCTTTTGCTGCTTGGTACCTTGACGGCCGCCAGCCATGTAGGCCACGACTGCTTGGTGAACCAGCGTCTCGTTGAATTCGCCGCCAAATGTCAGTTCGGAAACTTCGATCGCTTGAGCGTCATTTACATTTAATTGCATGTCAGCTTCCCCTTAACCGCGAGCCTTGGCTGCTGGACGTACAACCAGGTTGCCGCCAGTAGCGCCAGGAACAGCACCCTTGACCAACAACAGATTGCGTTCAGCGTCCACGCGCACTACTTCCAGGGACTGCACGGTCACGCGCTCAGCGCCCATATGACCGGACATTTTCTTGCCCTTGAATACACGACCAGGAGTCTGGCACTGGCCGATAGAGCCTGGGACGCGGTGGGATACGGAGTTACCGTGGGTGTTATCTTGCCCGCGGAAATTCCAACGCTTGATCGTACCCTGGAAGCCTTTACCTTTGGACTGACCGGTTACATCAACCAGTTGACCAGCGGCGAAGATTTCAGCGTTGATCAGATCGCCAGCCTGGTACTCGCCTTCTTCAAGACGGAATTCCATGGTAGTGCGACCAGCGGCAACGTTCGCTTTAGCGAAGTGGCCAGCCTGAGCTGCTGTTACACGCGAAGCACGACGCTCGCCGACAGTGACTTGCACTGCACGATAGCCATCGGTCTCTTCAGTTTTGAACTGGGTGACGCGATTCGGCTCGATCTCAATGACCGTGACCGGAATGGAGACACCTTCTTCGGTGAAAATACGGGTCATACCGCATTTACGACCGACTACACCAATAGTCATGTTGTAAACCTCATGAGTGTACGGGGCTTTCACCCGCTATGGCCGCCCATTTCAGAGCGTTACACGACTAAGACCGAGTCTTAGCCGAGGCTGATCTGCACTTCCACACCGGCCGCAAGATCAAGCTTCATAAGAGCATCAACGGTTTTATCCGTTGGCTGGACGATGTCCAGAACGCGCTTATGAGTGCGGATTTCGTACTGGTCGCGCGCGTCTTTGTTGACGTGCGGAGAAACCAGAACGGTGAACCGCTCTTTACGGGTAGGCAGTGGAATTGGACCACGCACTTGAGCACCAGTACGTTTCGCGGTTTCCACGATTTCCTGGGTTGATTGGTCGATCAGGCGATGGTCGAAAGCCTTCAACCTGATACGGATTTGCTGATTTTGCATTGGATTTCAGACTCCGGCTGCTATTCCCACCGAGCGCAATACGCCCGTTAAAAGGAGGCGCAATTCTATAGACGCCCCAGATAGGTGTCAACCCAATAAAAAAGCCCCCGCTGAGCGGGGGCTTTTTCAAGTCAACAAGCAAACTCTATAAAAGAGATTACTCGATGATTTTGGCTACGACGCCAGCGCCGACGGTACGACCGCCTTCACGAATAGCGAAACGCAGACCGTCTTCCATCGCGATGGTTTTGATCAGGGTAACAGTCATCTGAATGTTGTCACCTGGCATTACCATTTCAACGCCTTCTGGCAGCTCGCAGTTACCAGTCACGTCAGTAGTACGGAAGTAGAACTGTGGACGGTAGCCCTTGAAGAACGGAGTGTGACGACCGCCTTCTTCCTTGCTCAGAACGTAAACTTCGGCGGTGAACTTGGTGTGCGGCTTAACCGAACCCGGCTTAACCAGAACCTGACCACGCTCAACGTCGTCACGCTTGGTACCACGCAGCAGAACGCCGCAGTTCTCGCCAGCACGACCTTCGTCGAGCAGCTTGCGGAACATTTCAACACCGGTGCAAGTAGTAACGGTGGTGTCACGCAGACCAACGATTTCCAGCGGATCCTGAACGCGAACGATACCGCGCTCGATACGACCAGTCACAACAGTACCGCGACCCGAGATCGAGAATACGTCTTCGATTGGCATCAGGAACGGCTTGTCGATCATACGAACTGGTTCTGGGATGTAGGCATCCAGAGTCTCTACCAGCTTCTTGACAGCGGTAGTGCCCATTTCGTTGTCGTCTTTGCCTTCCAGCGCCATACGAGCCGAACCGATGATGATTGGAGTGTCATCGCCCGGGAAGTCGTAGGTGGACAGCAGGTCGCGAACTTCCATCTCAACCAGTTCCAGCAGCTCTGCGTCGTCTACCAGGTCAGCCTTGTTCAGGAAAACCACGATGTACGGAACGCCTACCTGACGGGACAGCAGGATGTGCTCACGGGTTTGCGGCATCGGACCATCAGCGGCCGAGCAAACCAGAATAGCGCCGTCCATTTGAGCAGCACCGGTGATCATGTTCTTCACATAGTCAGCGTGACCTGGGCAGTCAACGTGAGCGTAGTGACGGATCTTCGAGTTGTACTCAACGTGTGCGGTGTTAATGGTGATACCGCGAGCTTTTTCTTCTGGCGCGCTGTCGATCTTGTCGAAATCAACGATTGCGGAACCGAAAACTTCGGAGCAAACGCGAGTCAGAGCAGCAGTCAGAGTGGTTTTACCGTGGTCAACGTGACCGATGGTGCCAACGTTGACGTGCGGTAGGGAACGATCAAATTTTTCTTTAGCCACGACAATTAACTCCTAGCCTAAAGGGGCTGAATCAGCCTTGTTTTTTGGTTACGGATTCGACGATGTGCGACGGAGCCGTATCGTATTTTTTGAATTCCATAGAGTAGCTTGCGCGACCCTGGGACATGGAGCGAACGTCGGTCGCATAACCGAACATCTCACCCAGTGGAACTTCGGCACGGATAACCTTGCCGGACACTGTGTCTTCCATACCCTGGATCATGCCGCGACGACGGTTAAGGTCGCCCATCACATCACCCATATAGTCTTCAGGCGTAACAACCTCTACAGCCATGATCGGCTCAAGCAACTCACCACCGCCCTTCTGGGCCAGTTGCTTGGTCGCCATGGAGGCAGCCACTTTAAACGCCATCTCGTTGGAGTCGACGTCGTGGTAAGAACCATCGAACACGGTAGCCTTCAGGCCGATCAGCGGATAGCCGGCAACAACGCCGTTCTTCATCTGCTCTTCGATACCCTTCTGGATAGCCGGGATGTATTCCTTAGGAACCACACCACCTACAACTTCGTTCACGAATTGCAGACCTTCCTGACCTTCGTCAGCAGGAGCAAAACGGATCCAGCAGTGGCCGAACTGACCACGACCGCCGGATTGACGAACGAACTTGCCTTCGATTTCACAGTTCTTCGTGATGCGCTCACGATACGAAACCTGAGGCTTGCCGATGTTGGCTTCGACGTTGAACTCACGGCGCATCCGGTCAACCAGGATGTCCAGGTGCAGTTCGCCCATGCCGGAGATGATCGTTTGACCAGTCTCTTCATCAGTTTTAACGCGGAAAGACGGGTCTTCCTGAGCAAGTTTGCCCAGTGCGATACCCATTTTTTCCTGGTCATCCTTGGTCTTAGGCTCTACGGCAACCGAAATAACCGGCTCCGGGAAGTCCATGCGAACCAGGATGATTGGCTTGTCAGCGTTGCAGAGGGTTTCACCAGTGGTGACGTCCTTCATGCCGATCAGGGCCGCGATGTCGCCAGCGCGCACTTCCTTGATCTCTTCACGGGCGTTTGCGTGCATTTGCACCATACGACCCACGCGCTCTTTCTTGCCTTTAACCGAGTTGATCACGCCGTCGCCGGAGTTCAACACGCCCGAGTAAACGCGGACGAAGGTCAAAGTACCCACGAATGGGTCGGTAGCGATCTTGAACGCCAGAGCCGAGAACGGCTCCGCATCGTCTGCATGACGCTCCAGCTCGATTTCCTCGTTATCCGGGTCAGTACCCTTGATAGCAGGAATGTCGGTCGGTGCAGGCAGGAAGTCGATAACGGCGTCGAGAACCAGGGGAACGCCCTTGTTCTTGAACGAAGAACCGCAAACGGCCAGAACGATTTCGCCGGCGATAGTACGCTGACGCAAAGCAGCTTTGATCTCTTCGATCGACAGCTCTTCGCCTTCCAGGTACTTGTTCATCAGCTCTTCGTTGGCTTCAGCAGCAGCTTCGACCATGTTGTTGCGCCACTCTTCAGCCAGCTCTTGGAGCTCAGCAGGAATGTCCTTGCGAACAGGAACCATACCTTTGTCAGAGTCGTTCCAGTAGACAGCTTGCATGTTGATCAGATCGATCTGACCCTGGAAGTTGTCTTCGGAACCGATCGCCAACTGGATCGGCACCGGAGTGTGACCCAGACGCTGCTTGATCTGACCGATCACGCGCAGGAAGTTAGCGCCAGCACGGTCCATCTTGTTTACGTAAACAAGACGAGGAACGCCGTATTTGTTGGCTTGACGCCATACGGTTTCCGACTGAGGCTCAACACCCGAAGTACCGCAGAACACAACGACAGCGCCGTCGAGTACGCGCAGGGAACGCTCAACTTCAATAGTGAAGTCAACGTGGCCCGGGGTATCGATTACGTTGAAGCGGTGCTCATCCTTGTACTGCTTCTCGGAACCTTTCCAGAAGGCGGTGATGGCAGCAGAAGTAATGGTAATACCACGCTCCTGCTCCTGCACCATCCAGTCTGTGGTCGCGGCGCCATCATGCACCTCGCCCATTTTGTGACTTTTGCCGGTGTAAAAAAGGACGCGCTCGGTGGTGGTGGTTTTACCAGCATCCACGTGAGCGACGATACCGATGTTACGGTAGCGGCTAATCGGAGTAGTACGAGCCATAAAGCCCTCGCAAAATTAGTGAAGCTAAAATTAGAAGCGGTAGTGCGAGAAAGCTTTGTTGGCTTCAGCCATACGGTGCACGTCTTCACGCTTCTTAACAGCAGCACCTTTACCTTCAGCAGCATCCAGCAGTTCGCCAGCCAAACGCAGAGCCATAGACTTCTCGCCACGCTTACGGGCGAAGTCTACCAACCAGCGCATTGCCAGAGCGTTACGACGGGAAGGACGAACCTCGACCGGAACCTGGTAAGTAGCACCACCAACGCGGCGCGACTTCACTTCGACCAGCGGAGCGATGGCGTCGAGTGCTTTTTCGAAGAGTTCCAGGGGATCGGTGCCAGCCTTACGGGTCGCAACGGTTTCCAGGGCACCATAAACGATACGCTCGGCAACGGCTTTCTTGCCGCTTTCCATAACGTGGTTCATGAATTTGGCGAGGATCTGGCTTCCGTATTTCGGATCGTCCAGAATCTCACGCTTTGCTGCTACGCGACGTCTTGGCATGATAAGCCCTCAAGCGGTCTTCAGGTTAGCTCGGGACAGATCCAATGGATGCGTGCCCGACCTTACTCTTATCGACTCAATAAAATGAAAATCTGCAAAACGGCCGATTACTTCGGACGCTTGGTACCGTACTTCGAACGACCCTGGTTACGACCTTTAACGCCGGAAGTATCCAAGGAGCCGCGAACGGTGTGGTAACGAACACCTGGCAAGTCTTTTACACGACCGCCGCGGATCAGTACCACGCTGTGCTCTTGCAGGTTGTGACCTTCACCACCGATGTACGAGGAAACCTCGAAACCGTTGGTCAGGCGCACACGGCATACTTTACGCAGTGCCGAGTTAGGTTTTTTCGGCGTAGTGGTGTACACACGGGTGCACACGCCACGACGTTGCGGGCAGTTCTGCAGCGCAGGTACGTCGGATTTCTCGACGATACGCTTACGCGGCTGACGTACCAGCTGGTTGATAGTTGCCATCTACTAGCTCCACTGTTGTCTTGCGACGCTATTGTCTTGCAAGAAAAGCAAAATGGCAGGAACGAATTCCCGCCAAATTTAGGGGATCAAGAGTCTAAAGAGGATCTTGTCCCCAGTCAAGGCAAGGCCCCGACCTCCCCGCCCGTCGAACCTTGACAATATGTCTCGATTCGACGAACGGAGCGATCAGGGCCTTACGCTCATTTATCGCAGAACTCAGTTACCGCTCGAGTTCAGCGCTTCGGTCAGTGCAGCTTCCACTTCACTGGCGCTTACGCGCAACGGCTTGTCTGCTTCACGACGACGCTTGCGCTCGCTGTGATATGCCAGGCCGGTACCTGCCGGGATCAGACGACCCACGACCACGTTTTCTTTCAGGCCGCGCAGGTAATCGCGCTTGCCGGTGACTGCCGCTTCGGTCAGTACGCGGGTGGTTTCCTGGAAGGAAGCCGCCGAGATGAACGATTCGGTGGACAACGACGCCTTGGTGATACCCAACAGAACGCGAGTGTACTTGGAGACGAACTTGTCTTCGCCGCCCAGACGCTCGTTCTCTACCAGTACGTGAGTCAGTTCCATCTGGTCGCCCTTGATGAAACTCGAATCGCCGGATTCAGCGATTTCAACTTTACGCAGCATCTGACGCAGGATGGTCTCGATGTGCTTATCGTTGATCTTCACGCCTTGCAGACGGTAAACGTCCTGGATCTCGTTGACGATGTACTTGGCCAGCGCGCTTACACCCAGCAGACGCAGGATGTCGTGCGGATCGCTTGGGCCGTCGGAGATAACTTCGCCGCGGTTTACCTGTTCGCCTTCGAACACGTTCAGGTGACGCCACTTCGGAATCAGCTCCTCGTACGGATCGGAACCGTCGTTCGGGGTAATGACCAGACGGCGCTTGCCTTTGGTCTCTTTACCGAACGCGATGGTGCCGCTGACTTCAGCCAGAATCGACGCTTCTTTCGGACGACGGGCTTCGAACAAGTCGGCAACACGCGGCAGACCACCGGTGATGTCGCGAGTCTTCGAAGTTTCTTGCGGGATACGCGCGATAACATCACCGATCGCGATCTTCGCACCGTCCGCAACACCGACCAGGGCGTTGGCTGGCAGGAAGTACTGAGCGATAACGTCAGTGCCTGGCAGCAACAGATCCTTGCCGTTGTCGTCAACCATCTTCACTGCTGGACGGATTTCTTTGCCCGCAGCTGGACGATCTTTCGCGTCGAGTACTTCAATGTTGGTCATACCGGTCAATTCGTCAGTCTGACGCTTGATCGTGATGCCTTCTTCCATGCCCACGTAGGTCACGGTACCTTTCATTTCGGTAACGATCGGGTGAGTGTGCGGATCCCACTTGGCCACGATTGCGCCAGCGTCGACCTTGTCACCTTCTTTAACCGAAATCACAGCACCGTACGGCAGCTTGTAACGCTCGCGCTCACGACCGAAGTCATCAGCGATGGCCAGCTCACCGGAACGGGACACAGCAACCAGGTGACCATCCACTCGCTCAACGTGTTTCAGGTTGTGCAGACGGACGGTACCGCCATTCTTCACCTGAACGCTGTCGGCTGCGGAAGTACGGCTTGCCGCACCACCGATGTGGAACGTACGCATCGTCAGCTGGGTACCCGGCTCACCGATGGACTGGGCAGCGATAACGCCGACCGCTTCACCGATGTTCACCTGGTGACCACGAGCCAGATCACGGCCGTAGCACTTGGCGCAAATGCCATAGCGGGTTTCGCAGCTGATCGGCGAACGCACGATCACTTCGTCGATGCTGTTCAGCTCGATGAACTCAACCCACTTCTCGTCAACCAGAGTACCGGCCGGAACGATAACGTCCTCGGTGCCTGGCTTGAATACGTCACGGGCAATAACACGACCCAATACGCGCTCACCCAACGGCTCTACAACGTCACCGCCTTCAATGTGCGGAGTCATCAGCAGACCGTGTTCGGTGCCGCAATCGATCTCGGTTACAACCAGATCCTGCGCCACGTCTACCAGACGACGAGTCAGGTAACCGGAGTTCGCAGTTTTCAACGCGGTATCCGCCAGACCTTTACGAGCACCGTGAGTCGAGATGAAGTACTGAAGTACGCTCAAACCTTCACGGAAGTTCGCAGTAATCGGCGTTTCGATGATGGAACCGTCCGGCTTGGCCATCAGACCACGCATACCGGCCAGCTGACGAATCTGTGCTGCGGAACCCCGCGCACCCGAGTCGGCCATCATGTACATCGAGTTGAAAGACTCTTGATCGACCTCAACGCCGTGACGGTCGATAACCTTCTCTTTCGAGAGGTTGGCCATCATTGCCTTGGAAACTTCGTCGTTCGCTTTCGACCAAAGGTCGATCACTTTGTTGTACTTCTCGCCCTGGGTTACCAGGCCGGAGGCGTACTGGCTCTCGATCTCTTTCACTTCGTCGGTGGCTGCACCGATGATGCGGGCTTTCTCGTCCGGGATAACGAAGTCGTTAACACCGATGGAAACGCCGGAGATGGTCGAGTAAGCGAAACCGGTGTACATCAACTGGTCAGCGAAGATCACGGTCTCTTTCAAACCAACCACGCGGTAGCACTGGTTGATCAGTTTGGAGATCGCCTTTTTCTTCATCGGCAGGTTGACGACGTCGTACGACAGACCTTTTGGCACAACCTGGAACAGCAGCGCACGGCCGACAGTGGTGTCGACGATACGGGTGCCGCTTACGCTGTTGCCGTCACGGTCGTTGACGGTTTCGTTGATACGAACTTTAACCTTGGCGTGCAGTGCGGCTTCGCCGGCACGGAACACACGGTCAACTTCCTGCAGATCCGCAAATACACGACCTTCGCCTTTGGCGTTGATCGCTTCACGAGTCATGTAGTACAGACCCAATACAACGTCCTGCGACGGAACGATGATTGGCTCACCGTTGGCCGGCGACAGAATGTTGTTGGTCGACATCATCAACGCACGCGCTTCCAGCTGGGCTTCCAGTGTCAGCGGTACGTGCACGGCCATTTGGTCGCCGTCGAAGTCGGCGTTGTACGCGGCGCAGACCAGAGGGTGCAGCTGGATAGCCTTACCTTCGATCAGTACCGGTTCAAACGCCTGGATACCCAGACGGTGAAGGGTCGGTGCACGGTTGAGAAGAACCGGGTGTTCGCGAATCACTTCAGCGAGAACGTCCCAAACCTCTGGCAGTTCGCGCTCGACCATTTTCTTGGCCGCTTTGATGGTGGTCGCGAGACCACGCATTTCGAGCTTGCCGAAAATGAACGGTTTGAACAGCTCGAGAGCCATCTTCTTCGGCAGACCGCACTGGTGCAGACGCAGGGTCGGGCCTACGGTAATTACCGAACGACCGGAGTAGTCAACACGCTTACCGAGCAAGTTCTGACGGAAACGACCTTGCTTACCCTTGATCATGTCAGCCAGGGATTTCAGAGGACGCTTGTTCGAACCGGTGATAGCGCGGCCACGACGACCGTTGTCGAGCAGAGCATCGACAGCTTCCTGCAACATACGCTTTTCGTTGCGCACGATGATGTCCGGAGCGGACAGATCCAGCAGGCGCTTCAAACGGTTGTTACGGTTGATCACTCGACGATACAGATCGTTGAGGTCGGAAGTCGCGAAACGACCGCCGTCCAGCGGGACCAGTGGACGCAGATCTGGCGGCAGAACCGGCAGAACGGTCAGCACCATCCACTCTGGCAGGTTGCCGGAACCCTGGAAGGCTTCCATCAACTTCAGACGCTTGGACAGCTTCTTGATCTTGGTTTCGGAGTTGGTTTGCGGAATTTCTTCGCGCAGACGGCCAATCTCGTGTTCCAGGTCGATAGCGTGCAGCAGTTCACGGACAGCTTCAGCACCCATACGGGCATCGAAGTCATCACCGAACTCTTCCAGCGCTTCGAAGTACTGCTCGTCGTTCAGCAGCTGACCTTTTTCAAGGGTGGTCATGCCTGGATCGATAACGACATAGCTCTCGAAGTAGAGAACGCGTTCGATATCACGCAGGGTCATGTCCATCAGCAAGCCGATACGGGACGGCAGCGATTTCAGGAACCAGATGTGGGCAACCGGCGAAGCCAGTTCGATGTGCGCCATGCGCTCACGACGAACCTTGGCCAGTGCAACTTCAACGCCGCACTTCTCGCAGATCACACCACGGTGCTTCAAGCGCTTGTACTTACCGCACAGGCACTCGTAATCCTTTACCGGGCCAAAGATCTTGGCGCAGAACAGACCGTCACGCTCAGGTTTGAACGTACGGTAGTTGATGGTTTCCGGCTTTTTAACTTCACCGAACGACCATGAGCGGATCATCTCAGGCGAGGCCAATCCGATACGGATGGCGTCGAACTCTTCGACTTGACCCTGGTTTTTCAGCAAATTCAGTAGGTCTTTCAAGGCCTTTCCTCCTGGCGGAGCAGAGAGCGGGCAATCCTGCCCCGCTCTCGATTCGCGTCACGTGTTATTCGGTTTCCAGATCGATATCGATGCCGAGGGAACGAATTTCCTTGATCAACACGTTGAAGGACTCGGGCATGCCCGGCTCCATACGGTGATCGCCATCCACGATGTTTTTGTACATCTTGGTACGGCCGTTCACATCGTCCGACTTCACTGTGAGCATTTCTTGCAGAGTGTAAGCAGCACCGTATGCTTCCAGTGCCCAGACCTCCATCTCCCCGAAACGCTGACCACCGAACTGCGCCTTACCACCCAGCGGCTGCTGGGTAACCAGGCTGTACGAACCGGTAGAACGCGCGTGCATCTTGTCGTCTACCAAGTGGTTCAGCTTCAGCATGTACATGTAGCCAACGGTAACTGGACGCTCGAACTTGTTGCCGGTACGGCCGTCAGTCAGCTGCATCTGGCCGCTTTCCGGCAGGTCTGCCAGTTTCAGCATGGCCTTGATTTCGCTTTCCTTGGCGCCGTCGAACACTGGAGTGGCCATTGGAACGCCGCCACGCAGGTTCTTCGCCAGATCCAGGATTTCCTGATCGGAGAAGCTGTCCAGATCTTCGTTACGACCGCCGATCTGGTTGTAGATCTCGTCCAGGAAGGTACGCAGCTCAGCGACTTTACGCTGCTCTTCGACCATCCGGTTGATCTTCTCGCCCAGACCTTTGGCCGCGAGGCCCAGGTGGGTTTCAAGGATCTGACCAACGTTCATACGCGAAGGTACGCCCAGCGGGTTGAGGACGACGTCGACCGGGGTGCCATTGGCATCGTGCGGCATGTCTTCAACCGGCATGATCACAGAGACCACACCTTTGTTACCGTGACGACCGGCCATCTTGTCGCCCGGCTGGATGCGGCGACGGATTGCCAGGTAAACCTTGACGATTTTCAGCACGCCTGGAGCCAGGTCATCGCCCTGCTGCAGTTTGCGCTTCTTGTCTTCGAACTTGTCGTCCAGCAGACGGCGGCGATCAACGATGTAGGCCTGAGCCTTCTCGAGCTGCTCGTTAAGAGCATCTTCAGCCATGCGCAGTTTGAACCACTGACCATGCTCAAGACCGTCGAGTACTTCGTCGGTGATGTCCTGACCTTTCTTCAGACCTGCGCCGCCTTCAGCCTTATGGCCTACCAGAGCGGAACGCAGACGTTCGAAAGTCGCGCCTTCAACGATACGGAACTCTTCGTTCAGATCCTTGCGAATCTCGTCGAGCTGAGTCTTCTCGATCGACAGTGCACGAGCATCACGCTCAACGCCGTCACGGGTGAAGACCTGTACGTCGATGACAGTACCCTTGGTACCGGTAGGTACGCGCAGGGAAGTGTCTTTAACGTCGCTGGCTTTCTCACCGAAGATTGCACGCAGCAGTTTTTCTTCCGGAGTCAGTTGGGTCTCGCCTTTCGGAGTGACCTTACCCACCAGGATGTCGCCTGCGCCAACTTCAGCACCTACATAAACGATACCGGCTTCGTCCAGTTTGTTCAGTGCAGCTTCACCCACGTTCGGGATGTCTGCAGTGATCTCTTCAGGCCCAAGCTTGGTGTCACGGGCCACACAGGTCAGTTCCTGGATGTGGATCGTGGTGAAACGATCTTCCTGAACCACACGCTCGGACAGGCAGATGGAGTCTTCGAAGTTGAAGCCGTTCCATGCCATGAACGCGATGCGCATGTTCTGACCCAGCGCCAGTTCACCCATGTCGGTGGACGGGCCGTCGGCCATGATGTCGCTACGCTGAACGCGATCACCCTTGCTCACCAGCGGACGCTGGTTGATGCAGGTGTTCTGGTTCGAGCGGGTGTATTTGGTCAGGTTGTAGATGTCGACACCAGCTTCGCCGGTTTCAACTTCGTCATCAGCAACACGAACCACGATACGGCTGGCGTCGACGGAGTCGATCACGCCACCACGACGAGCCACGACGCAAACGCCGGAGTCACGGGCTACGTTACGCTCCATGCCGGTACCTACCAGCGGCTTGTCAGCGCGCAAGGTTGGTACAGCTTGACGCTGCATGTTCGAACCCATCAACGCACGGTTGGCGTCGTCGTGCTCGAGGAACGGAATCAGCGACGCAGCAACCGAAACTACCTGCTTCGGCGAAACGTCCATCAAGGTGACTTCTTCAGGCGCCTTGACGGTGAACTCGTTCAGGTGACGTACGGCTACCAGTTCGTCGATCAGGACCTTCTGGTCGTTCATGGTCGCCGAAGCCTGCGCGATCACGTGATCGGCTTCTTCAATAGCGGACAGGAACACGATCTCGTCAGTGACCACACCCTCTTTCACCACGCGGTACGGGCTTTCCAGGAAGCCGTACTGGTTGGTGCGAGCGTAAGCAGCCAGGGAGTTGATCAGACCGATGTTCGGACCTTCCGGCGTTTCAATCGGGCATACGCGACCGTAGTGAGTCGGGTGTACGTCACGAACTTCAAAGCCTGCGCGCTCACGAGTCAGACCGCCAGGGCCGAGTGCGGAGACACGACGCTTGTGGGTGATCTCGGACAGCGGGTTGTTCTGGTCCATGAACTGCGAGAGCTGGCTGGAACCGAAGAACTCTTTCACCGCCGCAGCCACTGGCTTGGCGTTGATCAGGTCTTGCGGCATCAGGCCTTCGCTTTCAGCCATCGACAGACGCTCTTTGACCGCACGCTCAACACGTACCAGGCCAACGCGGAACTGGTTCTCGGCCATTTCGCCTACGCAGCGAACACGACGGTTACCCAGGTGGTCGATGTCATCGACGATGCCTTTACCGTTACGGATGTCGACCAGAGTCTTCAATACCGCGACGATGTCTTCCTTGCACAGCACACCCGAACCTTCGATCTCGGTACGACCGATACGACGGTTGAACTTCATCCGGCCGACCGCAGACAGGTCATAGCGCTCAGGGCTGAAGAACAGGTTGTTGAACAGGGTTTCGGCAGCGTCTTTGGTTGGCGGCTCGCCTGGACGCATCATGCGATAGATCTCGACCAGCGCTTCCAATTGGTTGCTGGTGGAGTCGATCTTCAGCGTGTCGGAGACGAACGGACCGCAGTCGATATCGTTGGTGTACAGAGTTTCGATGCGAACAACACCAGCCTTGGCAATTTTTGCCAGGACTTCGGTGTTCAGCTCGGTGTTGCACTCTGCCAGGATTTCGCCGGTAGCCGGGTGCACGATGACCTTGGCGGTGGTACGACCCAGGACGTAGTCCAGAGGCACTTCCAGGGTCTTGATGCCGGCTTTTTCGATCTGGTTGATGTGGCGCGCAGTAATACGACGGCCCGCTTCAACAATGACCTTGCCCTTCTCGTCCTGAATGTCCAGAACCGCAATTTCACCACGCAGACGCGAAGCAATCAGTTCCAGACTGAGGGTCTCACCGCTCAGTTTGAAAACGTTGGTGGTGTAGAAAGCGTCCAGCACTTCTTCAGTTGTATAGCCGAGCGCGCGCAGCAGTACCGATGCCGGCAGCTTGCGACGACGGTCGATACGCACGAACACGCAGTCTTTCGGGTCGAACTCGAAGTCCAGCCACGAACCGCGGTAAGGAATGATGCGCGCGGAGTACAGCAGTTTGCCGGAGCTATGCGTCTTGCCGCGGTCGTGGTCAAAGAACACGCCCGGGGAACGGTGCAGCTGGGAAACGATTACACGCTCGGTACCGTTGATTACGAAGGTACCGTTCTCAGTCATCAGGGGGATTTCACCCATGTAGACTTCTTGCTCTTTGATGTCCTTGATCGCTTTGTTCGACGATTCTTTGTCGAAAATGATCAGGCGCACTTTTACCCGCAAAGGTACGGCGAAAGTTACACCGCGCAATACGCATTCTTTGACATCAAATGCCGGTTCGCCCAGGCGATAACCGACGTACTCCAGCGCAGCATTGCCGGAGTAGCTGATGATCGGGAAAACGGATTTGAAGGCCGCATGCAGGCCCACGTCGCGGAACTGATCTTTAGTCGCTCCCGCTTGCAAGAATTCACGATACGAATCCAGCTGGATGGCCAGGAGGTAAGGCACATCCATGACGTCCGGCAACTTGCTAAAGTCCTTGCGGATACGTTTTTTCTCAGTATATGAGTAAGCCATCAGCGTTCCCCAGCTTGGTCACCTGCTTGTTTGGCCCCTCCCGACGGGAGCAGCCAGAAAATCGTGCAAACCCCATGGTTTGCTCCACCGCATCGGGTGGTTACAGCGCCTTTATCAGCACCGACCCAGTCGGCTGCCAATAACGGAAAAAGGCCGGTGGCAAGAGCCACCAGCCATCAGCCTGTCGCTTGACGCTCGGGCTGGAGGAGCAAAGTCGATGCTTATTTCAGCTCGACTTTAGCGCCTGCTTCTTCCAGCTTCTTCTTGGCGTCTTCAGCAGCTTCTTTCGAAACGCCTTCAGCTACAACCTGAGGAGCGCCGTCTACTTTCTCTTTGGCTTCTTTCAGGCCCAGACCGGTCAGTTCACGAACTGCCTTGATCACGTTAACCTTCTTCTCGCCAGCTTCCAGCAGAACAACGTTGAACTCGGTTTGCTCTTCAACAACAGCGGCAGCAGCAGCTGGACCAGCCGAAGCAGCAGCAGCGGTAACACCGAAGGTTTCTTCCATCGCTTTGATCAGCTCAACGATTTCCACTACGGATTTCTGGCCGATTGCTTCGATGATTTGTTCGTTAGTCAGAGACATGACTCAATTCCTGAATTGGGGGACGGCCTACGCGACCATCGAAATAAACAAAAAACGCGAGAAGTTGACGAGCCTTAGGCTGCAGCAGCTTCTTTCTGGTCGCGAATTGCCGCCAGAGTACGAGCCAATTTGCTGGTAGCGCCTTGAATCACGCTCATCAGCTGAGAAATTGCTTCGTCACGGGTCGGCAGAGTTGCCAGTACGTCGATCTGATTAGCTGCGAGGAACTTGCCCTCGAACGCAGCTGCCTTGATCTCGAACTTGTCCTGACCCTTGGCAAACTCTTTGAAAATACGAGCAGCAGCGCCCGGATGTTCGTTCGAGAATGCAATCAGGGTCGGGCCGGTGAACACGTCGTTGAGGACACTGTATTGAGTGTCAGCAACAGCGCGCTTGAGCAGGGTGTTACGTACAACACGTACGTAAACGCCAGCTTCACGAGCCTCTTTACGGAGTCCGGTCATTGCGCCTACTGTTACGCCACGTGCATCAACCACGACAGCGGACAGAGCGACTTTGGCAGCCTCGTTGACTTCAGCGACGATGGCCTTCTTGTCTTCGAGATTAATTGCCACGGGTTTAACTCCTGCTTGTTACCGTTTCATTCGATCGGAATCGAATGTCGTTTTGGTGTCTGATTCGGTAAGGAACCGGGAGCACCATCTGCGTAGGCTTATGGTTTAAGACTTGCGTCGCCTACGGTCTTGGATAGCCCCCGCCAGGCAGGGACCCCAATCTTTCAATTGGCGCGAACCATCGCGCCAACCTTTGTCTTACGCGTCCAGCGAGCTCTGGTCGATGACCAGACCTGGGCCCATAGTGGTGCTCAGGGTAACGCGCTTGACGTAGATACCTTTCGAAGAAGCTGGCTTGATACGCTTCAGATCAGCGATCAGGGCTTCAACGTTTTCCTTCAGCTTGACGGCGTCGAAGCCCATCTTGCCAACGGAAGTGTGAATGATGCCGTTTTTGTCGGTGCGATAACGAACCTGACCAGCTTTAGCGTTCTTAACCGCGGTAGCTACGTCTGGAGTTACGGTACCAACCTTAGGGTTAGGCATCAGACCACGTGGACCAAGGATCTGACCCAACTGACCTACAACGCGCATGGCATCCGGGGATGCGATCACTACGTCATAGTTCAGGTCGCCGCCTTTCATTTCGGCAGCCAGGTCGTCCATACCTACACGGTCAGCGCCGGCAGCCAGAGCGGCCTCAGCAGCTGGACCCTGGGTGAACACAGCAACGCGAACAGTCTTGCCAGTGCCGTGCGGCAGCACAGTAG
Organism: Pseudomonas crudilactis; assembly: GCF_013433315.1. GTDB lineage: Bacteria > Pseudomonadota > Gammaproteobacteria > Pseudomonadales > Pseudomonadaceae > Aquipseudomonas > Aquipseudomonas crudilactis. The sequence goes on along the minus strand of NZ_WXVV01000031.1, from coordinate 5,850 downwards.
CGCTACGAACAACCTGGTCGGATTTACGCGGGTCTACACCCAGGTTTACAGCAATGTCGAACGACTCGCTGAACTTGACAGTCGACAGCTCAGCCAGCAGGGCAGCGGCGTCTACAATGTTGTAGGCCTTGCCTGCTTCGATTTTGCCGGCGATAGCCTTTTGACGCTTGGTCAGCTTAGCCATTACACACCCTCCACGTTAAGGCCCATGCTACGAGCAGAACCGGCGATAGTACGCACGGCTGCATCCATATCAGCTGCAGTCAGATCCGCGTTTTTGGTTTTCGCGATTTCTTCCAGCTGAGCACGGGTAACGGTGCCAACCTTAACGGTGTTCGGACGAGCGGAACCGCTGGTCAGACCGGCCGCCTTCTTCAGCAGAACCGAAGCAGGGGTGGATTTTGTTTCGAAAGTGAAGCTACGGTCGCTGTAGACAGTGATGATCACTGGAGTCGGCAGACCAGCTTCCAGACCCTGAGTACGGGCGTTGAAAGCTTTGCAGAATTCCATGATGTTCACGCCGTGCTGACCCAGAGCAGGACCAACAGGTGGGCTTGGGTTAGCCTGAGCGGCCTTCACTTGCAGCTTGATGTAAGCGGTAATTTTCTTGGCCATGAGGCACTCCAATTACGGGTTCGAACGCCTCGAAAGGCTCCCCGGTTACTTGCGCGTTTATCCCAGTGACGACAAAACCCCACAGCCTAGGGCTGCGGGGTTGGGATGCTTGTTCAGCTAGACCTTTTCGACCTGACTGAACTCCAACTCTACCGGAGTAGAGCGACCGAAAATAAGCACAGCCACTTGGATCCGGCTCTTTTCGTAATTAACTTCTTCAACAACGCCATTGAAATCAGCAAATGGACCGTCATTGACTCGCACAGTTTCGCCTGGCTCGAAGAGAGTCTTCGGCTTCGGCTTGTCGCTACCATCAGCAACACGACGCAGAATTGCTTCCGCCTCTTTATCGGTGATCGGCGCAGGCTTATCAGCGGTACCGCCGATGAAACCCATCACCCGAGGAGTATCCTTGACCAAGTGCCAAGTACCCTCGTTCATATCCATCTGAACCAGCACGTAGCCTGGAAAGAACTTGCGTTCGCTTTTGCGCTTCTGGCCATTACGCATTTCAACCACTTCTTCAGTGGGAACCAGAATCTCGCCGAAGCCATCTTCCATGCCAGCCAGCTTTACGCGCTCGACCAGCGAGCGCATCACATGCTTCTCGTAACCCGAGTAAGCATGCACAACATACCAACGCTTAGCCACGGGACACCCTTAGCCGACAATCAAGGAAACAAGCCAACCGAGCAGGGAATCAAGACCCCACAACAGCAACGCCATAACCAAAACAACAGCCACCACAATCAGGGTGGTCTGCGTGGTTTCTTGGCGAGTTGGCCACACGACTTTACGAATCTCGGTGCGAGCTTCCTTAACCAGTACAAAGAAAGACTTGCCCTTCGCAGTCTGCAGGCCTACAAAGGCAGCTACAGCAGCAATGGCAAGCAATGCGAGTACACGGTACAGGATCGGCGAAGCAGAGTAATACTGATTGCCAACAACGCCAACAACCACCAAAGCGACAACTACAAGCCACTTGAGCAGATCGAAGCGAGAGCCTTGAGCTTCAGCTTTAGGAGTCATCTATGAAGATCCTGTGAAAAGAAAGCCAGACACACCGAGTGAATCTGGCAGGTCAGGAGGGAATCGAACCCCCAACCTACGGTTTTGGAGACCGTCGCTCTGCCAATTGAGCTACTGACCTAAAACAAAATCAGGCCGACCATTATGCCGGCCCGAAAAATACATTACAACCACTTACTCGATGATTTTAGCTACGACGCCAGCGCCGACGGTACGACCGCCTTCACGGATAGCGAAACGCAGACCATCTTCCATCGCGATGGTTTTGATCAGGGTAACAGTCATCTGAATGTTGTCACCTGGCATTACCATTTCAACGCCTTCTGGCAGCTCGCAGTTACCAGTCACGTCAGTAGTACGGAAGTAGAACTGTGGACGGTAGCCCTTGAAGAACGGAGTGTGACGACCGCCTTCTTCCTTGCTCAGAACGTAAACTTCGGCGGTGAACTTGGTGTGCGGCTTAACCGAACCCGGCTTAACCAGAACCTGACCACGCTCAACGTCGTCACGCTTGGTACCACGCAGCAGAACGCCGCAGTTCTCGCCAGCACGACCTTCGTCGAGCAGCTTGCGGAACATTTCAACACCGGTGCAAGTAGTAACGGTGGTGTCACGCAGACCAACGATTTCCAGCGGATCCTGAACGCGAACGATACCGCGCTCGATACGACCAGTCACAACAGTACCGCGACCCGAGATCGAGAATACGTCTTCGATTGGCATCAGGAACGGCTTGTCGATCATACGAACTGGTTCTGGGATGTAGGCATCCAGAGTCTCTACCAGCTTCTTGACAGCGGTAGTGCCCATTTCGTTGTCGTCTTTGCCTTCCAGCGCCATACGAGCCGAACCGATGATGATTGGAGTGTCATCGCCCGGGAAGTCGTAGGTGGACAGCAGGTCGCGAACTTCCATCTCAACCAGTTCCAGCAGCTCTGCGTCGTCTACCAGGTCAGCCTTGTTCAGGAAAACCACGATGTACGGAACGCCTACCTGACGGGACAGCAGGATGTGCTCACGGGTTTGCGGCATCGGACCATCAGCGGCCGAGCAAACCAGAATAGCGCCGTCCATTTGAGCAGCACCGGTGATCATGTTCTTCACATAGTCAGCGTGACCTGGGCAGTCAACGTGAGCGTAGTGACGGATCTTCGAGTTGTACTCAACGTGTGCGGTGTTAATGGTGATACCGCGAGCTTTTTCTTCTGGCGCGCTGTCGATCTTGTCGAAATCAACGATTGCAGAACCGAAAACTTCGGAGCAAACGCGAGTCAGAGCAGCAGTCAGAGTGGTTTTACCGTGGTCAACGTGACCAATGGTCCCAACGTTGACGTGGGGCAGGGAACGATCAAATTTTTCCTTAGCCATCGATATCACCCTCAACAGAAGAAATTAGACAAACAATATCAGCCATTAAAACAAAGGCAGATATTTTCATATCTGCCTTGTTATATGGAGCTCTTGAGCGGATTTGAACCGCTGACCTCACCCTTACCAAGGGTGTGCTCTACCAACTGAGCTACAAGAGCAAAACACTTTGCACAACCTGCAAACTTGGAGCGGGTAGCGGGAATCGAACCCGCATCATCAGCTTGGAAGGCTGAGGTTCTACCACTAAACTATACCCGCGGAGCCTGCAGCTCACGCTTAAATCTGGTGGAGGGAGAAGGATTCGAACCTTCGAAGTCGTAGACGTCAGATTTACAGTCTGATCCCTTTGGCCGCTCGGGAACCCCTCCTAATCAGGCCGGCATTCTATACTATGCCAAACCCCTGTCAAGCATTTTCTCATTTAAAAACCTGAGGTTAGCTGCGTTGACATCGCCTCACTTTGAATCCCCGTTTAGGTCTTCGCTGTGGAGCGGGCGCCATTCTATGCAAACTATTCAGCAGGTGCAACCCCCTCACACAGCATTATTTTATGTTTTAACTCATTGAATTCGTTGGAAAGGTTTTGTAGCTGCGCGTCACCCAACAAACGCTGGCTCTGAGGCGCGACAGACAACCAATAACCGACCCCAACAGCATCCTTCAACGAAGATTGCACATCGACCCCCATATCAGTCAAACGCTGCCGAAGGGCCAAAAGCGACTCCTGCCGGGAAAAACCACCAAGAAACAGACACTCTTGCCGTCGCCCCCCTCGCCCTTCTCGAACATCACCTGTCGTTTCGCTAAGCAAGCGAATGTCTTGCTGGGAACCTCGATACAAACTGAGAGGCGTTACATCCTTTGCCCGCAAGGGCGCCTCCTGCTGATGCCAGACATAATAGAAAATATTCAGAACAAGAAGCAGGAGGAACAACCAACGCATACAAACCTCAGGAAAAAGGACATGCCATAGCCAACCCCACAAACACCAGGTCGGGAACGACTCGGGCTTCGGGCGCGACATCTGCGACCAATTCAGCATCACCACCAGTTATAAAGACTGCGAAGCCTCGCCCCCAGTAGGCGCGCGCCATTTCCAGCTGCGTCAGTACGAAACCTCGCAACATCAATAAACACCCGCGCTCTACCGCCTCTACGGTGGTCCGCCCGGGTGCGTTGCTGGAGAGCGCGCGCTCGGCAGCAAGATCCCCATAGCGAATCTTGCGAGTATGAGTACGTAACTGATTCCGCATCAAAGGCATCCCAGGACAAATAAAGCCCCCAAGATGCTCGCCATTAGCAGCAATAAAATCGGCAGTTACCGCCGTCCCGAAATCGAGCACCAAACAGGCGCCGCCGGATGCGAGATGAAACCCGCCAAGCATGGCCAACCATCGATCAAGCCCTAGACGTTCATAGTCTTGATAGCCATTTTTGACACCCGACATTTCACGAGCTGACTGCGCTCGCACCACCGAAACACCGAACTCCCGTTCGATCGCGTCGATTAATGCATCAGTTTCCTCCGCAGTCCTGACACTGACCACGCGACAATTGCGCAGCAATAGCCCATCAAGGGATCTCAAACTGTCAAGCAACGCCAGATCAGAGTCGACAACCCCCTCAGAAAAGAGAGCCCCGGGCGCAGCCTTTAGTACTCGCCACTTAATAAAGCTGTTCCCGCAGTCGAGCTCAAGAATCATCACGCAACCTCAGACTCAGCTCACCACCACTAAAAACTTTCTCCACGCCATCCACCCTCAGGCGCAGCGCACCCTGACTATCTATTCCGACCACAACACCATCTACCTGGCTTGAACCCGCAATCAATGAAACCGAGCGATCTTGCCACAAATGATTCGCCTCCCACTCCGCCTGAAGAACCGAAAAGCCCTCCATCTGGTGACGCTGAATGTAAGCGTTTAACTGCTTACTCAACTCAGCCACCAAGGCGTTGCGATCACTGCTTCGGCCAGATTCAAGCCGGATAGAAGTCCATTGCTGGTCGACCTCATCAGCCAACTGCATATTCACATTGATGCCGATCCCTAGCACCACATGGCAAACATCTGCTGGATCCCCAACGAGCTCAAGGAGAATGCCGGCGATTTTCTTGTTGCCTACCAAGACATCGTTGGGCCACTTCAATCCAGCACCTGGCACGCCAAAATTCCGCAGAGCCTGTAAGACAGCCAACCCCACAACCAGACTCAAACCCTCGAGCTGACGCATTCCACCATCGATACGCAGGACAAGACTGTAATAGAGATTTTCAGCAAACGGGCTCACCCATTTGCGACCTCTTCTTCCACGCCCAGAGACTTGTCGCTCCGCGAGCACCAAAAAGGGCGCCAGACTCCCTTGGCCGATCGCACGCAAAGCCTCAGCGTTTGTCGAGTCGACCGAATCCAGTACGGTCACCGGCCAAAGTGGCGCAATTGCCGATATCGCCAGAGAGTCGAGAAGCGTCAATGGTGCGGCCAATTGATATCCCCGACCCCGCACTTTATGGATAGACAAACCAAGCTCAGCTTCAAGATGCTGAAGTTGCTTCCATACCGCACTTCGACTTATTCCCAGGGCAGCCCCCAAATCCTGACCAGAATGGAATCGACCATCCTTCAGAAGGTTCAACAACGTCAACATGCAGGTCTCGCCTCACAATGAGGCCCGAATAATAGCCATGCCCCGGGCCGTTGCATAGAAATCAAGGAAATGCTTTTTTGCGGGCAAAACAAAACCCCAACTGCTTTCGCAATTGGGGTTTCGGAATTTAATCTTGACGATGACCTACTCTCACATGGGGAAACCCCACACTACCATCGGCGATGCATC
>NZ_WXVV01000030.1 GCF_013433315.1 Pseudomonas crudilactis | reverse complement strand
AAAGGAGGAGGGTGAAAATCTCCCACGGTCTGTACTGCGCTAACAGTCAGAATCGAGCCTTGTACCTCCTCCTCCCTTCAAGTCCTACCATACAAGCGAGCCTGCTCGCGATGGCGGTGTGTCAGGCAATGGGGATGTCGACTGAACGGACGCTATCGCGAGCAGGCGAAGGCCTACAGGGGATTTGTGGTTGGCTCGGGAGCTGTGGTGTGACAAATAGCCAATGTGGGAGCGAGCCTGCTCGCGATGGCGGTGTGTCAGGCAATGGGGATGTCGACTGAACGGACGCTATCGCGAGCAGGCGAAGGCCCACAGGGGATTTGTGGTTGGCTTGGGATTTGTGGTGTGACAAATAGCCAATGTAGGCCTTCGCCTGCTCGCGATGGCGGTGGGTCAGGCAACAGGGATGTCGACTGGTCGAACGCTATCGCGAGCAGGCTCACTCCTACAGGTTTTCGGGTGTTCGGAGATCCGCGCTTACTCCGTGATCTTCTCGAAATTCCGATAAAACATGTCCCCTTCCCGGCTATCGGTCATCGAGTGCAATTGGTAGCTGCGGCTCAGTCGCGCGCCACCGTCACGGGTCAGCGGGGCCCAGACCAGGTTGGCGCGACGCATGGTCGACATGCTCATCATTTCGTCGAACGGGATCGACAGGTAGATGCCTTTGTCGAAACTACCTTCGCCATACTCCGCACTGCCCGCCGTGGTGATCGTCGCCCACGCACCAAAACGCACGCCATTGAAGAATTCGCGCGAGATGTCCAGCGTGCCGCCCCAGTCTCCGGCCAGATAACGCCCGACGCTCACCGCCGCCAACGTATCGAACGGCAGATCGGTATACGCCGTGACATGCCCGGTCACCACCGAGTAATCACGCAGCGCAAAGCCTTGATCGAAATCACGCTGACGCACCCAGTTCAGATCCGCCCCCACCGACCAGCGCTCACCGGTCGGGCGGAACAACACTTCACCGCCGACACCGGCAAACATCGACTCCAGATAACCGCCATACACCATGCCATACCAGTCTTTATCCAACTGCTCGGCATGGCTGACCTGGAACAACGGCATGGTGGTGTTGGACGTGGTCAGGTACTGACGCAAATCCGTGCGCACACGCGGCAAACCGCTCGGCGCGTCGTAGCTGAATTTATCGAAGTTGTTGGCCAGGTTGGCGCTGAGCAACCCGCTCCACCAAGTGTTGCGGTTGAAGCGGTATTCAGCGTCGGCATCGGCACTCAATTGATAGAGCAAACCATCCGGACCGCCGACGTTCTGCTTGAAGCCCAACCCCACGCCATAGCTGAAATGCTGCGGCGCTTCGGTGTAGAGGGTCTTCTCGTTGTGCGGCATCGCCGGGTTGATCTCGGTGGTGCGGTGCAGCGACTCCAGTGGCTCTTCGTTGTTGATCACTTCGCGGAAGGTCTGGCGCGGCAAACTGGTTTCTTCCAGCGGCAAGTCGTAGCGCTTGTTGACCACGGTGAACCAGTCGATGTCGTCGTTAACGCTGTTGTCAAGAATCCGGCTCGCCCGCCCGACAGCCTTGGAGGAATGGAAGTAACGCTGCTGCTCGCCGTAGACGATCAGCTCGGAATCACGCTGGGTGATGCGCTCGACCTTGTAGCCGGCATTCTGCTGCAAGCGTTGCGAAACGTTGGCCCAGTTGACCTGATCCATCGCCGTGGTCGGCGCTTTCGCCGGCAGCGGTTCCGGGGTCGGATCGTAGGTCTTCGCCGGTGCTTTGCGGCTGACGAAATTGGTGTGGAAAGTCACGCCGAACATCGCCGTATTACCGCGCTCCCACGCCGCGCTGACATCGACCGAATCGGTCACCTTGAATACCGCGCCGAGGTTGATCGGCGAGTCCTGCTTGATCTCGTTGTCCTTCGGTTCGTTTTTGTAATCGTTGCCTTCATATTCGAGTTTCAGGCTGAGACGATCCCACGGCGTCTGATAGCTCACGCCACCGAAGAACGACGGCCGGCCACGAAAGTACGAACCCGAGTTGACGTCACCGGTGCCTTCCAGGGCCGGCCGGGTATCGAAGCGATCGCTGACGTAGCCCAACGGGTTGTCCATGTCGCCGCGATTACCGAGGTAACCCCAGGCAATACCGGCGCTGAAATCGAAGTTGTCGTAACGCTTGTTGGCGACGAAAAATTCACTGGAGAACAAACCGGTACCACCGATATCTCGGAAGCCCAGCGCCACGTCGGGCAGCCAGTGACTTTCCTGCCACAGCCGGACTTTGACGTCGACCGCCTTGTCCTTATAGCTTTGACTACCGCTGAGGGCCTCCGAGCCGTACGGCCGGTTGGTGATCGCGGTGTAGCGAAACGAGCCTTCAAGCCAGTCCAGCGGCTGCAACGACACGCTGTAGCGGCTGTACGGATCGGTGCGGTTGGCGTTGACGCTCAACTCGCCGGCCGGCGCCATGCGCGCGGTCGGCGTCTGCAACAGACCGGTGCCACCGAAGTCATTCTGGGTAATACGCGGCTCGGCATGAGCCAGACCGCAGGGCAATAACAACACAGCTGCAAAACGTAACTTCAACGAACCACCTCGGCCAGCTGCGTGGCAATGAATTCGGCCAACTGCTGATTCAGTTCAGGTAGAGGCGGATCAAGATCATCATTTTTCACCGGCACCAGAATCTTGCTGCCGGCCACCGGGAATTGCCCGGACTCACGATTCCAGTGGGCGATGCCGACGCGCCGCGACACACCGTTGGGCTGGATCAGCCACAGGTAATCGGCTTCGGCATCGGCCAGAATCGAACAGCCTTGCAGGTATTCACGGGCCTCCTGCAACGGCTGATACGGCAAGTGGCACGGCTCGGCGACCGCGCCCAACACTTGCACCTCGTCGACGCGCTTCGGATAAACCAGGCGATCACCGTCATCGAGACGAATGTTGCGCGCGAAGCCAACCTCCAACGCGACCGGATCGAGATCGGCAATTTGCCGTCCGGTCACCGGCATCCGCCGCACTTCTTCGGCAATGCGCTGCGCCAGTGCCGCCCGACTCGGCAGATCGAACAGCATCGACATGCGTTGCAGCACATCCAGATCAAACAGCACACCGACCTTGAGCCGCGTCTGCTCCTCAATCAGCGACTGCCGCAACAACCCGCCCGCCAGCCAATAGCCTTCGGCATTCGGTACGGCTTCGCTGATCACATCGAGCAAGCGCCCGCCGGGTGGCAACTTGACCGGCCCGGGATTGGCGACATCGCCCGACACCGTGACAGCAGCCTGACTCAGACTCGCGACCAGCAATAAGCTCGCCGACAACATTTTCAGGCGCATCACGGCAGGTGCCTGCGATCAGGGGTGAGCTGCACAACCTTGACGCGCAACTGCGTCGTCAGTTGCTGCTCGCTCTGCAAGATGAAGCCGTCACGCGGGTCGACCCAGTAACGATTGGTCGCGCTCAGGCCGATGGCCGGGACGTCAATGTGTTCATCGACACGCAGCACGGTGTATTCCTTGTCGAGAATCTTCAGGGTCTGTTCGGAGCGGCGGGAGAAGCGGCTGTTGACGATCACCCCGACTTCCTGCCCCTTGTAGAGGTCGATCCAGCGCCGCGTGGTGAAACCGTCCGCAACCTGATGCAGGCCTTGTTTGAACGGCGCGTCATCGGCCAGCCGCGTGCCATCGAGATCGCCTTCCAGGCCCAGGCCAATGGTGCGCACGGCGAGGCCATTGCGCAGCAGCAGCACTTGCTTGCCGGAGGCGACCCAGAACTGCAGGTCTTCGCGCTCGCGCACCAGCGCCAGCACCCCGGAGCCGGACGGCGTGGTCAGTTTCAGTTGCGGATAATTGACCCCGGCCACTTCAGCCGCCGACACGTCGACTTCATCCGGGCCGACGACTGCCGCTTTAAGGTTATTCAACGAAGCGCTCATCAGCGGGTTACAGCCGCACAGCAACGAGGCCGCCATCAGGCACAGGCCAACTTTCAAAATGTTCAAAGTCGGCGACCTTATTTGCTGTTGTTACTGTATTCGCTCCAGTTCTTCGCAGCGGAAGCGCCAGTGCCGACAATCGATGCCGACGGCACCAATTGGCTGATCAAACGGTTCCAGCGAGTCACGTTGGCAGGCCCGACATACACCACGTCCTGAGGACGCACTTCGAAGTGCGAAGCGAGCGCCATGGCGGTCGGCGATTCGGCTTCCAGCTGGTAGATCTTGGCCGGTTCGACATCGAGGTTTTCCACGCCACGAATGACATAGACCGCGTTGCCATTGGAGGTGGTCTGGGCCAGGCCGCCGACCGAACCGAGCACGTCGGTGAGGTTCATCGTCGCGGTCTTGAAACTCAGTGCACGCGGTTGGTTGACCTCGCCCATCACGTAGATGCGCTTGTTGTCGTTGTACGGCAGATACAGCTGATCGCCACCCTTGAGGTAGACGTTCTGCAACTCGGAATCCTGCTGATTGAGCGAGTCGAGATTGAGCGGATAAGTGCGCCCCTTGCGCGTCAGCAACAGCCCGGACAGATCCGCATTGTTGGTATCGATACCGGCCGAACCGAGGGCTTCGACCACGCTCAGCGGATTGGTGGAAATCGCTTGCGGTCCAGCCTTGGTTACCGCGCCGGTGACCACGACTTTCTGGCTGGCGAAACGCAACACCGCGACATCGACCTGCGGCTCGGCGATGAATGCCGACAGCCGTTGTTCAATGTCCGAGCGCAGTTGCTGGATAGTCCGGCCGGTGGCCTGGACTTCCTTGATGAACGGGTAGTAGAGCGTGCCGTCGGAACGCACCAGTCGGCCGTTGGCATCGATCTGTTGTTGCGCGCCGGACGGGGCCGTCAGCTCAGGGTGATCCCATACGGTGATGTACAGAACATCGTTGTTGCCGATGCGGTATTCGGCCGGGGTCGCCAACAGTTCCGGCGGCAGCGACTCACGCTTTTGCGTGGCGCGGTTCATGGCAATCAGCTTGGGCGTGATCGGGATCAGCTCGACCCGGCTGCTTTCACTGGCACCCTGGCGGGTGATGTCACTGGTGCTGAGGTATTGACCGGGGGAAAACATGCAACCTTGCAAAGCGAGACTTGCCAACATTAAAAGATAAACACTACGAGTCATAATGGCACTACGCTATTCAAGGGCGAATCCAAAAACAAAGTCACCCGACTTGCGTCGGGCGACCTTGTACTGCACTAACAGAACTTCCTGTTAGTTATGCGTGCCGGTTGTACCGGTGGTACCCGTCGTACCGGTGGTACCGCCGTTGGCACTGCCACCGCTGTTAGACGCCGCTACAGCACTGGCAACCATTGCAGTACTGGCTGCGGGCGCTTGAGAAGCCGCCACGTTGCCACCTACATTGGTTACCGCTGTCAGCGGTGCTTCAGCGGCGGCAGCCCAGTTGCTCAACATCGTCAACAGGGCAACTGCCATCACTTTTTTCATATCAACTCCTTTCTAACATTCGACCTGTTATAAAACTGGCCTGAGTTAGCGGTGGTGAGTTCAAGTCCGCAAAAAGCGCGAACAAGATCCGTTGTTCTTTCACAGTCTTACCCAACTGATAAAAGTCGAACGGCAGGTTTATATCTACGGACTTGCAAAAGGCATTGCCAGTGTAATTTCCCGACGTTATCTAACAAGCTGACTGAAAATAACATTGGACTAAATGGCCATCATCGCAAGTAGCCTTTGGGATGGTTCGATTGCCAGCGCCAAGTGTCAGTGACCATGTCCTGCAAGTTGCGCGTGGCTTTCCAGCCAAGTTCCTTCGCAGCCTTGGAGGCGTCGGCCCAACTCTCGGCGATATCCCCGGAGCGACGCGGCATCATCCGATACGGCACCGGTTGCCCACAGGCCTGCTCGAAGGCGTGGAGCACCTGCAGCACGCTGTAGCCATCGCCGGTGCCGAGGTTCCACGTATGAATGCCAGTGCGCTCGGAGATCGACTGCAAGGCCTTCAAATGCCCGTCCGCCAGATCGACGACGTGGATGTAATCGCGCACGCCGGTGCCGTCGACCGTCGGGTAATCGTTACCGAAGATCGACAGCTCTTGCAGGCTGCCGACCGCGACCTGGCTGATGTAAGGCACCAGATTATTCGGGATGCCGTTGGGGTCTTCGCCCATATCGCCGCTATGGTGGGCGCCGATCGGGTTGAAGTAGCGCAGCAAGGCGATGCTCCAGCGCGGCTCGGCCAGGCTCAGATCACGCAGGACATTCTCGACGATGAGCTTGGACTGGCCGTAGGGATTGGTCGGGTTGCCGGTGGGGAAATCCTCGCGGATCGGCATCTGCTCAGGCTCGCCGTACACCGTGGCTGACGAACTGAACACCAGCCGGAACACCCCCGCCGCCGCCATCGCCTGGCACAGATTGATGCTGCCGCTGACGTTGGTCTCGTAGTACTCGAGCGGCTTGCGCACGCTCTCGCCGACCGCTTTCAGGCCGGCAAAATGCAGCACCGCTTCGATGTTGTGTTCGCGGAAAATCCGGTCGAGCAGTGCCCGGTCACAGACATCGCCGCGGATCATCCAGGCACTCTTGCCGCAAATGCCCTCAACGGCGTGCAACGCGGCTTCACTGCTGTTGCAAAGATTATCCAGTACGACAACTTCATAACCTGCTTCAAGCAATGCAAGTGTGGTATGCGAGCCGATATAGCCGGCACCACCCGTTACCAGAATCTTCATAGTGCTATCCGTCTTTGGATGAGTGACAAGTAGCGTGTCAAGCCTGATTTATTGAAGATGTGTCACAATCCACACAAACAGGCGACAACAACCGAAAACAAAACTAGTTCAATGACTGGCAATAAATATTTTTGCAGGTCACACTGTATTGCTTGGTACTTATTAGCACTCCCTGTGCACTCATCACTATCAACAGATACCGACTAAAAATAACTAATAACGCACTTACCGACATCTCATAACATTGTCGTGTTTTACCGTCACTCGCATTTGCCATTAATAACCTGACTCAGGTATTAAAGTAAGCCTTCAATCCAACATTGAACTTGCACGCCCTTTATTAGTGCGCGCATCTGTCGCCTGTGTTCCATGACTGTCCAGGATACTTTTATGATTCGTAAATGTTTGTTCCCCGCTGCCGGCTATGGCACGCGTTTCCTGCCGGCGACCAAAGCCATGCCGAAAGAGATGCTGCCGATCGTCAACAAGCCGTTGATCGAGTACGCCGTCGAAGAAGCGCGGGACGCCGGTCTGCAACACATGGCCATCGTCACCGGTCGCGGCAAGCGTGCACTGGAAGACCATTTCGACATCAGTTACGAACTCGAACACCAGATCCGCGGTACCGAGAAAGAGAAGTTCCTCGCCGGCACCCGCGAGCTGATCGACACCTGCACCTTCTCCTACACCCGTCAGGTGGAAATGAAAGGTCTGGGCCACGCGATTCTCAGCGGTCGTCCGCTGATCGGCGACGAACCCTTCGCCGTGGTGCTGGCTGATGACCTGTGCCTGAACCTCGAAGGTGACGGCGTGCTCACCCAGATGATTGAGCTGTACAAGAAATTCCGCTGCTCGATCGTCGCCATCCAGGAAGTCCCGGCCGACCAGACCCACAAGTACGGGGTGATTGCCGGCGAGCTGATGTCCGACGGCATTTACCGGGTCAACAACATGGTGGAAAAACCGGCCCCGCAAGATGCGCCGTCGAACCTGGCGATCATTGGCCGCTACATCCTCACCCCGGACATTTTCGACCTGATCGCCGACACCCAACCGGGCAAGGGCGGCGAGATCCAGATCACTGACGCGCTGATGAAACAGGCGCAGAACGGTTGCGTGCTGGCCTACAAGTTCAAAGGTCTGCGCTTTGACTGCGGTGACGCCGAGGGTTACTTGCAGGCAACCAATTTCTGCTACGAAAACGTTTACCTCAAGGGCCGCTGAGACGGCTCCAAAACCCCACGCCCACTCTTCATTTCAGGCAGGCCACCATGAACATTGCACAACATTCCGTAGAGATTGAACGCGAGGTGGGTAACCTCGGGGTGATGAGCTGGTTGTCACGCCATCAGCCGTTGCCCAGCGCCAACGAGTCCTGGCTGGGCACGATTCTGCTGGTGGAGCGGATTGGTGTGTTTCCGGCGTCCGGTGATATCCGCCGGCCGCTGCGCGATCCCTATCCGCTGCTCGCACATTTGAAAAAGCTGTATGGCGAGCAGGCGCTGGAAATGGATGACCAGGATGGTCTGAAGGTGATCTTCAGCGACTGGCGTTTTCGCGTGCGGATTTGCTGCAACGACCCGGCGATCATCATCAACGTTGAGACTCGGTGCGATACGCGGCTGATGCCGCAGAAGATTGCGGAATTGCTCGAGCAGGTCGACGCCTTCACGCAAGACGTCTAATGCCTGACACATCCCCAATGTAGGAGCTGCCGAAGGCTGCGATCTTTTGATCTTGATCTTAAAAAAAGATCAAAAGATCGCAGCCTTCGGCAGCTCCTACAGTGGGTCTGGTGGTTATTTCGGGAGGGTGTCGCAACGATCCTTGGCGCCCATGATCCAGCCATAGAAGTAATCAGCAATCACCTTCCCGCCCGTGGTCGGCACCGGGTGAATCTTGTCCGGGCCAATCATTGCCGCCGCGTAGCGTTTAACGTCCGGCCCGAACGCACACTGAAGATTGGCGTACCCCAGATGCTGCTCCCGCGCCCACGGTTCAAGCACCTGCGCATACGCCGACATCGGGTAAGCGCTGGAGCGTGTGGTGTCCTGGCGCATGATCAAGTTAATGCTCGCCTGCGGCTGAATTTCGCGGAGCATGCCCACCAGACCCTGAACATTCTGCAAGTACTGTGCGGGCTTCACGCCAAAACCCTGATCGTTACCGCCGAGCATGATCAAGTAAACATCAGCCGGGATCTTCGACACGGCAGCTTTCCACTGCACTTGCCATTGCGGGTCCTTGTGATAGAAGTCCGCAGAGGCCGCGCCGGAGGCCGCCAGTTTCGAGACGCGAACGCCGTTCTGATCGTTGCTCATCCACACGCCGAATAACGTCGGTGCGCCCTTTACCACTTCCAGTTTGAAGGACCAGTCTTTCGCTGCCGAGAGACCTGTCAGCGGTACTTCCTGAACGCCAGAACCTTGAAGTTTCAACGGTTGCCATTCTTGTGCGGGCGTCCAGCGGTAGCGGATTTCGCTGGATTCGCCATTACCCAGATAAAGAAGTTTCGCCTGAGTGACAGCGGTATCGATGCGCGGCGTCGGACTCGCATCCACTTGCAACCATGCACCGGGCCGGCCTGTCACCGTGCGGCTGTCCGGGCTGGCTTGCCCCAGGTTTGAAACCTTCCAGTCGCCGCCAAAGTATTTGTCACTGCTGCGGGTGTATTTGAAATGTGTGCCGCCCAGCGCCGCGCCGTGGTTGAAACCGACATAACCCGGCCCGGCAAAACCCACCTCCCCGGCCACGCGCTGCACCAGTTTGTTCAGGTAGAAATCCTGCCCGGCGCTGTAGCTGTCGCCGATCACCGAGACCGACAACACCTTGCCCGCATTGCCTTCACGCCACTGCGCAAAACGCTCGCGGGCATCGCCTACCTGAACCACCGACGCTGCCACGGGTTGCGCGTCATCTACTGCCAACATGCAAAATTTCCTTCAGTCTGGAATGGCCCACTGAATGCTTGGGTGTACAGAGATCAACTGTAGGCCTTCGCCTGCTCGCGATAGCGGTCTATCCAATACAAATGCATTGACTGACACAACGCTATCGCGAGCAGACGAAGGCCTACATTTATCGCGGTCATCCGCTAAATCTGTGTACACCAAGAAAATTTGTGGGAGTGAGCCTGCTCGCGAAGCTTTTAGCTGTTTTGCGTCTGCACCACAGGGACGATGGGCGCCACCGGTTTCTTCTTCGCCACGCGCTCGCCGAGGAACAGCACCGAAGTGAAATTGAACCGACTGAAAACCATCGACAACACCACCGGCCCCAGCAAGCCAAAGCTCAGCCCACCGAGCACCAGCAAGCTCTCATCCTTCACCCCCAACCGCCCCAGCACAAATCGCGACGTCGCCGCGAACAACACATGAAACAGGAAAATCGCATAGGAATAACCGCCCAACCAGGTGAGCGCCTTCGAACGCATGTCACTCGACAGCAACGCGATACAAGACACACAACCCACGGTCAGACCGATCAGACTGCGACGATCGACTATCAACTCACGATCAATCGCCGCGACGTACAGCAACGTCAACGAGATCAACACAAACACCAACGGCCCGATCACCTTGAAGCGCTGTTTCAACGCGTCGACGTTCTCCTGGCCAATCATCCCCGCCACGAAAAACGGCAGCAGGTAAATCGCGCCGTTGATCCCGAACGCATCGAACTTGAACGGCGGCAACAGAAATAACACAGCCGCAAACGCAAACAACCCATACAACCGCGTCGCCGAACGCAACATCCCGCGCCACTCCAGCAGCCCGACGAACATGAAAATGATGAACACCGCCTGCAAGAACCAGAAGTGGTTGATCGGCACCCAGAACGACAACAACGCGTCGATCACGCCGACGTCCTTGTTCACCCCCGGCCCGACAGCCTGCAACACCGAGAACGGCACGCCGACGCAAAACAGCGGCACGATCAAGCGCCGCACCTTGCCGCTGAAGAACGCGGAAAAGTCATTGCCACGGATTTTGTAGATCGAATAGATGTACCCGGAAATAAACGTGAACAACGGCATGCGCACGTACACCATCGAATCGGCGATCACCCGGAACGGCGAGCCGATGTCGATCTTCAACCCGCCACCCAACGGCCCGATGACGTGATAGAGCACCAGCAACAGGCACGCCAGGCCACGCAGGGTTTCAATCTCCAGGGACTTTTTCTTGCTCGACATAAAGCACCTGCCTCAATTCAGAATTCTTGATTCAACCTGCACCGGTTTGTTCGCCCGCAGCATCAAGCCCAGGCCAACGAACAACACCGGCACCACCATCGAGAAGTGCCGGGCGAAGGAGCCGAAGTCCGGCTCGAACAGGCCTTGCACCAGCAGAAACGCCAGCGGGATCGCGATCAGTTCCTTGGGTTTGGTCTGGATCGGCGCGCCTTTGTAATCGGTCGAGGTGATGACTTTGAACAGCAGCAACGCGGTCATGATCATCAACGCGACAAAGATCACCTGCCCCGGCCCGGACAGCAGAATCAGTTCCACCGGGAACGACAGCCGGAAGAAGATGATCATCGAGTCCAGCGCCTGCGAAACGAAATCGCTGCCCGTCAGCCACGAGACGATCAACGATTTCGAGCCCTCCTCGCCCGCCGTGCGCAGTTCGTTGTTACTGGCGCGAATCGACGACACCGGAAAGCCCAGAGCGAGCTGAATCGACATCGCCACCGCGAGGTAGAACAAAAACAACATCAGGAAAAACGTCGTGCGCGACACGTACTTTTTCATCACGCAGACGCCAACCCACGACAGCGAAAACAGAATCCAGTACGGCCGGATCAGCACGCCGTAAATCACCGCCGAGAGAAAGAAGCCGCCGCGATATTTGCGCGTCAGCGAGCTGAGCAGAATGCTCAACACCGCCACTGACACAATGATTTCCTTGGTCAGGTTCTCCAGGAAGAACGAGCGCACAATCCCCCACAGACACAGGGTGCCGAAGATCGCCAACGGCATGCGCCGAAACACCACCACCGGGATCGCCGTGAGGAAAAAATTACAGAACATGCCGTAGGCCCAGGCATTGGTCAGGTTGATCCCGGTGGGCCGCAGCAGGAACGCCGAACACTCGTAGGACGAGCGATCGGGCGAGAATGGGTTCCAGAAATTGCAGTTGTCGGCGCGGGCGTAGGAGGACCACAAGGTCATCGCATCGGGGCCCGGATCACGGGGGATCAGCAGCGGCATCGCCACCGAGAGAAACAGCCCGGTGAAGAGGATCAGGAACGAGACATACGAATCGAGTCGCTTGCCGCGAAACTCGATGCACGGCAGTTTCAGGCCCATGACAACGCAGCCTTTTTCGCACCGGTTGCGCGGGTCAGCACGGCAATCACCACGAGCTGCACGATGATCGCGAAGACGTTGCCCCACGCCGCGCCGTAGATCGAATAGTGCTTGATCAACAGATAGCTGACCGGCACCGAAATCAACAAGCAAATGGCAGCGCTTGCCAGTGACACCCGACTGTTTTTCGAGGCAATCAGACCGCCCCAGACGATGTCGCCAATCGCACGCAAGGCGAAGGAGAAAATCAGCACGCCGAGGATTGCATTGTCCGGACGCGGCACGCTGGTGGCGACGTAATCGAGCACCACGTTGAAGAACACATAGATCGCCACCGCCACCGCCGCCGACACCAGCAGCGAGCGCATCACCCACTTGTTAATGAACAGTTGCTTGACCGTGAACGCCTGCTGATCGGCCTGAAACCGCTTGGCCAACACCGGAATCCCGACCACCGCCACCACCGCGTACGACAACGCCTGCAAAGTGTTCGCCGCCGACCATGCGTACACGTATTTACCGAGGCTGGCATAAGGTTCCAGATCGATGATCAGAAAGCGCTCGGCGTACTGACTCAATGCGATCAATCCAGTGCCGAGGTAAAACGGCAACCCGGCCTTCCACACCGTGGCCGTGGCCAACGTGCCGGCGACTCGTCCCTTGTGCACGTTCACCACGATCAGGTAACCGGCGATGATCACCAGCACGTTGGCGGCGACCCACAACCACAACACACTGGCGATTCCCGCGACCCAACCGAGCATCATCCCGCCCACGGCCAACACGGCCCAGAGGCCGGTCTTGATGAAAAATAGCAGCGCGCCCGCCGTGGCTTTCTGCGCGGAAAACACGAACGAGTTGATCTCGAACGACAGGTGTTCGGTAAGCAACACCAGCGTCACACAAAGGATCAGCGCGGCACCCGCTTCAACTGTCTGGAACAGTGAATAGATCAGCACTGTCGCTACCGACAACAACAGCCCCACCGCCAGATACAGCAACAGGACCTTGTCGACCACGCGGCGCGAACTGCCGCCGACGCTGATCAACCGATTGATCTCGGAACTGAAACCGACGCTGTAGAACTTCGACGCAATCAGCGACGCTGCGACCACCACGCCGTAAAAACCCAGCGCCTCATACCCGAGGTAATGGGTGATCGCCAACACCAGCAAAAACTTCGCGCCCAAGGCTCCGCCGCGAAGCAGCAGCCGAAATATCATCGAATGACACCCTTGATGATGTCGTCCATGGCCACGGTTTTCGCTTCGATTTCACGGCAAGTGTCGGTCAGGCGCTTGCCGAAATTCGACAACGCATTCGGCGCGTAAACCGTGTCGATGATGGTGTCGACATTGATGTCGCCGCCGTTGATCACCCAGTCGTCCACGCCCATGTCCTGATAGGCGCCGAAGCCTTTGCGCTCGTAGCTGATGTGGTACGCCGGCACGCCGGAAAGCAGCGATTCGATGGCGCCGTGCAGACGCACGGAAATCACCAGGTCCGGTTGGTATTTGGCAATCGTCGCTTTCAACGACAACAAGTCTTCGGTGATGCCCAGTTCGCGATAGAACGCACCGTCATCGTTACCGCGCACCGCGCTCTGTACCGCACAGACGACTTTGCTTTTGTTCTTCAGGCGCTGCAGCAGCAACTTCAAGTTGGCCACGTAAGCGACCTTTTTTTCCTTGCTCCACTCCGGCGGCTTGCGCAGCACCACGCAGACCGTGGCTGGCGACGACGCGCAGCGGGTGAACTTCGCTTGCTGAAGGATTTTGCTCGCCAGCGACTGCACCGCCAGATCCGGTGCGCGGTAGACGTTGGCGCAGGCATCGAAAATCGCCGAGGAGCGGTTGTCACGCACGAACACCGCGTCGGCGCTGGCGTAGTGCTCGACGATCTTGCTGCTTTCGCCATGGAACGGGCCAATGCTTTGCGGCAGGTACACCGACGGCACTTTGCTGAGAATCGCGGTTTCCAGTTGCTTGGCGTGGCCAAGTTTCAGCTTGATGTGTTCGAAGGCACTTTTCGAGCGCATGTAGCCGCCACCGACGCCGACAATCAGGTCGGTTTTCTTCAGCAGATCCGCCAGCCCCGCATAGGACTGATTAAGGAACACCGCTTGCTTGACCCGACCCAAACCCTTGGCCGCCATCACCGGCGCATCGAAACGCGGGTGCGGCAGATAGCTGAAAGAGTCCGGATCGGACGCTACCACACTGATCGCGGTGTCTTCGCCAAAGTTGCGTTGCACCAGGGCGATGGCCAGATCGACGAGCAGGCCGTCACCGGAGTTGGACGCACTGTAGCCATGCAGAATCGTTACGTTCATATGCTTGAGTTCTACTTAAAAAGTGGGAGCGCGATACAGGTCGTAGGTCTGACGAATCATCAACGCGGCGCTGAAACGCTCGCGGACGATGCTCCGTCCTTGGTTGCCGAGATCGAGCAGGCGAGGCTTCTGGATAATCGTCAGCACATCGGCCAGCGCCTGGTGATCACCGGACGGAAAGACGTAGCCAGACACTTCGTTGGTGACCAGTTCAGGCAGTGACGTGCAATTGCTGGCGATTACCGGCAAGCCCATGGCCATGCCTTCCAGCGGCACCATGGCGAAACCTTCCCAGCGGCTCGGCACGATCAGCGCATCGGATTGTTGATACAGCGCCTGCACTTCGCTCGGGGTGACCCAAGGCAGGTACTCGACGCCGTCCATCGGTGGGCACTCGACCGCGTCCTCGTTGACGGCACTGCCGACCACGGTCAGCTTCATGTCGCTGCGCTGCACCTTGGCGTAAGCCTTGAGCAGCACATCGAAGCCCTTTTGATAGTCGAGGCGGCCAACGAACAGCAGCTGAATCGGCTCGTTGCCAACCGCTTTCTGTGCGTCTTCCTTGCGATGAATGCCGTTGTAGATCAGCGTCATGCGCTTGCGCTCGATACCGAAGCGCGCGGCTTTGTCGAGTTCGTACTGGCTGACGCAAATGATCACGTCGGTGACTTTCTGCAGCACCCGCTCGATCCACGCATAGACTTTCTGCTTGGTCGGCGAGCTTTCCATCAAGAATGAAAACGCGTGCGGGCAGTAGACGATTTTCGGCTTGCGCCACGGTCGCAACAGCACACACACGCACCGGCCGATCACCCCGGAAAAGGTGCTGTGCAAATGCACCACATCGGGTTTTTCCTTGAGCATTACCTGAGTCAGGCGCCAGGCAAAACGCAGCAACGACGGTACATTGCGCCCGGTGCGGGGAAAGGTGCGGATCTGCTGCGCGCCGATGCCGTGCAACTCTTTGGCCTGATCCTCCGGAACCAGATACACCAGCTCGTAGTTCGCCGCATCGCCTTCAGGCGAAGCCGAAATCGTCCGGATCACCGTCGCGACGCCACCTTTGATCGTCTCTGCCACGTGCAGTATTTTTTTCACAAATCACCCACTTCAAAGAGGAAAAAACAGTCGCTGACAGTCAGGATTTGTCGGACGCGTATTCGTAGTTGTAATAGCCGTAGCCGCCATTGCCGTAGTAGCTGGCGGCGCGCTTCTCGACGCCGTTGAACACCGCGCCTTTCAACTCGATACCGTTCTGCGCGAAGCGGCGAATGGTCAGTTCAATCTCTTTGGCCGGGTTCACCCCGAAGCGCGTAACGATCAGGCTGATCCCCGCTTCACGACCGACAATCGCCGCATCGGTCACCGCCAGCAGCGGCGGCGTATCGATGATCACCAGGTCGTAGCGCTCGCTCAGTTCCGCCAGCAGCTCGCGGAAGTTGGCGTGCATCAACAGCTCGGACGGATTCGGTGGCACCTGGCCACGGCTGATGAAGTGCAGGTTGTCGATTTCGACTTTGTTGATCGCCTGATCGATGCTGCAGCGCTTGACCAGCAGGTCGGACAAACCGTTGGTGATCGGCGTGTTGAGGGTTTTGTGCAGGTGACCTTTGCGCATGTCGGCATCGATCAGCACCACGCGCTGACCGCTCAACGCCATGACCGCGGCGAGGTTGGACGAGACGAAGGTCTTGCCGACCTGCGGGCTCGGCCCGGAAATCATGATGCGGTTGTTGGTCGAATCGAGCCCGGCGAAGTGCAGGCAGGTGCGCAGGCTGCGGATCGATTCGATCGACAGATCCGTCGGGTTACGCAGGGCCAACAGGTACGCCGGCTTGTCGACACCATCGCGGGCGCGGCCTTTTTTGTTGTCTTCTTCATCCTGCAAGGCGCTGTACGGAATCGACGCGTACACCGGCAAGCCGAGTTGCTCGATAGCTTCCGGGCCTTCGAGGCCACGGCTCAAGGATTTGCGCAGCAGCACCAGCGCTACACCAACGAAGGCACCGAGGAATGTGGCGATGATAACGATCAGCGCTTTTTTCGGTTTGACCGGGCTGGTCAGGTCGACATCCGCCGCATCGACCAGACGCACATTACCCACGGCGCCGGCGCGGACGATGTCCAGCTCCTGGGATTTGTTCAGCAACTGCGTGTAGATCTGCGAGGCCACTTCGACATCGCGGGTCAGGTTGAGCAGCTCTTGTTGCGTGGCAGGCAGATCGCCGACTTTGCCTTCCAGCGACTTCTGTTGCTGGGTCAATTCGCCGATCTGGCTCATCAACGCGCGATAGGCCGGGTGCTGTTTGGTGAACTTGCGGTCCATCTCCGCTTGCTGCATTTTCAGCTCGGAAATCCGCGTTTCCAGCGCCACCGACTGACCGAGCACCGACTGGGTTTCCAGCGAGATGTTCACGGTTTTGCCGTGAGTCTGATAGGCGTTCAGCGCATCGCTGGCCTTGGCCAGATCACGCTTGACCTGCGGCAGCTGGCTTTGCAGGAAAGCCAGACTTTGCGCCGCTTCCGCCGAGGTGCGGCGCACGTTCTGATCGACGTAAAGCGCGGCGATCTTGTTGAGGATCTTCACTGCCTCAGCGGCGTCGCTGCTGGCCAGCGCCAGTTTGATAATCCCCGATTCCTTGCCCTGCTCGGAGATATCCAGCGCGTCCTGATAGCCCTGAATGGTCACGATTCGCGGGTTGCGCACCACCTCGAAACGCGTGCCAGGGTTGGCCAGCAGCTGGGTGATCTGCCCTTCTACGCCGTCCTGCGCGAAGGCTTCGCCGGCGATGCCTTCGACCAGCAGGTTGTCGTTGTCATCGAGTAACTGGAAGTGCTTCTGCTCACCGGCGATCAGGGTGAGCTTCTTGCCGAGCAGTTCTTTCGGCAGATTGAGCCGGGCAAACTCCAGACGCTCGCCGCCCCAGGCGTAACTGTTCAGGCCGAAACGCGGCGCAGCAACGCTGGTTTCGGTCTCACCGCGATAACGCCGGGCGAGAAAGCCGCCAATCATCGGGAAGGTGTTGGGGGTGACATCGATGTCCAGACGCAGGTCGTCGACGGTTTTGCCGATCACCGCGCGGGATTTGATGATGCCGATTTCGGTCACCGACGGCGATTGCCCACCGAGCATGCTGTTGAGGTCGGAGAAGCCGAGCATGTCGTTCTTCTTCGGCTCGACCTGCACCAGCGCATTGGCCAGGTACACGGGCGTGGCCAACACTGCGTAGGCCACGCCGGTGACCATGAAGGCGCCGGTGAGCGCGCCGATCAACCATTTCTGGTCGATCAAACTGCCGAATATGCCGAGAAGATCAATACTGTCTTGATCATTGTCGCGGGTGCCGATGACGGACGGTAACTGCATAAGTCTGTTCTTACCATTCATTGATCTGAAGAATATTCATCAACGCGCGAGGCGTTGTGCCCATGAGCTGACAGCATCTTCAATCAATGCATGGGCATGAATAAAAGCGGCCTTGCCTTGACGATACGGATCTTGTATTTCGCGCTCGCTCTGCCACTTGCCGAGCAGAAATACTTTGCCCCTCGCATGAGAGGCAATCTTCAATACTTGATTAACATGCTGTTTTTCCATGACCAGAATCAGGTCTGAGTCATTGACGATGTCCGCGGTCAATTGCCGTGCCGTGAAGCCTTCGGCGCTATGCCCATGGTCTTCGAGCACCTGCCGTGCGGAAGTTTCGACGCCCTCGCCCACCCGCGCCGACAGGCCTGCGGAGGAAACGGTGATCGCTGAAGGCGCTAGCGCGTTGCGCAGCATCAGTTCTGCCGTCGGACTTCGGCATATGTTGCCCACGCAAACAACAAGGATCTTTCTGAACAAGGTTTTACTTTCCTGTGTAATGTCAAACGGCCAACATCCCGAGAGCAATTGAATGAACCCTCAAGATCTTCCTGCACTCAGAAATAGATTCGCCCTGTTAGTACTGGAGCATTAAGTACCACAGCGTCTAAAAGTCCCCCAACCACAATTAGCGGACTAAAAATAACTGTGATTTTCGGCTGTTTTATTTCCGACAAAAAATAACATTCGCGCACTAAGTGCCATCATCTTGTTCGAAAACCGAGTAACGAGATCAATATTCGTAGTTGTCACTTCTCTTCGGGAGAGCAGACATGAAATCAACACATCTCAAACGACTCGGCGCGCTGGCGCTGATGACACTGGGTGCAACGACCGCGCTGCACGCCAGCGAAACGTTCCCCAACCTTCCGGCGAAGAACATCGGTGTTCAGGTGAAGATTCAGAACTTCACGGCTGCGGACGCCGCGCAGATCAAATCGGCCGGCTTCGGTTTTGTTCGCTTCGGCGTGTGGAGCGACAGCCTGACGGCCAAGGCTTATCAGCAACAAGTCAGCGATGCTTTTGCGGCGGCCAGATCCGCCGGGCTGCCGGTTCTGCTGACGGTTCGCGCCATCAAACCGTTGCCCGCCGGGTCTTCCGCCGATCTGGCCACGGCCGGTGAAGGCTTTGCCAAAGCGGTGACCGGATTGCAACAGTCGTACAGCACACAACTGGTCGCGATCGAACTATGGAATGAACCCGATCTGGAAACCTATTGGCCGACAGGCAAGTTCGACACCACGTTTGTGCCGTTCATGAGTGCGGTGTGCAAGACGCTGCAAGGACAACCGCAATCGACGCCGGTGGTTGGGTACGGTTTCGCCCGGCCACCCAGCGCAGGCTCGGCTTCAACCGTGGCGCTGAACCGCATTGTCAGCGAATACCCCAAATGCCTTAACGCCGTGTCCTATCACCCCTACGGCATGACAGCCACGCAGATCAGCAACGCACAAAACTTCATTCAGCAGAACTTCCATCTGCCGGGGGTCATCAGTGAATGGGGCATCTCGGCGCTCGCCTCCAATGGCGGGCCTGAAGGGCAAGCGAGCAAGATCAACGCGTTTATTGGCGATGTTAAAAAGCTCAATATTCCGCTGACCTCCATTTACGAATGGAAGAACAGTGATTCGGGCAGTAACGACCGCGAGAAGAACTTCGGCCTGCTGACCTCTGACGGCCAGCCAAAACCGGCGCGAATGTCGGTCGAAACCCTGTTGAATGCCCAGTAGCGCATACACAACCGACCTGTACGCAGGTCGGTTGCTTTGAACCTGTTGGCTGTTTTGGCATCGTATTCATCGATACCGCGCCCCGCCTTTCAAACAATCGTTTTCAGGTTGTTGCCGCAGGGGCCATCGATACACGCACCTACCCTTGAGTGGCCGTCAGCGCTCGGGTAATGTCATCAGACCCATAGGACAGAGCACGCCCATGACTTCCAAGCTGGAACAACTCAAACAAATGACCACCGTTGTTGCCGACACCGGCGACTTCGAAGCGATCGCCCGAGTCAAACCGGTCGACGCCACCACCAACCCTTCCCTGCTGCTCAAAGCTGCGGCCATTCCCGCTTATGCCGAATTGCTGAACGCTTGCGTCAGCGACTGCAAGGGCGATGTCGGCCTGGCCAGCGACCGTTTCGGCGTCGCGGTCGGCCAGGAAATTCTCAAAGTCATTCCGGGCCGTATCTCCACTGAAGTGGATGCGCGCCTTTCGTTCGACAAGGACGCCGTGCTGAAACGCGCGCATCGCTTGATCGAGCTGTACGACAAGGCCGGCATTGGCCGTGATCGCGTACTGATCAAGATCGCCTCGACCTGGGAAGGCATTCGCGCCGCCGAAGTGCTGGAGAAGGAAGGCATCCAGACCAACCTGACCCTGCTGTTCTCCTTCGCTCAGGCGGCCGCTTGCGCCGACGCTGGCGTGTTCCTGATTTCGCCATTCGTGGGCCGCATCTACGACTGGTACAAGAAGGCCAACGGCAACGACTACACCGGCGCCGATGATCCGGGCGTGCAGTCGGTCACCCGCATCTACAACTACTACAAGTCCAATGACTACAAGACCGTGGTCATGGGCGCGAGCTTCCGTAACCTCAATCAGATCGAGCAACTGGCCGGCTGTGACCGTCTGACCATCAGCCCGGACCTGATCGATAAGCTGGCAGCCGACACCGGCAAGCTGGAGCGCAAACTGGCCCCGGGCAACGCCGGTGAAGCCCGTCTGAGCCTCAACGAAGCGCAATTCCGCTGGTTGTCCAACGAAGACGCAATGGCCACCGAGAAACTGGCCGAGGGCATCCGTCAGTTTGCCCGCGACCAGGAGAAGCTTGAGGCGCTGTTGCAGGCCAAGCTGTGATTTGAGTGGGTGAAATGCAAAAAGGGCGAACCCGTTAAGGTTCGCCCTTTTTTATTCAGTCAGCCATGGAAAATGTAACAGTCTGATCTGACGCCTTCGCGAGCAAGCTCGCTCCCACAAGGGGATTTGTGAACGACGCTGATCCAGTGTGGGAGCGAGCTTGCTCGCGAAGGGGCCAGCCCAGACAACATCACTTCATGAGATCAATGCCGCTCGAGGGCATTCACCAGATCATGGAACGCTTCACGATTGGAGTCGTTGAGGCCCATGAGGATCTTGTGCGCTTCGAGCACCTTGATCCGTACCACTTCTTCCGACTGGTCCTGATCTGGCAGGTCGTCCAGGCACTCCGGGCATGGCACCGGGTGGTTGACGATGTTGAACACCTGCTCGAACCCCATCGACTGCAGCAGACGGGTGATGTCTTCGTGGGTGGTGACGACAGTCGGCAGCAGGCCGACCTTCTGCCGCGACAGGATCGACAGTTTGGCCAGCAGGCCCAACGTCGTGCTGTCGATGCTGCGGGTTTCGGTCAAATCGATCACGATCGCGTTGAAATTCAGCGCGGTGAAGATTTTCTCAATAGTCGCATCCAACGCCGAACACAGGGTCAGGCGAACTTCACCGACGAATTTCAGGACGAAAGTGCCGTCCTGCTCGGCGAACTGGATTCTACCGGTACTCATTAAAGATTCCTGCTCAACACCAACAGGGCGATATCATCCGGCATCTCCCCTAGCGTGGCCAATCCAAACACTTGCCGCAGACCATCCAGGCTGCCGCCCGCCGACTTCACCCGTTGAGGCAAAGCGGCTTCTTTTTCCTTGAGCGTAGGTTCTGGCAAAAGATCCAGAATGCCATCCGACATCAGCGTCAGGCTGAACGTCGGCGGCAGCTCAAGCACGTGATCTTCGTAGGTGGCTTCATTGAAGAGGCCCACCGGCAGACCACGCCCTTCGAGATAACGAACACTGTCAGGCGTGTACAACACAGGCAACGGCAGATGGCCGCCGATGCTATAGGTCAACAAACCGGTCTCCTCGTCGATGACTCCACCGACCATTGTGACGTGTTTACCCAGCTTACAACTGATCAGCCCCCGGTTGATATGACCAAGGACTTCGGAAGGCTTGAATTCCGGCAAGGTGCCGTTGCGCTTGGATTCGAACAGCAAGCGTGTGGTCATGAACTTCAGCAGCACGGTGACGAAGGCTGAAGAGGCGCCATGACCGGATACATCCGCCAGATAAAACGCGACCCGGCGCTCGTCGACACGGAAATAGTCGACAAAATCACCCGACAGGTACAACGACGGGATGATCTGGTGGGCAAACTTGAACTCGTCGATGCTCCACGGGCTTTCCGGCAGCATGTTCATCTGCACCTGGCGACCGGCGTTCTGGTCTTCCTGGAGCAGGTTCAGGCTGGCCTCGAGCTCGCGGTTGGCCTTTTCCAGCTTCTCGCGGTAGCGCTGGTTTTCCAGCAGCAGGCGCGCACGATCCAGGGCCCGGCGCACAGAGTGCTCGAGCACAGCCAGATCTTCGAGAGGCTTGATCAGGTAATCCGCCGCGCCCAGGCGCAAAGCCTCGACCGCGTCGTTCATCACGCCGGCACCCGACACCACGATCACTGGCGTCTGCGGCGACCGCTCGGTGACCTGACGGATCAGTTCGAGACCGCCCATCTGCGGCATGCGCAGATCGCAGATGACCAGGTCGGGCGTGTCTTGCTCGAATACCTGAAGACCCTGCTGGCCATTGCTGGCCTGCAGGACGCTGAAACCACTGTCTTCCAAATAGGCCGCGAGGCTCGCGCGCACTACTTCGTCATCATCGATTATCAGCAGCGTGGCACTGGTTTTTGGCATGTGGGCAAACGGCGCCAGAATTAGGTTGGCGTAGTTGGCGAGGCATTTGGCCCTGCGCAGACTACTGGATTCGCTTTCTAGCCTCTCTGCTGCACCGCTTTCGAGCATTGGCTGCAAACGCGGTTACACCAGAGGTGCCCTTCTAAGGCGCAGACGGTACTCCCATCCGCAGAGCGTTTCAAGCATGCGCCGATGGTCGCTTGACGACTTTACTTGTCAAATCACCGAGAGTTATAAGAACAGCTCAAACCGTAACCCAATGGAAGGACGAAGCCATGAGTCAAACCGGTCGGGACTACAGCGAAAAGCGCGATTTCATCCGCATGCGGGTCGATGCCGATGTCGTGTTGATTCATGAAGGGGATGAGGTTTCAGGCGTTTGCATCGACCTCTCCAGCAGTGGCATGCAGGTCGAAGCGCCGCGCCAGTTCGCAGTCGGCGACCGTTTGAGCGTGCGTATCGACTCCGATCACGCCGCACTCAGCGGCCTTGAGGCCGACACTGAAGTAGTCTGGATCAGACCGCAGGATGGTGGCGGTCAGAAGCTCGGCCTGACCATCCTGAAGATGAAATAGCTACACACAAAAAAGGCGACCCTGAGGTCGCCTTTGTTTTTACCGGTCGAGATTAAAAATCGTCTTCGACCTGGCCATCCTTCACCTTGAACTCGCGGTTCTGTAAGTAGGCATTGCGGATGAAGGTGTACTTGTCGCCACTGATCAGCTTCTCGCTCGACAGCAGGCTGGCGCGGGTGTCGACGATGTTCAGACCAAAGATCGAGTTACGCACCGGCACATCGTTGATGTAGCGATACATACCGGTGTAGCTGTCGACGTACTTCGAAGGCGCATCACGCAAGGTGCTTGGGCCCATCAGCGGCAGCATCACGTACGGACCACTGCCCACGCCCCAGTAACCAAGAGTCTGACCGAAGTCTTCATCACTGCGATTCAAGCCCATCTTGGTGCCGACATCGAAGAAACCGAGCAGACCGAAGGTGGTGTTGAAAATCAGGCGGGCGGTGTCGACACCCGCAGCAGCCGGTTTTGCCTGCAGGATGTTGTTGGCAAGGTTGGTGACGTCACCGACGTTGCGGAACATGTTGTGGATGCCGTCTTCAAGGAACTGCGGCGTAACGAACTCATAGCCCTGCGCCAATGGCTTCAGCGCGTAAGTGTCAACAAAGTCGTTGAACTGGAAAATCGGGCGGTTGACGCTTTCCCAAGGGTCTTCTTCCGTTGCGGCCTGAGTGGCGAACGGCGCCAGCAACAGGCCGGCACATACACTTAGCTGAGCGAGCGGATAGCTCCAGCGCATAGAAAAACTCCTTGGATGTGTACTGTCGCGGACATCGGGGCCCGGGCATTAAGGCCGCTAGTATAAGCGCAAAAGCCCGTTTGGGCAGTCAGCCAATTGTGCAAAGTTGTAGGACGCCTCCCACACCGCGTTTCACATAGCCGTCACGCAACTGTCACTTGGAATGACTAGCCTTAACGCTATTTCAGGGACGCTGCCATGACTCATGCCGAAACCTTGCCCGTCGCCGCGTCCAGCCTGACGGCCGTACTGTTTGGACTCAGCGGTTGTCTGGTGGATTTCGGTGCTCGCGCCCGCCAACAGGCGATCGCCCTGCCCGAGCATGCCGAAGCCACACCGGGCGCGCTCGACAGTCTGCACAATTTGCAGCGCCAGCAGATTCCCTGCGCCTGGCTGGATGAACTGCCCCCTGCCCTCGCCCAATCGTTGTCGGCCTCACTGCCGGCGTCGATCAAACCTGCGCAACATTCGGCAACACTCAATCCGTGGCCTGCGCCAAATGCCTGCTGGCAAGCCTTGATGGACTTGAACGTCGCCAGTCTGGACGGTTGCGTGCTGGTCAGCGGTGAGCCGCGTCTGCTGCAGGCCGGCCTGAATGCCGGGCTGTGGACCATCGGCCTCGCTTCCTGCGGTTCGCTGTGCGGCTTGGCGCCGGAGGAATGGCAAGCCTTGAGCCAGAAACAACGCGAACAACTGCGTGGCAAGGCCACTGTGAAGTTATTCGGCCTGGGCGTGCACTCGGTGATCGATCATCTGGGCGAACTCGACACTTGTCTGGCCGACATCAACCTGCGCCGCCTCAAAGGCGAAAAGCCCTGATCGGGATCATGCAGGTTTGCCGGGAGTGGATTAATCTAAAGGTCAGCCATAGACCTTTGGCGCGCGGCTGCGGTCAATGCCAGTGCCTATTGATAAAAGGAAACCACCATGCCCGCCCAAGAACTGCAAAAACAGCTCGATACCCTGCGCGAGCAGCTGGAGCAGAATCCGCCGCTGTCGGAAGCCGAGCGTGAGGATTTGCATGCGCTGATGGCGCAGATTGAACTGGAACTTGAACTCGAAACCAAGACCAAAGATTCGAACATTGCCGACGGCGTGAATCTGGCCGTTGAACGCTTTGAAGTTGCCCATCCCACCATCGCGGGCACCCTGCGCAACATTGTGCAGTCGCTGGTCAGCATGGGAATTTAAGATTTTCGAAATACAAAAAAGCCCTGCCATCACTGGCAGGGCTTTTTCATTTCCGGACTTGAAACTCAGTCCCTGTGGGAGCGAGCTTGCTCGCGAAGGCGTCGTGTCAGTCGACATCTTCCTTGAATGACACACCGTATTCGCGAGCAAGCTCGCTCCCACATTGGATATCGCACATTCTGGAACTTTATTGACGCACGAGGCGGTGGTTCGGCAGCTGTACGTTTTCGGTGCTGCGATACGGATTGATATCCAGACCACCGCGACGCACGTAGCGCGCAAACACCGTGAGTTTCTCCGGTTTCAGCAAGCGCTGCAGATCAAGAAAGATCCGCTCCACACACTGCTCATGGAAGTCCGAGTGCTGACGGAAGCTGACGATATATTCCAGCAAGCTCGCGTGATCCAGCGCCGAACCACGGTACTCCACCACCACGCTGCCCCAGTCTGGCTGGCTGGTCACCGGGCAATTGGATTTGAGCAGATGGCTGTGCACGCTCTCTTCAACAATCCGCGAATCATCGCAACGCAGCAGTTCCGGGCGCGGATGCTCATAGTTGCTGACGCTGATATCCAGATCGTCGATGCACAGGCCCGGCAACGCCACAACACCTTCCGCTTCCACGTCTTTCAGACTTCGAACCCGCACTCCCACCGGTTTGCCGGCAGCGGCCGACAAATCCTTGACCAGCGTCGCTTCCAATGCGGCAACGTCGGCAAACGCCGTCTGGTTCAGCGAATTCAAATACAGCTTGAACGACTTCGATTCGATGATGTTCGGCGAATCCGCCGGAATGCTGAATTCGCCGATCGCCACCACCGGCTTACCCGACGGCAGCAGCCACGACAGTTCAAAGCAGTTCCAGAAATCCACACCTTTATACGGTAGGGTTTCGGCGGTCAGGCCCAACTCAGCCCATTTCGCGGTGCGCGGAATCGGGAACAGCAGGGACGGTGTGTACGTGGCGATGTATTCGCTGGATTTGCCCAGCGGCGAATGTTCGGCTGCGGGATGCATGGCGGAAACCTGACTGAATAATCAGCGGATTCTACCAGCCTTTGCCCGCGCCTTTGAGTGCTTACTGACTGACAGTCAGTTTGCCGACCATACCCGCCTGATAATGCCCGGGAATATTGCAGGCAAATTCCAGACTGGTGGCCTTGCTGAAGGTCCAGGTCAGTTCGGCTGTCTTGCCCGGTTCGACCAGCACACTGTTCGGGTCGTCATGCTTCATGCCATGGCCCATCGCGGCGTGATCCATGCCGGCCATGTCGTGGGACATTTCCTTCATGCCGGTAGGCGTAAGCATGCCGCTTTGCTGCATCTGCAACATTTCCTGCTGGTGTTTGGCGTGCATCGACGCGTCACCGAGGTTGAATTCGTGCAACAACTGGCCTTTATTCACCAGCACAAAGCGAACGGTCTCACCGGCCTTGATCTGAATGGTCTTGGGATCGAACGACATGTCGTTCAACACCACCTCAATGCTGCGCGTGGCTTTGGCGGCCGGTGCAGGCTGGCCAAAATCGTAAGTGTGTGCCGGCGCGGCCCACACTGGCGAACTCAGCGCCAACAGGCAGGCAGCCAACGTCAGGGATTGGCGTAAAAACATGGTCGTTCTCCAACAAGATAAGGTTCAGCCTGTGGGAAACTCTAGCCGGCCTGCGCTGGCATCTAGCTGACAGGCAGATTACAACTTTGTCAGGTTGGCGCTTGCCGCGTGCTCTCACGGTATAAAGCTTTCAATCGAATCCCCCCGAATAACCCGAGTCGCCCATGAAACTGTTGATCGTCGAAGACCAAGCGAAAACCGGCCAATACCTGCGCCAGGGCCTGACCGAGGCCGGGTTCAATACGGAACTGGTGGCCGACGGCAACAGCGGTCAGCAACTGGCACTGACCGGTGATTATGCGCTGTTGATCCTCGACGTGATGCTGCCCGGTCGCAGTGGCTGGCAGATTCTGCAAGCGGTGCGCAGTGCCGGGCTGGATACGCCGGTACTTTTTCTCACGGCCAAAGACGCCGTGGAAGACAGGGTTCACGGCCTCGAACTGGGCGCTGATGATTATCTGGTCAAACCCTTCGCCTTCTCCGAGTTACTGGCGCGGGTGCGCAGTCTATTGCGTCGTGGCAGCGCCACGCCGCAGGAAACCAGTCTGCAAATGGCCGATTTGCGTCTGGATCTGATTCGCCGCCGGGTCGAACGCAGTGGCCAACGCATTGATCTCACCGCCAAGGAATTCGCGCTATTGGAAATGCTCCTCCGCCGTCAGGGTGAGGTGCTGCCAAAATCGCTGATCGCCTCACAAGTCTGGGACATGAACTTCGACAGCGACACCAATGTCATCGAAGTGGCAATCCGCCGTTTGCGCCTGAAGATCGACGACGAATTCCCCAACAAACTGATCCACACCGTGCGCGGCATGGGTTACGTGCTCGAAGAGCGTGGCGCCTGATGCGTCGGTTGTCCCTGAGTTCGCGCCTGGCCTTGTTGTTTGCCGCGTGCACCGCCGTGGTTTCACTGTTCGCCGGCGTGTTGTTCGACCGCGCCAGCGAGGCGCACTTCATCGAACTCGACCAACAGCAACTGGACGGTAAGCTGATTGGCCTGCGCCGCGCCTTGCAGGATGTTCAACCCGCTCAACGTGAGGCGCGGCTGGCGGATGAGCTGAGTCGTCAGGCCGATCTGTCGCTGCGCATTACCGGCACTGACGGCCAGCGCTGGTATGACAGTTCGACGCAAATCCCCAAGGATTTGCCGCAACAATCCGGCCTGTCGACCATAAGCCATGACGGCACCGATTACCGCGTGCTTAACGCCCAGCTCTACCCGGACAAAGCCGATTCACCGCAACTGTCCTTGTTGCTGGACATCACCCATCACCAACACTTCCTGCAACGCATGCAGCATTTGATCTGGCTGACCGTCGGCCTCTCGGCGCTGGCCACCGCTTTGCTCGGTGCCTGGGCCGCACGCAGCGGCTTGCGTCCGTTGCGGCGCATGAGCGCGGTAGCGCGTGGGATTTCCGCACAATCGCTCAACGCCCGACTGCCGGAAGCGCAAATGCCACCCGAGCTTGCGGAAATGGCCCACAGCTTCAACGCCATGCTCGCACGCCTCGACGACTCGTTTCAGCGGCTCTCGGCGTTTTCCGCCGACATCGCCCATGAACTGCGCACACCGCTGTCGAACCTGCTCACTCACACCCAAGTCACCCTCACCCGCCCACGGCCGATCGAGGATTACCGCGAAGCACTGCACAGCAACCTCGAAGAGCTGCAATGGATGGCGCAACTGGTCAACGACATGTTGTATCTGGCCAAGGCTGACCATGGCTTGCTGATGCCCAAGCGTGAACCGCTGGAGCTGGCGGATGAGAGCGACGTGTTGCTGGAATTTTTTGCACCATTGGCGGAGGACGCCGGGGTCAAACTGAGCCGCGCGGGCAATGCGCGGATTGAAGGTGACCGCAGTATGTTGCGCCGGGCCTTGTCGAATTTGCTGGATAACGCGCTGCGCTTTACCCCGATTGAGGGTTATGTGAGCTTGCGGATCGTTGATCAACCGAACGCCGTGGGCATTTCAGTCGAGAACAGTGGCGAAGGGATTTCTGCAGAGTTGTTGCCGCGGCTGTTTGACCGGTTTTACCGGGCCGATCCGGCGCGGCAGGAAGGCAGCAGTGAGCATGCGGGGTTGGGGCTGGCGATTACTCAATCCATCGTCCGTGCCCACGGTGGGCAGATTCGTTGCGAATCGGAGGCGAAATGGACGCGGTTTGTGATTGAGCTGCCCAAGCAGAATTGAGGCCAGCCATTCAGGCCCCTTCGCGAGCAAGCTCGCTCCCACAGGTATCGAGTTGAATCACAATTGGTGAACGACCCAAAACCCTGTGGGAGCGAGCTTGCTCGCGAAGACGGACTTGAAACTCAGGAATATCTCAGCGCATGAGCCGGCTCGATCTTCGCCGCCCGCCACGCCGGATACACCGTCGCCAAAAAGCTCAGAATAAAGCCCGCCGAGCAGATCAACAGCACATCCCCACCCTGCAATTCCGACGGCAGATTGCTGACGAAATACACGTCCGAGCTGAAAATATGCTGCCCGCTCACACGCTCGACCCAGCCGACCAACTCACTGACATTCAGCGCGGCGATCACGCCCAACACACCGCCAATGATGGTGCCGACAATCCCGATCACCGTGCCTTGCACCATGAAGATCGCCATGATCTGCCGTGGCGTGGCGCCGATGGTGCGCAGGATGGCGATGTCCGCACCCTTGTCGTTCACCACCATGATCAGGGTCGCGATGATATTGAACGCCGCCACCGCGACGATCATCAGCAACAACAGGCCGATCATGGTTTTTTCCATTTTCATCGCGCTGAACAGGCTGCCCTGGGTGTGGGTCCAGTCATCAGCCTTGAAATCGGCGCCCAGGCCGGCGGCGATATCCGAGGAGACTTTCGGTGCGGCGTACAGGTCTTTCACCGCCAGACGCACGCTCTGTACCTGATTCGGCTCCCAGTGCTGCATGGTTGCGGCGTCAGCCACATGGATCAGGCCCATCGAGCCGTCCAGTTCAGCGCCAACCTTGAACACGCCGACCACGTTCAGACGCTGCATACGCGGGGTGATGCCACCCGGTGCGGTGCTGACTTCCGGCACGATCAGGGTGATTTTGTCGCCGACGTTGAGGCGGAAGCGTCGCGCGGTGATTTCACCAATCACCACGCCAAACTCGCCCGGTTTCAAGGCATCAAGACGACCCTGCACAATGTGCTGGGCAACAATCGACACTTTGCCTTCCTGCGCCGGATCAACGCCGCTGATCTGGATCGGCTGCATCAGGCCCTTGTAGGACAGCATGCCTTCCATCTCAGTGAACGGCACGGCCGCAGTCACTTCAGGATTCTTCATCGCGGCAGCAGCCACAGGCTGCCAGTCATCAATAGGCTTGACGCCAACGATGGTCGCGTGCGGCACCATGCCGAGGATGCGCGAGCTCATTTCGCGCTGGAAGCCGTTCATCACCGACAACACCACGATCATCGCCAGCACGCCGAGGGCGAGGCCGATCATCGAGGTCATCGAAATGAACGAAACAAAGCGATTGCGGCGCTTGGCGCGGGTATAGCGCGTGCCGATAAAGATCGATAACGGTCTGAACATTCGCTGGGGCACCGTATAAAAATAAAAGACCCGACGCCGTTTCCGGCGTCGGGTTTCAGCCAATCAGATAGGCGTGAGGCGACCTTCTTGCAGGTGCAGTACGCGATCCATCTGGCGGGCCAGGTTCATGTCGTGGGTCACCACCAGGAACGCCGTGCGCATCGAGGTGCTGAGTTCCAGCATCAAATCCTGAATGCCTTGCGCGGTGTGGGAGTCGAGGTTGCCGGTTGGCTCATCGAGCATCACCAGACCCGGCTTGTTCACCAAAGCACGGGCGATGGCCACACGTTGACGTTCACCACCGGACAGTTCCGCCGGTTTGTGCTCCAGGCGATGACCGAGGCCGACGCGCTCCAGCAGTGCCGTGGCACGCTGACGGGCTTCCGGAATCGGTGTCTTGCCGATCAGCAGCGGCATGCAGACGTTTTCCAGCGCAGTGAATTCCGGCAGCAAGTGGTGGAACTGGTAGACGAAACCGAGCGAACGGTTACGCAGCAGGCCACGTTTCTTCTCGCTCAGCGCCGACAGTTCTTCACCGTCGAGCCAGACGCTGCCCTTGGTTGGCGTATCGAGGCCGCCGAGCAGGTTGAGCAAAGTACTTTTGCCCGAACCCGAAGTGCCGACGATCGCGACACGCTCGCCCGGGTGCAACTCCAGTTGCAGGCCGGCGAGTACTTCTACCGATTCCGGGCCTTCCTCGTAGGATTTGCCCAGGTTGCGGCAGCTCAAGATTGCTTGTTCACTCATGCCCGACTCACTCATAACGTAGCGCCTCCGCCGGCTGGGTGCGCGCGGCACGCCAGGCGGGATACAGGGTGGCGAGGAAACTCAGAACCAACGCCGCCGCACAGACCATGACCACATCCTGGCTCTGCACCTGCGACGGAAGATAATCAATGAAATACACGTCAGCATTAAGGAATTTGTGGCCGATCAGGCCTTCCAGTGCCGAAATCGCCGCGCTGACGTTAAGCGCGGCGAGAATCCCGAGCACCGCGCCAATCGCCGTACCGACCACGCCGATCACCGTGCCTTGCACCATGAACGTGCGCATGATCGTGCCCGGCGTCGCGCCCAAGGTGCGCAAAATGGCGATGTCGCCCTTCTTGTCGTTGACCACCATCACCAGCGTGGAAATGATGTTGAACGCTGCGACGGCGACGATCAGCAGCAACAGCAGGCCGATCATGGCTTTTTCCATACGGATTGCCTGATACAGATTGCCGTGGGTGCGCGTCCAGTCACGGGCGTAGTAATGGTCTTCGCCGAGTTGCTGGGCAATGTTCCATGCCACACGCGGCGCCTGGAACAGGTCGTCGAACTTCAGGCGGATGCCCTGCACCTGATCAGGCTTCCAGCGGTGCATCTTCGCCAGATCCTGCAGGTTGGTCACACCCAGATAACCATCGAGCTCGCCGGCGCCGACATGGAAAATGCCCACAACGGTGAAGCGCTTCATGCGCGGGAACATCCCGGCCGGGGTCACACTGACCTCCGGCGCAACAAAGGTGACTTTGTCACCGATGCCCACGCCGAGCTTGGTCGCGGCCTTGTCGCCAATCACGATACCGAAGCTGCCCGGCGTCAGATCGTCGA
Organism: Pseudomonas crudilactis; assembly: GCF_013433315.1. Lineage (GTDB taxonomy): Bacteria > Pseudomonadota > Gammaproteobacteria > Pseudomonadales > Pseudomonadaceae > Aquipseudomonas > Aquipseudomonas crudilactis. The sequence continues at coordinate 53,503 of NZ_WXVV01000030.1, read as the reverse complement.
GTTTGCCCTGCTTCATGAAGTTGTCGATGATCGACACATTGCGCTCGAGCGCAGGGTCGATGGCGTTGAGCAACACCTTGGACACCTGACCGTTATTGGTCAGCAGGCCCTGCATTTGCGTGAACGGCGCTACCGCCGTCACCTGCGGGTTCTGTTTGACCTGGGTCGCCAGGCTTTGCCAATCGTTGATCGGCTCAGTGGATTCAATGGTCGCGTGGGGCACCATGCCCAGCACGCGGGTGCGCATCTCATGATCGAAGCCATTCATCACCGACAGCACGACGATCATCACGACCACGCCAAGGGCGAGCCCGATCATCGAAGTCAGGGAAATGAATGACACAAAATGATTGCGACGCTTTGCACGGGTATAACGCGTGCCGATAAATACGAAGAGAGGTCTGAACATGTCGGGGCTTGTTCGGAGGGAAAAGGAACGTCCTTGTGGCGGGGGTCGATAACCAGCTTTACACTCAGACCACCGCCGCTACCATGGGTTCGCCATGTCGACATTAGATGAAGAAGATCGCCGCGAATACTACCGTATCGAGGACACGATCGCACTGGAAATTCGGCCCCTGTCCGCTCCCGAAGCCGCAGGCCAGGAAGTGTTGCAGGATGCTTCCCCACTCTTCAATCTGCTCAGCGAACTGCACCTGAGCGAATTCGAGTCGCAGCACTTGTTGCGCCAGATCAGCGAGCGCGATCGGGCCATCGCCGCGTTCCTGAAATCCCAGAACAAGCGCATTGACCTGCTCAGTCAGGTGGTCGCCCTGACCGTGCTCGGCCATATCGGCGAGCCGCAACCGGTGATCATCTCCGAGGGTGGAATCGACTTTCAGTACCCGACGCCGATTGCCACTGGCGCACACCTGTCGGTGAAACTGGTATTGATGCCGCAAGCGCTGGGCCTGCTGCTGCGCGCCCGCGTCACCCATTGCGACCGCAAGGGCGAGGGTTATGACGTCGGCACCGAGTTCGAACACTTGACCGATGCCCAGCGCCAGTTGCTCGCCCGCTATATCTTGCAGAAGCAGGCTCAGGAACGACGTCTGGCCCGCGAACAGAACGAATCAGGCATTTAATTTAAGGAAGAACCGTGACCCTCATCTACGGCCACCGCGGCGCCAAGGGCGAAGCACCGGAAAACACCCTGAGCAGTTTTCAGGAATGTCTCAAGCACGGCGTGCGCCGCTGCGAACTCGATCTGCACCTGTCCAAGGACGGCGAGTTGATGGTCATCCACGACCCGACCCTCAAACGCACCACGGAACGCCGCGGCAAAGTCGTTGAACACACCGCCGCCGAACTGGTGACGTACGACGCGCGCAAGGGTGGTCCGGGCTGGATCAAGCCGTGCCCGATTCCGACGCTGGAAGAACTGTTCGAGAAATGTGATTTCGAGCATTGGCAGCTGGAGGTCAAAAGCGCTTCACGCACCCGCGCGGCAACCACCGTGCTGGCGATTCGTGAAATGGCCCAGCGCCATGGTCTGCTCGACAAGGTGACGATCACCTCGAGTTCGCGGGAAGTGTTGAAAGCGGCGCTGGATCTGGTGCCGGACGTGTCGCGCGGACTGGTCGCCGAATACGCCTGGCTCGACCCGTTGAAGGTCGCGGCGAGCTATGGCTGTGAGATTCTTGCGCTGAACTGGACCCTGTGTACGCCGGAACGCCTGCAGAAGGCGCAGCGTCAAGGGCTGCATGTGTCGGTGTGGACCGTCAACGAACCTGCGCTGATGCGCAGGCTCGCCGACTTCGGCGTTGACAGCCTGATTACAGACTTTCCCGGTTTGGCCACTGCCACGCTCGAGAATTGCTGAAATCGGTCTCCCCGGCCGGCTCAGGCCACCGGCCGGAGCCCGTCAAAAAAGCCGGTTGAGGCCGTCGTACGCCGCTACCCGATAGGCTTCGGCCATGGTCGGGTAGTTGAACGTGGTGTTGACGAAGTACTTCAGCGTGTTCAACTCGCCCGGCTGGCTCATGATCGCCTGACCGATGTGGACGATCTCCGACGCCTGATAACCGAAGCAGTGAACGCCCAGCACTTCCAGGGTTTCACGGTGGAACAGAATCTTCAGCATGCCTTGCGGCTCGCCGGCGATCTGTGCACGCGCCATGCTCTTGAAGAACGCCTTGCCGACTTCGTAAGGCACTTTGGCCTGAGTCAGTTCCTGCTCGTTCTTGCCGATCGAGCTGATCTCCGGAATGGTGTAAATGCCGGTCGGCACGTCATTCACAAAGCGCCAGCTACCGTTATCAACGATGCTGCCAGCGGCCGAACGGCCCTGGTCGTGGGCGGCACTGGCCAGGCTCGGCCAGCCGATCACGTCACCGGCACCGTAGATGTTCGGCACGCAGGTGCGGTAAGCCTCGTCGACCTCGATCTGACCACGGCTGTTGACCTTGACGCCGATGTTTTCCAGACCCAACTGATCGGTGTTACCGGTGCGGCCGTTGCACCAGAGCAAGGCGTCGGCCTTGATCTTCTTGCCGGACTTGAGGTGCAGGATCACGCCGTTATCGACGCCTTCAACGCGATCATAATCTTCGTTGTGGCGCACGGTGATGTTGTTGTTGCTGAAGTGGTAGCTCAACGCCTGGGAGATTTCCGAGTCGAGGAAGCTCAGCAACTGACCACGGTTGTCGACCAGCTCAACCAATACACCCAGACCGCTGAAAATCGAGGCGTATTCGCAACCGATCACGCCGGCGCCGTAAACGATCAGTTTGCGCGGGGTGTGATTGAGGCTGAGGATGGTGTCGCTATCGTAGATACGCGGGTGGTGGAAATCGATGTCCGCCGGGCGATACGGGCGCGAGCCGGTGGCGATGATGATGTGCTTGGCCACCAGTTTCTCGACCACGCCGTTGGCGCAGACCACTTCGATGGTTTGCTCGTCGGCGAAGCTGCCGGTGCCGAAGAACACGTCGACGCGGTTACGGGCGTAGTAGCCGGTACGCGAAGCGACTTGTTTGGAAATAACCTTTTCGGCGCTTTTCAACACGTCCGGGAAGGAGAACCAGCGTGGCTCGCCGATCGCCCGGAACATGGGATTGGTGTTGAACTGCATGATCTGCCGCACCGAATGACGCAGTGCCTTGGACGGGATGGTGCCGAGGTGGGTGCAGTTGCCGCCGACCTGGCGACGGCTGTCGACCATCGCGACCTTGCGCCCTGCTTTGGCGGCGTTCATTGCCGCGCCTTCTCCCGCCGGGCCGGAACCCAGTACCACCACGTCGTAGTTGTAGACAGCCATGCGTACTCCTCAGAACAGGCCGCGGTGCCAGCAGCACCGGCGGCTAAATCACGCCGAACGGCGGCGCGAAGGAACAATTGGGGGTCAATCAAGAACCCGGACACAGTCTATAGAAGCGTCAACGCCGCGCACATTAACCCTTGGTCGCGTCGTAGGCTACTTTTGCCTGCACTACAACGCCAGCTTTCGTATTGTTCTCAGTCAGTTTTCTTGCCACTGAGGCGTTCGAAAGCCGTGTTGGTGCGGACGACAAAACCTGTATCGGCACGAATCACAAAGAATGCACCAATCTCATGTTTTTCGGCATAGTCCCACGCCCTTTCCGGGCCAAGAATCAGCAACAACGTCGATAGTCCATCGGCCATCAGCGCTGAAGGATGAATCACCGTGACTGACGCCAGGCTGTGTAGGACCGGTGCCCCCGTGCGGGCATCAAAGGTGTGGGAATAGCGCCGACCGTCCTGCAGGAAATAGTTGCGGTAGTCGCCGGAGGTGGAAACGCCGTAGCCGTCGACATTGATGATGCGCTCGGCGACCTGTTGATCATCACGGGGTTCTTCCAAAGCGATGCGCCAGGGTGAGCCGTCGAGTTTTCTGCCTTTGGCCTTTAATTCACCTGTGGCTTCAGCCAAGTAGTCTTGAATGCCCATGGCGTCGAGCCTCGCCGCGATAGTGTCGACGGCATAACCGGCAGCGATGCTGTTGAAATCGACTTCGACGGCGGCGTCTTTGCACAACTGATCGCCATTGATGCGCAAGTGCTGATGACCGACGCGCGACATCGCCTCGGCGAGTGCGGCGGCGCCAGGGACTTTCTCTTCGCGCCCCTGCGGGCCGAATCCCCAGAGATTCATCAGCGGTTCGACAGTGAGGTCGTAGGAGCCTTCGCTTTGCACTGACAGCTGTTCGCCTGTGCGGACCAATTCGAGTACCGACCCAGGCATTTTCTGACAGCTGTTGGCGGGCAAAGCGTTGAAGCGCTCGATGTCCGAATCATTGCGATAGGTGGATAACTGCCGATCGACTTCGCCGAGGATACCCTCCACTTCACTGCGAACATGCGCTGATTCAGGCATGCCGGCGTGGCGCACGTACTTGAGCGAATACGTGCTGCCCATGGTCGGCCCGCCGAAGCTTTCCATGGAGTCGCCATTGCCGCAGCCAGCCAATAGGCCAGCCAAAATCACAAGCCCAAGCAACCGTCCAGTGAACAATTATTCATCTCTCCGTAAAACCACGGCGGCCATTATGAATTAAAGGATCTGCAACATCTTTATACAAAATCCAATAGTGAGTACCTGAACATGTCCTCCACCACGGGCAAAGGCAAAGCGATCTTTCGCGTTGTCAGCGGCAACTTTCTCGAAATGTTCGACTTCATGGTCTATGGCTTCTACGCCACAGCCATCGCCAAGACCTTCTTCCCCACTGACAGCGCTTTCGCGTCGTTGATGTTGTCGCTGGCGACTTTTGGCGCCGGCTTCCTGATGCGACCGCTCGGGGCAATCTTCCTCGGCGCCTACATCGACCGTCATGGCCGTCGTCAGGGACTGATCATCACCTTGGCGCTGATGGCTGCCGGTACGGTGCTGATTGCCTGCGTACCGGGCTATGCCACCCTTGGTGTCGCTGCGCCGCTGATCGTACTGTTCGGTCGCTTGCTGCAAGGCTTTTCGGCTGGCGTGGAGCTGGGCGGTGTCTCTGTCTATCTGGCAGAAATCGCCACACCAGGCCGCAAGGGCTTCTTTGTCAGCTGGCAGTCTGCGAGCCAGCAAGCAGCGGTGGTCTTCGCCGGTTTGCTCGGCGTCGGCCTCAATCATTGGCTGAGTCCGGAACAGATGGGTGACTGGGGCTGGCGCGTGCCGTTCCTGATCGGCTGCATGATTGTGCCAGTCATCTTCGTCATTCGCCGCTCGCTGGAGGAAACACCAGAGTTCCAGGCCAGAAAACACCGCCCTACCCTGCGGGAAATTGTCCGCTCGATTGGTCAGAACTTTGGCATCGTCATCGCTGGCATGGCGCTGGTAGTGATGACCACGGTGTCTTTCTACCTGATCACCGCGTACACCCCGACCTTCGGCAAGGCTGAGCTGCACTTGTCGGACTTCGATGCGTTGCTGGTGACGGTGTGTATCGGTCTGTCGAACTTCTTCTGGTTGCCGGTGATGGGTTCGGTGTCTGACAAGATCGGACGTAAACCCCTACTGCTGGCGGCGACGATTCTGGCGATTCTCACCGCATATCCGGCGCTGTCGTGGCTGGTGGCGAACCCGAGTTTCAGCCATTTGCTGATCGTCGAGTTGTGGCTGTCGTTCCTGTATGGCTCGTACAACGGCGCGATGGTGGTGGCGCTGACCGAGATCATGCCGGTGGAAGTGCGTACGACCGGGTTCTCGCTGGCCTATAGCCTGGCGACGGCGACGTTTGGCGGGTTTACCCCGGCGGCGTGTACGTATCTGATTCATGTGCTGGATAACAAGGCTGCGCCGGGGATCTGGCTGAGTGGCGCGGCGGTGTTGGGGCTGATTGCGACGCTGGTGTTGTTCCGTGGCAATAAACATGAACTGCGCACGGCGCAGGCGGCCATACCCGGCGGCGCTCGATAGGACGCTTTCGCGAGCAAGCTCGCTCCCACAGGGGATTTTCTAAGCGCCACAGATCCAGTGTGGGAGCGAGCTTGCTCGCGAAGGGTCAGCACTGACAACACAGCTCTAAAAGGCACACAAACAAAAACGCCCCGACCTAGGTCGGGGCGTTTTCATGTGCAGCTATCGCTTAGCGCGGGAACGCTGGCGGATTCACATCAGCCATATCTTCCATCACGCGGATAACCTGGCAGCTGTAACCGAACTCGTTGTCGTACCAGACGTACAGAACAACGCGGTTGTCCTGCACGATGGTCGCTTCAGCGTCGACCACACCGGCGTGGCGCGAGCCAACGAAGTCGGTCGAAACCACTTCCTGCGAATTGACGAAGTCGATTTGCTTGTGCAGATCAGAGTGCAGCGCCATGTAGCGCAGGTACTCGTTCATCTCTTCACGGGTGGCGGCTTTCTCAAGGTTCAGGTTGAGAATGGCCATCGACACGTTTGGCGTTGGAACACGGATCGCGTTACCGGTCAGTTTGCCGGCCAGCTCAGGCAGGGCCTTGGCAGCAGCGGTGGCAGCACCGGTCTCGGTGATGACCATGTTCAGCGCGGCGCTACGACCACGGCGATCGCCCTTGTGGAAGTTGTCGATCAGGTTCTGGTCGTTGGTGTACGAGTGAACGGTTTCGACGTGACCATTGATGATGCCGAACTTGTCATTCACAGCTTTGAGCACCGGCACGATGGCGTTGGTGGTGCAGGAAGCGGCGGAGACGATCTTGTCGTCAGCGGTGATTTCACCGTGGTTGATGCCGTGAACGATGTTCTTCAGCTTGCCTTTGCCAGGCGCGGTCAGAACGACGCGGTCGATACCCGGGCACTGCAAGTGCTGGCCCAGGCCATCGGCGTCACGCCATACACCGGTGTTGTCCACCAGCAGCGCGTCTTTGATGCCGTACTGGGTGTAATCCACTTCAGTCGGGTTCTTCGCGTAGATCACCTGGATCAGGTTACCGTTGGCGGTGATGGTGTTGTTTTCTTCGTCGATGGTAATGGTGCCGTTGAACGAACCATGTACCGAGTCGCGACGCAGCAGGCTGGCGCGTTTGGTCAGGTCGTTTTCGGCGCCTTTGCGCACGACGATGGCGCGCAGACGCAGGCCGTCGCCACCACCGGTTTTTTCGATCAGGATGCGCGCCAGCAGACGGCCGATACGACCGAAGCCGTACAGCACAACGTCGGTGCCTTTACGTGCGGAAGCGTTTTGCTGGCCAACCACGTCAGCCATTTCTTCACGAACGAACTGCTCGGCGCTGCGGCCATTGCCTTCGTTGCGGAATTTGAACGCCAACTTGCCCAGATCTACCGAAGCCGCGCCGAGCTTGAGCTCGCTCATGGCTTTGAGCAGCGGGAATGTTTCGTGGACGGAGAGTTCGCTGTCATCGGAAGAACGGTGGCGCGCAAAGCGGTGAGCTTTGAGAATCGCGATGACAGACTGGTTGATCAGGCTGCGGCCATAGATCGAGCTCACCACGTTGTTATTGCGGTAGAGCTGACCGATAAGCGGAATCATCGCTTCTGCGAGTGCTTCACGGTCGATCCATTCACCAAGACACTGGTCGGGCTTCTGAGTCACGGTAACCTTCCACATGTAGGGGCAGAAAAAAGGGGCTACATTATGCCGCCGACAACCTCCTGTAGCAATGCGCGCTTGTCGCGAAATCGGTAACAAAATTCCGTTCAAAAAAATTACGCCTCTCTCAAGCCCAGTAAATCCGGGGCTTTCAGCGCAGTCAATTTTTCGACGACTGTTAGACGATGTCTGTAACCCTCCGTAACACCACCGCGTTTCGGCACTACATAACCACAAAAAAACGGCTGGTTTTTATGGTTACCACTACATTTCGTCCAAACGGCGAAGATAGACGTAGTCTGCAACTGACAGGCGGCACCTGACGCCGCTACAATTACCGACTTTGTCGCAAAGCCTGGAGCTCAACCTTCCGTGCCCGTTCTGCGTCTACCGCTACTCCCTGCCGAGGCAGGTAAACAGCATTGGGGCAATTTGCCCGGTGCTGCCCTCAGTCTGGCGATTGCCGAGGCTGCCAGCGCTGCCAAGCGCTTCACCCTGCTACTGACCGCCGACAGCCAGAGCGCTGAACGACTGGAACAGGAGCTGAGTTTCTTCGCCCCGGATTTGCCCGTTCTGCATTTCCCCGACTGGGAAACCCTGCCCTACGACCTGTTCTCGCCGCACCAGGACATCATTTCCCAGCGCATCGCCAGCTTATATAGGCTGCCGGAGCTGGAACATGGCGTGCTGGTGGTGCCGATCACCACGGCGTTGCACCGCTTGGCGCCGACCAAATTCCTGCTCGGCAGCAGCCTGGTGCTGGATGTCGGCCAGAAACTCGATGTCGAGCAGATGCGCTCACGGCTCGAAGCCAGCGGCTATCGCTATGTCGACACCGTCTACGAACACGGCGAATTCACCGTGCGTGGCGCGCTGATCGACTTGTTCCCGATGGGCAGCAAGCTGCCGTATCGCATCGACCTGTTCGATGACGAAATCGAGACCCTGCGCACCTTCGACCCGGAAAACCAGCGCTCCATCGACAAAGTCGACTCGGTCAAGCTGCTGCCGGCCCGTGAGTTTCCGCTGCAAAAAGACGCGGTCACCCGCTTCAAGGCGCGCTTCCGTGAGCGCTTTGACGTCGACTTCCGGCGCTGCCCGATCTTTCAGGATCTGAGCAGCGGGATTACTCCGGCCGGTATCGAGTACTACCTGCCGCTGTTCTTCGACGAAACCTCGACCCTGTTCGATTACCTGCCGCAAGACACGCAAGTGTTCTCGCTGCCGGGCATCGAGCAAGCGGCGGAGAATTTCTGGAACGACGTGCGTAATCGTTATGAAGAGCGCCGCGTCGATCCATCGCGTCCTTTATTGCCACCCGCCGAATTGTTCCTGCCGGTGGAAGATTGTTTCGCCCGCCTGAAGAGTTGGCCGCGTGTGGTCGCCAGCCAACAAGACGTCGAAAGCGGCGTCGGCCGCGAGCGCTTCCCCGCGCAGGCACTGCCGAATCTGGCGATCGAAGCCAAAGCCACGCAACCGCTGGCGGCGCTGTCGGCATTTCTCGATGAATTCCCCGGCCGCGTGCTGTTCACCGCTGAATCCGCCGGCCGTCGCGAAGTCCTGCTGGAGTTGCTTGAGCGTCTGAAGCTGCGACCGAAAACCGTCGACAGCTGGCCGGACTTCGTCGCGAGCAAGGATCGCCTGGCGATCACCATTGCCCCGCTCGATGAAGGTCTGATGCTGGATGACCCGGCGCTGGCACTGGTCGCGGAAAGCCCGCTGTTCGGCCAACGCGTGATGCAACGTCGCCGCCGCGAGAAACGTGCCGACGGCAACAACGATGCAGTAATCAAGAACCTCACCGAGCTGCGTGAAGGCGCCCCGGTGGTGCACATCGATCACGGTGTCGGCCGCTATCTGGGCCTGACGATTCTGGAAATCGACAATCAGGCGGCCGAATTCCTCACCCTCGAATACGCCGAGAACGCCAAACTCTATGTGCCGGTGGCCAACCTGCATTTGATTGCGCGCTACACCGGCAGCGACGATGCGCTGGCCCCGCTGCACCGCCTCGGCTCCGAGGTTTGGCAGAAAGCCAAACGCAAAGCCGCCGAACAGGTGCGTGATGTCGCCGCTGAATTGCTCGATATTTACGCCCGTCGCGCCGCTCGCGAGGGTTACGCATTTGCCGACCCGAAAGCTGATTACGCGACGTTCAGCGCTGGTTTCCCGTTCGAAGAAACCCCGGATCAGCAGTCGACCATCGAAGCCGTGCGTGAAGACATGCTCGCGCCGAAACCGATGGATCGACTGGTCTGCGGCGACGTCGGCTTCGGCAAGACCGAAGTGGCGATGCGTGCGGCGTTCATCGCCGTGCACGGCGGCCGTCAGGTGGCGATTCTGGTACCGACCACCCTGCTCGCCCAGCAGCACTACAACAGCTTCCGCGACCGCTTCGCCGATTGGCCGGTGACCGTGGAAGTGATGAGCCGCTTCAAGTCGGCCAAGGAAGTGAACGCGGCGATCGCCGATCTGGCGGAAGGCAAGATCGACATCGTCATCGGTACGCACAAGCTGCTGTCCGACGACGTCAAAATCAAAAATCTCGGGCTGGTGATCATCGACGAAGAACACCGCTTCGGTGTGCGCCAGAAAGAACAGCTCAAGGCCCTGCGCAGCGAAGTCGACATTCTCACGCTGACCGCCACGCCAATTCCGCGCACGCTGAACATGGCGGTGTCGGGCATGCGCGATCTGTCGATCATCGCTACACCGCCAGCGCGACGCCTGTCGGTGCGCACCTTCGTCATGGAGCAGAACAAGAGCACGGTCAAAGAGGCCCTGCTCCGCGAACTGCTGCGTGGCGGTCAGGTGTACTACCTGCACAACGATGTGAAAACCATCGAGAAGTGCGCCGCCGATCTCGCCGAACTGGTACCGGAAGCGCGTATCGGTATCGGTCACGGACAGATGCGCGAACGCGAACTCGAACAGGTGATGAGCGACTTTTATCACAAGCGCTTCAACGTGCTGATCGCCTCGACCATCATCGAGACCGGCATTGACGTGCCGAGCGCCAACACCATCATCATCGAACGCGCTGACAAGTTCGGCCTGGCACAACTGCACCAGTTGCGCGGTCGCGTTGGCCGTAGTCACCACCAGGCTTACGCTTACCTGCTGACGCCGCCGCGCCAGCAAATCACCTCGGACGCGGAAAAGCGTCTAGAGGCGATCGCCAATACTCAGGATCTCGGCGCCGGTTTCGTACTGGCCACCAACGACCTGGAAATCCGTGGCGCCGGTGAACTGCTCGGCGATGGCCAGAGCGGGCAGATTCAAGCCGTCGGTTTCACGCTGTATATGGAAATGCTTGAGCGCGCTGTGAAGTCGATCCGCAAGGGCGAGCAACCGAACCTTGATCAACCGCTGGGCGGTGGCCCGGAGGTCAATCTGCGCGTACCGGCGCTGATACCGGAAGACTATCTGCCGGATGTCCACGCACGCCTGATTCTGTACAAGCGCATCGCGTCGGCGACCGATGAGGAAGGCCTGAAGGATCTGCAAGTCGAGATGATCGACCGTTTCGGCTTGTTGCCGGAACCGACGAAGAATCTGGTGCGGATCACGGCGTTGAAGTTGCAGGCCGAACAATTGGGCATCAAGAAAGTCGATGGCGGGCCGCAAGGTGGACGTATCGAGTTCGAAGCGCAGACGCCGGTCGATCCGATGACGCTGATCAAGCTGATCCAGAGCCAGCCAAAACGCTACAAATTCGAAGGCGCCACAATGTTCAAGTTCCAGGTGCCGATGGAACGCCCGGAAGAGCGCTTTAATACTGTAGAGGCGCTGTTTGAGCGCCTCCTCCCGAAATCTGTTTAAAGGACGCCGCATGCGCCTGTTTCGCTCGCTGACTTTGCTACTCACCCTGGTAGCACCTTCGGTTTTTGCCGATGACCTGTATCAGGTCGAAATGATTCTGGTGCGCCAGAACGCTGTGCCGGCCATCGTCAGCCGTGCCGCGCCGGAAGACTGGGCCGCTGGCGCTCAGCGCCTGGGCGATGACAGCAAACGCACACCTGCGCTGAATGACGTGGTGACCAAACTCACCGCCAGCGGCGATTACAGCGTGCTGATGCACAAGGCCTGGCAGCAAACCCTCGGTGAAGCGCCGGCGAAAGTCGCGGTCAGCGACGGCCAGGAGCAGTTCGGCCAGTTCCCGATCGAAGGCACGCTGGAGATGAAGCTCGGGCGCTTCACCGACGTGACTGCCGACTTCTGGGTCAATCAGATCGACGCCAATGGCCTGGTCACTGCCAGCGAGCGCCTGAAACAGGACAGCCACACCAAGAATGGCCAGCTCAACTATCTCGACAACGGCCATCTGGCCCTGCTGATCAAGATCACTTCCCTGACCGCGCCTGCGCCACGGGAAGCGCCTGAAGCGATTCCGGACTGATCGAAGTCCTTATGAACCCGCCGCTGAGCAAACCGTTGGCGCCCTCTTGGGTCAGCCGATTCAAGGAACAGAGCCTGGAGCGTGGCCGCCGCTACGCCGTGGAAAACCGGGTACGCATCGCCCAGGTCGGCGATGCAACGATTACCGCCAGTTGCGAAGGCTCTGGCGGTAACGTTTACCGTCAGACGATTCATCTTCGCGAGTCAGCCAAAGGCACCTTGCTGCTGGTGGACGCCGGCTGCACCTGCCCGGTTCGCACCAACTGCAAACATTGCGCAGCGGTGTTGCTGAAAGTGCAGGAAACCCTCGACTACCCCGCCGCCGCCAAAGACGCCGAACTCTTGGAAAAGCTGCAAGCCGTGCTGGAAAACCGCAGCCCGAAAGCGCCGCCGCAAGTGCTGGTCGATAATGTTCAGCCGATGCCGCGCCTGTGGCTGGCCAGCGTCGAGTTCAGCGCTTTCGAACCGCGTAACGGCAAAATGCAGCGCTATATTCAGCACCGCGCGGCGTTGTCGTTCAGTTATCTGGATGAGTACGTCAGCGGGCAGAAGCACAGCGACATCCTGATCCGTCAGGAAACCCAGACGCTGCGGATAAAACGTCACCCGGAAGTCGAACAGTCCTACCGCGAACAGTTAAGAATCCTCGGCTTTCGCATCGCCACGCGGCAGAGCAAAGCGCTGCCGGAAAGCGCCGGCGAGCTGTACGAGATGGTCAATGACAGCGCCTGGCTGACGTTTACCCTCAACGATCTGCCAAAACTACGCAGCCAAGGTTGGGAGCTGCAGATCGATGAGGAATTCGGCTTCGATCTGACCGCCGTGGATGACTGGTACGCCACGGTCGAACAGGCGCCGGAGCGTGACTGGTTTGATCTGGAACTGGGCATCATCGTCAACGGTGAGCGCCTGAGCCTGTTGCCGATCCTGCTCAACCTGATGCGCTCGCACGCGGAAATCCTCAATCCGGAACGTCTTGCGCGCCGTCGCGATGACGAGCTGATTCTGGTCAACGTGCCGCAACGCAATATTGAGCACGGGCCGCTGCAAGTTGCTTTACCGTTGGGCCGGTTGAAACCGGTATTGATGACGCTCGGCGAGTTTTATTTGCAGGAACCGGGCGAAACCACCCTGCGCCTGAGCAAGGCCGACGCAACACGACTTAATTCTCTGGAAGGCCTCCCGCTGCTTTGGGAGGGTGGCGAGCAGATCCGCACGTTCGCTCAACGCCTGCGCGACATTCGTGATTTCAGTGCAGAAGCCCCTGAGGGCTTGAATGCGACACTGCGCCCGTATCAGCTCGAAGGCTTGAGCTGGATGCAATCGCTACGGCAACTGGAAGTCGGCGGAATTCTTGCGGACGACATGGGTTTAGGCAAAACCCTACAGACTCTGGCGCATATTCTCAGCGAGAAGAACGCCGGACGCCTGGATCGGCCGTGCATGGTGGTGATGCCGACCAGCCTGATTCCGAACTGGCTCGATGAGGCGGCGCACTTCACGCCGCAGCTGAAAGTGGTCGCGCTGTACGGTGCCACGCGCAAGAAGCACTTCGACAATCTGGGCGATTTTGACCTGATCCTCACCACCTACGCGCTGCTGCCCAAAGACGTCGAACGTCTGGCCAAACAGCCGCTGCATGTGCTGGTGCTGGATGAAGCGCAGTACATCAAGAATCCGAACAGCAAAGCCGCTCAGGCAGCGCGCGAGCTCAATGCACGTCAGCGTCTGTGCCTGAGCGGTACGCCGCTGGAAAACCACTTGGGCGAGTTGTGGTCACTGTTCCATTTCCTGCTGCCGGGCTGGCTCGGCGACGTAAAAAGCTTCAACGCCGATTACCGGGTGCCGATTGAAAAGCGCGGTAGCGAAGTCAGACTTCAGCACCTGAACGGTCGGATAAAACCATTCTTGCTGCGCCGCACTAAGGAACAGGTCGCCACCGAACTGCCGCCAAAAACCGAGATCATCCATTGGGTTGATCTCAACGAAGCGCAGCGCGATGTGTATGAAACCATGCGTTTGGCGATGGACAAGAAAGTCCGCGACGAGATCACCCGCAAAGGCGTGGCGCGCAGTCAGATCATCATTCTTGAGGCGCTGCTCAAGCTGCGCCAGGTCTGCTGCGATCTGCGCCTGGTCAACGACGTTACCCCACCCGCTCGCGGCAGCACCTCGGGCAAGCTCGACAGCCTGATGGAAATGCTTGAAGAATTGTTCGAAGAAGGACGGCGGATTCTGCTGTTCTCGCAATTCACCTCGATGCTGTCGTTGATCGAGGAAGAGCTGAAAAAACGCAACGTGTCCTACGCGCTACTGACCGGCCAGACCCGTGATCGACGTACGCCGGTGAAGGAATTCCAGAGCGGCAAGCGTCAGATCTTTCTTATCAGCCTGAAGGCTGGTGGCGTCGGCTTGAACCTGACTGAGGCGGATACGGTGATTCACTACGATCCGTGGTGGAACCCGGCAACCGAGAATCAGGCAACCGACCGCGCGTATCGAATCGGCCAGGAGAAACCGGTGTTCGTCTACAAGATGATTGCCCGGGGCACGGTGGAAGAAAAGATTCAGCACCTGCAGAAGGAAAAATCCGACTTGGCGGCCGGCGTACTGGATGGGCGCAAGGCCGGGGACTGGAAGTTGCAGAGTGATGATATCGAAGCGTTGTTTGCGCCGTTGCCGGACAAGCTCGATAAGCGTTGAAATCTTTTTCGTCTGTTAAATAGCTTTCGCGAGCAGGCTCGCGAATGGCTCACCTCGGTCTAACGGTTAAAACCCGGCTCAATCCTTGGAAACCGGCAACGGTGCAAACAGCGCCTCAATGTCAGTCTGCTCCAGCTTCCAGCCACCTGTCGTCCCGCCTTCAAGCACCGCCCCGGCCAACGCTGCTTTCTCCTGCTGCAACGCCTGTATCTTTTCCTCTACTGTGCCGCGAGCGATCAGCTTGTAAACGAACACCGGGTTGTTTTGCCCGATTCGATACGCACGATCGGTTGCCTGATTTTCCACCGCGGGGTTCCACCAAGGGTCAAAGTGGATCACCGTATCCGCAGCGGTCAGGTTCAAACCGGTACCCCCGGCCTTCAGACTGATTAGAAACAACGGCACCTTGCCGCCCTGAAAATCCTTCACCGGTGTGCGACGGTCCGTGGTATCACCGGTCAGCAGCGAATAGGCAATGTCACGTTGCTGCAACTCTTGCTCGATCAACGCGAGCATCGAGGTGAACTGCGAAAACAACAGGATCCGACGACCTTCGCCGAGCAGCTCTTCAAGCATCTCCATCAAGCTGACCAACTTGCCACTGCCGGAACGCAGTGCCTTTGCTGTCATCGGCATCTTGATCAGGCGCAAATCGCAACAGACCTGCCGCAGCTTGAGCAAGGCATCGAGAATGATGATCTGACTGCGAGCCACGCCACTGCGGGCAATTTCGTCGCGGACTTTTTTGTCCATCGCCACGCGAACCGTTTCATAGACATCGCGCTGGCCGTCGCTGAGATCCACCCAATGGATGATTTCGGTTTTCGGCGGCAGTTCGGTGGCCACCTGATCCTTTTTGCGGCGCAGCAAAAACGGCTTGATGCGCGCTGTCAGGTGCTGCATGCGCTGAACATTGCCGTGCTTCTCGATTGGCGTGCGGTAATCGCGATTGAAGGACTTGCTATCGCCAAGCCAACCGGGCATGAGGAAATGAAACTGCGACCAAAGCTCGCCCAAGTGGTTTTCCAATGGCGTGCCGCTCAGGCACAAGCGCTGGCGGGCCTGCAAGTCGCGTGCGGCCTGCGCGGCTTTGCTGAGCGGGTTCTTGATGTTCTGCGCTTCGTCGAGAATCAGCACGCTCCACGTCTGCGGCTGCAAGGTCTCCAGATCCCTCGGCAGCAACGCGTAAGTGGTCAGCACCAGATCGTACTCAGCCAGATCAGCGAAATCCTTTTGCCGACCCGAGCCGTGCAGCGCCAATACTTTCAACTGGGGAGTGAAACGCTCGGCCTCGTCGAGCCAGTTGGGAATCAGGCTGGTCGGCATCACCGCCAGAGCCGGACAATCAAGGCGACCGGCGTGTTTTTCCGTGAGCAGGTGCGCCAAGGTCTGCAGCGTTTTGCCCAGCCCCATGTCATCGCCCAGAATGCCGCCGACCTCAAGCTCGCGCAGGGTCTGCATCCAGTTCAGGCCTTCGAGCTGATAGGGGCGCAGTTGCGCGTTAAGGCCGGCCGGCGCAACGACCTGGGTGTGAATGGAATTCTGCAAGCGCTTGGCGAAGGTGCGCAGCCGCTCGCCACCCTGCCAATCCAGCGGCACGCCATCGAGCATACTCAAGCGCGCGGCATCCGGGACACTCAAGCGCAGTGCATCGCCCTGATGACCGCCCAGGTACAACTCGCCCAGCGTGGCCATCAGCGGTTTGACCCGACTCAGCGGCAGCGCGACCTTGGCGCCTGAAGGGTCGCCAAAACCGCTGGGTTTGAGTTCGATCAGGAGTTTTTCGTCATCGCCGCGTTGTGCCAGATCGACCGGGTCAAGCAAGCGCGGCTGCGTGCGCAACAAGTGCAGAAGGATCGGCAGCAAGCTGTAGCGCTGGCCATTGACGACGATACCCAACTGCAAATCAAACCACTGATGCCCAGCCTCTTCTTCGACCTCGGCGTACCAATGCTCAACCGGTTGCACATTGAAATGAAAGCCGGGACTCATCTCCACTTCCCAGTTCGATGCGCGCAACGTGGCAAGTCCTTCGTGCATAAACCCGAGCCAGGCGGAATCATCCGGCAACGTGAACATCTCGCCGGGACGATCCAGCGAGCTCTTGCGCGTGGCTTTTTTAAAGCCGAACTTTTGCAGGAACTGGCGCAGTTTCTTTTCCACCGCAGGCTGGCGTTGAATGCGCTGGGTTTCGGTGCCGTTGAGGATCATCACTTCCGGGTTGCGATCCACCGTCGGCTGGCCGTTGTAGGTAAACACCAGTGCGGCGCGGTGCTCAAGAATGTATTCCCAGCGCGAGCGCTCCCGACCACTGACGAGGGTCAGTTGCGGCTGCGGAAGTACGTCGTCGATGACTCGTTCGGTCAGTTGGTGGGGCGGCGGAATTCTCGTCGCGGCGCTCATGCGATGGCTGAACTGCATGGCCTGACGCGCCGGAATGTCCGGCGCCAGAGTCAAGTGGCTGGCCAGTTTTTTTTCCAGCTCATTGAACAGAGGGCCAATCTGCCGCTGTTCACGATCCAGGTAATAAAGCGGCTCCAGCGCCAGCACAGTTTCCTGCGCAGCCTCGGCACTGCTCCACTGCGCGCGGAAACCGCCGTCGGCCTGCTCGGCCCAGGCGAACTGGCCGATGCGCTTCGCGCCCGGCACCAACGGTCGCAGATCCTCGAAATCGAGGAACAGCCGCGAGGTGCGCAGGAGCATTTCCAGCAGTTCGGCGCCGCTGCTGCCTTCCAGCGGATAGCCGCTGTAATAGGCGTGGTGGGAGTGCATGGCAACCAGCAGCCTGGCAACGCGCAAATCCAGCTCGGACAGGTAGCCGGGCTGACGCATGAGCATTTCCGCCAGCGAATACATCGGTTTGACTTCGCGTAACTCGCCGTTCTTGAGCTGGGAGACCTTGAAAATATCAAGCAGCCACTTGCCGCTCACAGGCGTTGGCTTGAGCTTGTAAAACAGACGCGTGCCTGCGGTTTGCGCGCCTTCTTCGGCGGGCTTGGCCGGCACGGGAATGGTCGAAAGCCAATGCTCCAGCGCCCGCCCCAAAGGGATTTGTGCGTCACTTTCAGACGCATCATCAGCACTGCCCTGCAGGTGATAGAGCACCGCAGCGCAGTGCTTGCAGTCGATGACGACAGGACAGCTGCACAGGCAACGCAAGTTGACGGAACCCAGGCGATCTTCGGACAGGTAAATGCTTTGTTCATACGCCTGACTTTCCGAGCCAACGCAGAACGCCTCGATCTTTTTGTCATTGATCTCGATGATCTCTACCCGGTCATCGGCGGCATAAGCGCGAGCCTTGGCCAGCGCCTTGCTACTGAATGCCTGAGTCCAAGCCAACGACTTGAGCCGTTCGATGAGAATGCTCATGGGCAGTCCTTAGCCGGCCAACACCCGCGCCAACGCCGACTTCACCTTGCCCATGCCATCGTGCAATGCCTGCTCGATCTCGGCCATGGTGATCACTTCGGTGGTCTTGCCCGCCGCCGGGTTAACCACCAGTGCCAGACAGGCGTAATCCAGATCCAGCTCGCGGGCCAGTGCCGCTTCCGGCATACCGGTCATGCCGACGATGTCGCAGCCATCCCGCTCCAAACGCACAATCTCCGCCACGGTTTCCAGACGCGGGCCTTGGGTGCAGGCATACACACCCTGATCGCTGTACTCGCAACCTTCGGCAGCCACAGCGGCGATCAATTGCTGACGCAGCGGCTCGCTGTAGGGAAAGCTGAAGTCGATGTGGGTGACGTGCTCCAGATCATCGGCGAAAAAGGTGTGCTCGCGCCCGCTGGTGTAGTCGACGATCTGGTGCGGCACGCAGAAATGCCCGGTGCCCATGGCTGGGTGAATACCGCCCACCGCGTTAACGGCAATGATCGCTTCGGCACCGGCCTGCTTCAGCGCCCACAGATTGGCGCGGTAGTTGACCTTGTGCGGCGGGAAGCGATGCGGGTGGCCGTGACGGGCGAGGAACAGCACTTCCTTGCCGGCGTATTCGCCAATTTGCACGTCGGCCGATGGCGCGCCGTAGGGCGTATCCACTGCCAGTGACTGGCGAATGGTCAGGCCTTCGAGTTGGGTCAGGCCAGTGCCACCGATGATTGCGTAAACCGTCATAGCGAAAAATCCTTAATCGATCAGTTGAGCGTCTTTGAGCGCGCCGATGGCGGTGAGCCAGCGCGGATCCTGACGGTAATCGGTGCTGGCGTATGCCTGACCGCGCATGCGGGCGATGCGCGCGGACGGCTTGACCTTCATGCGTTGCGCGGCGCTCAGGGCCAGTTCGGCAGCGGCGCGGTCGTTGCACACCAGGCCCATGTCACAACCGGCAGTCAAAGCGGCTTCGATGCGGCTGGCGGCGTCGCCGACCACGTGGGCGCCGGCCATCGACAGGTCGTCGCTGAAGATCACCCCGTCGAACTGCAATTCGCCGCGCAGGATGTCCTGCAACCAGCGGCGGGAGAAGCCGGCAGGCTGCGAATCGACCTGCGGATAGATGACGTGCGCCGGCATGATCGCGGCCAGTTGCTTGCTGAGTTTGGCGAAGGGTACGAGGTCGTTGGCGCGGATCTCTTCGAGGCTGCGCTCGTCGTTGGGGATCGCGACGTGGGAATCCGCTTCTGCCCAGCCGTGGCCAGGGAAGTGCTTGCCGGTGGCCGCCATGCCGGCGCTGTTCATGCCGCGAATGAACGCTCCGGCGAGTAGTGCCGCGCGCTCGGGATCACCTTCGAACGAGCGGGTCCCAACCACGGCGCTGCGCTGGTAATCCAGGTCGAGTACCGGGGCGAAACTCAGGTCAAGTCCGACCGCTAGCACTTCGGTGGCCATGATCCAGCCGCATTGCTCGGCGAGGTATTCGGCGTTCGGGTTATCGGCGATGGCGCGCATGGCCGGCAGGCGCACGAAGCCCTGACGCAGACGCTGCACACGACCGCCCTCTTGATCCACCGCCAACAGCAGATCCGGGCGAACCGCGCGAATCGACGCACTGAGTTCACGCACTTGGCGCGGATGCTCGATGTTGCGCGCGAAAATGATCAGGCCGCCCACTTCGGGCTGACGCAACAATTGGCGATCTTCGGCCGTCAGCCAGGTACCGGCGACGTCCACCATCAACGAGCCTTGCAGGCCAGCAGTCATAGAGATTCCTTGAAAACGAAAAACCCGATCCACAACAAATCGCTGCCGTGAGCAATGCTCGGCAGGTCGGCAATATCTATGGATTTCGGGTTCAGAACGAGAGTCGGCATGGGCGGCTAGCTTAGCGGATACAAGCTGCCGCGCCCACCCGTGCGCGGTTAAACCTTGGCGGCGACCGGCGTTGATTTGCTGCGCGGACGCAGTTGTGCGGTGGCCATGGCAGTGTCGGTGACGCCGGTTTCGGCCCGCATGCCTGCAGCGAGGAATGGCACCATCAGGCGCATCACTTGCTCAATGGAGGTGTTGACGCCGAAATCGGTCTCGGCGATTGCGCGCAAAGCCTTGATGCCGGACATGCTGAACGCGGCGGCGCCGAGCATGAAGTGCACGCGCCAGAACAGCTCGATCGGCGGAATGCGTGGTGCGGCTTCGTTGACCAGCAGCATGTAGCGACGGAACACTTTGCCGTACATGTCCTCCAGATAACGACGCAAGTGGCCCTGGCTCTGGCTGAACGCGAGGCCGAGCAGGCGCATGAAGATCGACAGGTCATTGCCGCTGCGTGGCTGGACCACCAAAGCTTGCTCGACGAGGATTTCCAACAGCTCTTCAAGCGTCGGCTTGTTTTCAGGCTTGGCCTGACGCCGCTCCAACTCTTTATCGAGACTGATGCAGAACGGGCCGAGAAACCGCGAGAAAACCGCCTGGATCAGCGCTTTTTTCGAGCCGAAGTGATAGTTCACCGCTGCCAGGTTGACGCCAGCCTTGCTGGTAATCAAACGCAATGAGGTTTCAGCGAAACCTTTCTCCGCGAACAACTGCTCGGCAGCATCAAGAATGCGTTCAACGGTTTCCGACTGGGCCATGGCTACTCCGCCTGACAAACACTTGTTTGAAACATACGTTTCAGCCAGTGCCTTGTCAAGCCTGCCGGTTCGTTTTGGGAATGGTCGGTCAGCTATTTAACCACACAAGACCGATGCATTAATAAGCAAGGCTGCCGACCGTCTGGCGGCCTGCAAAAAAACGGGCATTGCCAAGGACGCTTCACTGTATATAATCCCAGTCACTGTATAAAAAGACAGAGCGATCAATATGCTAAAGCTGACGCCACGCCAAGCCGAGATTCTGGCCTTTATCAAACGCTGCCTCGAAGACAACGGCTACCCGCCAACCCGTGCGGAAATCGCTCAGGAACTGGGCTTCAAGTCGCCGAACGCGGCTGAAGAACATCTCAAGGCACTGGCTCGCAAGGGTGCCATCGAGATGACTCCCGGCGCCTCTCGCGGCATTCGCATCCCTGGCTTCGAAGCCAAGGCTGACGACTCCACCCTGCCGATCATTGGCCGGGTTGCTGCCGGCGCGCCAATCCTCGCCCAGCAGCATATCGAGGAATCCTGCAACATCAATCCAACCTTCTTTCAACCTCGTGCCGACTACCTGTTGCGGGTGCAAGGCATGAGCATGAAGGACATCGGCATTTTCGACGGCGACCTCCTCGCGGTGCACACCACCCGCGAAGCGCGTAACGGTCAGGTTGTCGTCGCACGCATCGGCGATGAAGTGACGGTCAAACGCTTCAAGCGTGAAGGCAGCAAGGTCTGGCTGATTGCCGAAAACCCCGAGTTCGCCCCTATCGAAGTCGACCTGAAAGATCAGGAACTGGTGATCGAAGGCTTGAGTGTCGGCGTCATTCGCCGCTAAAGGAGGCTTTATGCAGTTCCCACACACCCCTCAGCAAACACAACTGCCTTTATTCGAAGCGTTTCTGGCACAACCGATGGCGCCGATCCTCAAAGAGGTCGTCGAGCGCCCGTGGATTGCCGAACCTGAAGTATTCAGCGAGCTGTCACTGCGCGGTGCTACCGGGAACTGTCTGAACCTTCTTGCCCCGATCCTTCGCGAACTCAGTGAGGATCAGGACGCGCGCTGGCTGACGCTGATAGCGCCTCCTGCGAGCCTGACCCAGACATGGCTGCGGGATGCCGGCTTGAATCGCGAGCGTATTCTGCTGCTGCAACCAAGAGGCGCTCAAAGCGCTCAGCAACTGGCATGCGAAGCCCTGAAACTGGGTCGCAGTCACACCGTAGTCACTTGGCTCAACCCATTGAACGCAAATTCACGGCAACAACTGATCAACGCCGCACGCACGGGCGATGCTCAGAGCCTGAATATTCGTTTGGGTTGATTGGTGCTTATACGCGCTGTGTGAAGCGCAGGGCTTCTCCAGGGACAGAGAAGCCGATCTGAAGCGGTAACGTCAAAAAGTAAAAAGACGCCAGGATCAATGAAGAACCCGCGGTCCTTCTTCCTTATCAAACTCGCCTTCGACCATGCGACCGGCCATTTGCACGCCGACGCTTAACATCGCCTTGGCGATTTCCACATGCTGACCTTGCAGGAAAGCCTTGGCATCCTCGGAGAAATCCAGCGTCACCAGAGAACCCTCGTCCTCAGCCCTGCGCAGTTCGATTCGGCCGTCTGGTAACTCGACAATTTCTAGAAAGGACGTTGGCATAAAGGTCTGTTCTCCACGAAAGGCAGGGATTATATAGACATCATTCAGGCTTCGCTCGGGATCTTGACCAGCAGCATGTTTCAGATTGCCACCGTGTCAATCGCCCTCAGCACTCGTTCAAGCCTTCGCGGAAACGTATCGCCAGACCTTTCAAGTTCTGCCGCCAGCTCTCCAGCTCCTCTCGACTCAACTCTTCTGGCGCTTCTTCTTCGTCCAGATTAATCGCCTGAATCAACGGTTGCGTCACATCACCCTTCGGCTTGTGCGGCACTCGTGGCGGTTGAAACAGCGCCGAATGCGCTGCCAGCAGTTTTGCCAACCAGGTTTCAGAATTGCCAGCCAACTCAACCATTTCGGCCAGTTCGGGAATTGCGATCGACTCCAGCACTTCACGCGTCAGCAGCATCTCGGCCCGCGGCGCATTGGCCTGCGGCAGACGATAGAAACCCGCGATCTCATGACAAAGCCCCAGCAAGGCGCCGTACAGGTGAAACAAGGCCGATTCACGACCGGCCTGAATCAGCGCCAGAGAGTTCATCGCCCGGCCTTCTTCAGCGCGAGCCAGAGCTTCCAGCGACAGGCCGGCGAAATAGATCTTTTGATTGGTACGGGTATAGAGTTCGTGAGCCATGACGGCGCTCTCCACAACGAAATAATTGCTTCACACAGGCCGGACAGTGTCGTGGATCAGCCGATCCCACCGCAAGCACAAAACAAAAAGGCCGCATGAAAACCCAAGGGTTCTCATGCGGCCTTTCAGTATCAGGCTAATGCTTATTCAGCTTTGGCCTTCGTACGCTTGTCTTCAACCGTCCACTTGCCGCCGTCGAAGTACGCCTTCCAACCGGTAGGCTTGCCATCGACTTCGGTCTGCACGTATTGCTCCTTGGTCTTGCGGCTGTAGCGGATCACCGCTGGCAGACCATCAGGATCCTTCTTCGGCGCGTCGCAGAGGAAGTGATACTTCGGATCGATCTCATCCTTGTGCGGCAGGATCTCGATCACCAGCGGAGCACGGGTCTCACGGTTTTTCGGGAACTGACTGGCGGCCAGGAACAGACCCGAGGCACCGTCACGGAGGATGTAGGTGTCGTTGACCTTTTCGCATTTCAGCTCAGGCATCTTCACCGGATCCATCTTCGGCGGCGCTGCATCACCGCTTTTCAACAGTTTGCGGGTGTTCTTGCACTCAGGATTGGTGCAACCGAAGAACTTGCCGAAACGGCCAGTCTTGAGCTGCATCTCGCTGCCACATTTGTCGCATTCCAGGCTCGGACCTTCGTAGCCCTTGATGCGATAGCTGCCTTCTTCGATTTCGTAGCCAGCACAATCCGGATTGTTACCGCAGATGTGCAGCTTGCGCTTCTCGTCGAGCAGGTAAGCGTCCATCGCCGTGCTGCAGATCGGGCAGCGATGCTTGCCACGCAACACCAGCGATTCCGATTCGCCCTCGTCGTCCGCAGCAATCTCGTCGCCCGGCACCAGGTTGACGGTGGCCTTGCAGCGCTCTTTCGGCGGCAGGCTGTAGCCCGAGCAACCGAGGAACACGCCGGTCGACGCAGTACGAATCTGCATCGGACGACCACAGGTCGTGCACGGAATATCGGTCATCACCGGCTGGTTGGCACGCATGCCGCTGTCCGGATTTTCGGCCACTTCGAGTTTCTTTTTGAAGTCGCCATAGAACTCGTCCAGCACGCTTTTCCAGTCACGCTCGCCCTGCGCCACGTCATCGAGGTTCTCTTCCATGCCGGCGGTGAAGCCGTAGTCCATGAGATTGGAGAAGCTTTCCGACAGACGCTCGGTGACGATGTCGCCCATCTTTTCCGAGTAGAAACGACGGTTATGCAGGGTCACGTAGCCACGATCCTGAATGGTCGAAATGATCGCAGCGTAAGTCGAAGGACGACCGATGCCACGTTTTTCCATTTCTTTAACCAGGCTGGCTTCCGAGTAACGCGCCGGCGGCTTGGTGAAGTGCTGCGACGGATCGAGCTTGATCAGCTTCATCACGTCGCCCTGCGCCATATCAGGCAGCACGTCGTCATCGCCCGGCTTGGCAATCTGTGGCATGACACGGGTGTAGCCGTCGAACTTGAGGATACGGCCCTTGGCGCGCAGCTCGAAGTCACCAGCACCTACGCTGACGGTGGTCGACAGGTATTGCGCTGGCAGCATCTGGCAAGCGAGGAACTGGCGCCAGATCAGCTCGTAGAGGCGCTCAGCGTCACGCTCCATGCCCGTCAGCTTGCTCGGAATGGTGTTGGCGTCGGACGGACGAATCGCTTCGTGAGCCTCTTGAGCGCCTTCCTTGCTGCTGTAGACATTTGGCGTTTCCGGCAGGTACTTCTTGCCGAATTCGTCTTCGATGTAAGTGCGTGCCATCGCCACGGCGTCAGCCGAGAGGTTGGTCGAGTCGGTACGCATATAAGTGATGTAGCCGGCTTCGTACAGACGCTGGGCCATCATCATGGTTTTCTTCACGCCGAAGCCCAGGCGGTTACTCGCTGCCTGTTGCAAGGTGGACGTGATGAACGGCGCCGACGGCTTGCTGCTGGTCGGCTTGTCTTCGCGTTTGACGATGCTGTAGCTGGAAGACTTGAGTTTCTCCAGCGCGGCCATGGCCTGCGCTTCGTTGAGCGGCTTGAACGCTTCGCCTTTCTCACGAGCTACTTCGAAACGCACGGTCGAGCCTTTGGTGGTGCCGAGATCGGCATGCACTTCCCAGTACTCTTCCGGGTTGAACGCACGGATTTCACGCTCACGCTCAACCACCAGCTTCACGGCAACCGATTGCACACGACCGGCGGACAGGCCACGGGCGATTTTCGCCCACAGCAGCGGCGAAACCATGTAACCCACAACGCGGTCGAGGAAACGGCGGGCCTGTTGAGCGTTGACACGATCGATGTCCAGCTCGCCCGGTTCCGAGAAGGCTTCCTGAATCGCCTTTTTGGTAATTTCGTTGAACACCACGCGCTTGTAGCGGCTGTCATCACCACCGATGGCTTCGCGCAGGTGCCAGGCAATGGCTTCCCCCTCGCGATCCAAGTCGGTTGCGAGATAGATGGTGTCAGCATCTTTGGCGAGCCGACGCAGCTCCTCGATGACCTTCTCTTTACCCGGAAGGATCTCGTACTTGGCTTTCCAGCCATGATCGGGATCGACACCCATACGCGAGACCAGCTGCTTGCGCGCTTTCTCTTTCGGCGAGAGCACCGGACCTTCGCCCGCAGCAGCCTTGCCGCGCTTGGCGGCTGGCTCTTTGCTGGCGCTAGCCGAACCGCTGGTGGGCAGGTCTCGGATATGGCCGATACTCGACTTCACCACGTATTGGTTACCCAGATACTTGTTGATGGTCTTGGCCTTAGCCGGGGATTCCACAATGACCAGCGATTTGCCCATGGATCAGAAAATTCCTGAATTCTAGAAGTGAAAGGCGGTTGGCGCCTGACGCGGCACCGCTATATATAGTTGATACAAGGTGAGGTCAAGCACAGGGTTCTGTGCACACTCGCCTCATGCCTTGGAAAAAAGGCTCGGTTCGGCTTGCACCAAAGCAAAGCGTGGCACCTGCTCGCCGTCAACCTCGACTGACTCGAGAAACATGCTCAGAGGGCGTACCCAAAAGCCGTAATCGCCATACAGGGCTTGGTAAAAGACCACTTCTTCTTCGGTCTCGGAATGCCGCGCAACACTGAATACGCGGTACTGCGGACCTTTGTAATGTTGGTAGAGCCCAGGTTGTATCGGCATGCTTTGGCCCTCACTCAAATTTTTTCAAAATAAAAACAAAATAAATCCGCAAAAACAAAAACCGGGGCACTTGGCCCCGGCTTCCATCGACGAGACGCTTAAACGCGTTCGAAGACGGTGGAGATGCCTTGGCCGAGACCAATGCACATAGTGGCCACCCCGAAGGTGCCGCTATTCTGCTTCATCACGTTCAGCAAGGTGCCGGAAATACGAGCACCGGAGCAACCGAACGGGTGACCCAGGGCGATTGCACCGCCGTGCAGGTTAACCTTCTCGTTCATCTTGTCGAGTACTTTCAGATCTTTCAGCACTGGCAGGGCCTGTGCGGCGAAAGCTTCGTTGAGCTCGAAGAAGTCGATATCGTTGATGCCAAGGCCCGCACGCTTCAGGGCTTTCTGTGTCGCCGGAACTGGACCATAGCCCATGATCGCCGGATCCACACCCGCCACTGCCATCGAACGGATAACCGCCATTGGCTGGATACCCAGGTCCTGTGCACGCTGCGCCGACATCACGATCATGCACGAAGCACCATCAGTGATCTGCGACGAAGTACCGGCAGTCACGGTGCCGCCCTTTGGATTGAAGGCAGGCTTGAGGGCCGCCAGACTTTCCAGGGTGGTTTCCGGACGAATGGTTTCGTCGTAGTCGAACAGTTTCAGGAAACCGTTCTCGTCGTAGCCCTGCATCGGGATGATTTCGTCTTTGAACTTGCCTTCCACGGTGGCCTTGTGGGCCAACTGGTGGGAACGCACGCCGAAGGCGTCTTGCTGCTCGCGAGTGATGCCGTGCATTTTGCCGAGCATTTCCGCGGTCAGGCCCATCATGCCCGAGGCTTTCGCCGCGTACAGCGACATGTGCGGGTTCGGATCGACACCGTGCATCATGCTCACGTGGCCCATATGCTCGACGCCGCCAACCACGAACACGTCACCGTTGCCGGTCATGATCGCTTGCGCAGCGGTGTGCAGCGCGCTCATCGACGAGCCACACAGACGGCTGACGGTCTGGCCGGCCGAAGTGTGCGGGATCTGGGTCATCAGCGACGCCATGCGCGCGATGTTCCAGCCCTGCTCCAGGGTCTGGTTGACGCAGCCCCAGATCACGTCCTCGACTTCGGCAGGATCGACCTTGGCGTTGCGTTCCAGCAATTTGCTGATCAGGTGCGCCGACATGTCTTCGGCACGGGTGTTGCGGTGCATGCCGCCCTTGGAGCGGCCCATCGGAGTACGACCGAAGTCGACAATCACGACGTCTCTTGGATTCAAGCTCATAAAATTTCACTCTCGCTCAAAAGTTGGGACGCTTAACCGAAGAACCGTTGGCCGGTTTTGGCCATTTCACGCAGTTTCGCGGTCGGGTGGTACAGCGCGCCCAAATCAGCGTACTGGTCAGCCAGGGCAACGAACTCGGCAACACCGATCGAATCGATGTAGCGCAGCGCACCGCCACGGAATGGAGGGAAACCGATACCGTAGACCAGACCCATGTCGGCTTCGGCGGCGGTTTCAACGATGCCGTCTTCCAGGCAACGCACGGTTTCCAGGCACAGCGGGATCATCATCCAGTTGATGATGTCTTCGTCAGTGACTTCGCGCTGCTCGTAAACGATCGGCTTGAGCACTTCCAGTACCGACGGATCGGCAACTTTCTTCTGCTTGCCTTTCTTGTCGGCCTCGTAGGCGTAGAAGCCCTTGCCGTTCTTCTGACCCAGGCGCTTGGCTTCGTACAGCACATCGATGGCCGAACGACGGTCATCCTTCATGCGATCCGGGAAGCCTTCAGCCATTACGTCACGACCATGGTGACCGGTGTCGATACCGACCACGTCCATCAGGTATGCCGGGCCCATCGGCCAGCCGAATTTTTCCATGACCTTGTCGATACGGACGAAGTCCACACCGGCGCTGACCAGTTTGGCGAAACCGCCGAAGTACGGGAACAGGACGCGGTTGACCAGGAAGCCCGGGCAGTCGTTGACGACGATCGGGTTCTTGCCCATTTTCTTGGCGTAGGCAACGGTGGTGGCAACCGCCAGCTCACTCGACTTCTCGCCACGGATCACTTCCACCAGCGGCATCATGTGCACCGGGTTGAAGAAGTGCATGCCGACGAAGTTTTCCGGACGCTTGAGAGCCTTGGCCAGCAGGCTGATGGAAATAGTCGAAGTGTTGGACGCGAGGATGGTGTCCTCTTTGACCTGCGCTTCGACTTCAGCCAACACGGCTTGCTTGACCTTAGGGTTCTCGACCACAGCTTCAACAACCAGATCCACGTGACCGAAGTCGCCGTAGGACAGGGTTGGCCGAATGGCGTTGAGTACTTCAGCCATTTTCGCAGCGGTCATGCGACCTTTATCAACGCGGCCAACCAGCAGTTTGGCGGCTTCGGCCAGACCCTGCTCGATACCGTGCTCGTTGATGTCCTTCATCAGGATCGGCGTACCTTTGGAGGCCGACTGATAGGCGATACCGCCACCCATGATGCCGGCGCCGAGTACAGCGGCCTGCTTCACGTCTTTGGCGATTTCGTCGTAGGCCTTGGCCTTTTTCTTCAGCTCCTGATCGTTCAGGAACAGACCGATCAAGCTCTGCGCGGCAGAGGTCTTGGCCAGTTTGACGAAACCGGCGGCTTCAACTTCCAGCGCCTTGTCACGACCGAAGTTCGCAGCTTTCTGGATGGTCTTGATCGCTTCAACCGGCGCCGGGTAATTCGGGCCAGCCTGACCGGCAACGAAACCTTTGGCGGTTTCGAAAGCCATCATCTGTTCAATGGCGTTCAGCTTGAGTTTTTCAAGTTTCGGCTGACGCTTGGCCTTGAAGTCGAACTCGCCGGAGATGGCGCGCTTGATCAGTTCAAGGGCGGCTTCCTGCAGCTTTTCAGGAGCAACCACGGCGTCGACGGCGCTGACTTTCAGAGCGTCTTCAGGGCGGTTTTCCTTGCCGGCGGCAATCCACTCGATTGCGTTGTCGACACCGATCAGGCGCGGCAGACGCACGGTGCCGCCGAAGCCTGGGTAGATGCCCAGTTTGACTTCCGGCAGGCCGATCTTGGCTTTGGTGGACATGACGCGATAGTCAGCTGCCAGGCACATTTCCAGGCCGCCGCCCAGCGCGATGCCATTGATGGCCGCGACGGTCGGAACGTTGAGGTCTTCGAAATCGCTGAAGATCTTGTTGGCTTCGAGATTGCCAGCAACCAGCTCGGCATCCGGCAGCTTGAAGTTGTCGACAAATTCGGTGATGTCGGCGCCGACGATGAACACGTCCTTGCCACTGCTGACGATCACGCCCTTGATCGAAGCATCTGCCTTGATGACGTCTACGGCCTGACGCAATTCGTTCAGGGTTAGACGGTTGAACTTGTTGACGGACTCACCCTTGAGGTCGAATTTCAATTCGACGATGCCACTTTCAAGAGCTTTAACCGTGATGGCTTTACCTTCGTAAATCATCAACTGATCTCCACGATATGGAAGCTGAACAGTACACGTCGGACGCAGGCGAATGGCTCGGCAGGACGCTTTTTCGTCGATGCTGACGCCAATCCACCCGGCACACCCGCCAACGCGATAGTCGGGATTCTGTAGGAGCAGTCTGTAAGACAAACGCTCAATTCATACGCCCGTTTGATTTGGGTACGTCACCTTCACGGAATTTCCGACAATTGTCAATCGCCCAAAATACGGGTTGAAATGCGACTTTGCGGTCATTTCTGTAAGACGAAGACCCGCAACACGCGTCTGCATGTGAAGCCATTCATAGAATCAATAGTTAGAAAAGTCGCCCTAATTCGCAGCAGCCCTTGTTTAAAGGGCTACGCTGGGTGGACGACAGGGAAATGCGCTGACTGACCCAGCATCAAAAAGATTTCCGGCCTGCCTGGCCAACTCCGCCCGATGAATCATGTCGGGCTTTTTATTGCGCGTCTGCCGGACGTTTCACACCGTTGCAGTGCGAAAAGTCCGCGCGTCACGCCAGCGCTTTCAGGGTGGCGTCGATATCCTGCAAAACAGATGCTTCGCCCTTCTCCCCCCAATACAAAGCGATCATCTGCTTGTCTGCCTCGACTTTGAAAACGTTGCCCGGCAATTTTTCGAAATGATTAAGCAGCGCAGGGTCCTCGCAGACTTCCTGCCACTGATTGACCCACACACCCGGCGACTTCTGCCAGTAAGTCCAGCAGGCAGGCGACTTGCCACGGCGCGGCCGATGATACTGCGCGCACGGGTTTGGTGGCTCTTGCGCCAGCCAGTGTGGCCATTCCTGAGGTGCCAGTTGCATGGCCAGACCGATGCGTCGTGCCTCCATACGCAGGGCGATGCGACCGCTTTGCGCGCGCGATGGGCGTAACCACGCCAGCGGACTTAAAACCACCAGCAGGATTGACACCACCAACCAGACCGTCATATCTCTATTCCCAATTCTTGGTGAGCGCATTGTGTCACTTTGGAACCATTGCGCTTGAAACCAGCCATACTTAACAATATTGAAATCCCACGAGGAGCACCTCATGCCCTACCACCACATCCTGGTCGCCGTAGATCTGACCGAAGAGTGCGACCCTGTGATTCACCGCGCCCGCGAGCTGTCGGTGAGCAATAACGCCAAGCTGTCGCTGGTGCATATTGTCGAGCCGATGGCCATGGCGTTCGGCGGCGACGTGCCAATGGATCTGTCACAACTGCAACAACAGCAGTTTGATCAGGCCAAGGAGCGTCTTGAGCGTCTGAAGCTCAAGTATTCCGAACTCGAAGGCGCCAACTGCCACCTGACCTATGGCCAGCCACGCCAGGAAATCCATCATTTCGCCAAGGAACAAACGTGCGATCTGATCGTGGTCGGCAGTCATGGCCGACATGGTCTGGCGCTGTTGCTGGGTTCGACCGCCAATGACGTGCTGCACGGCGCGCCATGCGACGTCCTCGCCGTCCACTTGGTCAAACGCTGAAATACCATTCCATGTAGGAGTGAGCCTGCTCGCGATAACGTTCTGACAGTCGACGAGTTCGTTGAATGCTAAACCGCTATCGCGAGCAGGCTCACTCCTACAAGGGAACTGCGTTTACATATGAAAAGCCCGGCGTTCATCACTGAACGCCGGGCTTTTTCACATCAGGATCAATCAGGCATCCAGCTCGGCCCAACGCTCCATCAACGCATCCAGCTCAGCCTGCAACTGCTCCAGCGAAGCAATCACCTTGGCCGTTTCAGCCGCAGGACGCTGATAGAAGCCAGCTTCAGCCATTTCGGCTTCCACGACAGCAATCTGCTGTTCCTTGGCATCGATATCGCCCGGCAATGCTTCCAGCTCACGCTGCACCTTGTAGCTCAGCTTCTTCTTGGCCGCCGGGGCAGCAGCGGCAGGCGCTGCGACCACAGCAGGCTCAGCGGTCACCACGGCGGAGTTCAAGTCAGCCTTGCCCGACTTGCTTTCGGTTACGCCCAGCAGACGCGGCGAACCACCCTGACGGATCCAGTCCTGATAGCCGCCGACGTATTCACGCACCTTGCCTTCGCCTTCGAAGACCAGGGTGCTGGTGACCACGTTGTCGAGGAATGCCCGGTCGTGGCTGACCATCAGCACGGTGCCATTGAAAGTCAGCAGCACTTCTTCAAGCAGCTCGAGGGTTTCCACGTCGAGGTCGTTGGTCGGTTCGTCGAGGACCAGCAGGTTCGCCGGTTTGCTGAACAGCTTGGCCAGCAACAGACGCGCACGCTCACCACCCGACAGCGCCTTGACCGGCGTGCGGGCACGCTGCGGGCTGAACAGGAAGTCGCCGAGGTAGCTCAGCACGTGACGGCTCTGGCCGTCGATATCGATGAAGTCGCGCCCCTCGGCGACGTTGTCGATCACGGTTTTTTCCAGATCCAGCTGATGGCGCAACTGGTCGAAGTAGGCCACGTCGATCCGCGTGCCTTCTTCCACTTTGCCGCTGGTCGGTTGCAGACCGCTGAGCATCAGTTTCAGCAGAGTGGTCTTGCCGGTACCGTTGGCGCCGAGCAGACCAATACGGTCGCCGCGCGTCAGCACCATCGAGAAGTCCTTGATCAGGAACGGGCCACCCGGATGAGCGAAACTCACGTTCTCGAGGACCATCACCTGCTTGCCGGACTTGTCGGCAGTGTCCAACTGAATGTTGGCCTTGCCGGTGCGCTCACGACGTTCGCTACGCTCAACGCGCAGGGCTTTCAGGGCGCGGACGCGGCCTTCGTTGCGGGTGCGGCGAGCCTTGATGCCCTGGCGGATCCAGACTTCTTCCTGGGCCAGTTTCTTGTCGAACAGCGCGTTGGCGGTTTCTTCAGCCGCCAGCGCGGCTTCTTTGTGCACAAGGAAACTGGCGTAGTCGCCGTTCCAGTCGATCAGGCCACCGCGATCCAGTTCGAGGATGCGCGTGGCGAGGTTTTGCAGGAAGGAACGGTCGTGCGTGATGAACAGCACGGCGCCCTGGAAATCTTTCAGCGCTTCTTCGAGCCAGGCAATCGCACCGATGTCCAGGTGGTTGGTCGGTTCGTCGAGCAGCAGCAGATCCGGCTCGGACACCAGCGCCTGTGCCAGCAGCACGCGACGACGCCAGCCGCCGGACAACTGGGCGAGGGTCTTGTCGGCCGGCAGTTGCAGGCGGCTCAAAGTGCTCTCGACCAGCGTCTGCAAGCGCCAGCCATCACGGGCTTCGAGGTCTTGCTGAACGTGCATCAGCTTGTTCAGGTCTTCTTCAGTGACGCAGTTCTGCGCAAGGTGATGGTATTCGGCGAGCAACGCGCCCACGCCATCAAGGCCTTCAGCGACCACGTCGAACACCGTCCGATCGTCGGCCACCGGCAATTCTTGCGGCAATTCGCCGATTTTCAGACCGGGGGCACGCCACACCGAGCCTTCATCGGGCTTCTGGTCGCCCTTGACCAGTTTCATCATGCTGGACTTGCCAGTGCCGTTGCGGCCGATGATGCACACCCGCTCACCACGGGCGATCTGCCAGGACACCTTGTCCAACAACGGCATAGCGCCGAACGCAAGGGACACATCGCTGAATTTGAGCAGGGTCATGAGCTTCTCCAAAAACCGGGCGCGCATTCTACCTGAATTAGGGCTTCAGCAGGCCGGCAATTTGTCTGTCGAAGCACTCTGCACAACATTTGTTGCGAACTTGTGCTGCGAGGCCGGCAAAGCTTTCGCCGCTTGCTGGCAAAAGGCTAAGCTACAGACAATTCAGTGCTGACCGAGGTCGGCACTTGTCATGATTTCTCTGCCCGGATGTCTCATGCGCAGTCGCCTTTTCAGTGTCTTGTCCTGCTTGCTACTTACCGCCGCTGCCGCTCAATCCGCTCAGGCGGTGGACCTGTCCACCCAACGCCAGTATTACGATGAAGCCAAGCGCGCCTTGGCCAAGGGTGATACCGGCCCGTATTTCCGTTACAGCCAAGCGCTGGCCGATTATCCGCTGGAACCGTATCTGGCTTACGACGAACTGACCGCGCGCCTGAAAACCGCGAGCAATGCGGAAATCGAGAAATTCCTCGCCGAACACGGTGACCTGCCCCAGGCCAACTGGATGAAACTGCGCTGGTTGCGCTGGCTCGCCGACCGTGGTGACTGGGCAACCTTCGTCAAATATTACGACCCGAAACTCAACTTCACTGAACTGGACTGCCTCAACGCGCAGTACCAGATCAGCAGCGGTCACAAGGCCGAGGGTTACGCCAACGCCGACAAGCTCTGGCTGACCGGTAAATCACAACCCGCTGCGTGTGACGCACTGTTCGGCCTCTGGGCCGCCGATGGTCAGCTCACCGAACAGAAACGCTGGGAGCGCACCAAACTCGCCGCTCAGACGCGTAACTATCCACTGGCCAACAGCCTGGTCAACGGCTTGACCACCCTCGCCCCACGCGGTCGCCTGCTGGTGGATGTGGCGCAGAAACCCGAGCTGCTCAATCAGCCTTCACGCTTCACCCCGGCCGACGAGCCGATGTCCGACGTGGTCAGCCTCGGCCTGCGTCGCCTCGCGCGTCAGGATCCGGACAAGGCCATGGCGCTGCTCGACGGCTACGCCAGCAGCATGCATTTCTCCCGCGATGAAAAAGTCGCGATCGCCCGGGAAATCGGCCTGACTCTCGCCCGCCGCTTCGACAGCCGCGCGCTGGACGTGATGACCAAGTACGACCCGGAGTTGCGCGACAACACTGTCTCGGAATGGCGTTTGCGCCTGCTGTTGCGTCTGGCCCGTTGGGACGACGCCTATCAGTTGACCCGCCGTCTGCCGCAGGATCTGGCCACCACCAACCGCTGGCGCTACTGGCAGGCACGCAGTCTGGAACTGGCCCAGCCGCAGAACCCGGAAGCGCAAACGCTGTACAAAAACCTTGCGCGCGAACGTGACTTCTACGGTTTCCTCGCCGCCGACCGCTCGCAATCGCCGTACTCGCTGAACAACAAGCCACTGGTGCTCAGCCAGGCGCTGATCAACAAGGTGCGCAACACCCCGGGCGTGCGCCGCGCGCTGGAATTCCATGCTCGCGGGCAGATCGTCGACGGTCGTCGCGAGTGGTATCACGTCAGCCGCCATTTCAACCGCGATGAAATGGTTGCCCAGGCGAAACTCGCCTATGACTTGAAATGGTACTTTCCGGCGATCCGCACCATCAGCCAGGCGCAGTACTGGGATGATCTGGACATCCGCTTCCCGATGGCCCACCGCGAAACCCTCGTGCGTGAAGCCAAGGTGCGTGGCCTGCATTCGAGCTGGGTGTTTGCCATTACTCGCCAGGAAAGTGCCTTCATGGACGACGCCCGTTCCGGCGTCGGCGCCAGCGGCCTGATGCAACTGATGCCCGGCACCGCCAAGGAAACCGCGCGCAAGTTCAGCATACCGCTGGCCTCGCCGCAGCAGGTGCTGGATCCGGACAAGAACATCCAGCTCGGCGCCGCTTACCTGAGCCAGGTGCACAGCCAGTTCAACGGCAACCGCGTCCTCGCCTCCGCCGCCTACAACGCCGGACCGGGTCGCGTACGCCAATGGCTGCGCGGCGCCGATCACCTGAGTTTCGACGTCTGGGTGGAAAGCATCCCGTTCGACGAAACCCGTCAATACGTGCAGAACGTGCTGTCGTACTCGGTGATTTACGGCCAGAAGCTCAATTCACCGCAGCCGCTGGTGGATTGGCATGAGCGGTATTTTGATGATCAGTGATCACGCGGCTGACGCCCAGTAACAAAAAATGCCCGTATCGCGAGATACGGGCATTTTTTATAGGTACAACCTGAGCGGTTACTTAGTGAATGGCAGGATCGGTGACAGGATTCGTTGAAGCGCTCTTGCCATCATTGAACTGCAACGCCGCCAACCGTGCATACAGCGGATTGCTGGCAATCAGTTCCTGATGAGTACCAATGGCCACAAGTTTGCCCTGATCCATCACTGCAATCCGGTCAGCGTTTTTCACCGTGGCCAGTCGATGCGCGATCACCAGCGTGGTGCGGTTCTGCATCAGACTCGGCAGCGCTTCCTGAATCAAATGTTCGCTCTGCGCATCGAGGGCGCTAGTGGCCTCGTCCAGCAGCAGGATCGGTGCGTCGACCAGCAACGCCCGGGCGATCGCCAGGCGCTGACGCTGGCCACCGGAAAGACCGAGGCCACCATCGCCAAGATGGGTCTGGTAACCGTTGGGCATTTTCTCGATGAAGTCGTGAGCGTGAGCAATTTTTGCCGCGTCCATGACTTGTTCCAGTGTCGCCCCCGGATTGCCGTAACGAATATTCTCTTCAACGCTGCCAAAGAACAGCGCCGGCGACTGCGAGACCAGGGCGAAGTGGCGACGCAGGTCCAGCGGATCAAGGCTGGTCAGCGGCACGCCATCGATGAGGATCTGCCCTTCCAGCGGATCATAAAAACGCAAGAGCAAGTCGTACACGGTGGACTTGCCCGCACCGGACGGCCCCACCAGCGCCAGCGTCTCTCCAGCCCGAATGGTCAGATTCAAGCCGTTGACGGCGTAGCTTTCAGGACGCGAAGGGTAGGAAAACCGCACTTCCTGCAATTGCAGCTCGCCGCGCACGCGCTGGGGCAAGGTCACCAGCCCGGTGGTGGGCGGCTGGATGATGTTTTCCGACCCCAGCAGTTCGGCGATGCGCTCTGCGGCACCTGCCGCGCGTTGCAGTTCGCCAATCACCTCACTCAAGGTGCCGATCGCACTGCCGACAATCAGACTGTAGAAAACAAACGCCGCCAGTTCACCACCGGTGATGCGCCCGGCAATCACGTCCATGCCGCCGACCCACAACATGACCGCCACCGCGCCGAGCACCAGCACGATCACCATGGTGATCATCCACGAGCGCTGGAAGATGCGTTTGCGCGCCGTGTCGAAGGCATCCTCTACGGTTGTCGCAAAACGGCGCTCATCCTGGACTTGGTGGTTGTAGGCCTGCACGGTTTTGATCTGGCCGAGGGTTTCCGACACATAGCTGCCGATATCGGCCACCCGGTCCTGGCTCAATCGCGACAGATTGCGTACGCGCCGACCGAAAATCAGGATCGGTGCGACCACGAACGGTAAAGCAATCACCACGATGCTGGTGAGTTTGGCATTGGTCACGAACAGCAGGATGACACCGCCAATCACCATCAACAGGTTACGCAGGAACATCGACAGCGACGAGCCGATCACTGATTGCAGCAGCGTTGTGTCGGCAGTCAGCCGCGACTGGATCTCCGAACTGCGGTTGTTCTCGTAGAAGCCGGGGTGCAAATAGACCAGATGGTTGAATACCTCACGGCGGATATCGGCCACGCAACGCTCGCCGATCCACGACACCCAGTAAAACCGCGCGAACGTGCCGACCGCCAACCCCAACACCATCAGCATGAAGATGCCGATGCTCTGGTTGAGCTGATGCGGCGACTGGGTCATGAAGCCACGGTCGACCAACAGTTTGATCCCCTGCCCCATCGACAGCGTGACGGCGGCGGTGACGATCAACGCCAGCAGCGCAGCAATGACCTGCCAGCGGTAAGGGGCCAGAAATCGACGGGTCAAACGCAAAGCGCGACGGTGTCGTGAAGAAAGCTTCGGGGTCATTCAGGTACACATCCGTGTTGGTGAAAGGGCTAGCCTAAACCTTCTTGGGGCGGAACTCTGTAAATCACAATGAGTCAGGTTAAATATGCCCCCAAAGACTAGGCCATAGTTACTATTGGTCTAAAGTCCCGGTTGAGACGAGCGGTCGTTTCTGTTTGAGTGGAGATGCCTCCACTGACAGACCGCAGGGAGTTGTCACAGCCCGGTCACGTGGCGGTTTTACCCTAGGCGCACAACCTGATGAGGAGACAGGCCATGTCCTTGCAACACAGCAGCGAAGACAAAATTGAAGTGATCCGCACCAAGCCCGGCCAATCTCTGGGTTGCTCGATACTGGATAAGGATGGGCGCGAAGTACCGATCACTGAAGAAATGATCCAGCAAGCGTGCAGCGAGCTGGAGAAGCGATTGGTCAAGCCTGCCGAACAAGAGTGATATAGCCACCGTCTTCCTGACCCGGCCCCTTTGGCCGGGTTTTTTCTGTCTGCAGATCCGGCACTTGTGGCGCGGCCTTCGCGAGCAGGCTCGCTCCCACAGCAGATCTTCAGTGCATGACAGATCCATGTGGGAGCGAGCCTGCTCGCGAAAGGGCCGACTCGGTTTCTAGACAGCCACCGCCCCCAGCGCCGCCACGATCCTCGCCAACTCTGGCGACGCCCCTTCAATCCGCACCTTTAGCCCTTCAATCTCACGCCGCACGGGATACTGCTTGCGCAACACATCGAACGCCGCACGCTGCTCGCCGACATTGCCTACAAGGCTGCGGCGAAAATCCGCGTCATCGCGGCGTGGGTCGTACACCCCACGGCATAACATCGCCAGCGCCCAAGCCGGATCGCTGTCAGCGTGCAGGGTGACTTCTGACAACCACGGAGCCGGCAACAAATCACTGAGCTGAATGCTCGCCGCTTGACCGAGGAATGTGCAGTAAGCCTGATAGATCTGCGCCGTACCGCGCTGCTTGCCATCAAGGCTGTAACCGGCAATGTGCGGCGTGGCCAATACGCAAAGCTCGGCCAACGCCACGTCAACTTCGGGCTCGGCTTCCCAGACATCGAGAACGGCTTGCAGGTCTTCACGATCCAGCAGCACGTTGCGCAGTGCGGCATTATCCACCACCGGGCCACGCGCTGCGTTGATCAGCCACGCGCCGGGCTTGAGTTGCTGCAAACGCGACTGATCGAACAAATGCCAGGTCGCGCCATCGCCGCTGCGAGTCAGCGGCGTGTGCAGACTGATCACGTCGCACTGCTCAATGATCGCTTCAAGGCTGACGTAATCGCCGCCCTCGGCAGCCTGACGCGGTGGATCGCAGACTTTGACGTTCCAGCCCAAGCCCTTCAGGACCTTGATCAGACGCCCGCCCACTTCACCGGCGCCGACGACACCGTAAATCCGCTGAGTGAGATCGACACCTTCGATTTCGGCGAGCGTCATCAGACTGCCCAGCACGTAATCGACCACACCGCGGGCATTGCAGCCGGGGGCGCTCGACCAGGTGATGCCGACCTCATTGAAGTAATCGAGATCCAGATGATCCGTACCGATGGTGCAAGTGCCGACAAAACGGACCTTGCTGCCTTCAAGCAACGCGCGGTTGACGTTGGTCACCGAGCGCACAAGCAATACGTCAGCCTGCTCGACCGTCGCACGGTCGATGGAACGGCCCGGCACCCGGCGGATCTCGCCGAAACCGGCAAAAAAGGCATCGAGCAGCGGGATATTTTCGTCGGCAACAATCAGCATGGCGGGCTCCTTTGGCGGATCGGCAGTTTAGGTGCAGATCGGTCGCCCGGCCAGCAGGCTTTGCGCTTACAAATCCGCAACAGAGGATTTTTCCTGACCAAGGCGTCAGCGGCGTAGAATGCGGCGCCTTGCGCATCAACACCTGTGGACGCTTTGCCCGTGAACTCTGTAACTGATCAACCTGTCGCTGTTTCCCTCACCCGCCCCGCGCGTATTCGCCTGGAGTTCAAGAACCTGCTCGCCCTGGCGTTGCCGATCATCATCGCGCAACTGGCAACCACGGCCATGGGCTTCGTCGATGCGGTGATGGCCGGCCGCGTCGGGCCCAAGGATCTGGCGGCCGTGGCGCTGGGCAACTCGATCTGGGTGCCGGTGTTTCTGCTGATGACCGGCACGCTGCTGGCAACCACGCCGAAAGTCGCCCAGCGCTTTGGCGCCGGCACCCACAGCGAGATCGGCCCGATCGTCCGTCAGGCGTTGTGGCTGGCGCTGGTGGTCGGGCTGATCGCGACCGCGATGCTGGTTGCCGCCGAACCGGTGTTGCACCTGATGAAGGTCGACCCGGAGCTGATCGGTCCGTGCATGCAATACCTGCACGGCATCGCCAGCGGTCTGCCGGCCGTGGCGTTCTATCACGTGCTGCGTTGCACCAGTGACGGCATCGGCCGTACCCGTCCGGCGATGGTGCTGGGTCTGTGCGGTCTGGCACTAAACATTCCGCTGAACTACATCTTCATCTACGGCCACTTCGGTGTGCCGGCGATGGGCGGCGTCGGCTGCGGCTGGGCCACGGCGATCGTGATGTGGGTGATGGCGCTGGGGCTGGCCGGGTATGAGCGCTGGGCCCCGGCCTATCTTTCGAGCGAAATCTTCAGTCGTTTCGACTGGCCGCAATGGGCGGTGATCAAACGTCTGCTGGGGATTGGTCTGCCGATTGGCATCGCGGTGTTTGCCGAGTCGAGCATTTTTGCCGTGATCGCCCTGCTGATCGGCAGCCTCGGCGCCACCGTGGTAGCCGGACACCAGATTGCGCTGAACGTCAGCTCGCTGGTGTTCATGATTCCGTACTCGCTGGGCATGGCCGTTACCGTGCGCGTCGGTCAGGCGCTGGGCCGCGAAGAACCACGCGAGGCACGGTTTGCCGCGGGTGTCGGCATGGGCACTGCGCTGGCCTACGCCTGCCTGTCGGCGAGCATGATGTTGCTGCTGCGTGAACCGATTGCAGCGATCTACACCGCTGACCCGACGGTGATTCACATTGCGGCGATGCTGATCGTGTACTCGGCGCTGTTCCAGTTTTCCGACGCCATCCAGGTCACCGCTGCCGGCGCACTGCGCGGTTATCAGGACACTCGGGTGACGATGATCCTGACCCTGTTCGCTTATTGGGGCATTGGTTTGCCGGTGGGTTATGCCCTCGGCCTGACCGACTGGCTCGGTGAGCCACGCGGCCCGAGCGGTTTGTGGCAGGGTCTGATCGTGGGCTTGAGCTGTGCGGCGTTGATGTTGTCGATCCGTTTGACGCGCAGTGCGCGCAAGCGTATTCGGATCAGTCGTAGCGCAGGCTAAGCCATTAACACAGGACAAAAAAGTGGGAGCGAGCTTGCTCGCGAATGCGGTGATCCAGTCGACATTTACAGTGACTGACACTCCGCTTTCGCGAGCAAGCTCGCTCCCACAGTTGTTTTATGTGTAGCTGCTGTTAAGCGTGTTTCTTGCGGATCCAGTACAGGTAAGTACCGGCCTCTTCGTGCTGGCTCACCAGTTCATGGTCGAGAAACACGCAGAATTTGGGGATGTCGCGTTTGGTCGAGGGGTCGGTGGCGATCACCTTGAGCAGGCCGCCGGGCACCAGATCACGGATGTGCTGGTGCAGCATCATCACCGGTTCCGGGCAATTGAGGCCGGTAGCGTCGAGGGTGCCGTCGACCGGGGTATCGATCATTTCACTCATGATTCACTCCTGAAACTGGCCGGCATTGTCGCGCATTGCCGGGTATTCGGTCATCTGTGGCGTTACGCCACACCTCTGTAGGAGCTGCCGAAGGCTGCGATCTTTGCTTTTCAAGATCAAAAGATCGCAGCCTGCGGCAGCTCCTACAGGGTTTTGTGTTGTTTCAGCGAGATTTGGCTTTCTTGGTGTCATGCCGGCGCAAGTGGCAGGTCACTTCTTCGCGGTCGTGATACAGCTGCTTACAGCCGATATCGACCTTGATCCCGCGCGCCTTGAAACCATCGGCAATCCGTTCGAGCAAACGCTTCACTTCGGCATAGCGCTGCTTCATCGGCAATTTCAGGTTGACCACGGCCTCTCGGCAATGCCCCTCGCCGATCCACTCTTCGAGCATCGCGGCGTTGCGCGCCGGTTTCTCGACGATGTCGCAGACCATCCAGTCCACCGGTTGCTTAGGCTTGAAGGTGAAACCGTCGGCCATCAAGTGCTGCACCAGACCGGTATCCATCAGGCTTTCGGCCATCGGGCCATTGTCGATGGCGGTCACCAGCATGCCGCGATTGACCAGTTGCCAGGTCCAGCCACCCGGCGCGGCGCCGAGGTCAACGCCAGTCATGTCGCTGTGCAGGCGATCTTCCCACTGATCACGCGGAATGAAGTGGTGCCACGCCTCTTCCAGCTTCAGCGTCGAGCGGCTTGGCGCTTCACGCGGGAACTTCAGGCGCGGAATGCCCATTGGCCACATCGCCGAGTTACCGGCATCGGCCATCCCCAGAAACACTTCACGACCGCTCTTGAAGGTCAGCAGCAGACGCGGCTTGCTGGCGTCCTCCACCAGTTTACCGGCGCCGGTCAGCGCCTTGCGCAGCGGGCCTTCAAATTTCTTGCAGAAATTCGACAGCTCTTTGCCGTCATTGGTGTCGACGACTTCCAGCCACAGGCTGCCGCACACCGGGAAGTCAGCCATGTGCGCGAGGATCACGCTGATACGGTCGTTTTCCGGCAGATCGATGAAAACCCCGCGCGCCCATTGGCGCGGGAAGATCAATTCGGCGAAACGCTGACCGCGCATCAGACGCTCGGCGCCGTCTTCTTCGGTGCAGACGAATTCGGCGCACGCGGTGGCCGC
Organism: Pseudomonas crudilactis; assembly: GCF_013433315.1. Taxonomy (GTDB): domain Bacteria; phylum Pseudomonadota; class Gammaproteobacteria; order Pseudomonadales; family Pseudomonadaceae; genus Aquipseudomonas; species Aquipseudomonas crudilactis. Next base: position 11,599 of record NZ_WXVV01000030.1, on the reverse strand, counting down.
TTTGGCCTTGGCGTAGCCGGCCACATTGAGTTGGGCGGCGAGGTCGGAAATCTCCGAACAGACTTCGCCTTCGAAGCCTGGCCGGCAATGCATGAATAGGGTGTTCATTCTTACTCCTGGGCAGAGGGCGGTGATTCGGCCCCTGCGCGATGCTCAGGCCTTGCGCTGAAGCAAAGCCTGTCACGAAAACCGGCGCATGATAGCCGATGTCGGAACCTTGGACTTGCCCATAGAGTCCAGTTATTAGCCAGCTAATGAAAACAGGGCTACGTTGATAGCTCTGCCCGTCCCCTCAATCCGTAGCCGTGCGGATTCAAAGGAGTGATTGTAATGCCGTCCCTCGATAGCCTGAAAACGCTCAAAACCCTGCAAATCGACGACAAGACCTACCACTATTTCAGTTTGCCGGATGCCGCCAAAAGCCTGGGCGACCTCGACAAGCTGCCGATGTCGCTGAAAGTCCTGCTGGAAAACCTGCTGCGCTGGGAAGATGAAAAAACTGTCACCGGCGCCGATCTCAAAGCGATTGCCGCGTGGCTCAAGGAGCGTCGCTCCGATCGCGAAATTCAGTACCGCCCTGCCCGCGTCCTGATGCAGGATTTTACCGGCGTACCCGCCGTGGTCGACCTTGCCGCCATGCGCGCAGCGATGGCCAAGGCCGGCGGCGATCCACAGCGAATCAATCCGTTATCGCCGGTGGACCTGGTGATCGACCACTCGGTAATGGTCGACAAGTTCGCCACCGCCAGCGCGTTCGAGCAGAACGTCGACATCGAAATGCAGCGCAACGGCGAACGTTATGCCTTCCTCCGTTGGGGCCAGAGCGCTTTCGACAATTTCAGCGTGGTGCCGCCGGGCACCGGCATCTGCCACCAGGTCAACCTCGAATACCTCGGCCGCACCGTGTGGACCAAGGATGAGGACGGCCGCACCTATGCGTTCCCCGACACCCTGGTCGGTACCGATTCGCACACAACGATGATCAACGGCCTCGGCGTACTCGGCTGGGGCGTCGGCGGGATCGAAGCCGAAGCGGCGATGCTTGGGCAACCGGTATCGATGCTGATTCCGGAAGTGATCGGCTTCCAACTGACCGGCAAACTCAAGGAAGGCATCACCGCCACCGACCTGGTGCTGACCGTCACGCAGATGCTGCGCAAGAAAGGCGTAGTGGGCAAATTCGTCGAATTCTACGGCGACGGTCTCGCTGATCTGCCGCTGGCCGACCGTGCGACCATCGCCAACATGGCCCCGGAATATGGCGCGACGTGCGGCTTCTTCCCGGTTGATGACGTGACTTTGGAATACCTGCGCCTGTCGGGGCGGCCGCCAGAAACGGTGAAACTGGTCGAGGCCTACACCAAGGCCCAGGGCCTGTGGCGCCTGCCCGGTCAGGAACCGGTGTTCACCGACAGCCTCGCGCTGGACATGGGCAGTGTCGAAGCGAGTCTGGCCGGACCGAAACGCCCGCAGGATCGCGTGTCGCTGCCGAATGTGCCGCAAGCCTTCAGCGACTTCATCGATCTGCAATTCAAACCCACCAGTAAAGAAGAAGGACGTCTGGAAAGCGAGGGCGGTGGAGGGGTCGCGGTGGGCAATGCCGATCTGGTCGGCGAAGCCGAATACGAGTACGAAGGCCACACTTATCGCCTGAAAAACGGCGCAGTCGTCATCGCCGCGATCACCTCTTGCACCAACACCTCCAACCCGAGCGTGATGATGGCCGCCGGGCTGCTGGCGAAAAAAGCCGTGGAGAAAGGGCTGACCCGCAAACCGTGGGTGAAGAGTTCGCTGGCTCCGGGCTCGAAAGTGGTCACCGACTACTACAAGGCTGCGGGGCTGACGCAATACCTCGACCAGCTCGGGTTTTCACTGGTCGGCTATGGCTGCACCACGTGTATCGGCAACTCCGGGCCGCTGCCGGAGCCGATCGAGAAAGCCATCCAGAAAGCCGACCTCACCGTCGCTTCGGTGCTCTCCGGCAACCGCAACTTCGAAGGCCGCGTGCATCCGCTGGTGAAAACCAATTGGCTGGCCTCCCCGCCGCTGGTGGTCGCCTATGCCTTGGCTGGCAGCGTGCGCAGCGACATCAGCAGCGAACCGCTGGGCGAAGATCAGCAAGGCAATCCGGTGTACCTGCGCGACATTTGGCCATCGAGTAAAGAGATCGCCGATGCGGTGAATCAGGTCAGCACGGCAATGTTCCACAAGGAATACGCCGAAGTATTTGCCGGTGATGAACAGTGGCAAGCTATCGAGGTGCCGCAAGCGGCGACTTACGTGTGGCAGGACGATTCGACCTACATCCAGCATCCGCCGTTCTTCGACGATATTTCCGGGCCGTTGCCGGAAATCAAGGATGTCAAAGGTGCGCGGGTGCTGGCCCTGCTCGGCGATTCGGTGACCACCGACCACATCTCCCCTGCCGGCAACATCAAGGCTGACAGCCCGGCCGGGCGTTATCTGCGCGAAAAAGGCGTCGAGCCGCGGGACTTCAACTCTTACGGTTCACGGCGTGGCAACCATGAAGTGATGATGCGCGGCACCTTCGCCAATATCCGTATCCGCAATGAAATGCTCGGCGGTGAAGAAGGTGGCAACACGATCTACATTCCGAGCGGCGAGAAACTGGCGATTTACGACGCGGCCATGAAGTATCAGGCTTCGGGCACGCCGCTGGTGGTGGTTGCCGGGCAAGAATACGGCACCGGTTCCAGCCGTGACTGGGCAGCCAAGGGCACCAATCTGCTGGGTGTCAAAGCGGTGATCGCGGAAAGCTTCGAGCGGATTCACCGTTCCAACCTGGTGGGCATGGGTGTGCTGCCGCTGCAGTTCAAGCTTGATCAGAACCGCAAGAGCCTCAATCTCACCGGCAAGGAAACCTTCGAAATCCAGGGTCTGACCGGCGTCGAGTTGACACCGCGAATGAACTTGCCGTTGGTGATCACTCGTGAGGATGGGCGTCAGGAAAAAATCGAAGTGCTGTGCCGGATCGATACGTTGAATGAGGTCGAGTACTTCAAATCGGGCGGGATTTTGCATTACGTCTTGCGCCAGTTGATCGCTTCGTAAGATCTGCTGATATAGAAACACCGCCATTCGGCGGTGTTTCCGTTAGAGCAATGCACTTTTCCATGGACGAAAAAAAACCCGCCGAAGCGGGTTTTTCCCAAGACCATTATCGACTCCCTGTCGGCAGCGATCCTTGCAAATGGTCGATCATCCATGATCCTGAAACACTCCCTGTGTCTCAGTTGATGTGTGTAGATTACGCAGTGGATCCAATCGGCAATAGTCGTAAAAGCTACCAATGCGTGTAAGACATTCGCCATAGCAACCCTTCCGAAAACCCTTAGCCCTGTCAGGCATCGAGCATTGAAGCCGCGATCTGCGCGACTTTCAGCTGCCCTGAGGCCTGCTCCAGTGCGTCATCCTCGAGAAACCACGCCGCCGACAAACCGGCGAACGCCAGCACCCATTGCAGCAGCCTGCGGCGATCTAGCCCGGCAGCCTCGACAATCACATCCAGCTGCCGGCGAAAACGCGCGGGATCCGTGGCCGTCGGCAAGTCCGGATTGCACATCAGGTTGGCGTAATCAAAACCACGCTCGCCCCTGACCCGCTTCGGATCGATTGCCAGCCAGCCACGCTCGCCGAAATCCAGAACGTTGTCGTGATGCATGTCGCCGTGCAGCACCACCTCATCCTGTGGATCGGCGAGCAGGGTTGCGGCGGTTTGCAGGCTCAGGCTATAGAGACCGTCGTGTTGGGCAGCAGCGACTCGCAGCGATGCAAACCATGGCCCCAACTCCACCAGCGGCGGCGGTGGTGTCACGCGCGGTGCATGCAATCGTGCCAGCGCCGAACAGAGAATCCGGCTCGCCCCGTCGTCTTCGCCATTCACTGCCATGTGCATCAGCGAGCGTCGGCCCATGGCGCGCTCCATCAACAGCCCATCCTGGTGATGCGCCAGTACTTGCGCCGCACCGTCACCGTCCCACCAGGTCATCAGCTGATTGCCGTACTTTTCGTCGACATCCAGCGCAACCTTGAGCATCACCGGCCTATTGTTCACGCGTACCGGCAGCAGACGGCTGCCGGGCGTAATAATCGGCGCGCCATCCCGCACCAGCGCCCAGCGTTTCAGCCAAGGTTCGAAAATGTCAGCCACCGTCACGCTCGCGGGCCTTGGCGCTCTCGGCAAGAAACTGTTCGAGTCGGCTCAACTGCTCTTCCCAGCCACGGCTGTCCATGAAATAAGCCTCTTTCTGGCGAACATCCGGGATATGCGCGAAACCCGACTCGGAAACCTTGAGCAGCGTGCCGTCCTCATAATCCTGCAGCTCGAATTTGACCAGCGTGGTCGGCTCCTGGGAATAGTCGATTTTCGGGTTCACCGCATACGGATGCCAACGAAACGAAAACAACTGCTGTGGCTCGACCCGCTCGATCAGCACGTTCCATAACACGTGTTCATAACCCGGATACGTGACCTGCCCTTGCGTCCATTCACCGGCAATAAACCGCCGGCCCTCCAGCGCCACCCCAAACCACTGGCCAAACGCCTCGGCATCGACCAATGCACGCCAGACATGCGAACGCGTCGCCTTGAGCGTGATTTTGCGTTCGAAACTATTGGGTACTGGTTTCATACGTCACCTCCTGTTCTGAACACTAGGCTTGTATGACCACATGTCCAATGTGAAGTTGTATCAGAGCGGTGCAGTCATTCATCAGCAAGGAAACATCAAGCTGCAGTTTTCTGACCGGTTCAGTGATGGATCCACGCACCCTTCGCCCAATGAAACTGTTACCTTTTCCAGCGAATTTGAAATAACAAGGACGAATCATGCCGCCATCCCTCGCCGAACGTTACCGCGGTGCCCTGCTTGGTCTGGCATGCGGCGACGCTGTCGGTACTACGGTTGAGTTCAAACCACGGAGATCATTCCAACCGTTGACCGATATGGTCGGCGGTGGCCCGTTCCACCTCAAGCCAGGACAATGGACCGATGACACCTCCATGGCCCTGTGTCTGGCAGAAAGCCTGCTGAACAAGAATGGATTCAATGCTGCCGATCAAATGGGCCGCTACCTCAACTGGTGGCAATGGGGTTATCTGAGTTCGACCGGTGAGTGTTTCGATATCGGCATGACCGTCAGTCAGGCGCTGGCGCAATATCAACAAACCGCTGATCCCTTCGCCGGCTCGACCGACCCGTACAGTGCCGGCAACGGTTCGCTGATGCGTCTGGTGCCGGTGGTGCTGTTCTACTTTCCCGACGCCCGGCAAATCCAGAGCTTTGCCGCCGACAGTTCGCGAACCACCCACGCAGCACCTGAAGCCATCGAATGCTGCCAATTGTTGGCCGGGTTGATTGCCTGCGCGCTTGAAGGCGCGAGCAAGGCAGAACTGCGTCAGCTGCCACTCGTCAGCTTCTCGCAACCCAAGGTCGCTTCAATTGGGCGTGGCGATTTCCTCGGTCTGTCCGAGGCAGAGATCAAAGGTAGTGGCTACAGCGTGCAGTCGCTGGAAGCGGCGTTGTGGTGCTTTCACCACACGGACAGCTTCGAAGCGGCCATTTTGCGGGCGGCCAACCTGGGCGATGACGCCGATACCACCGCCGCGATTACCGGTCAGTTGGCCGGTGCCTATTACGGCGTACGGGGGATTCCTGAACACTGGCTGGAAAAGCTGCACGACGGTGAAGAGATTGCGGCGACCGCCGACCGTTTGCTCTCGGCTTCCCGAATGCGCCCGCCTGAATAAGCGCGACGCAGCCGCTACACTGCTCGGCACTTACTTCGATACAGCGAGATTTGACCATGTCCCCACGCCTGCTTCTGGCTCTCACGCCCTTCCTGTTCACTCCCCTCGCCCACGCCGCCGTCGACTGCGCCAATGCCAGCGATCAGGCGACGATGAATCAGTGCGCCGGGCAGGACTTCAAAGCAGCGGACAAGGAGTTGAACGCGGTGTATCAGCAGATCACCGGGCGTTTGAAGGACAACCCGGATGGCAAGAAGCTGTTGGTCAGTGCGCAACGGGCGTGGCTGGGGTTTCGGGACGCCGAGTGCAAGTTCTCATCGTCCGGGGTAACGGGCGGGAGCGTTTATCCGTGGGTTTACAGCAGTTGTCTGACTGGAGTGACCAAAGTGCGGGTCGAGGCGCTGAAACAGTATTTGAAGTGTGAAGAAGGTGACATGAGCTGCCCGGTGCCCGGGGCCTGATTTTTTGCGGCGGTTTTGAGTGATCTTTCGCGAGCAGGCTCGTTCCCACATTGGAATGCATTTCAAATGTGGGTCAACGCCCGTGCAATGCGTTGCGCGTGATCATGTTCTGCTCAGGCCGATACGACTCGGCCCGGTGCACACTCGCGCACACGACAGGAGCACCACTGCGCAAACTTTCCTCAAGCACATGCCGTAGCCGCAACAAGCCCTCCCGCTGTAGCGCCAGGTTGGCCTCGATCTGGCGTATCTCATCCATACGGATATCGATTTGCTCGATGGTCAGCGATTTCGAACAACTGCCATCCTGCAAGAAAAGACCGCGTATGGTATCGAGAGAAAATCCCAGCCTCTGAGCATCGCGCACCAGAATCAATCGCGCGACAGCCGCCTCGACATAGTGGCGATATCCGTTGGCGTCACGGGTAGAAGGCTCCAGCAAACCTTGCTCCTCGTAATAGCGAATGGCCGAAGCGGCAACACCGGTGCGCTTGGAAACTTCTCCAATCTTCATAAAAACTGCTTGACCTTCAAGTTGGCTTTAATCGTTAGCATAAGCCCAGGTTCAGCACGACAGCCAGTCGTTATTGACCCACCTGAACATCTTTCACCTTTATGGAATTTGATGATGAGTACACTGACAGACCTGCTGAAATGGCGCTACGCAACGAAAAAGTACGACCCTTCCCGGACGGTGTCCGATGAAAAAATCGAGCGCATTCTGGAAGCGGTGCGGTTAACGCCGACATCAAGTGGACTGCAGCCCTTTGAATTGCTCGTAGTGACCAATGCAGAGGTTCGCGAAAAGATCAAAGCCGTCAGCTGGAATCAGCAGCAGGTTACCGACTGTTCTCATTTGTTGGTGTTTGCCGCGTGGGACGACATCACTGCCGAGCGGGTCAACATGATGTTTGACCTGACTAACGAAGTACGCGGGACCATTAACGAAGGTTGGGAAAATTACCGTCAGATGCTCTTGGGCATTGTTGCTGGACGTGGCAAGGAGGCTAATTATCAGGCGGCTGCGCGTCAGGCTTATATCGGTTTGGGCTCGGCTTTGATCGCCGCAGCGTTTGAAGAAGTCGATGCCACACCGATGGAAGGATTCGACCCGGCAGCCATCGATGAAATCCTCGGACTCGCGGCCCGCAACCTGCGCAGTGTGGTAATTCTGCCGCTGGGGCATAGAGCCACTGAGGGAGACTGGTTGGTCAACTTGAAAAAGGTTCGCCGCTCGCGGGAAAACTTCATTACCGAGATCAAGTAAGCCCTGTGAGAGCGGGCGACTGAAACATGCCTATGGCGTGTGTCCCCGCTCTAATCAATTCCTGCCATACCAGCGGCCACCGAGTGGATCGCGCCCCTCCCCTGCTCTCGACTTGTTTGGAACTCGAGAGCCCATCGACCTTGAAATTCTCCCCATAGCGAATGAACCGAGAATGATGCTGTGGCCCCCGGCATCTCGATGCCAAGAGCGACCTTCACAAAAGAAGAACAATTTATTATTGCCATTCGATAATTTAACATCGAGAATTAGTCATTCCCAATGACACCGCAAGGATTTTTCATGAGTACTCGTAACAACGGATTGGCACTGCAGCGCATGCATTGGGTCGGACTACTGGCAGCGATTCTTGTCTGGGTCTTAGGGGTGACCGAGGTTGGTGGCAACGCTTCGATCTGGTTCTTCAAAACCGATGAAATGCTCGCGGCTCTACTCTACGCCTTCGCCGAAAACTCGCCGCAATTGCTTGATCCGTTTGTCGAAGGAGCGCTGCTTGCCCCCGACACATGGCTCTCGCCACTGGTCACTGCGCTGCTCGTCGTTCTGGATTTCCTGCCCGTTCTGCTTTCGACCTACGTACTTTGGCTGACAGGGTTGTTTTTCCTGCGCTTGTCCCGCGGTGAAACCTGGACCGAGCGCAACATCACGGTGTTATGGCGAGTGGGAATTCTGTGCATCATTTCTCCGGCCGCCTACCCGCTGGTAGAGACCCTGCAAGGTTTAGCCCTGTCTATTGATCTGCCGCCAGGGGATCGTATTTTTCAGTTCTCGGTCGGTCTGTCTTCCACTTCTGCCTACGAGATTGTCAAAGGCGTATTGCTCTGTTTGTTTTCAATTATCATGCGCGATGCAAAAGTACTCAGCGATGAGCAAAGCCAATACATATAGAACAATACAATGACCATTATCGTCCGCCTTGACGTTGTCATGGCCACGCAAAAAATTCGCTCGAAAGAATTGGCCAGCCTGCTGGGCATTACCGAGGCCAACCTGTCATTACTGAAAAATGGCAAGGTCAAGGGCGTGAAAATGGCCACCCTGGACAAGCTCTGCGCAGCACTCGATTGCCAGCCAGGCGATTTGCTGGAATTTCAGAAGGACTGAGCCTTGCGCATCAGCGCGAGTTAATTGTCGCCAGTCCACAGCGTTTGACTCTTATTCAATCCTTAGTTTGTAAGGCGGCTTTGTCATGACCCGGTTTTTATTCTGCACGCTGTTTTTACTGACAGCGTTGATCAGCGGCTGCGCCACGCAAATGGACGTGGCGCTAAATGCCACACCTGATCCGGATTATCATTTTGATCGAAAGGCGACTGTACTGGTGACGTCTGCGACTGGCAGCGACGAAAACGCTCTTAATGCCCGCTACTATCTTCGCGACATGGTTAATGCGTTGAAAGACAGGGGCTTCCAGGAGGTTTATACCGACGCCAGTCTGCCGAAGAAACATGCACCGATAAAAATGACCATCAGCCTCGATGTCGGCAGCCGACAGGTGACTTACCGTTATACCGCCACCGAGTACGGGCAAGTGCCGACCAGCACCTCTACCGTGTGCAAGACCAGCAAGAAAAAAGACGACCGGCTGACGTGCACGAGTAAACCGAACACGACCTATGGCCCGGTAGGGACGTCGGAGCGCACCGGTTACACCACGCTCAGCACCTTCGTTGCCACTGCACGCGATGAAGTCAGTAAGCGCCCGGTCTACCTGCTTCGCGCTTCGTCCTATAACGAAGACTGCCAGTCCTCCAGGGTCGAAGACTTTCTAGTGGAGCAAGGCTTGCAGAACCTGAACTTCGAGGACCGTGTACAACGCAACTACACCGTCACGATGCCCGAGGGTTACCGCTGCAAATAGGCTTTGCAGGGCAACTCACAGCCTCGGCTCAACCAGCATGAGCCGAGGCTGCGAACCGTTAGACATGCGGGTCTCCAGGCGCCCTGGTCGGCGCCGCGTATTGCGGCTTGAGATGGCCGTCCTGATCAAGTAGCCAGGCATCCATGATCTGCCGCACCACAGGGCCGGCGACACGACCACCGGCCTCGCCGTTCTCGATCATCACCGAAATCGCAATCTTCGGATGCTCGGCCGGCGCAAAGCCAACGAACAAGGCGTTATCGCGGTGGCGTTCAAGGGTTTTCTCGCGGTTGTAGCGTTCGCCTTGCTTGATCGCCACCACCTGCGCCGTACCACTCTTGCCAGCGATACGGTATTGCGCACCGGCCGCGGCCGCACGAGCGATGCCTCGGGCATCGTGCATCACCATCTGCATGCCGTGATTGACCTGTTCCCAATCTCGCGGATCCTTGAGCAGGATGTTCGGCATCGGATGCTCATCGACCGGGGCAACGCCATCGACGGTTTTGGCAAGGTGCGGCCGGTTCCATACACCTTTGTTGGCGATCAATGCCGTGGCCTGAGCCAGTTGCAGTGGCGTGACCTGCATGTAGCCCTGGCCGATGCCGAGGATGACCGTTTCGCCCGGGTACCAGGCTTGCCGGCGAGTCGCGCGCTTCCACGCTTGCGATGGCATCAGACCGGGAGACTCTTCGAACATGTCCAGAGAGACTTTCTCGCCGAGGCCGAACATCGCCATGTAATCGTGCAGACGATCAATACCGAGCTTGTGTGCCAGGTCATAGAAGTAGGTGTCGTTGGAACGCATGATCGCCGCGTCCATGTCCACCCAGCCGTCGCCGCTGTGGTTCCAGTTGCGGTACTTGTGATCGAAGTCCGGGAGCTGGTAATAACCGGGGTCGAAGACGCGCGTCTGCGGCGTCACCACACCGGCATCGAGGCCAGCGATGGCCACCTCTGGCTTGATCGTCGAGCCCGGTGCGTAGAGCCCGCGCAGTACGCGGTTGAACAGTGGCCGGTCGATCGAGTCTCGTAGTGCCGAGTATTCCTTGGAGCTGATGCCAGTGACGAACAGATTCGGGTCGAAGCTCGGATTGCTGACCATGGCCAACACTTCGCCGGTCGACGGATCAAGCGCTACGACAGAACCACGGCGGTCACCCAGTGCGGCTTCGGCAGCTTCCTGCAGCTTGATGTCGAGGCTCAGGACGATGTTCTGGCCGGGAACCGGGTCGGTGTGTTTAAGCACTCGGAGTACGCGTCCTTGGGCGTTGGTTTCCACCTCTTCATAACCGACGTGGCCGTGTAGCTGCGCTTCATAGAAACGTTCGATGCCGGTTTTGCCAATGGATTGAGTACCGCGATACTCGACCGAGTCGAGGGTTTTGGATTCTTTTTCGTTGATCCGGCCAACGTAACCGATCGAGTGGGCGAAGTGCGCGCCGAGTGGGTAATTGCGGACAAACTGCGGCTCGACATCCAGGCCCGGGAGGCGGAACTCGTTAACGGCCAGTACGGCAATTTGCTCCTCCGTCAGCTCATAGAACAGCGTCACCGGCGTAAACGGGTGGCGGGACTGCTTCATGGCTTTATCGAAGACTGTGCGATCTTCTGCAGGCAGGTGCAGGAGATTGATGACTTCGTCCAGTTCTTGATTGACGTCGGTCGCGCGTTCGCGGGTGATGGTCAGGTTGAAACTGGGACGGTTATCCGCGAGCAGCACACCATTGCGATCGTAGATCAAGCCGCGTGTCGGCGGGATCGGCAAGACGTGGACGCGATTGTTTTCCGAGATGGTCGAGTGGTAGTCGAATTCCACCACTTGCAGGATGTACAGGCGCACGACCAGGGCGCAACTGATGGCGAAGACGAACATGGCGCAGGCGATCAACCGTTTGTTGACCAGACGCGTCTCTTTTTCGTGGTCCTTGATCGGGATAGGTTCAGGCATTTCTACAGCAACTCTTTGACATAAATGAGTGCCGATCCGTGGGCATGACATCAGTCCGTTAAAAAACGAGCTGCACCATACCAAAAACTGCCCGGTCACTCAGAAGGAATTTCCCCAATGGCCATTTCTTGCGACGGTTGGGACAGCGGTGTCCCACGAAAACTTTCCTGCGGACAAAACAAAACCCCAACTGCTTTCGCAATTGGGGTTTCGGAATTTAATCTTGACGATGACCTACTCTCACATGGGGAAACCCCACACTACCATCGGC
>NZ_WXVV01000029.1 GCF_013433315.1 Pseudomonas crudilactis | reverse complement strand
GCTGCTGATCGGCAGCGACAACATCAACGCCACGGGCAACGAAGTCAGCAATCGTCTGGTCGGCAACGACGGCAACAACATTCTCGACGGTGGCCTCGGCGCCGACCGCCTGGAAGGTGGCTTGGGCAATGACACCTACATCGTCGACAACGTCGGTGACACCATCACCGAGAGCAGTACATTGATCAATGAAATCGACACTGTTCGCTCTTCGGTCGACTGGACGCTGGGCGCCAACCTGGAAAACCTCGTTCTGACCGGCAACGCCCTCAATGGCACTGGCAACAGCCTGAACAACACCCTGACGGGCAACGATCAAAACAATACTTTCGATGGCGGTCTCGGCGCGGACACCATGATCGGCGGCGCGGGCGTCGACACCTATTACGTCGATAACGTCAACGATGTGGTGATCGAAACCGACGCTTCGCTGACCGCACTCGACCGGGTTTTCGCCAGTGTCAGCTACAGCCTTGGCGCCAACGTCGAGAACCTGCTGCTGATCGGCAGCGACAACATCAACGCCACCGGCAACGAAGTCAGCAACCGTCTGGTCGGCAACGACGGCAACAACATTCTCGACGGCGGTCTCGGCGCCGACCGGCTGGAGGGTGGCTTGGGCAATGACACTCTGATTGGCGGTATGGGTACCGATAATCTGACTGGAGGGGCAGGTGCCGATACCTTCGCCTTCAATGACTGGAGCGAGTCGGGCATTGGAAACCTGCGCGACATCATCACCGATTTCAGCAGCGCACAAGGCGACAAGATCGATCTGTCGAAGTTTGACGCCAACCTGCTGACTGCCGGAGTCAACGGGTTCAGTTTCATCGGTGCTGCTGACTTTACCGGCGCAGGCCAAGTGCGCTTCGTTGACCACATTCTTTCCGGCAATGTCAGTGGCAATGTCGGGGCGGACTTCGAAATCCAGCTGGTGGGGGTCAACGCATTTACCGCTAACGATCTGGTGGCCTGACCTTCATTACCGCCATTTGCGGCCTGCCTTGCAGGCCGCACGTCAAAAAAAGCCCTGACTGGTTCAGGGCTTTTTCACACTCGGCGTTCATTGCCTCTAACCAAGGATACCCAACCCCTTGGCCCGGGCCACCGCCTGCGTTCGCCGCTCGACCCCCAGCTTGCTGTTGATATGGCTGGCATGGGTTTTCACAGTGTGCAGAGAAATGAACAACTGCTCGCTGATCTCCTGATTCGAACAGCCCTGCGCGATCAGGCGCAAGACCGCCAGTTCTCGACTACTGAGGTGTTCCGACGTGGCGCAATCCGCCGTCGAGCGGGCCGCTGACGGTGGAAAAAGCGCCAGCAGTTGCTGACTGACCGCACTCAAGGGCGTCAGCATCAATTGCCCGCGAAACCAATCCGAGTGCTTCATCAATGCATCGAACGGTTGCAGAACGCCTCCGGATGCTGCCTCTAACGCCTGAACCAGCGCCTTGCGCGCTTCCGGCTCCCGCCCCCCGACCAACAGCAATGCCACTTTCTGCGTCAATGCCATCACGCTGAGCAACTGCCGGCCGGTTTGCTGGCCGTTTTCATGCAACACATTCAAACGCCCTTCGGCGAGCATCGGTTGCCCCTGAATCATGTCCAGCAGTGCTTGTTGCAGTTCCACATGCAGCGGCAGCTGTGGATGAAACTCGGGCGGCGCGGCAGCGCGTTCGCCCGTATAAGTCTGACCAAGGCGCGCGAGCCAGGCTTCGGCCAGGTCGGTACGGCCCTGTGCGAGCCACAGCTCACATTTGACCAGGGTGATCATGGCCAGGTAGTAGATCGGCGGCACGTCCCAGATGTGCATCAGGCGTTCGGCTTCGGCAAGCTCGGCAAAAGCCTTGGCGAACTCGCCAGTGCTGCCGTCCAGGCGGGCGATCACGCAGTGACCGATCAACACGCTGATATCGCGACAGGTGCGTGCCTCGCCGATTCCCGCCGACAGCCGCGCGCGCGCGGCCTGCGGCTGCAGGCGCATGGCCAAAAGAAAACCCTCGTACAGCGTCAGCCGTGCACGCACCGCGTACAAGCGCTGTGGCGACAAGCCACGCAAGCGTTCCAGCCCCTGATGGACTTCATCGAGTGCACGCAGAATTTCACCGCGTGCCTGCAAGACACGGGCTCGGTCGTAATGCGCCAACGCTTCGAACAAGGGATTGCCGACGCGTTGCGCCAGCTCCAGGGACTCGCGATTCAGCCCACGGGCGCGCCACAGATCGCCATCGGCAATGGCCAGATTGGACAAGGTCGATAAGCACATCAGCCGCTGGCCATAACGTTTGGCCGGCAGGCTTTCCAAAGCTTCACTGCAATACTTGAGAGTCAGCTCACGATGGCCGCGGCCACGGGCAATGATTCCGCTCAGCGCCAGCCATTGCGCCAGCATCGATTTCTGCGCGGTGGCTGAAGGCGCCGGCAGGAAGCGACTCAGATGGCTGGACAACTCTTCGGCGGCATCGAGCTGGCAGGCCAGCCCCAGCGCCCAGCTGTACAACACAATCAAGCGCGGGGTGCTGATCAACAGGCTGTCTGGCAAATCCATTTTCCAGCGCAGCAGCATGCCGACGTTTTGCTCGGCCAGCAGTTGCTCCTCCGAGAGGTTCTGTACCAGATTTGCCGCGACATCCAGGTGCCCGGCGCGCAACGCTTGCTCCACGGCTTCATCCAGCAGCCCTTGTGCGTTGAACCAGCGACAGGCACGCAGATGCAGCGTTGCAGTCGGCACCATCGCCTGAGCAATCGGCCGACTGCGCAACAAATCAGAGAATAAATGGTGATAACGATACCAGTGACCGTGCTCGTCCAGCGGCACCAGAAACACCTGATGCGCCAGCAGAAAACGCAGGATCTCCGCGCTGTCATGGGCTTCGCGCACGGCATCGCACAGCTCGCTGCAAAAACGCTCCTGGGGGGCGGTGTCGTAGAGAAAGGCCTGCACTTCGGCGGGCAGGCAATCGATGACTTCTTCCAGCAGATAGTCGCGGATCAGCCCTTCCCCGCCGTTCAGCGCTTGTGGCAGCGCCGCATCGCTGCCGGCCTCAGACACCGCGAGCAGCCAGAACCGCAAACCGGCGACCCAGCCTTCGCTGCGCTGGATCAGGTTTTCCAGCGCTTCACCGCGCAGCGAACTGCTGTGGCGATCGAGCAAGGTCAAAGCTTCGTCGTGGGTCAGGCGTAGATCCTGCTCGTGCAATTCGAGCAACTGCCGCGACAGACGCAAACGCGCCAGATGCCAGTCCGGGCGCTGGCGACTGGTGACCATCACCAGCAAGCCATCGGGCAAATGGTTGAGGAAAAACTGCAGGCAGCGATCGAGCACCGGGCCTTGGGCAAGATGGTAATCGTCGAGCACCAGCAGCAGTGGCGCGGCGGGATCGAGTTGCAGGGTCAGTTCATCGAGCAAGCCGTCGAGCCATTCTTCGAAAGCAAATGGCTGATGGCGTTGACGCATTTTCAGCAGGCCGAGTGCGCGACTGCCCAGTTGCGGGAAGTAGTCCTGCAAGCCTTCGAGCAAACGCTCGAGAAAGCGTCCGGGATCGCTGTCGCGAGGACTAAGGCCCAGCCACAAACTTTGCCAGTGCACCGGCAGACTCTGACAGAACTCCACCGCCAGCGAACTCTTGCCGAACCCGGCGGGGGCACTGACCAGCAACAGGCGCCCACCGAGCCCGGCCTGCAGGCGCTCGCAAAGGCGTGGTCGCAACACGTAGCCGTCAGGTAATGGCGGGCGAAAAAAACGCCCGTCCAGTGCCGCGACGGCAACGCTTGCGGGACCCGGAAGTGGGGACAGATCAGTCATGGCCGGCTCTTGTTCGAATTGCTGTTGGCGGCGTTGCAGATGTCCGCAGACTAGCCTTAAACGAACCGGTTATGAAGGTCGCTGCTACAAATGGCTACAAAAAGGCTACATCCGGCTGTAGACCCAACCCTGTAAAAACAAAAAAACGCCCCGAACCAGTCGGGGCGTTTTCACGAGGATGCGCCTCGGGTTACCGCAGGTTAGCGAACACCATCCTGACGCAGAGCGGCCGGGGTGAAGTCGCTGGTGGTGGCAGTGAAGCCGAAGTCATACGCACTCTTCTCTTCGTTCTTCATGCCCAGTGCCAGATAACGGCCGGACTGCAGGTCGTAAAGGGTTTCCAGGGCGTACCACGGCACCTGCTTGTCGTAGTAGTTCTCCGCATGCGCTTCGGCGACGCGCCACAGTTGACCACGACCGTCGTAGTGGTCGATCACCGCCGCTTGCCAGGTGTCCTCGTCGATGTAGAAGTCACGCTTGGCGTAGATGTGACGCTGACCTTCCTTGAGGGTCGCCACCACGTGCCAGACGCGACGCAGCTCGTAACGCGCCAGGTCCTGGTTGATGTGGCCGGCCTTGATGATGTCGGAGTACTTCAGCTTCGGATCGTCGAGCTTGTAGCTGTCGGAGGCGATGTACATCTCTTTCTTGCCTTCGAGTTTCCAGTCGTAGCGATCCGGCGCACCGTTGAACATGTCGAGGTTGTCGGAGGTACGCAGACCGTCGGCGGCAGTACCCGGACCGTCATAGGACACTTGTGGCGCACGACGCACACGACGCTGGCCAGCGTTGTAGACCCACGCCGAACGTGGCTCTTTTACCTGGTCAAGGGTTTCGTGCACCAGCAGCACACCGCCGGCCAGACGCGCCGGCGCGGTCACTTTCTGCTTGAAGTAGAACAGGATGTTGCCCGGGTTTTTCGGGTCGTAATCCTTCATCTTGTCGCGGAACACGAACTGATCCTGGAAGTACACCAGGCTGTACGAGCCGTTCGGTTGCGGCGTCGCCTGAGTGACCAGACGGGTCACGCTGCCGCCGCGATAGCGGGTGATGTGGTTCCAGATGACTTCCACACCGGTTTTCGGAATCGGGAACGGTACGGCGGTATCGAAGTTTTCCAGGCCGTTGCCGCCAGACACCAGGTTGGTGGTGGTGGCGTTTTTCTTGATCGCGGCGAACACGTCATCCGGCACGGTTGCACCGCGGTGGGACGGATACACCGGCATCTTGAAGGTTTCCGGGTAACGCTTGAACATCGCGTACTGACCCGGCGCCAGCTTGTCCTTGTACTTGTCGACGTCTTTCGCAGTGATGGTGAACAGCGGTTGCTCACTGGCGTATGGATTGGACAGGAAACCCTTGCTGTCGACCGAGCCGGCATTCTTTGGCAACGGCTTCCACGCCGGGATCGAACCGTCGGCGTTACCGGCCATTTCGGCGCCCATCGGCGTCAGACTCTTGCCCAGTTTGTCGGCTTCGGCAGCAGGCACCGCGGCCATGACGCCGGTCGCCAGCAGCGACAGGCCCAGAACACCGGCGTGGAACAGACTCTTTGTTATTTTCATAAATTCGTTCGTCCTGAATGCAGTGCTTAGAAGTTCACGCCGAAGCTGAGCGCAACGAAGTCGCGGTCATCCACAGTGGTGTACTTGCCGTCAAAGAAGTTGGTGTAAGCCAGGCTCGCGGTGTAGGTGTTCTGGTACTCGGCGTCGACGCCCAGGCTGACCGCTTTGCGACCTTCCTCGAAGTTGCCGCCAGGGCCTGGCGAGTAACCGCTGACGTCGTGGGACCAGGCCACGTTCGGCTTGAGGTTCACACCGGCGAAGACGTCGTTGTATTCCCAGATGGCGCGACCGCGATAGCCCCACGACATTGATGTGGTGAAGCCGTCGTTGTCGCAATTGCGGCTGCGGTTGTTCTGCGGCGAACCCGGCCCTGCACCGTTGATGGTGCTGGCGTTGAGAATGTTGGCGCAGGTATTCACACCGCCAGTGGCTGGCAACTCGCCCGGGCCATACACCGGATCGCGGCCATAACGCTTGTCGGAACGGCTTTCCAGCCCGCCGACGTAGGTCGCGCCGACTTCGCCGACGAGGGTCAGACGGCTGGCGCCCATGACCTGATCGAAGAAGTGCGTGAACGTGGTCTGGATCTGGGTGATTTCCTTGCGCTCGTAACCGTGCAGATCCTGACCCGGCACACCATTGAGTATCGAAGCGTTGGTCAGTGCGCCGCCGATCGGACGCACACCGGCGAACAGGATGTCGGTGGAGTTCAGTTGTACCGGCGCGTTCGGACGGTAGCTGATCTCACCGCTCCAAGCGGTACCGGTAGGCAGCGTGGTGGAGAAGCTCAGACCGTAGAGGCGAATGTCTTCAGGGTACTCGATGAAGTAATTCGAGTTACCCGCGACCAGCAGTGGTGCAAGTGCCGCAAACGGCCCCGGCAGTGCGCGCGCGGTGTTGTAGACCGATTGCGGAGCACCGGTGGCGCTGAAGATCGGCGCTCGGCTGTGGTAGTTCATGAAATAGGCGCCGAACTCGGTATCGAGCGGCTCGTACATGTACTTGAAGGACGCGCCCCACTGACCGCTGTCGCGGGCATCGCGGTCCGGGCCACGGCGCACCAGAACGCCTTCTTCGTTGACGTTGACACCGTTGGCGGCCAATGGCCCCAGGGCGATGGCCGGGATTTGCGAACGCTTGTTCAGCACGCGCAGGTTGTCGTTGCAACCGTCGGCCACGATGTCTGGCTGCGAGAAGAACGTGCCGCAGTTGTCGACGACGGTCTGGTCCCATTCCAGTTGATAGAACGCTTCGGCCGAAAGGTTTTCGGTGAGGCTCTGGGACACGTAGAACATGTTGACCGGGATCAGGCCTTCCTTGATCTCGGCGCCGGGACGACGGAACGCGGAAACGTCGATCGGGTTGATCGAGTTGATGCCGCCGCCGATGAAGGTACTTTCCCCCCAGCTCACCACCTGCTTGCCCAGACGCACGGAACCCGGCTGATCGGCGATCGCGTAGTTGTGGTAGACGAAGGCGTCGAGGATCTGCCCGCCGGACGACTTGGCGCCCTCTTTGCGACCCGAATCGCTGATGTCCTTGAACTGGCGGCTTTCGTCCTTGAGTTCGAAGTCGTACCAGTATTTGCCACGGACGAACACGCCGGTGTCGCCGTATTTCAGTTCAAGGTCATGGATGCCTTTGAAGATCTTCGAAAAGGTTTCGCCGCTCTTGAAGTTGGCGTGGCCATCGTCAGAAGTCTGCGACAGACCATGGCCGCCGTTGTTGACGCCGATGAGGTTCTTGTTCGGGCTCTGGGTAGACCAACTGGCACCGATCGACAGGGACGAGTCGAACTGGCCTTCGATTTCACCGACGTTGAAACTGACGCCGAATGCGGGCCCGGCGAGCGAAGAGGCAAGACTGACTGCCAGAGGCAGTTTCGCCCGGCGCCAGAACTGGTTTACTGAGGTCATCGACGCTACTCCATGTGCATTATTGTTATGGCAGTGAGTACTTTTAAAAACGTCCGAAGGACCGGGTGCCAGAGACAGCCCGAAGTCACTCCAAAAATGCATCGCCCCGTTTTGTGCGTGTGCCCCGTTCTTAAAAATCCTTGAGCGGACTATAGCCAGCAGGTGGTACTGCTTGATCCCTCTAAAGTGTGATTTGCAGCTGCCGGCCACTCTGGAACAGTCCTTTCGCCAGTCCGACACATGTCGGCACGGCAAGGATGGCTGATTTTTTCGATTTCACAAGCCAAGCGCTTGCTTGGTGGGTCTGGCGCGCCGGTTTCGGCGCGCCAGCAGACACTCAAAGTGTCGAGAGGAAGGTGCTGTTGTTGGCCTGCCATTCGGTGATGTCGAGGCGGATGCGCTTCTTGTCGAGCTTGCCGACACTGGTCTTGGGAATTTCGGTAACAAGGGCGATCTGACTCGGAATCGCCCACTTGCTCAGGTGGCCCAGTTCCACGAACGGCTTGAGGTGTTCCTTGAGCTCGCGCGCCCCGATCACGTGCCCTTCGCGGATCACCAGCAAGGCAAACGGACGCTCGCCCCACTGCGGATCGGCGATGCCTACCACTGCTACTTCGCGTACCGCGACGTGACGACTGATCAGGTCTTCGAGGTCCAGCGAGGAGATCCACTCGCCGCCGGTCTTGATCACATCCTTGATGCGGTCGCGGATGTCGATCACGCCCATGCTGTCGAGCGTGGCGACGTCGCCGGTGTGCAGCCAACCGCCGGCCCAGAGCTCGGCGCCCTTCTGCGGTTCGTTGAAATAGCCCTCGGTGAGCCATGGCGCACGCAGCACCAGTTCGCCCTGGGTCTCACCGTCGGCCGGGAGGAAATTGCCGTCGCCGTCGACGATTGCCGCTTCCACCAGCGGCCCCGGCACACCGGCCTTGATCCGGTAAGTGGTGCGCTCGTCTTCGGTGCCAGCCATCAGCTCGTCGTTGAGATGCGCGCAGGAAACCAATGGCCCGGTTTCCGACATGCCGTACGCGGCAGTGAGCTGTATGCCGCGAGCCTTGGCGGTTTCGTACAGAGTGCGGTTGAGTGCGCTGCCACCGATGACGATTTTCCAGCCGCCGAAATCAGTGCCCTGCGCCCCTTTGGCGTTGAGCAGCATTTGCAGAATGGTTGGCACGCAGTGGGAGAAGGTGACCTTCTCTTTGCGCCACAGCTCCACCAGAAACTCGGGATCGTAACGTCCCGGATAAACCTGTTTCAGGCCCAGCATGGTCGCCACGTAAGGCAGACCCCAGGCGTGAACGTGGAACATCGGCGTGATCGGCATGTACACATCGTTGGTGCCAAGCAGGCGCACGCTGTCGATGGAGCCCATGATCGTCGACACGCCCATGGTGTGCAGCACCAACTGTCGGTGGGTGAAATACACGCCTTTCGGATTGCCAGTGGTGCCGGTGGTGTAGAACGTGGTGGCGACCGAATTTTCGTCGAAGTCCTGGAAGTCGTACTGCGGACTTGCAGCGGCCAGCAGTTGCTCGTACTCGCCAACCAGATTCGGCAAATCGGCGGTTTTTTCCGGCAGATCAGTCAGCAGCAGGGTTTTCTCGACCGTGGTCAGGTGCGGCGCGATCGCCTGGTAGAGGCCGACAAACTCGCTGTTGACCAGCACAAAGCGGTCCTCGGCATGGTTCATGGTGTAGAGGATCTGCTCCGGCGACAGGCGCACGTTGATCGTGTGGATCACCGCGCCGATCATCGGAATCGCAAACATGCATTCCAGGTAACGGTGGCTGTCCCAGTCCATCACCGCCACCGTGTCACCGGCCTTCACACCGGCCGCCGTCAGCACGTTGGCCAGCCGCGCCACGCGCTCGATCAGGGTCGGGTAGCTATAGCGAATCTGGTCGCGGTAAATGATCTCGCGGGTTTTCTCGTAACGGGCGCCGGACATCAGCAGCCGCTTGATCAGCAATGGATACTGGTAGGCCCCATCGGCCGGGGGAATGACGCGAGTCTGCAACATAAGAATCCCTTTTCTGACTGCACGGTGTTGGCGTAGAGATCGGTACTCTAGAACCCTTATACGCCAGCTAAATCAGCCAAAGGAATGATTTGCAAAGCCGTACAAATGCTAGCTTTGCGCCAGCATTTGCCGGTTTTCGTCTCAGATCAGGCCGTTTGCCCTACAGCCTCCTCGGAAGGCGTCCGTGGGAATACGACTGCTGCAAGGAAGGTCAAAGCGCCGAAACCCGCGAGAATCAAGTACAGGCCTACAAAGCCATGGCGCGGTTCGACATAGGAAATCAGTGGAATCGCCGTCGCACTGGCGCCAAACGATAAACAATAACGCAGGGCGAAGACGCGCGATTGCCATTGCGGGGCAACGAAGTTGGCAACCATCGCATCGTTCACGGTGACCTGACCAAACACCACGAACATGAACGCTGCGCCGAGGGCGATCACCGCCCAGCCGTCGGCATAGGCCAGCGCAAACAGCAGCGGTGCCTGGCACAGCGTCAGGACAATGAACGGCCATTTCAGGCTGAGACGATGCAGCACTCGACCGATGCTCAACTGCGCAACCGCACCAAAGGCATACGCCAGACTGACCACCACGCCGAGGGTTTGCGGCGAAGCGAACAGCTCATGCAAACGTTCCTGAAACAACTTCGGATAGGTCATGGTGGTGGCGTTGAACACCACGCCGCCGGTGGCTGTGGCCAACGCCAGCACGCCGAAAACCATCACCATCGAGATGCGCTGACCGGCCGCCCCCTTGAGTGGCGTGTGCGCACGCGTCGGAATCGGTTCTTCGCGCACCTGCAAGGCGAAGCCAAAACCCAGCACAATCGCCACCGCACCCGGTAACAGAAACGCCGAGCGCCAGCCGAATTGCGCCACCAGCAAGCCTGTGATCAGCGCCGAAAATGCCACGCCAAGATTGCCCCACATGCCGTTGATGCCGATTTCACGGCCACGGTTTTGTGCGTAAGCAACGAGCATTGCCGTGCCCACCGGGTGATAGATCGCCGCGAAAATACCGATCAGGGTCAGGCCGATCACCAGCATGCTCGGGCTGCTGCTCAGTCCGGTAAAGATCGCCGAAGCACCAATGCCGAAGAAAAACACCAGCATCATCTGCCGCCGACTCCAGTGATCGCCGAGCCAACCGGCGGGCAGCGAACAGGCGCCGAAGGCGATGAATCCTCCCAATGACAGGCCGATCAACGCGGCGTAATCAAGACCGAACGCTTGAGTCATGCCGAGCACGGCGGCGGGAAAAATCAGCATGAACATGTGATCGATCACATGCGCGGCGTTGATGTAGCGAATGACATTACGGGATTGATTCATGGCGGCACGCTTTACGTTGTTGTGTGCCGTTTATGCTAGGTTGGCCGCAAAGCGCATTCCTGCCAAGCAAGTCATCAAATCAGACATGTTGATCAGCCATTTCGAACACGGTCCGGTGAGTGCCTACCCCCGGGATTATCTGGACGGCGCGCACCAACCGCTACATCTGCATCGCGAGGCGCAGCTGCTGTATGCCGTCAGCGGGATCATGCGGGTGGTCACGGCATCCGGTGCGTGGGTGATTCCGCCGAGTCGCGCGGTGTGGATTCCACCCGAGGTGGCGCACGAGATTTTCATGAGCGGCGATGTGCAGATGCGCTCGCTGTTCATCGCGCCAGAATTGTCACCCGCCAGCCTGCAACAGTGCTGCGTATTGGCCGTGACGCCGCTGCTGCGCGAGCTGATCCTGCGCGCGGTGCAAGGGCCGCCGCACGCCGACAATCCGCTGATTCAGCAATTGATGCTGGAAGAACTCGCCGGTCTGGAAAACCTGCCGCTGCACATTCCGATGCCCAGCGACCGGCGTCTGCAAAATATCTGTCTGGCACTGCTGCACACCCCGGATCATGCCAATACCCTGGAAGACTGGGCGCAGCAGGTCGGCGCCAGCTCACGCACGTTGGCGCGGCTGTTTCAGCAACAGTTGCAGATGAGTTTCAACGCTTGGCGCCAGCAACTGCGCTTGATGGAAGCCCTGCCCCGCCTGCTCGCCGGGGACAGCGTGCAGCGTGTAGCGCGGGATCTGGGTTACGGCAGCGCGCGGGCGTTCAGCGCGATGTTTCGCCGTTTGCTCGGGGAAAATCCGCGCGACTACCTGAATAACCTGAGCAAGCTCAGCGCACTCGTTTAGGAATTCCCCCCTGTGGGAGCGAGCTTGCTCGCGAAAGCAATCTTCCAGTCACCTGTGATGTCGACTGATCCGACGCCTTCGCGAGCAAGCTCGCTCCCACAGTTTGATCGCGTTTTTCAGCTCTTAGTGCATCTCGGTAAACGCGATTTTCACGCCGAGCGCGATCAGCACCGCACCCATCGTGCGATCAAACCAGTGCCCCATGCGGGCGAAACCGGCACGCACCCGTTGCTGGCTGAACAGCATCGCCACCAGACAGAACCAAATCGCAGTCGCGACCGCCAGGTAAATACCGTAACCCGCCTGCACCGCCAGCGGCGTGTGCGGGTTGATCACCACGGTAAACAGCGACAGGAAGAACAGCGTGGCTTTCGGGTTCAGACCGTTGGTCACAAAACCCGAGGTGAACGCACCGCGCGCCGTGCGTACGCCGGCCTCTTTGTGCAGATCATCGGCCACGACTTTCGCCGGTTGCGCCCGCAGTGCCTTGAAGCCGATGTACAGCAAGTAAGCGGCGGCCGCCCATTTCAAGGCGTTGAACAGCACGATCGACTGCGACACGATCAGGCCGATACCCAGCAGCGAATAACCGACGTGGAGGAAAATCGCCGTACCCACGCCCAGCGCGGTCCAGGTGCCGGCGCGACGCCCGTGGGTCACGCTCTCGCGCACCACCACGGCAAAGTCCGGGCCGGGGCTGGCGACGGCCAGCAGGTGGATCAGTGCAACGGTCAAGAACTCGGTCCAGTACATGCGGGCTCCTTTCGGCCAAGCGTATCGATTTGTTTCATCTGGTAGGCTCGGCAGATTACGCCCAACGCTCACAGCACAAAAGGTACAGTTGATGACGAACACGCGCCGCGCGGTATTCCTTGATCACCCTTCGCTGGATCTCGGCGACCTCGACCTCAGTCCACTGCGTGAGTGTTTCAGCGATCTGCAGCTGTTCGCGCAGACCTTGCCCGAGCAAGTTAGCGAGCGCCTGCAAGGCGCCACCGTGGCGATCAGCAACAAGATCATGATCGACGCTGCCGCCATGGCCGCCAACCCCGCTCTGAAACTGATCCTGATCACAGCCACCGGCACCAACAACGTCGACCTCGCCGCCGCCCGCGCGCAGGGCATCACCGTGTGCAACTGTCAGGGTTACGGCACGCCGTCGGTGGCGCAACACACGATCATGCTGTTGCTCAACCTTGCCACGCGTCTGGCCGATTACCAGAAAGCCGTTGGCGAAGGACGCTGGCAGCAGGCGAAACAGTTCTGTCTGCTCGACTATCCGATTGTTGAACTGGAAGGCAAAACCCTCGGCCTGCTCGGTCATGGCGAACTCGGCGGCGCCGTGGCGCGACTGGCCGAAGCCTTCGGCATGCGCGTGTTGCTCGGGCAGATTCCCGGTCGCCCTGCTCGCCCGGATCGTTTGCCGCTGGATCAACTGCTGCCGCAAATCGACGCCCTCACCCTGCATTGCCCGCTCAATGAACACACCCGCCACTTCATCGGTGCTCACGAGTTGGCGTCGATGAAGCCCGGTGCGTTCGTGGTCAACACCGCCCGTGGCGGCCTGATCGACGAGCAGGCGCTGGCCGATGCCTTGCGCAACGGCCACCTCGGTGGTGCCGCGACGGATGTGTTGAGCGTCGAGCCGCCGACCCAGGGCAATCCGTTGCTCGCGGCGGACATCCCACGCCTCATCGTTACGCCACACAACGCCTGGGGCAGTCGCGAGGCACGGCAACGCATCGTCGGCCAATTGACCGAAAACGCTCAGGCGTTCTTCAGCGGTAAGGCGCTGCGGGTCGTCAGTTGATAAACTGCGGCACTTTTTTTTGAGGAGCAGTTATGGATCCGCGCAGTGAAGTACTGCTTCGTCAGCCCGAGTTGTTTCAAGGTTCGTTGTTGTTGGCCGGTTTGCCCGCCGACGATTTGCTCGGGCGCCTGCCCAACGCATTTGGCTGGTGCTGGCATGCCGGCGATCAAGCCGCGCTGGACGCCCGTTTTGAAGGCCGCAGCCATTTCGGTGTGAACGTGCCGGAGCGCGAGTTCGACAGCGCTGTTGTGTTTCTGCCCAAGTCCAAGGACCTGACCGATTACATCCTCAACGCCGTGGCCTCACGTCTGGCCGGGCGTGAAGTGTTTCTGGTCGGGGAAAAACGCAGCGGCATCGAAGGCGCGTCCAAGCAGCTCAACCCGTTCGGCAAGCCGCGCAAACTCGACAGCGCGCGGCACTGCCAGCTCTGGCAAGTGACCGTAGCCAACGCTCCTGAAGCGAAATCACTGGAAAGCCTGGCGCAGACCTATGAACTGCCACTAGCAGAAGGCCCATTGAAAGTCATCAGCCTGCCGGGCGTGTTCAGCCACGGTCGCCTCGATCGCGGTAGCGCCCTGCTGCTGGAGCATCTGGACAAACTGCCGAGCGGCCATCTGCTCGACTTCGGTTGCGGCGCAGGCGTGTTGGGGGCTGCGGTAAAACGTCGCTATCCGCACAATCAAGTGACGTTGCTGGACGTGGATGCTTTCGCTGCTGCCAGCAGCCGTCTGACGCTGGCGGCCAACGGTCTGGAAGCTGAAGTGCTGACGGGGGATGGTATCGATGCTGCGCCGATGGGTTTGAATGCGATTCTGAGCAACCCGCCGTTTCATGTCGGCGTGCACACCGATTATTTCGCCACGGAGAACTTGCTGCGAAAAGCGGCGAAACATCTGAAAAATGGTGGCGAACTGCGCTTGGTGGCGAACAGTTTCCTCAAGTATCAACCGCTGATCGAAGAGCATCTTGGCGTGTGTGCGATCAAGGCTGAAGGCAATGGTTTCCGGATTTACCGGGCCAAGCGCGGCTGAAACCTCTTTTAAAAAAGAGGCTTGCTCAATCGGATTTGCCTAGGCAGAATCCGCTCCGTCCTAGGGGAGTAGTCTCCCACGAGCGCCAAGCTCGTCCGGCATACGTCAACATACTTGATCCTCAGATCATGGCGTATGCGACCCAAGCGTCCGCAACAGACGGATCGCAGGGTTTGACAAGACCTATGACACGCACACCTTACCCGGGGCGGGAAGGCTGTACGTGTCATAGCCGTGTCGACCCGCCCCTTAGGAAATCCTGATGCTGGACTCGTTACTCGTTCCCACCGCAATCGTTGCCTTGGCCGAAATCGGCGACAAGACGCAACTGCTCGCGCTGATTCTCGCCGCTCGCTTCCGCAAACCCTGGCCGATCATTGCCGGGATTGTCGCCGCGACCCTGGCCAACCACGCAGCAGCCGGTGCGGTCGGCGCCTGGTTCGGCAGTTTCTTCTCGAATGCGACGCTGCACTGGATTCTCGCCGCAAGTTTTACGGCCACGGCGCTGTGGACGCTGGTTCCGGACAAAATGGATGACGATGAAACCAGCACCGCACGCAAGTTCGGGCCGTTCCTGACCACGCTGATTGCGTTCTTCCTGGCGGAAATGGGTGACAAGACTCAGGTCGCTACGGTGATGCTCGCGGCACAATACCCGGATCTGTGGCTGGTGATTATCGGTACCACGGCGGGCATGTTGATTGCCAACGTGCCGGTGGTATTGGCGGGTAACTTCGCCGCAGACAAGCTGCCGTTGACCCTGATCCGTCGCCTCGCGGCTTCGGCATTCATGATTCTGGCAATCGTCGCGGTGTACAAAGCCATGCAGAGTAGTGGCTGGGTGTGACGGCGTAAGTCGATAGACCGCGTCAGCGTTCTTCGTCGGAACGCCGCCCGCAGACAGGCTCGCTCCCACAATGGAATGCATTTCAAAGTGGGAGCGAGCCTGCTCGCGAATGGGCCATCAGCCTCGCTGCAAAACCATCAGGATTTCGGCGCTTGTTCGTACAGCGGCATCACCTTCGGAATCGCCGCCTGCAACGAAGCAATCCGGCTGGCCGAGGCCGGGTGGGTGCTCATGAACTCCGGCGGCGCGCCTTCCGACGCCTTGCTCATCTTGTTCCACAAGGTGATCGCGGCGTTCGGGTTGTAACCGGCGCGTGCGGCCAGCTCAAGACCGATCAGATCGGCTTCGTTTTCGTTGGCACGGCTGTTCGGCAGGGTCATCCCGTAGTTAGCCACGGTGTCGGCCAGCGCCAGACTGTCCTGACCCAGACCAAGCAATGCGCCTGCGCCCTGCTTGGCCATTTCAATCCCGTAGGCCTTGGACATCGCTTCACGACCGTGCTCGCGCAGGGCGTGGGCGATTTCATGGCCCATGACCGCAGCGATTTCATCGTCGGTGAGTTTCAGGCTGTCGATCAGCCCGGTGTAGAAAATGATCTTGCCGCCAGGCCCGCAGTTGGCGTTGAGCTCATCGCTCTTGATCAGATTGACTTCCCACTGCCATTGCGCCGCATCCGGACGGAAGTTCGGCGCCTGGGCGATCAAGCGATTGGCAATTGCCTGAACCCGTTTGGCCTCAGGACTGGTCTTGTCCAGCACACCCTTGCTGGAGGCTTCACCGACAGTCTTCTGATACGACTGGGCATACATCTGGTCGACCTCTTGCGAGGACAGCATGCTGAACATGTACTGCTTGCGCTCCACCCCCACGGCGCCGCCGCTGGTGGTGTTGACCGACTGACAACCGACCAGCAACAGCGCTGCGCTCAGTGCACTTACAACCAATGTCTTGTTCATTCAAAAGCTCCCTGAAAACCTGCCGCGTATCGTAGGCGGGTAATTGTATCGGCGCCAGATACAACGGACGTGTTACACGGTCTTTCAGACGCTTTCCACCCTGACTGTCGTAAAAAATTCACACCACCTGCCCTGCCGCTTGCAACAGCGTCGTGCACTGATCCATTTGCGACATCGGCTGGCAATTGCACCTGCTCACACTCATGGCCCAATGCCGGCTGCCGATACATCAGCGCAGACGTCCTCTTGCGTGCGGAGCTCCCATGAAGTTCAAGTCGATCCAGTTTTCCGTTGCGGCCCTCGCCGGCGCCATCGTACTTAGCGTGGTGGCCGCGCTGGTGCTGTATGCGCTGTTCTCCGGTGCGCGCACGCAAGAAATGGTGCAACAGCGCACTCAGGCGCAGTTCGAACAAGTCATCGAACAGCGCCTGACCTCGCTGGCGCAAACCCAGGTCAGCCAGATCCAGCGCGAGCTCGAAGCGCCACTGCTGATTGCCGGCGGACTGGTGCGGGTCAACGCCCTGCTCGGCACACCGGGCGCCGATGGCCAGCCGCGCCTGAGCGTCAGCCGCGAGCAGTTGATCAGCCTGATCAAGGAAAACGTCGAAAAAAACCCGAAGATTCTCGGCACCTACATCGGCTGGGAGAGAAACGCCCTCGACCACAATGACGCGGCTTATGTCGGCACCAGCGTGGTCGGTATCGACGCGGCCAACGGGCGTTTCCTGCCGTGGTGGTTCCGCAACGATGACGGCACCCTAGGCCTGGACAAACTGGTCGACGTCGACGACCAGAAAACCCTGTCCACCGGCGTGCGCGCCAGCGAGTACTACCTGTGCTCGAAAGAGAGCAAAAAATCCTGCGTGATCGATCCGGCGCCGTACAAAGTCGGCGACAAGATCGTCATGCTCGCCTCCTTTATTGAACCGATCCTGCTCGACGGCGCCTTCCAGGGCATCGTCGGCGCCGACCTGTCGGTGAACTTCATTCAGGAAATGCTCCTCGGTGCCAACCAGAAGTTGTACAGCGGCGCCGGGCAAATGGCCCTGATCGGTGGCAACGGACGGATCGTCGCGTACACCAAAGACCCGAGCAAATTCGGTGAAAAAGTCAGCGACATCCTCGACACCGAGCAGACCGCCAACCTGGCCAATCTCAAACGCGGTGAAGTGACTTATTCGGTCAACAAGGACAAGGGCCGCATCGAGTTGTACCTGCCGTTCGGTATCGGCCAGACCGACGCACGCTGGACATTGATGCTGCAATTGCCGCTCAACGCGGTGATGGCCGACCTGCAAAAGCTGCAGAGCGATCTGGAGGTCCAACGCAAATCCGACACCTTCGGCATGGCCATGGTCGGTCTGCTCATCGCCGGCCTCGGCCTGCTGGTGATCTGGCTGGTCGGCCACGGCATCGCCCGACCGCTGAAGCAAATGGTCGCGATGCTCAATGACATCGCTCAGGGCGAAGGTGATCTGACCCGACGTTTGAGCAGTGATCGCAGCGATGAACTCGGCTCGATCGCCAAGGGCTTCAACACCTTCCTCGCCAAGTTGCAGGCGATGATCACCCAGGTGGTGACGTCGGTGCAGAGCGTCAGCGATTCCTCGGAGCACACCGCCGACATCGCCATTCGCACCAACATCGGTATCCAGAAACAAATGGCTGAGATCGATCAGGTCGCCACGGCGGTGCAGGAAATGACCGCCACCGCGCAGGACGTCGCGCGTAATGCGACGCAGGCGGCACAAGCGGCCAGTCATGCCGATCAGGCAGCGAGTCAGGGCATGCAGATTGTCCGCGATACGTCCAATTCGATCGGCGTGTTGGCGCTGGAAATCGGCAAAGCTGTAGATGTGGTGCAGACCCTGGCCAAGGACAGCGAAAACATCAACGCCATCCTCACGGCGATTCGCAGCATCGCCGAGCAGACCAATCTGCTGGCCCTGAACGCGGCGATCGAAGCGGCGCGTGCCGGCGAGCAGGGTCGTGGTTTTGCCGTGGTGGCGGACGAAGTGCGCAATCTGGCGCAGAAAACCCAGAAAGCCACCGAAGAAATCCAGACCATGATCCAGCAACTGCAGCAGGGCACTCGCGATGTCGTGCGGGTCATGGAAGACAGCCAGAACCGTACAGACGAAAGCGTGCAGCACGCGGCGAAAGCGGCCCAGGCGCTGGAGACGATCACGCAGGCGGTGTCGGTGATCAACGACATGAACACGCAGATCGCCAGTGCGGCCGAAGAGCAGAGCGCGGTGGCCGATGACATCAATCGCAACGTGATCAACATCGGACAAGTGGCCAATGAGGTGGCGGGCGGTGCGGATGAATCGAGTTCGGCGAGTGCGGACCTGACCAAACTGGCGGAACAGCAGCGGCGGTTGATCAATCAGTTCAAGGTTTAGTGATCTATTAGCGCAAGGTGACTTTCAGTCAGGCCATATAACCGTCCTTGCGCTCATCAACCACCCGCCTACTTGATAAAAAGATCCGCACTGACAATCGGTGACGGATTGCCTGCTTCATCCGTAGCAAAAGTGCAATAACGCACGTTATGTGTTTTGGTTATGGTCATCTCTTGACTGAACAGAGAGTAACCACTCTGACTGTGGCAGTCGGTTGCATCGAGCACACCATACTTAAAATAGGATTTGATATTTTCGTTAAGCCGGACGGATGTCCCCACCTGCCATTCAGTCCCGCTATCGAATGTAGAAATCTTCGGCACCTGAACCGGAGCCGTATTATCTATTTGGCGCAACTGAACCGTCGCATAATGCGGGGATGGCCAGTCTGGCTGGCCATACCGTTTACCGATAACGCAAATAGCCTGGACGCCTTCACTGTTATCGACAGCCAATCCTGTCAGGGGTTGATTGACCACCTTGACTGCCTCGCCATACCCTTCTGACCGTTCACACTGGATGGAACTGGCAGCACCCGTTTTGTAGCGAACAAATTCATAGCTGTCTTCAATCCTCAGATTCCATTTGGCCGGTCGTAACTGACCGTCACTTTCCAGAACCTCGGAGCGCGTCGACCACGATCCTGTTCGCAGCAGTCGGACTCCGGTACCCGGATCAAGTTTACTCAAGTCCAGGGTATTATCAGCTCGAAGCGCCGCCAGAATGCTATCCACCGCATTGGTATACACACCCTCAGGTCGACTGATCAATCCGGACCCGGTTATTTCACAGGGGCGGGCATACCCGCAACCGGAATACTCAGCAGCGGTTGTTGTCGACAGCACGCCGATTACACGGTTGCTACCCTTGGTAAAGACAGGTGACCCCGAAGAGCCTCCAGAAACGCCAATGCAGTCATTGGCGCGTGCCTTTGGCCAAAACCACGGTAGCTCAGGCCTGATCGGAAAGTCGCTTTCGAAAACAGCCACAGGCGGCTGTGATGAACAAATTGAATGCCGTAGATAATGATCAGGAAAAAACCCCTCAGGAATATGTACAAGGTCAATGTCAACATCGGAGGTTTCAAAGTTTTTTAAAACGGCAGGCTTAATGCCTCGCGAGCGAAGTTCGCCATAGGTAACGTCCAACTGCAACAACCCGATATCCGCACCTTTCATACTCGAATAAACAATACGATTTATGGAATATCTGTAATGATCACGGACATTGTCATAAAAATAAGCGGGGATAAAAAAATAATTCGGTGATACCGGCATGTCTATAACGACATCATTACTACCTATCATACTGGCGTCACGAGCACAGTGATCAGCAGTGATAATAAGAGCAGGTTGATCAGATTTTGGCGTTGCGTTGCTCGCCACAAGTGTTGCCGTGCATTCCCACCCCGTGGAACCGGCCGTACCTCTCATTTTACCGACAGCAAAGAATCGCTCTGATCCCGTCGCGGTAGCTGATAACAATGGAGGTAGCTCAGACGAGGACAATACGTTACGGGCCGTACTGGATATAATCATGCTACCCGCATAACTTGTATCAAACCAAAGGCTCACGTACACCGTTGCAAGCAGATAATTCCTGAACAGCTTGGCAAGTAGACGGATAACACTCATGGAAAGCATTCCTTTTTATACTTACTGAAATCGTAGAATTTCAAGTACCGCAGGAGGAATACGCGTGTTAGTCCCATATTGTCTACTGTCAGAAATTACAGGTAGCTGGCTTTTCTGGACAACGCAGCTACCGCTTGTCGAACATCAGACAGGCAATATCAAATGCCTTCAACCCGGAGTCAGACACTCGGGCCCATTGAGCTTTGGATCATTGATCAGGTTCGCCAGCACCCGCTCGCGCAAGGCCGCCGGTTCGCTGGCCAGCAACCCCTGCAACACATGCAACGGCGTCTCGGGATCGAGCCACGCCGCCTGCCCTGCTTCATCAAGGATCAACGGCCGGCGCTGACTCGACGCCGGTTGTGTAATCACCGCTGTACTCAACCACACCTGCTCCTGCACCGGATAAGCCTCCCAGATCGCCGCAAAAAACAGTGATGAGCCCTCCCCCGGCGTCAGCCAGAACGGACGCTTGCGCTGCGTCCCGCGCCATTCGTAAAAACCGTTGGCCGGCAGCAGGCAGCGACGCTGGCGCAGCGCCTCACGAAACATCGGCTGCTCGGCCACGGTTTCCGCACGGGCATGCGCCGGGGTTTTCGACAGATCGGTCAGCCACGGCGGCGTCAGCCCCCAACGGGCGCGGGCCAACGTGCGCTGGCCAGCTTCATCGGCACGCAGCATCAACACCGAATCATTGGGGGAAATGTTCCACTGCGCCTGCTGATCGGCGGGAAAACCTGGCAGGGCCGCGAAATCGCGGTTCCAGCGAAACAGGGCATAACGTCCACACATGGGGCAACACGACTCTGAAGTAAAACGAAGCTCAGCCTAACAGACCAGCGTCCCGGGGAAGCTCTCCGGCTCATCGCCGGGCAGCGGCAGCGCGGCATTGTACGCGGTGATCAGCTCGCGGGCGTATTCGGCCTGATCGTTATCCACAGACAAGCCCAACAGACCGAAGATCGGCAGCTCGCCCGTTCCACCGAGCAAATCGCGACCAATCAAGTGCGCCTCGATGCCTTCGCTGGCGAGCATGCCCTTGAGCATTTCACCTTCCATCAGGTTTTCCGGCTCATAGATTCGCTGCATGGGCGCGCCTCACTCGTTTTCGCTGAAGACTTCCAGATGCCATTCCTCTCCATGAACCTGCAATACAAACGTGATCGGCCGACAACACACCTGACAGTCCTCGATGTAAGTCTGATCTCCACCGGACAGGTCCAGCGTCGTCTCTACTACTTCCCCACAATAAGGACATTCGTAATCAGCGGTTTCCAGCATCGCGGTCTCCCAAGTGACTTGTGCGTATAATCGCCGGTCTATTTGCAGGGCTATTTTTGTCTGGCTACTTTTTCAGACCGTGCCCCGCGGGTTTTCGATCAAAACCTTTACTTACCCTAGCCGTTTCCAACAAGAGAGCATGATGGGCGAATTCGATGCCATCCGACCTTACGACGACAGCGAAGTACCTGTGGTACTGGCAAGACTGCTCGGCGACAAGGCGTTTCTAGATATCCTCACCCACTTCCGCTTCCCGCGTTTTGCCGGTGCCTTCGGCTGGATGCTCAAACCACTTATAGCCCATCGACTGCGTCGTGAGTTCGCCGACGTGACCTCGGTGGCGACGTTGCAGGACAAGGTCGAGTCCTACGTCGACCACACCATCGAGCGCGCCACCGACGGCGTGACCTACACCGGTGTCGAGCAATTCAAGTCCGGCAGTGCCTATCTGTTCATCGCCAACCACCGCGATATCGTCATGGACCCGGCCTTCGTCAACTACGCCGTGTACCACGCCGGCCTGCCGACGCCACGCATCGCGATTGGCGACAACCTGCTGCAGAAGCCGTTTGTCAGCGACCTGATGCGCCTGAACAAGAGCTTTATCGTTCATCGTTCGATCACTGGCCGTCGCGAGAAAATGGCCGCGTATCAACTGTTGTCGGCGTACATCAACCACTCGATCCGTAACGATTGTGCGTCGATCTGGATCGCTCAGGCCGAAGGTCGGGCGAAGGACGGCGACGACCGCACCGAGTCAGCGATCCTCAAGATGTTCCACATGAGCCGCAAGGACGAACCGTTCGGCGAAGTCATCCGCTCGCTGAACGTCACCCCGGTGTCGATCAGCTACGAATATGACCCGTGCGACCAGGCCAAGGCCCGCGAGCTGTACATCCGCGCCACCACTGGCACCTACGCCAAGGCGCCGGGCGAGGATGACGTGAGCATTGCCAAAGGCATCACCGGCTACAAGGGCCGCGTGCACGTGAACTTTGCCGCGCCGATCACCGAGCTGTTCGAAGACACCAAGCAATTGGCGATCGAAATGGACAAGCAGATTCTCGGCGGTTACCGCTTGTTCCCGGTGCATTACCTGGCCTATGCGCAGTGGGCTGACGCCGATCCGCAACTGAGCGTGCCGAAAGCTGACGAGGTGTTTCCGGCGGATGAACTGGCCAAGGCGCAGGAAGAATGGCAGAGCCGACTGGACGCTTGCCCGCAAGAGCATCGTCCGTATCTGGTGCTGCAATATGCGACGCCGGTGCGTAATCAGTACCGGGTCAAAGCTGGGCTACCGTTGTAAACGGATGCCAGCAGACGCAAAAACGGCGCCTTCGGGCGCCGTTTTTTTATGCCTGAAGCATTTAGAAGCGCGTGCTGATCCAGGAAACGATCAGGGCCAGCCCGAGGCAAGCAAAACCAAAACGATAGAAAAACCGGTTCATGCGCAAGGTCGCCCAATCAAGGATTGGCTCGGCATTCGGCTGCGCCTGACGCTGGGCGGCAATGCTGGCCATCGCGCGCTGTTCACGGCGGCGGGTGGCGTGCAGCAGCCAACTGCCCGGAAACGCCAACAACAACGCCAGCAAGTTGATCAACTTGGCGGGATGGGCGGTAAACAGCGTCATCAAGTGCAGCGACATCACAGACCTCTATCTGAACCGGTATGGCAGGCGCCAGATCGACGACCGCGGCGCGGATTCTACCGAAACCCGAGTGCCCTGCCCCAGGCTTTGCGACAAATTACCTGACAATCGACCGATGGCTGTCCTGTGTCACGGCTTCGTCATGTGGATGCACCAAGATGCGCGCCTCGAAACGCACATGGAACGCGACATGCTTCACGCTGAAAACCAGGATCGTCTGTACCTCATCACCCCCTACGACGAACAACAGAGCCTCGTCGGCAGCCTTGCCTTCAATGTTCAGGACCGCCATTGGCTGGTGTATTGCGCGCTCGGCGGGCATCAGCATGCAGATTTGCCTGAGACTGACTTGCTGACGGGCGTTAGCGTGCTCGACTTCTATTCTCAGGCGGCCTGAAAAAAGCAAAAGCACCCTCACCCTAGCCCTCTCCCGGAGGGAGAGGGGACTGACCGAGGTGTTTATTCGAGATACATCGACCTGAAAAACTCGAGTTGAACTCCGGTTCTGAAAAGCCCCCGATCGGCTCCCTTTCCCCCTCGCCCCTTGGGGGAGAGGGCTGGGGTGAGGGGGTAAGATTTCAGGCCCCACAAAAAAGCCCGGAACCATCACTGGCCCCGGGCTTTTGCACATCCGTCGAAAACTTACTCAGCCAGAACCTGACCCACCGTCGGATCCTTGAACAGACGCGTCAGCGCATCGCTCAACACATCGCTGACCAGTTTGGTGTTGGTTTCCTGGTTCGGCGCCATACCGAATCGCTGATCCAGCGAAGCGCCGTAACGGCCGCTGTAACGGCGGTTGGCGTTCTGCACGTCGGAGCGGAAGGTCGCGCCGATGGTCGCTTCGGTCACGTACATGCCTTCTTTCGGCGACTGATACTTCAGTTCGGCCAACGTCACGGTCAACTGCGGCGCGTTCGGTGCGTTGTTGGTCGGGGTGAAACCGAGCAAACGCACGGCAGCTTCAGCCTGGGCTTGCAGCTTCGGCAGGATCTGCTCGCGCTGCACGGTGATGGCACTGGTTTCCGGGTACAGGCCGCCACGGGTGCCCAAGGTTGGCGACGGACGACCGTCTACTACACGCACAACAACAGGCTGGCCACGACCGACCGCTGGCAGCTGGGTGGTCAGCTTCGGCTCCGGGTTCAGTTGTTGCGGGCTGTGGGCGCAGCCGGCCAGGGTCAAACCGGCCACAGTGATCAAACCGAACAACAGGCGTTGCAACATGCTCTTCTCTCCAGAATCAGGCACAAACAGGCCGGCAGTATAGCGGTGGGCCACTGCGGGTAACCAGCGCCCGACAGTGAATACTGAAATGTCTGACAAACCTGTGGGAAAGCGGTTCCTGTCACAGATTATTCACCCGCCATACACCTTCACGTCACGGCGCATTGGCAACCTTGCAATCAGTCCCCCACAAGGTACTCAACCATGCGTTATCTGATCTCGTTGTTCGCGCCACGCCCGTTGCACCGCAGCTTCGCCCTGCTCGATCGCAACGGCCATTGCCAGGCTTTCAAGCAGTGCAGCCTGCAGCCAATGGGTGACGGTTGGGTGGAAATCGAAGAAATCCGCCTCAACTGGTTGCACCAGCCACTGCCCGCCAGCGCCCGCGTCATAGCGTCGCAGCCCCGTGCACGGGCGCAAGCGATGTTGAGCATCTGACCGGATGCCTAATAAAAGTCATTAAACACGAGCAACTGCGCGCATTTCTTCGATACAATCTCCCCCCGATTATAAGGACGTCTCCTGATCGGGCCCCGCAACAGCGTCAATGCGCATGCATCGACACCCAAAATCGCCCACAGAGAGCCGCCCACACAGATCGAGTGAAGTTGGCGCGCTTGCCTGTTCTTCCGGCAAAAACCCCGCTTTTCGCGAATCTGCAGAGCTGTCATGACGCTCGGCCACCGCGTTGTTTTGCCTTTGCGGGCAAGGTGCCAGGCCTGGACAGCCCTTTTTTGAGGTTCACGTCTTCAAAAGAGCGTGAAAAAAACGGGTTTTCACAACTTCACAAGAGTGTGGCGAGCAAATGAAAAGTTTTGCGTCTGAACATGCACCATTAGCGTCTGAAACAGCCCAACGACACAGGACCGGGTATACCTCGAATATCGGAGCCTGAAGCCTGTCCGCTACGGATTTGGTTGCACAAAAACGGATGTCTCGACCATAAGTCGAATTGCCAGCTGCGTGCTGAAATGAGTTCATGGAGCTCTTGAAAGCCAAGCCGCATACATCCGTCGAAGTTGCGAAAAATTGCGAAGATTCGGACATGGCGAACCTGACCACGGATAGCCCGGACATCACTGACCTGTCCCGGAACGCCTGGCAGCCATGCCGACAATTTGGTGCTGCAGATTTTGGAGACGCGTTAAATGGCGCATAACGAAGCAGTCGACGTAGTACTGGTTGGGGCCGGCATCATGAGTGCCACCCTTGCCGTACTGCTCAAAGAGCTCGACCCCGCGATCAAGCTGGAAGTCGTCGAGCTGATGGATTCCGGTGCTGCGGAGAGTTCCAACCCGTGGAACAACGCCGGTACCGGTCACGCCGGCCTGTGCGAGCTGAACTACACGCCGCAAGCCGCCGATGGCACCGTCGACATCAAGAAAGCCGTGCACATCAACACCCAGTTCGAGGTGTCGAAGCAGTTCTGGTCGTACCTGACCAAAAAAGGCACCTTCGGCTCGTGCAAATCCTTCATCAGCCCGGTGCCGCACCTGAG
Organism: Pseudomonas crudilactis; assembly: GCF_013433315.1. Classification (GTDB taxonomy): domain Bacteria; phylum Pseudomonadota; class Gammaproteobacteria; order Pseudomonadales; family Pseudomonadaceae; genus Aquipseudomonas; species Aquipseudomonas crudilactis. Next base: position 61,520 of record NZ_WXVV01000029.1, on the reverse strand, counting down.
CTTCGTCCAGGGCGACTCAGGCGTGTCCTTCCTCAAGTCGCGCTTCGACGTGCTGCACAAGCATCACGCGTTCGCCGACATGGAGTACACCGAAGACAAGGCCAAGATGGCCGAGTGGATGCCGCTGATGATGCCGGGCCGCTCGCCGGACGAAGTCCTCGCCGCGACCCGCGTGATGAACGGCACTGACGTCAACTTTGGCGCCCTGACCAATCAGTTGCTCAAGCACCTGACCAGCGCTCCCGATGCTCAAGTCAAATACTGCAAGCGCGTGACCGGCCTCAAGCGTAACGGCAGTGGCTGGACCGTCAGCATCAAGGACGTCAACAGCGGCAGCAGCCGTGAAGTCGACGCCAAGTTCGTCTTCCTCGGTGCCGGTGGCGCTGCCCTGCCGTTGCTGCAGGCTTCAGGCATCGAGGAAAGCAAAGGCTTCGGCGGCTTCCCGATCAGCGGCCAGTGGCTGCGTTGCGACAACCCGGAAGTGGTCAAACAGCACCAGGCCAAGGTGTACAGCCAGGCCGCTGTGGGTTCGCCACCGATGTCGGTGCCGCACCTGGACACCCGCGTGGTCGACGGCAAGAAATCCCTGCTGTTCGGGCCATACGCCGGTTTCACCACCAAGTTCCTCAAGCACGGTTCCTTCATGGACCTGCCGCTGTCGGTTCGCGCCGGCAACATCGGGCCGATGCTGGCCGTGGCGAAAAACAACATGGACCTGACCAAGTACCTGGTCAGCGAAGTGATGCAATCGATGGAACAGCGTCTGGACTCCCTGCGCCGTTTCTACCCGGAGGCGAAAGCCGAAGACTGGCGCCTGGAAGTGGCCGGCCAACGCGTGCAGATCATCAAGAAAGACCCGAAAAAGGGCGGCATCCTGCAGTTCGGTACCGAACTGGTTGCGGCCAAGGACGGTTCCCTCGCCGCCCTGCTCGGCGCTTCGCCGGGTGCGTCGGTGACCGTTTCGATCATGCTCGAACTGATCGAGAAGTGCTTTCCGGCCAAGGCCAAAGGCGAGTGGTCCGGCAAACTGGCGGAAATCTTCCCGGCCCGTGAAAAGGTGCTGGAAACCGATGCTGCGCTGTATCGCAAGATCAACACGCAGAACAACATCGCGCTGGAACTGGTTGAAGAAAGCAGCGAGACCCCAAGCTACGCTTGATCTTGCCGCATAAAAAACGCCCCGTACTCAGTGAGTGCGGGGCGTTTTTTTATGCTTGGGAAAAGTCTCAGGTGCGGGACTTTTCGATCAGCTCGATGTATTCCGGGGCGTTGCGCTGATCGGCGATCAGCTCAACGAAGGTCTTGCCCTGTTCGTCCTTGCCATCGACGTCGTAGCCAGCCGCAACGAAGAAGCCCAAGAAGCGTTCGAAGTCATCGATGCGCAGGCCACGGTAAGCCTTGATCAGTTTGTGCAGCGACGGCGACGTGGCGTCGACCGGTTCAAAATCGAGGAACAGCTTGATCTGCTCATCGCCGATCTCGTCACCAATCACTTGTTTCTTATCTTTACGCATTGCCGACTCCAGCTCGCAGACATGACACGGGGCGGGCAGTTTACCCCTGCCCGGCCGCCCGGCTCAACGCGATCGCAGCGCCCCGGTGTGCAAATCGGCCCAGATATGACCGTTGGCGTAACTGAGGAACTGCACATACACGGTGTCATTGCGCAGCAGATCGATAATCACACGGTATTGGGCCTGTGGATAAAACAGTGTGAGGGTTTTGCTCTTGTCGTCATAAACCGGCTTTTTCAGGCTTTTGCTTTCGCCGTCGAAATTGACCAGCACCTGAGTGATCGTCGCGCCCTTGTTCAGGGATTTGCCCTTGAGGCGAATCAGCAGCGGTGACGTGACCGGAATCGGCTGTTGATTGGACTGGCGTTGTGCGCCCACCACTACGGAATAGTCAGTGACCTGCATGAGTTGCTGCTGTTCAGGCTCGGCATCGCGCACGGTCAGATCGTCCGGCGGCAGGAATTGGCTGTGCATCGGCGCGGCGGACAGCGGCAGGCTGAAGATCAGGAAAAGCGCGGCGAGGCTGCGGACAAAGAGGCGCATGACAGGCTCCGGAGGGCGGGGCCGAGCACTCTAGCATGGGATTAAAAGCAAAAGATCGCAGCGTTCCGCAGCTCCTACGGGTTTACATCAATCCCATGTAGGAGCTGCCGAAGGCTGCGATCTTTTGATCTTGTTTACATGCCTTTAACGGCAAAGATCCCGTTGGCGTTGCGCCAGTAGCCTTTGTAGTCCATGCCGTAACCGAAGATGTAACGGTCGATACACGGCAGGCCGACGAAATCGGCTTTCAGGTCAGGACGCGCCTTGCGGTCGTGATCCTTGTCGATCAGTACGGCGGTGTGCACTTTGCGCGCGCCGGCGTGTTTGCAGAAGTCGATGATCGCGCCGAGGGTGTGACCTTCGTCGAGGATGTCGTCGATGATCAGCACGTCGCGGTCGATGAACGAGACTTCCGGCTTGGCTTTCCAGAACAGGTCGCCACCGCTGGTTTCGTTGCGATAACGGGTCGCGTGCAGGTAGGACGCTTCCAGCGGGAATTGCAGATGCGTCAGCAGCTTGCCGGAGAAGATCAGGCCGCCATTCATCACGCAGAACACCACCGGGTTGCTGTCAGCCAGTTGCTCGTTGATTTGTGCACCGACGCGGGCGATGGCCGCCTCGACTTCAGATTCGGTGTACAGGCAGTCAGCCTCTCGCATGATTTGACGGATATGCTCGAGATCAGCGGACATGGCGCTCTCCAGGGGGTTCGATTTCGGAAAAGCGGGCAAAGGTACGCATCCCGCGAGGTCGAATCAAGCATTTGTGGACTAACGTACAGAATGTCCTATAGGACATCACCCTCGGATAGATTAATCTAGGCCGGTTTTTTTGCCCGCCGCCGGAGTTTTTCCATGCCCATCCTCGAGATCCGCCATCCGCTGATCCGCCATAAACTCGGCCTGATGCGCCGCGCTGACATCAGCACCAAGAATTTCCGTGAGCTCGCTCAGGAAGTCGGCGCCCTGTTGACCTATGAAGCTACCAAAGATTTGCCGCTGGAGTCCTACGATATTGCAGGCTGGTGCGGCACCGTGTCGGTCGAGAAAATCGCCGGCAAGAAGATCACCGTCGTGCCGATCCTGCGCGCCGGTATCGGCATGCTGGAAGGCGTGCTGAGCCTGATCCCGGGTGCCAAGGTTTCCGCTGTGGGCGTTGCCCGTAACGAAGAAACCCTGCAAGCGCACACCTATCTGGAAAAACTGGTTCCGGAAATCGACGAACGGTTGGCGATGATCATCGACCCGATGCTTGCCACCGGCAGCTCCATGGTTGCGACCATTGATCTGTTGAAGAAAGCCGGCTGCAAAGACATCCGCGCGATGGTGCTGGTTGCCGCACCGGAAGGCATTGCTGCCGTAGAAAAGGCTCACCCGGACGTGACCATCTACACCGCGTCCATCGATGAGCGCTTGAACGAGCACGGTTACATCATCCCAGGGCTTGGCGACGCCGGTGACAAGATCTTCGGCACCAAGCAGAAGGACGCGTGAGCATGCAGCAAGAGTTCAACGATCCGCTCTGGCGCACGGTGCTGTCCGGCGCCCAGATGCTGTTCGTGGCTTTCGGCGCCCTGGTGCTGATGCCGCTGATCACGGGCCTGGACCCGAACGTGGCACTGTTTACCGCAGGTCTGGGGACGATTCTGTTCCAGATCGTCACCGGGCGTCAGGTGCCGGTGTTTCTGGCGTCGAGCTTCGCTTTCATCACCCCGATCATTCTCGCCAAGGGCCAGTTCGGCCTCGCCGCGACCATGGGCGGTGTGATGGCGGCCGGTTTCGTCTACACCTTCCTCGGCCTTGCCGTGAAGATCAAAGGCACCGGTTTCATCGACCGTCTGCTGCCACCGGTGGTGATTGGCCCGGTGATCATTTCCATCGGCCTGGCCATGGCGCCGATTGCCGCGAACATGGCGATGGGCAAGGCTGGTGACGGTTCTGAACTGATCCATTACCAGACCGCGATGCTGATCTCGATGCCGGCGCTGCTGACCACGCTGATCGTGGCGGTGTTCGGCAAAGGCATCTTCCGTCTGGTGCCGATCATCTCCGGTGTGCTGGTCGGTTTTGCTATGGCGTTCTATTTCGGTGTGGTCGATACCGCGAAGATTGCCGCTGCGCCATGGTTTGCGATCCCGCACTTCACCGCGCCGGAATTCAACTGGCAGGCAATTCTGTTCATCGTTCCGGTGGCGCTGGCTCCGGCCATTGAGCACATCGGTGGCGTGATTGCCGTCGGCAGCGTGACCGGTCGCGACTATCTGAAGAAGCCAGGCCTGCATCGCACCCTGCTCGGTGACGGCATTGCCACCACCGCTGCCGGCATGTTCGGTGGTCCGCCAAACACCACCTACGCGGAAGTGACGGGCGCAGTGATGCTGACCAAGAACTACAACCCGAAAATCATGACCTGGGCGGCGATCTTCGCTATCAGCCTGGCGTTCATCGGCAAATTCGGCGCGCTACTGCAAAGCATTCCGGTACCGGTGATGGGCGGGATTCTGTGCTTGCTGTTCGGTTCGATCGCAGCGGTGGGGATGAACACCCTGATCCGTCACAAGATCGATCTGGGCGAAGCGCGCAATCTGGTGATCGTCTCGGTGACGTTGGTGTTCGGGATTGGCGGTGTGCTGGTCGGCACCGGCACCGGTCCAGACGACTTTGGCCTCAAAGGCATCGCGTTGTGCGCGGTGGTGGCGATTGCGCTGAACCTGATTCTGCCGGGCAATGATGGCTGGAAGAACAAGAAGGCGGATGAGCCGCTGATCTGAACCTTTAGATCTTCATCGCCTGACAGATAGCTAACGCGAGCAGGCTCACTCCTACAAGGTCAACGCAATACCTGTAGGAGTGAGCCTGCTCGCGATTTGCTTTTAGAGGGCCAGCGGCGCTCGTTCGCAGAGGGTTGCCAACGCCTTAGCCCATTGCCGGTCGTCATTCAGGCACGGCACCAGCACCAACTCCTCCCCCCCCGCTTCGCGGAACTGTTCCTTGCCGCGATCGCCAATCTCTTCCAGCGTCTCGATGCAATCGGCGACAAACGCCGGGCACATCACCAGAATCTTCTTCACGCCGTTTTTCGCCAGCTCATCCAGGCGCGCTTCGGTGTACGGTTCGATCCACTTGGCCCGGCCCAGCCGCGACTGAAACGACACCGACCATTTGCCATCCGGCAGGCCCATGCGCTCCGCGAACAACGCCGCTGTACGCAGGCATTGCGCGCGATAACAGGTGGCCAATACCGCAGGCGAAGCGTTCTTGCAGCAGTCTTCATTCTTGAAGCAATGATTGCCGGTCGGATCGAGTTTGGTCAGGTGCCGCTCAGGCAAACCGTGGAAGCTCAGCAGCAAGTGATCGTAATCCTGTTGCAGATGCGGCCTGGCGCTTTCGACCAACGCATCGAGGTATTCCGGCTGATCGTAGAAGGGTTGCAGCACCGACAATTGCACATCGAGCTTGTTCTGCCGGATCACCCGTTTCGCTTCTTCGATCACCGTGGTTGTGGTGCTGTCGGCGAACTGTGGATACAGCGGCGCCAGCGTGATGCGCTTGTGCCCCGCCGCGACCAGTTTCAGCAAACAGGTTTCAATCGAAGGCTCACCGTAGCGCATCGCCAACTCGACCGGGCCGTGGCTCCACTGCGCGGTCATCTGCTGTTGCAGGCGACGGCTGAGCACCACCAGCGGTGAACCCTCCTGCCACCAGATCGAGGCATAGGCGTGGGCCGATTGCTCGGGGCGCTTGATCAGGATCAGCGACACCAACAGACGCCGCACCGGCCATGGCAGGTCGATCACGTACGGGTCCATCAGGAATTGATTGAGGTAGCTGCGCACATCGGCCACCGAGGTGGAGGCCGGGGAACCCAGGTTGACCAGAAGCAAGGCGTGATCGGTCATGCAACGTCCTATTTCAGAGGCGGCTGGAGAGATCATCCAGGGCCGCGCGTAAATCCGTGAACTGGAAAGTGAAACCCGCTTCCAGCAAGCGTGCCGGCATAGCCTTCTGGCCGCCGAGCAACAACAAAGACATTTCGCCGAGGCCGACTTTCAGCGCCAGCGTCGGCATCGGCATGAACGCCGGGCGGTGCAACACGCTGCCCAGCGTTTTGGCAAATTCGCGATTGCGCACCGGTTGCGGCGCGCAGGCATTATAAGGACCAGCGGCCTGCTCGCGGTGCAGAAGAAAATCAATCAGGGCGATTTGATCGTTGATATGAATCCACGGCATCCACTGCCGACCATTGCCCAAAGGCCCGCCCAGCCCGAGTTTGAACGGCAGCAATAACCGCGACAAAAAGCCGCCCTCGGCCGACAGCACCAGACCCGTTCGCACCAGTACCACACGGATGCCCTGCGCTTCGGCGCGCAGTGCGGTTTCCTCCCAGGCGATGCACAACTGGCTGGCGAAATCGTCGATCACCGGCGGCGATTCTTCGGTCAACTCGCGCTCACCGCCATCGCCGTACCAGCCGATTGCCGATCCGGAAATCAGCAATGCCGGTTTCTGCGCGCGGGTTTCGAGCCAGGCCAACAGCGTCTCTGTCAGCGTGATACGGCTGCTCCACAGCAACGCTTTGCGGCGATGGGTCCATGGCCGATCGGCAATCGGCGCGCCGGCCAGATTGATGATCGCGTCCACAGGTTCCTCGCCGAGATCTTCCAGGCGCGCGATGCCGCGCACCTGTGCACCGCAAATCTTCGCGACTTTCTCCGGCTTGCGGCTCCACACCGTCAAGCGATGTCCCTGCCCCAACCAGTGTCGGCAGAGCTGACGTCCTATCAAACCAGTACCGCCGGTCAGCAATATGTGCATGACATCTTCCTCGCGTGGCGTTTAACCCGGATCACTAGTCTATTTTTATAAGCAGGGATCTTTTCTATCGGGCAGGCTCTATTGTTTAACCATAGGCCAAGCTGTCAGAACGAGAACGCTAGAAGTTATACCAAAAAACAAAATTGTACAGGTTTCATCCACGGCGTAGTCTGTACAGAAAGGTAAACGAGGCCCCTATGACTGTACCTATCGCAATCATCGGCACCGGCATCGCCGGGCTCTCCGCCGCCCAGGCTCTGACAGAGACAGGGCATACCGTGCAATTGTTCGATAAAAGTCGCGGCAGCGGCGGACGCATGTCGAGCAAGCGCAGCGACGCTGGCTCGCTGGACATGGGCGCGCAGTATTTCACTGCTCGCGACCGCCGCTTCGTCACTGAAGTGCAGCGTTGGCAAAGCCTGGGCTGGGTCGCCGAGTGGACGCCGCAGCTCTACACCTATCAGGGCGGGCAGCTGAATCTGTCGCCGGACGAGCAGACCCGCTGGGTCGGGACGCCGCGCATGAGCGCCATCACTCGTGGCCTGCTCAACGGCCTGGAAGTGCACTTTGCCTGCCGCATCACCGAGGTCTATCGCGGTGAAGAACATTGGCATTTGCAGGACGCCGAAGGTTTCACTCACGGGCCGTTCAGCCACGTCGTGATCGCCACGCCGGCGCCGCAAGCAACTGCCTTGCTGGCCGCGGCACCGAAGCTCGCCGGCGCGGCTGCCGGAGTGAAAATGGAGCCGACCTGGGCCGTTGCCCTCGCTTTCGAGACACCGCTGGATACACCCATCGAAGGTTGCTTCGTGCAAGACAGCCCACTCGACTGGCTGGCGCGCAACCGCAGCAAACCGGGGCGCGACAACACCCTCGACACCTGGGTGCTGCATGCCACCAGCGCGTGGAGCCGGCAACACATCGACTTGTCCAAGGAAGCGGTGATCGAGCAACTGCACGGTGCCTTTGCCGAGTTGCTGCACAGCGCCATGCCCGCGCCAACCTTCAGCCTCGCCCACCGCTGGCTCTACGCACGTCCCGCAACAGGCCACGAATGGGCGACGCTGGCCGATGCCGATCTGGGCCTCTACGCCTGCGGCGACTGGTGCCTGTCCGGGCGCGTCGAAGGCGCTTGGCTCAGTGGCCAGGAAGCTGCGCGACGTTTGCACGAACACCTGCAATGAACCGCATCAATCCGCGTAAATTGCTGCTGTCGAAATGGACAGCAGCACAGCCGCAGAATCGTGAAAAACATTTTCTGGTGACCGAGTTGTTCCGTGATGAGGAAGGCACGGTGCTGGCGGTTGAGTTGCAGGCGGTGTTGACCAAGCGTGCTGAGCGCCTCGATTGGCAGACACTACAGAACAACGCCGAATGGCTGCAGGGCTGGAAGTAAATACCGTCCCCTGTGGGAGCGAGCTTGCTCGCGAAGGCGGTGTGTCAATCAATGCATTTGTTGAATGTTAATGCGTATTCGCGAGCAAGCTCGCTCCCACAGTGAACGGCGTTCAATCCAAAAAGTTATACAAATCATTTGACTTGTACACCCATGAATCTATGCTGAGCAAAGTTGTACAGAGATCAACCTCTGTACAGGTATGGATTCGAGGTGCCCATGTCTGACTCTTGCGCAGCCAAACCAAAAATCGCCATCAGCGCCTGCCTGCTGGGCGCCGAGGTGCGCTACAACGGTGGACACAAGGAATCTCGCCTGTGCAGCCGCACCCTCACCGAGCATTTCGATTTTGTCCCCGTATGCCCGGAAGTGGCCATCGGCCTGGGCATCCCGCGCGAACCCATCCGCCTCGTCGGCGACGCTGAGCATCCACAAGCGGTCGGCACGGTGAACCGGGCGATCAACGTCACCCAGCCACTGGCCGAATACGGCGAGAAAATGGCCGCCGAACTCGATGACATCTGCGGCTACATCTTCATGCAGCAATCGCCGTCCTGCGGCCTGGAACGGGTCAAGGTCTACCACGCCAACGGTGCCCCGGTGAATGGCGGCGGACGCGGCATTTATGCCCAGGCGTTCTGCGCACGGCATCCGGATCTGCCCGTGGAAGAAGCCGGGCGCCTCAACGATCCGGTGCTGCGCGAGAACTTCATCACCCGCGTGTTCGCCTACAGCGAATGGCAACAAGTCCTCGCCAATGGCCTGAGCCGCCGCGCCCTCACCGAATTCCATTCGCGCTACAAATATTTGCTGATGGCGCACAACCCGCTGCAATACAAAGCACTGGGCAAACTGCTCGGCAACATGGCGCACACCGATCCCGCCGAACTCGGCCCGCGCTACTTCAGCGAACTGATGGCGGCATTGAAGAAATGCGCCACCCGTGGCACGCACTGCAACGTGCTGCTGCACATCAGCGGTTATCTGAAACAGGTAATCAGCGCCGAAGACAAACAGGAAATGCAACACGTCATCGGCCAGTACCGCCAAGGCATCGTGCCGCTGGTGGTGCCGTTGACGCTGCTCAAGCATCACTTTCGCCTCCATCCGGATTCGTACATCGCGCAACAGGTCTACCTGCAACCGCACCCGGAAAACCTCAGCCTGCGAAACGCAATCTAATGAACGACAAAATGGATACCAGCGCCCAGGAAGACCTTGGCGCGGATTTTAAAAAAGCCCTCGACGAGGGCTGGCTGCCGATTCGCGAAGTCGCTCGGCAGACCGGCGTCAATGCGATCACCCTGCGTGCGTGGGAACGCCGCTACGGGCTGGTCGTGCCGCAACGCACCCCCAAAGGTCACCGGCTGTATTCGGCCGAACACGTGCAACAGATTCTGACCATCCTCACCTGGCTCAACCGTGGTGTTGCCGTCAGTCAGGTCAAACCGCTGCTCGACACGCCACAGGCGTTCAGCGAAACGGTGGAAAACGACTGGCAGCGCTTGCGCCAGACACTGCTGGCGGCCGTCACGCAACTCAACGAACGCAGCCTCGACGACAGCGTCAATCAGGCTATGGCGCTTTATCCGCCACGCACGTTGTGCGAGCAATTGCTGATGCCGCTGCTGGCGGAACTGGAGCAGCGTTGGCAGGGCCAGTTCGGCGCGCAGATGGAACGAGTGTTCTTTTATTCGTGGTTACGCAGCAAATTCGGCACACGCATCTACCATAACAATCGTCAGTTGCATGGCGCCCCGCTGCTGTTGATCAATCATTCCGACCTGCCACTGGAACCTCACCTGTGGCTGTGCGCGTGGCTGATCAGCAGCGCCGATTGTCCGGTGCAAGTGTTTGACTGGCCGCTGCCGGCCGCCGAACTGGCGCTGGCGGTCGAACATCTGCAAGCCCGTGGCGTACTGCTGTATTCCAGCAAAGCCATGAACCTTGCGCAGTTGCCGAAACTATTGAACGGAGTCAGTTGCCCAAAAATGCTGGTCGGACCAACGGTATGCATCCACCACGCCGAGTTGTCCGTAAAAATCTCCGAGATGGCTGATGTGTTCCTGGCGGAAGATGCGCTTCTTGCGCACCAGGAACTCGTTAAGCGTGGGCTGATTTAATGGACGCCGTGAGTTCCGACATGCAATTGATCTGGCTGCGCAGCGACCTGCGCCAACATGACAACACTGCCCTCGCGGCTGCCGCAGCGCGCGGCCCGACGGTCGCCGTGTACCTGTTGAGCCCGCAGCAGTGGCTTGAGCATGACGATGCAGCGTGCAAGGTCGACTTCTGGTTGCGCAACCTGCGTGAGCTGAGCGCAAGCCTTGGCCAACTGAATATCCCGTTGCTGATTCGCACTGCAAGCCATTGGGATCAAGCCCCGGCGGAACTGCTCAAGCTCTGCCGGCAACTGAAGATAGCGGCGGTTCACGTCAATGAAGAATATGGCGTCCATGAAAGCCGTCGCGATGCAGCGGTGGCCGAAACACTGAAGGCCGAGGGCATCACGTTTCACAGCTATCTCGACCAGTTGCTGTTCAAACCCGGCAGCGTACTGACCAAGACCGAGAGTTACTTCAAGGTGTTCAGCCAGTTCCGCAAAGTCTGTTACGAACGCCTGCATCGCTCGATGCCGGCGCTGGTCAAGGCCCCAGGCAAACAAGCAAAACTAGCGATAGACAGCGACCCGATTCCCGACTCCGTCAAAGGCTTCGCCACACCGAGCCAAACCCTGCGCGATCTGTGGCCGGCCGGCGAACAGGAAGCCCGGCGCCGTCTCGACACTTTCACCGACGCGCAAATCGACTACTACCAAAGCGAACGCGACTTCCCGGCCAAGCCCGGCACCAGTCAGCTCTCGGCGTATCTCGCTGCCGGTGTGATTTCGCCACGGCAATGCCTGCACGCCGCCCTGCAAAGCAATCAGGGCGAGTTCGAGAGCGGCAAGGTCGGTGCGGTCACCTGGATCAACGAGCTGCTGTGGCGCGAGTTCTACAAACACATCCTGGTCGGCTATCCACGGGTCTCGCGGCACCGCGCGTTTCGCCCGGAAACCGAGGCCCTCGCCTGGCGTGATGCGCCGGACGATCTCGCCGCGTGGCAAGAGGCGCGCACCGGTTTGCCGATCATTGACGCGGCCATGCGCCAATTGCTCGAAACCGGCTGGATGCACAATCGCCTGCGCATGGTCGTGGCGATGTTTCTGACGAAAAACCTGCTGATCGACTGGCGCGAAGGCGAACGCTTTTTCATGCGTCACCTGATCGACGGCGATCTGGCAGCAAACAACGGTGGCTGGCAGTGGAGTTCGTCGACGGGCACCGATTCGGCGCCGTACTTCCGCATCTTCAATCCGCTGAGCCAGTCGGAAAAATTCGACAGCGAGGGCCTGTTCATCAAGCACTGGTTGCCGGAACTGGCCGACCTCAACAAAAAAGAACTGCACAACCCGGCCAACCTCGGTGGTTTGTTCGGTGCGGTGGATTATCCGTCGCCGATCGTCAACCTCAGCGACTCACGCCAACGGGCACTGGCAGCCTTCAAGAACCTGCCTGCGCGTACGTCTACAGGAGGCGACGATGAGTGAATTCCTGCGCCGCTTCGCCCGGCAATTCTCAGCGTTGAACAAAGACAACCTGCAAAGCTTGGGCGAGCTGTACAGCGATGACATTCACTTCACCGACCCGCTGCACGAGGTTCAGGGACTGGCGCAGTTACGCGACTATTTCGGCGAGCTATACGCCAACGTCAGCGAACTGCGCTTCGACTTTCATGGTTTCGACCAGATCGGCGACTGCGAAGGCTACCTGCGCTGGGTCATGAGTTATCGCCATCCGCGCCTGGCGGGTGGCCGTGTGATTCGTGTCAGCGGCTGCTCGCATCTGCTGTGGCACGACAAGGTTTATCGCCATCGGGATTACTTTGATGCCGGGGCGCTGCTGTATGAGCACTTGCCAGTATTGGGCCGGGTCATTGCCTGGCTGAAAAGGAGAATGGGATGAGTCGTACACCTCCACGGCGTTATTGGTTGACCGGGGCCAGCAGTGGCATCGGCGCCGCGCTGGCTGAAGAGATCCTGAAAACCGGTGCGCACCTGGCGGTCAGTTCCCGCCAGATCGCCCCGCTCAAGGTCTTGTCGCAACGCTATCCGGGGCAGGTATTGGTGGTGCCGGGGGATCTGACCAACAGCCAGACGGTGCGCGAAATCGGTGAGCAGATCGCCGTGGACTGGGGTTCGCTGGACTCGGTGATTCTCAACGCCGGCACTTGCGAATACGTCGATGCCAAACAGTTCGACTCCTCGATCGTCGAGCATGTGGTGCGCACCAATCTGCTCGCCAGCAGTTATTGCATCGAAGCCGCGCTGCCGCTGCTGCGCAAAGGTATCGCGCCGCACCTGATCGGCGTGGCCAGTTCGGTGACCTACTTGCCACTGCCACGGGCCGAAGCCTACGGTGCCTCGAAGGCCGGCTTGCGTTACCTGTTCGAATCGTTGCGCATCGATCTGGCCGACGAAGGCATTGAAGTCACCGTGGTCAGCCCCGGTTTTGTCGAAACTCCGCTGACCGCGAAAAACGACTTCCCCATGCCCTTGAGCTGGCCTGTGGATAAAGCCGCACGGCACATCTTCGCCAAGCTCAAGGATCGGCCATTGGAAATCGCCTTTCCGGCGCTGTTCATGGCCGCGCTGTGGCCGCTGTCGAAACTGCCGGCACGCGTCCAACTGGCGATCGGCAAGCGCATGGTGCGCAAGTCACCTCCGCTGACGGATCCGACATGAAAATCGCCATCGTCGGCAGCGGCATCGCCGGGCTTACCTGCGCCTACCTGCTCAATCGCCGCCATGAAGTCACGGTGTTCGAGGCGGGCGACTGGGTCGGTGGCCACACGCACACCGTGCCGGTGACCGTCGATGGCCGCCAATATTCGGTGGACACCGGTTTCATCGTGTTCAACGACTGGACCTACCCGAACTTCATCCGCTTGCTCGGGCAGCTCGGCGTGCCGTTCAAACCGACGGAAATGAGTTTCTCGGTGACCGACCCGGACACCGGCCTGGAATACAACGGCAACAACCTCAACAGCCTCTTCGCCCAACGCAGCAACCTGTTTTCGCCGGGATTCTGGGGCATGTTGCGCGACATCCTGCGCTTCAACAAAGAAGCCCAACGCGACCTCATCGAACTGCGCATCGCTGCTGACACCACCCTCGACGAGTACCTCAAGGCCGGCGGTTACGGCGAACGGTTCATCCTGCATTACATCGTGCCGATGGGCTCGGCGATCTGGTCGATGCCGATGGCAGAAATGCTCAACTTTCCGCTGCAGTTTTTTGTGCGATTCTTCAAGAATCACGGCTTGTTGTCGGTCAGTGATCGGCCTCAATGGCAAGTTATCGAAGGCGGCTCGAGCGCCTATATCGCACCGCTGACGGCAGCGTTCAAAGAGCGGATTCGTCTCAATTGCCCGGTAGCCCGGGTTGATCGTGACGTGCATGGCGTAGTTATCCACAGCCCGGCAGGCCTCGAACACTTCGATCAGGTGGTGTTCGCCTGCCACAGCGATCAAGCGTTGCAACTGCTGGCGGTGCCAAGCGACGCCGAACGCGCGATCCTCGGTGCCCTGCCCTACGCCGACAACGAAGTGGTGTTGCACACCGACACGCGTTTGCTACCGACACGCAAACTGGCCTGGGCGAGCTGGAATTATCGGCTCAGCGGCGCCGGCCATACCCACGCCGCCGTCACCTACGACATGAACATTCTGCAGGGCATTCAGAGCGACACCACGTTCTGCGTCAGCCTCAATCAGAGCGCCGGCATCAGCCCGGACAAAGTGCTTGCCCGTTACACCTACGCCCATCCGCAATTCAGCCTCGCGGCAGTGGCGGCACAGAATCGCTGGGGCGAACTGGATGGCGCGCAACACACGCATTATTGCGGCGCCTATTGGGCCAACGGTTTTCATGAAGACGGTGTGGTCAGCGCCTTGCGCGTGGCCGCCGCATTCGGGGAAACCTTATGAACAGCGCCCTCTACAGCGGCTGGATCGGCCATCGGCGTTTCTCGCCGCGCCGCCATGAATTCCGCTACCGGATCGGTTTGCTCTACCTCGATCTCAGTGAACAGGATGCAGTGCTTGCACTGTCGCCGCTGGCCGGGAGCAGCCGCTTTGCGCCCTTTTCGTTTCGCGAGACGGACTATCTGAAGGCATTCACTGGCCGAGGCATATGCCTGATCGATGCCGTGCGTCAGCAGGTCGGCATCGCCATCGGCCATGAACCGCAAGGCTCGATTTGCCTGCTGACCCAAGCGCGTAGCTGGGGGTTGTCGTTCAATCCGGTGAGTTTCTTTTATTGCCATGAGGCCGACGGGCAGCTGGCGGCGATTGTCTGCGAGGTCACCAACACGCCGTGGCGCGAGCGCTATCACTACGTGCTGCCGGCGCGTACGCCCGCCAACCTGCAGGATTTTCACCAGCACTTCGCCGTGGCCAAGGCCTTTCACGTTTCGCCGTTTTTGCCGCGCGACCTCGAATACCGCATGAGTTTCAGTCCCGCCGCGCAAGCCCTCGGCGTGCACATGGCCGACTGGCAGGGCGAGCACAAACTGTTCGACGCCACGCTCAATCTGCAACGCGAAAATCTTGATCGTCGCAGCCTGCATCGTTACTTGCGGCGCTTTCCGTGGATGACCGCGAAAACCGCCTTGGCGATTTACTGGCAGGCACTGCGCCTGCTGCTCAAACGCGCACCGATCTTTGCTCATCAGACTGCCGACGGCAGCTTTCAAACCGCCACTGTGCCTCCCAAGGAGCACCGCCATGAAATCCTCTAGTCTGTCGATCAGTCGGTTCAGCGCCAACAGTTTGACCGGATCGCTACTGCGCCGTGGCGTGCTGCGCCAATTGGCTCAGTTGAAAAACGGGCAACTGCTAGTGGTCGAGGATGGCGAACGGCTGATGTTCGGTACGCCCGGCAGTGCGTTGCTCGGGGAAATCCATGTGACGGATCCGGCCGTCTGGGGCATGGTCGCGGGCAACGGTTCGATTGGTGCCGGCGAAGCGTTTATCCACGGCTATTGGAGTTCGCCGGATCTGACAGCGGTGGTGCGCGTGTTCGTCAGCAATCTCGACGTGCTCGATGCCATGGAGGGCGGCCTGGCGCGCCTCGGCCGGCCGTTGGTGCAAGGCCTGCATTGGCTGAATCGCAATACGCGCAAGGGTTCGCAGAAAAACATCGCCGCGCACTACGACCTCGGTAACGACCTGTTCGAGCAGTTTCTTGATCCGACCATGATGTATTCGGCGGCGCAGTTCCTTACGCCAGAAGACAGCCTCGAACAGGCGCAGCTGAACAAACTCGAGCGGATCTGTCAGAAGCTCGCGCTCCAACCCAGCGACCATTTGCTGGAAATCGGCACCGGTTGGGGCAGCATGGCGCTCTACGCGGCGCAGAACTACGGTTGCCGCGTCACCACCACGACCCTCTCGAAAGAGCAGTACGCGTTTACCGCGCAACGCATCGAACAACTGGGTTTGCAGGATCAGGTCACGCTGCTGCTCAAGGACTACCGCGACCTGACCGGCGAATACGACAAACTGGTGTCGATCGAGATGATCGAAGCCGTCGGCCACCGCTTCCTGCCGACCTACTTCAAACAGTGCGCGCAGTTGCTCAAGAGCAACGGCCTGATGTTGATCCAGGCGATCACCATCCGCGAGCAGCGTTACGAACAGGCCAAGCGCGGCGTCGATTTCATCCAGCGCTACATCTTCCCCGGCGGCGCCCTGCCCTGCGTGCAGAAAATGCTCGAAGTGGTCAGCCGCGACACCGACATGAACCTGCTGCACATGGAAGATTTCGGCCTGCATTATGCAAAAACCCTACGCCTGTGGCACGAGAACTTCCGCCACGCCCATGGCCGTTTGAGCGAGTTGGGTTACGACGATTATTTCCTGCGTCTGTGGGAGTTTTACCTGTGTTACTGCGAAGGTGGATTCCTCGAACGCACCATCGGCACCGCGCAATTGCTGCTGGCCAAACCGGCTGCAATGACTGCGCCGCTGCTCGGGCGCTTCGATGCTTGAGCGTGTGGCCAATGCGGTGTTGTTCCAGATCGGCTGGCTGATCTGCGTACTCGGCGGCAACAGTTTGTGGCTGCTGGTGGCGCTGGCGGTGCTGGTCATCCATCTGCGCTGGATCAGCAGTTGGGCGGCTGAAGGCCGTTTGATGTTGAGCGTGGTGATTGTCGGCACGGCGGTGGACAGCGTTTTGCGCGCTTTGGGCGTGTTCGAATTTCAGGATTTGTCGCCGCTGATTCCACTGTGGCTGATGCTGTTGTGGGCGCTGCTCGCGACCACTTTGCGCCACTGCCTGGCATGGAGCGCCCGGCCGTGGTGGCTGGCGAGTTCCCTGGGTGCCGTCGGCGGCGCATTGTCGTACTACGCCGGCGGGCGGCTGGCAGGCGTGCAATTCCCCTACGGCGAGTTGCCCACCCTGATCGGCATCGGCCTGCTCTGGGCGCTGCTGTTTCCGCTGTTGCATGTGATGGCCCGGCGATTAAGCCACTGAGCGTCCGTCAGACCTTTCACACGCATGTCGACCACTGCCTTACACTGCCGGCCATGAAGACCATTCCCCACCATCAAATCACTGAACCGGCGGTCACCTGCTCCACTTGCGCGGCGTGCTGCTGTCAGCTTGAAGTCATGCTGATCACCGACACCGGCGTGCCTGATCGTTTTATCGATACCGATGAGTGGGGCGGCGAAGTGATGCTGCGTCTGGACGACGGCTGGTGCGCGGCGCTGGATCGCGACAGCATGATGTGCACGATTTACGAAAAGCGTCCGCTGATTTGCCGCGAGTTCGAGATGGGCGCGCCGGAATGCATTGAAGAACGCAAAGGCATCACGACCGCCTACCGCTGATTTTTGAGTTCACTGAAAACAACTGTGGGAGCGAGCTTGCTCGCGAAGGCGGTCTTTCATTCAACATCATCGTTGAATATGAAATAGCTTTCGCGAGCAAGCTCGCTCCCACAGGGGTGAGGCGTGTATCCGTTACAACGGCATTGTGTAATGCAGCGAGTAACTTTCTACCCCGTCGTTGTCACTGGCCAGGCCGGCGTTGGAATAGTGCGTCGCACGAATTCCGACTTCATGCCCGCCATTGAAACGCAGACCAAAACCGAAGCGGTCTTCAAACTGAAAAGAGCCGCCGAGATTATTGGATTCGTACTTGGTATTGGAGAACGCCGCGACGCCAATCCCCGCCTCCACATACGGTTTGACCGATTGACCGGCAAATTCGTAAACAAAGACCGGCGAGAACGACAGGCTGTTGTTACTGGAGGTCTTGTCGCCTTCCCAGTAAGTGTAGGCTCCGCTCCAGTAACCGGTCAGGCGACCGACATCACTCTGCAGCCAGCTCTTGTCCCAATCGAAATTCATGCCCAGGCGGTACGTCATGGTCGAATCGCTGGTGGCCCCCACCGCAAACTCAACACCTGCCGCTTGTGCAGTAAAACTTTGCCCCATCAGTGCGGCCGCAATCGCGGCCAAGCAGAATAGTCGCTTCACGTTGAAACTTCCTTTACCGGAACGATCGTTTGGTTTTCTCGATAACTCTTCGCTATAGAAGCTGGCGCCTGCTTAGAAGTTCAGCTGATTTTTTAGTTATTTCACAATTTTTTTACAAGTCGAAGTTTTGCACTTCACCAGCGTTTTGTCCGAGCAGTGGCAGGATGTTTTTAAAGTACTCAGGATCGGCGCTGGTCCAGAATCTGACCGGCTGGTTCGGGCCGGCAGCGAGCAAATCGCGCTCCGCCAAAAGCCGCTGAAGTTGCCGCGCTACAGCAGCACCGGTATCGATCAGACTGATGTCCGCAGGGATCATCGATTTGAGCATCGGCTTGAGAAAGGGATAGTGGGTGCAGCCCAGAATGATCGTGTCACAGCCGCTGGCCAACAGTGGCTCGACATAACCTTGCAGCAACTGAAGCAACTGCGCGCTGTGCAGATCGCCGCTCTCAATCAGCTCGACCAGACCGGGACATGGCTGAGTAATCACACGCACGTCAGTGGCAAAACGATCAAGCAGCGCAGCGAATTTGGCGCTCTGCAACGTGCCGGTGGTGGCGAGCACGCCGACCACACCGCTGCGGGTCGCGGCCGCCGCTGGTTTGACCGCAGGCTCCATGCCGACAATCGGCCAGTCGGGGAAATCCCGTCGTAAATCGGCGACCCCGGCAACCGTGGCCGTATTGCAGGCCAGCACCAACGCCTTGGCACCCTGCTCACGGAAAAAACCGGCCATCACGCTGCAGCGCTGGCGAATGAATTCCGGAGTTTTCTCGCCGTAGGGAATGTGCCCGCAATCGGCGACATAGAGCAATGTTTCATTGGGCAGCAAACGCTGGATTTCCGCCAGCACCGACAGGCCGCCGACACCGGAGTCGAACACGCCGATCGGCGCTTCACGCATGGCGCGAGCCACAGACGCTGCAACCTGGATCACGCTTGACGCGCAACTCACGGAAACGCGAGCCGAGGGCATCGATCAACAGCAAACGGCCCACCAGCGGTTCGCCGAAACCGACCAGCACCTTCAAGGCCTCCAGTGCCTGAAGGCTGCCGACCAGACCGACCAGCGGCCCGACCACACCCGCTTCGCTGCAGGTCAGTTCGGCTTCGCTGCCGTGCCCGTATAAACAGTGGTAGCAAGGGCTCTCGGCTCGACGCGGGTCGAACACCGACAACTGCCCTTCGAGTCGAATCGCCGCGCCGCTGACCAACGGTTTGCACGCAGCTACGCACGCAGCGTTGACGGCTTCGCGGGTGGAGAAATTATCGGAACAGTCGAGCACCAGATCCACCGCCGCCACGGCAGCAGCAAGGGAATCCTCGTCCAGTGCCTGACGGTGGGCGATCAGTTGGATTTCTGGATTGATCGCCGTCAAACGCTTGAGCGCCGAGTCGACCTTGCTCATGCCGACGCTGTCGGTGTCGTGAATGATCTGGCGTTGCAGGTTGGTCAGATCGACCGTGTCGAAATCCGCCAAGTGCAACTCACCGACACCCGCCGCTGCGAGGTACAGCGCAACCGGCGCACCGAGTCCGCCGAGGCCAACGATCAGTACACGACTGGCCTTGAGCTTCAGCTGCCCGTCGATGTCGATGTGTTGCAGCAGAATCTGCCGGCTGTAGCGCAGCAATTCCTGATCATTCAGCACGGCAGGCGCCCCAGACTGATGCGTTGATGACCGCCCAGATCGGTGCGGCTGTGGACTTCTTCGAAACCGCGCGTCAGCAGCAGATCGCGTACGGCTTCGGCTTGATCATAGCCGTGCTCGAGCATCAGCCAGCCAGCGGCCTCCAGATGAGCCGGGGCCTGATCGACGATCAAGCGCAGATCGTCGAGCCCGTCCTCACCAGCAACCAGCGCGCTGGCCGGTTCGAAGCGCACATCGCCCTCGACCAGATGCGGGTCGGTGGCGGCAATGTACGGCGGATTGCTGATGATCAACTGGAAACGCTGACCTTCAAGCGCGCTGAACCAATGGCTGCTCAGCACCGTGGCGTTGTTCAGATGCAGTCGCTGGCGATTGCGTTCGGCCAATGCCACGGCTTCAAGCACGCGATCCACCGCCGTGACTTTCCACGCCGGACGTTCGCTGGCCAAGGCCAGGGCAATCGCACCGCTACCGGTGCCAAGGTCGAGCACTTTCGCCGGGGTCGCGGGGAGCAATTCCAGCGCTGCTTCCACCAACAGTTCCGTGTCCGGGCGCGGGATCAGTGTGTGCGGTGCGACTTCCAGATCGAGTTTCCAGAAACCCTGCTGACCGAGAATGTAGGCCACCGGCTCACCGCCACGGCGGCGTTGCAGGTACTCGGCAAAGGTCAGCGCCGCTTCACTCGGCACGATGCGCTCGGGCCACGTATGCAGGAAGCTGCGCGACTTGCCCAATGCGGCGGCAAGGAGCAATTCGGCGTCCAGACGCGCGGTGGGCGAGTCCGGCAGTTCGGCGGCGCGCAACAGGCTGGCAATGATGGTCATTTATTCACCTATCGCGGCGAGTTGGTCAGCCTGGTATTCGGCCAACAACGGCTCGATCACCGCTTCAACGCCACCGGCGAGGATTTCATCCAGCGAGTACAGGGTCAGGTTGACGCGATGGTCGGTGACCCGGCCCTGGGCATAGTTGTAGGTGCGAATGCGTTCGGAACGGTCGCCCGAGCCGACCAGCAATTTACGCTCGCTGGCGATCGCGTTGGCCGCCGCTGCGGTTTGCTGATCGTTGAGTTTAGCCGCCAGCCACGCCATCGCCCGGGCACGGTTCTTGTGCTGGGAACGTTCTTCCTGACACTCAACCACGGTGCCGGTCGGTATGTGCGTGATGCGGATCGCCGAGTCGGTGGTGTTGACGTGCTGGCCACCGGCCCCGGAAGAGCGGTAAGTGTCGACGCGCAAATCCGCCGGGTTGATCTCGATGGCTTCGCGCTCGTCCGGCTCGGGCAACACCGCCACGGTGCAGGCCGACGTGTGGATGCGGCCCTGGGATTCGGTGGCGGGTACGCGTTGTACGCGGTGCGCGCCTGATTCGAATTTCAGTTTGCCGTAAACGTTGTCGCCTTCAATGCGCGCGATGACTTCTTTATAGCCACCGTGTTCGCCTTCGTTTGCCGAAAGAATCTCCACACGCCAGCCACGACGTTCGGCGTAACGCGAGTACATGCGGAACAGGTCGCCGGAAAAAATCGCCGCCTCGTCGCCACCGGTGCCGGCACGGATTTCGAGATAGACGTTGCGCCCGTCATTCGGATCCTTGGGCAGCAACATGCGCTGCAGATCGTCTTCCAGAGTGATCAGCAACTCCTTGGCTTCGCGAACTTCTTCCACGGCCATTTCACGCATGTCCGGGTCGTTGTCCTTGAGCAGCGCCTGAGCGCCTACAAGATCGCTTTGTACGCCGAGCAGCTTTTTATAGGCGTGCACGACCGGTTCGAGTTCGGCGTATTCCTTGGAATAAGCACGGAACCTGGTCTGATCGGCAATGACTTCACCGTCGCCGAGCAGCGCGGTCAGTTCCTCGAAACGGTCCTGGAGGACATCCAGCTTGTTGAGCAGTGACGCTTTCATTGCGGTTTTTTATCCGAAAAGCTATCCGGTGAGCCCTCAAGGGCAAAGAGTTCCTGGGCCATGGCCAGCGCATCGAGGCGGCCTTCGGCAGAAAGCTTTTTCAATTGCACGCTGGGCGCATGCAACAGTTTATTGGTCAGGCCACGGGCCAATTGCCCGAGCACGTCCTCGGCGTTGCCGCCGTTGGCCAGCAGGCGCAGGGCTTTTTGCAGCTCCTCGTCCCGCAGGCGTTCGCTCTGTTGACGATAGGCCTTGAGCACATCGACCGCCGCCAGCTCGCGCAGGCGTACCATGAAATCGTCGGCGCCGACCGAGACCATCTCTTCAGCGGCCTGCGCTGCACCCTGTCGACTTTTGAGGTTTTCGGCGACCACTTCGTGGAGATCGTCGACGCTATAAAGGTAAACGTCGTCCAACTCGCCGACTTCCGGCTCGATATCCCTGGGAACGGCGATGTCGACCATGAAGATCGGCTTGTGCTTGCGCAGCTTCAGCGCACTCTCGACCGCGCCCTTGCCGAGAATCGGCAACTGACTGGCGGTCGAACTGATGACGATATCGCTGCGCACCAGTTCTGCCGGGATGTCCGACAGCAGCACCGCGTGAGCGCCGAACTGTTCGGCCAGCAGACTGGCGCGCTCCAGCGTGCGGTTGGCGACGACGATGCGCTTGACCCCCAGCTCGTGCAAATGGCGGGCGACCAACGTAATGGTCTCGCCGGCGCCGATCAGCAGAGCCTGGCTGCGTTGCAAATCACTGAAAATCTGTTTGGCCAGGCTGACGGCAGCAAACGCCACTGATACCGGGTTTTCACCGATCGCGGTGTCAGTGCGCACCTGTTTGGCGGCATTGAAGGTCGCCTGAAACAGTCGCCCCAACAACGGGCCGATGGTGCCGGCCTCGCGGGCCACGGCGTAGGCCGATTTCATCTGACCGAGAATCTGCGGCTCGCCCAGCACCAGCGAGTCGAGCCCGGAGGCGACGCGCATCATGTGACGAACTGCCGCATCATCTTCATGCACATAAGCACTCGCGCGCAGCTCATCGAGGCTTAAATGGTGATAGTCGGCCAGCCAGCGCAGCACGATATCGGCAGAAAGCTGATCCTGTTCTATATAAAGCTCACTGCGATTGCAGGTGGAGAGGATCGCGGCTTCGCGGCTGTCGGTCAGTCGGCAGAGCTGCTGCAAGGCCTCCACCAGCTGTTCAGGCGTAAAAGCCACGCGCTCGCGGACGTCTACTGAAGCAGTCTTGTGGTTGATACCGAGTGCAAGGAAGGCCATTCAAGGTCGCTGATGGTGACGTGAAGCCGGCAATTGTCCTACTTCGAAAGATTCAGAACAACTACCGCTGACTATTGTCCCAATCGTCAGCCCCTATAATGGGCACAATTGAGTCTCGGTTATGTTTGGCCGAAAGCTTGTGTCATGATGATCCGACCGCAGGTTAGTCGTCCTCTTCCTATATGAATAGATCTTCCGCGTTGCTCCTCGCTTTTGTCTTCCTCAGCGGCTGCCAGGCCTTGGCTCCCGTTTCGCCGGACGGTACGCCGTCGGTTGAAGACACCACGCCCGCGCCTGAAAAGCCCAAGGTTTACAGCTCGTTCAGCGAGGAAACCGTTTTCAGCCTGTTGAGCGCCGAACTCGCCGGCCAGCGCAATCGTTTCGACATTGCCCTGGACAACTACGTGACCCAGGCCATCAACACCCAGGATCCGGGTGTGTCCGAGCGTGCGTTCCGTATCGCCGAATATCTGGGCGCCGATCAACCGGCCCTTGATACTGCGCTGATCTGGGCGAAAAACGCCCCGGACGACCTCGAAGCGCAACGCGCCGCCGCCGTGCAACTGGCGCGCGCCGGGCGTTATGACGACTCGATGGTCTATATGGAGAAGGTTCTGCAGGGCAAGGGCGATACTCACTTCGACTTCCTCGCGCTGTCGGCGGCAGATACCGATCAGGAAACCCGCAACGGTCTGATGAAAAGTTTTGACCGGTTGTTGCAACGCCATCCGAATAACAGCCAGTTGATCTTCGGCAAGGCCCTGCTCTTGCAGCAGGACGGCGACAACAAAGCCGCATTGACCCTGCTCGAAGACAATCCGCCGGATGACGGCGAGATCGCGCCGATTCTGCTGCGCGCACGCCTGCTGCAAATTCTCAACCGTGGCGACGAAGCACTGCCTCTGCTGCAAAAAAGCATCAAGAAGTACCCGGACGACAAACGCCTGCGCCTGACTTATGCGCGCATGCTGGTCGAACAGGATCGCATGGACGACGCCAAAGCCGAGTTCTCCAGCCTTGTGCAGCAATACCCGGAAGACGACGAACTGCGTTACTCGCTGGCATTGGTCTGCCTGGAAGCCAAGGCCTGGGATGAGGCCAAGGGTTACCTGGAAGACCTGATTGCTCGCGAAAGCCACGTCGATTCGGCGCACCTGAACCTGGGGCGCATTGCCGAAGAACGCAACGACCCGCAAGGCGCCCTTATCGAATACGCCCAGGTCGGCCCGGGCAACGACTATCTGCCGGCGCAGTTGCGTCAGGCCGATATCCTGATGAACAACGGCAAGACCGCTGAAGCGCAAAGCAAACTCGCCGCTCAACGCGACGAACAACCGGACTACGCGATTCAGTTGTACCTCATCGAATCGGAAACCCTGTCGGCCAATAAACAGGACGACAAAGCCTGGAAAGTATTGCAGCAAGCCTTGCTGCAATACCCGGACGATCTGAATCTGCTGTACACCCGGGCCATGCTCGCGGAAAAACGCAATGACCTGGCGCAAATGGAAAAAGACCTGCGCCTGATCATCAAGCGTGATCCGGACAACGCCATGGCGCTCAACGCTTTGGGCTACACCCTGTCCGACCGCACCACTCGCTACGCTGAAGCCAAAGCGCTGATCGAGCAGGCGCACCAGATCAACCCGGAAGACCCGGCCGTACTCGACAGCCTCGGCTGGGTGAATTACCGCTTGGGCAATCTGGATGACGCCGAGAAATATCTGCGTCAGGCGCTGGAGCGCTTCCCTGATCACGAAGTCGCCGCGCACCTGGGCGAAGTGTTGTGGACCAAGGGTAACCAGCGTGAAGCCAAACAAATCTGGGGCAAGTTCCTCAAGGATCAGCCCGACAGCACCATTCTGCGCAGCACCATCAAGCGCCTGACCGGATCCGAGACTCTTTAACTCATGTTTTTGCGCCACGTTATTGTTTTCAGCTTCATCGCCCTGCTCGCTGGCTGCTCGGGTTTTGGCACTCGTGAATCGGTCGAGGGCCACGGCAGTCCGGCTCAATGGGCCGCGAACAAACAACAGCTGACTGGCCTCGATGGCTGGCAGATCGACGGCAAGATCGGCATCCGCGCACCGAAAGATTCCGGTAGCGGCACGCTGTTCTGGCTGCAACGTCAGGATTACTACGACATCCGCTTGTCCGGCCCGCTGGGTCGCGGCGCCGCGCGACTGACCGGGCGTCCGGGCAAGGTCTCGCTGGAAGTCGCCAATCAGGGCCGCTATGAATCGCAGTCCCCGGAAGCCCTGCTCGAAGAACAGCTTGGCTGGAAACTGCCCGTGTCGAATCTGGCCTGGTGGGTACGTGGCCTGCCCGCTCCGGACAGCAAAAGTCGCCTGAACCTGGACGCCGACAGCCGTCTGGCCAACCTGGAACAGGATGGCTGGAAAGTCGAATACACCGCTTACACCGAACAGAACGGTTACTGGTTGCCGGAACGCATCAAGCTGCACGGCACTGACCTGGACGTAACGCTGGTGATCAAGACCTGGCAACCGCGCAAGTTGGGGCAATAACGCATGACCGCTGCACGCCTGACCCTGCCTTCGCCAGCCAAACTCAACCTGATGCTGCACATTCTCGGTCGCCGTGAAGACGGTTATCACGAGTTGCAGACGCTGTTTCAGTTTGTCGATTACGGCGATGAAATCACTTTTGCCGTGCGTGATGACGGTGTGATTCAACTGCACACCGAATTCGCTGGCGTGCCGCATGACAGCAACCTGATCGTGCGCGCGGCGAAAATGCTTCAGCAACAGTCTGGCTGTTCGCTCGGCATCGATATCTGGATTGATAAAGTGCTGCCCATGGGCGGCGGTATCGGTGGCGGCAGTTCGAATGCGGCGACGACTTTGCTCGGTCTGAACCATTTGTGGCAGTTGGGCTGGGACGAGGATCGCCTGGCCACGCTGGGTTTATCCCTGGGTGCCGACGTACCGGTTTTCGTCCGTGGCCATGCGGCTTTCGCCGAGGGTGTGGGCGAAAAACTGACCCCGGTCGATCCCGAAGAACCGTGGTATCTGGTGCTCGTGCCGCAAGTCTCTGTAAGTACGGCAGAAATTTTTTCAGATCCTTTGTTGACACGTAACACGCCGCCCATTAAAGTGCGCCCCGTTCCCGAGGGAAACAGTCGAAATGACTGCTTGCCGGTGGTTGCAAGGCGTTATCCAGAAGTACGTAACGCATTGGATTTGTTAGGTAAATTTACCGAAGCAAAGCTCACCGGAACTGGAAGTTGTGTGTTTGGGGGCTTCCCAAGCAAAGCTGAAGCTGATAAAGTCTCGGCCCTTCTGACAGAGACCCTTACAGGGTTTGTAGCCAAAGGCAGCAACGTTTCGATGTTGCACCGCAAGTTGCAAAGTCTGCTCTAAAGGAACCAAGTGCTCGGCACTTGATGCAACAGATACAGGGGCGTCGCCAAGCGGTAAGGCAGCAGGTTTTGATCCTGCCATGCGTTGGTTCGAATCCAGCCGCCCCTGCCATTTTCTATACTCATCCAGGTTACCCTCAGCCTCTAGGTACTGCGCGTGTCCAAGATGATGGTCTTTACGGGGAACGCTAACCCCGATCTGGCTCGGCGTGTTGTACGTCAGCTGCATATCCCTCTCGGTGACATCTCTGTCGGTAAGTTCTCCGACGGCGAAATTACTGCCGAGATCAATGAAAACGTTCGCGGTAAAGACGTTTTCATTATTCAGCCGACTTGCGCTCCGACCAACGATAACCTGATGGAACTGGTAGTGATGGCTGATGCCTTCCGCCGCTCCTCGGCTACTCGTATCACTGCTGTTATTCCTTATTTTGGTTATGCCCGTCAGGATCGCCGTCCGCGTTCCGCACGTGTGGCTATCAGCGCGAAAGTCGTTGCTGACATGCTTACCGTAGTCGGCATCGACCGTGTTCTCACGGTTGATCTGCATGCTGACCAGATTCAGGGTTTCTTCGATATTCCGGTAGATAACATCTACGGCTCCCCGGTTCTGGTGGATGACATTGAAGATCAGCGCTTCGAAAACCTGATGATCGTGTCCCCGGACATTGGCGGCGTCGTGCGTGCACGTGCTGTTGCCAAATCCCTGGGCGTGGACCTCGGGATCATCGACAAACGCCGTGAGAAAGCCAATCACTCTGAAGTGATGCATATCATCGGTGATGTCGAAGGGCGTACCTGTATTCTGGTTGATGACATGGTCGATACCGCCGGCACTCTGTGCCACGCGGCCAAGGCCTTGAAAGAGCATGGCGCAGCCAAGGTCTTTGCCTACTGCACACACCCTGTGCTGTCGGGTCGGGCCATCGAGAATATCGAAAATTCCGTGCTGGACGAGTTGGTGGTAACTAACACCATCCCGCTGTCCGCTGCAGCACAGGCCTGTGCACGTATCCGTCAACTGGATATCGCACCGGTTGTTGCCGAAGCGGTTCGCCGCATCAGCAATGAAGAATCGATCAGCGCGATGTTCCGTTAAGGGCCCTGCCCTTCGCGAAATGTCCCGTTGACGAAAAGCGCCCCGCCCCGGCATTCCTGCCGGGGCGGGGCTTTTTTGCCCATACCGTGTTTGGCGCTGGTCGCAAACGCCACTCCGGTCATGGCTATTTTGGAGATACAAAATGAACGATTTTACTCTGAATGCTGAAGTGCGTTCCGACCTGGGGAAAGGTGCGAGCCGCCGCCTGCGTCGTCTCGCCGCTCTGGTTCCAGCTGTTGTTTACGGTGGCGAAAAAGCCCCTGAATCCATCAGCATGCTGGCCAAAGAAGTTGCCAAACTGCTCGAAAACGAAGCGGCTTACAGCCACGTTATCGAACTGAACGTTGGCGGCAAAAAGCAGAACGTCATCATCAAAGCTCTGCAACGTCACCCGTCCAAGGGTCACGTTCTGCACGCTGACTTCGTACGCGTCGTAGCCGGTCAGAAACTGACCGCTATCGTGCCTGTGCACTTTGTCGGTGAAGAAGCTCCGGTCAAGAAAGGCGGCGAGATCTCGCACGTCCTGAACGAAATCGAAGTAACTTGCCTGCCGAAAGATCTGCCTGAGTTCATCGAAGTCGACCTGTCGGCTCTGGAAATCGGCGCAATCGTCCACCTGTCCGACCTCAAAGCCCCTAAAGGCGTTGAGTTCGTTGCACTGGCTCACGGTGACGACAAAGCTGTTGCAAACGTACACGCTCCACGCGTTGCTCCAGAAGCTACCGAAGAAGGCGCAGCAGAGTAATTCACTCTGTTCAGCCTGAGTGAGCAAGTAACATCGCGGACTGGAACGTAGCGAGAAAGCGGGCGAGAACGCGGAGTTTACATCCATGGTAAATGAGCATTTTTCGTCCACTTTCGCCGCTTTCCCTGATCGCGGCGATGTTACTCACCACTCAAAGGAAGGGCCCCTATCGTGACTGCCATCAAACTGATCGTTGGCCTGGGAAATCCAGGCGCCGAATACGACCAGACCCGGCATAACGCAGGGGCCCTTTTTGTTGAGCGCATCGCCCACGCACAGAATGTGAATCTTGTGGCCGATCGCAAATATTTTGGCCTGACCGGGCGCTATTCGCATCAGGGTCAGGATGTTCGTCTGCTGATTCCCACCACTTACATGAACCGCAGCGGCCAGGCCGTGGCGGCACTCGCCGGATTCTTCCGCATCAAGCCTGAAGAAATCCTCGTGGCGCATGACGAACTCGACTTGCCTCCGGGCGTTGCCAAGCTCAAGCAGGGCGGCGGCCATGGCGGTCACAACGGGTTGCGCGACATCATTGCGCAACTGGGCAATCAGAATACGTTCTACCGCCTGCGGCTTGGCATTGGCCACCCGGGCGTCGCCAGTATGGTTTCAAATTTCGTCCTGGGTCGTGCGCCACGCGCCGAACAGGAAAAACTCGATGCCAGCATCGACTTTGCCCTCGGCGTGCTGCCGGATATCCTCGCCGGTGAATGGAACCGCGCGATGAAAAACCTGCACAGCCAGAAGGCCTGACTCTACTCCGAGGGGAAACACCATGGGATTCAATTGCGGCATCGTCGGCCTGCCTAACGTCGGCAAGTCCACCCTGTTCAACGCCCTGACCAAATCCGGTATCGCGGCCGAGAACTTCCCCTTCTGCACCATCGAGCCGAACAGCGGCATCGTGCCGATGCCGGATCCGCGTCTGGAAGCCCTGGCGGCCATCGTCAATCCGAAGCGCATCCTGCCGACCACCATGGAATTCGTCGACATCGCGGGCCTGGTAGCCGGCGCCTCGAAAGGTGAAGGCCTGGGCAACAAGTTCCTCGCCAACATCCGCGAAACCGACGCGATCGCTCACGTCGTGCGCTGCTTCGAAGACGAAAACGTGATCCACGTTTCCAACAGCGTCGACCCGAAGCGCGATATCGAAATCATCGACCTGGAACTGATCTTCGCCGACCTCGACAGCTGCGAGAAACAACTGCAAAAAGTCGCGCGCAATGCCAAGGGCGGTGACAAGGACGCAGTCGTTCAGAAAGCTCTGCTGGAGCAATTGATCGCGCACTTCACCGAAGCCAAGCCGGCGCGCAGCCTGATGAAGAACATGAGCGCCGACGAAAAAGCGGTGATCAAGGGCTTTCACCTGCTGACCACCAAACCGGTCATGTACATCGCCAACGTCGCTGAAGACGGTTTCGAGAACAACCCGCACCTGGACGTGGTTCGCGCCATCGCCGAAGAAGAAGGCGCCATGGTTGTTCCGGTCTGCAACAAGATCGAAGCAGAAATCGCCGAGCTCGATGACGGTGAAGAGAAGGACATGTTCCTCGAGGCCCTGGGCCTGGAAGAGCCTGGCCTGAACCGCGTGATCCGCGCCGGCTACGAAATGCTGCACCTGCAGACCTACTTCACCGCCGGTGTCGAAGAAGTCCGCGCCTGGACCGTCAAAGTCGGTGCCACCGCACCACAAGCTGCTGGCGTGATCCACACCGACTTCGAGAAAGGCTTCATCCGCGCCGAAGTGATCGCCTACAACGACTTCATCCAGTACAAGGGCGAAGCCGGTACCAAAGAAGCCGGTAAATGGCGTCTGGAAGGCAAGGATTACATCGTCAAGGACGGTGACGTAATGCACTTCCGCTTCAACGTGTAAGCGTTGCGCCCAAGAAAAAGCCGCGTTTGATACGCGGCTTTTTTGTGCCTGAAATATTTTCCGCCGCACCACCAACCCCGTGTAGGAGTGAGCCTGCTCGCGATAGCGTTCTATCAGCTACAGATGTGCTGACTGACACACCGCTATCGCGAGCAGGCTCACTCCTACAATGGGAAATGTGTGAATCAGGCCTTTTTGGTGCGCGGCAAGAAGATCGCCAACACCCCAAACAACGGCAAGAACGAGCACAGGAAATACACGTACTCGATCCCGTGCACATCCGCCAGATGCCCCAGCAGCGCCGCGCCAATCCCGCCAAAACCAAACATCAAACCGAAGAACACCCCGGCAATCATCCCGACATTGCCCGGCACCAGTTCCTGCGCGTACACCACAATCGCCGAGAACGCCGAGGCCAGAATGAAGCCGATCACCACGCTGAGGACGCTGGTCCAGAACAGATCGACGTGAGGCATCAGCAGCGTGAACGGTGCCACGCCGAGGATCGAAAACCAGATCACCGCTTTACGGCCGATCTTGTCACCGATCGGCCCGCCGAAGAACGTCCCCGCCGCCACTGCACCGAGGAACAGGAACAGGTGCAACTGCGAACTGGCCACCGACAGGTCGAACTTCTCGATCAGGTAGAACGTGAAGTAACTGGTCAGACTGGCCATGTAGAAATACTTCGAAAACACCAACAGCCCCAACACCACCAACGCACTGGTCACCCTGCCCTTCGACAGCCCGTGAGTCGCGGCCTGACCGGCCTTGAGCTTGAACAGGTTCAAGTGATGGGCATACCAGCGACTGATGCGGTACAGCAC
Source organism: Pseudomonas crudilactis (assembly GCF_013433315.1). Taxonomy (GTDB): domain Bacteria; phylum Pseudomonadota; class Gammaproteobacteria; order Pseudomonadales; family Pseudomonadaceae; genus Aquipseudomonas; species Aquipseudomonas crudilactis. The sequence continues at coordinate 30,894 of NZ_WXVV01000029.1, read as the reverse complement.
GAACAGCGCAAACACTGCGAACAAGCCGAACCACGCCACATTGGCTTGACCGAACGGAATGATGATCGCCGCCGCCAGCAACGGGCCGAACGCGGAACCGGCGTTACCGCCCACCTGGAAAGTCGATTGCGCCAGACCAAAGCGTCCGCCCGAGGCCAGCCGGGCAATCCGCGAGGCTTCAGGGTGGAACGTCGAGGAACCAATACCGATCAGCGCCGCCGCCAGTAGAATCAACGGGAAACTGCCGACCATCGACATCATCACGATGCCAATCAGCGTACAGATCGAACCGGCCGGCAACAGCCACGGTTTCGGGTGCCGATCGGTGTGGTAACCGACCCACGGCTGCAAGAGCGAGGCGGTCAGTTGAAAGGTCAGGGTGATCAGGCCGACCTGAGTAAACGTCAGGCCGTAATTGGCCTTGAGCATCGGATAGATCGATGGCAAAACCGACTGAATCAGGTCGTTGATCAAATGCGCCAGCGCCACTGCGCCGATGATACGCATCACCAAAGGACTGCTTTGCGGAGCAGCGGGCGCCGAGGCAGCGGCGTTCTGAACGTTGCTGATAGCCATGGAAGTTTCCGGACAGCAGATGGGTGCACACAGGCAGGTGCGTCAATGTGCCATTTTTCAGTGCGTCAGCGCCATCCCCTTAGCCAGCTAACTAACTGACTGACCGTCGACAGCAAGGTGATAGCGCAACGCCATGGTCTGAATCTTGCCTTGCTCTATCCCTTGAACGCGGCGTCCTTACAAAGGGCACCGACAATGGGAAGTTTCGCTACAGAGCCGGCCTACAGAGCGGGCGAGAGTGAACTTTCGAGGCCTTTTAGCAGGGCACAACATCCAGGTCGCACGACCGCGATGCACGCCATTGGTGCGTGGTGTCCAGAGGAGTCATGGGGCATGCAGGCTTTCCTTTCACCGGGGATCAAATTGCTGGGGCGGTTTGGCTTCGCAGGTAAATTCCAGTTGTTGTTTCTGCTGTTCATTCTGCCGCTGGCGGGTAGCCTGTTGATGATCGGCCAGGACTATCGCGACAAACTCAATCTGATTTCCGGCGAACGTGCCGGTGTGCGCCAGTTGCTCGCGCTGGATGCGCTGGACAACCTGCTCGCCGCCCAACGTGACCGCGCTGCCCGTTGGCGCGCCACCGAAACCAATCGCCAACCAACACCTGCCACGCTCGCCGCCATGAGCGCGTTCGACGCAGTGCAACCGGCAGTTCTGCAAGCCACCACAGATTTGGGCAACGCGTTGAAAAACGAAGGTGCCGAAGGCGAAACCCTCACCCGCTTTCAAGCGCTGCAAACTGCATTGAACGGTCTGGATTCGAAAAGCCTCAGCGGTGTCGGTTGGTGGCCGGACGGTTACGACCGCTTCACCAACGCCCTCAGCGCCCTGCAAGCGTTGCGCGAGCAGATCGTCATGGACAACCGCCTGACCCTCGCGCCGTGGCTGGAAACCTACCTGCTGACGCAAATCTCCACGCAGCACGCGCCGGACCTGATCGAACGCGTCGGCCGCCTCGCTGCGGTCGGTCAGGCCTCGGTCGTCTCTGGCCAATTCACCCTGCAAAGCCGTTTGCAGTTGCGCGATCTGCGCAGCCGCATCGGCGATGCCCGCGAGCAACTGGTCAAAACCGCCACGCTGCTCGAAGCACGCCTGCCGAAAGATCAGCAGAACTGGGCCAGCCAATATCATGACAGCCTGAAACGACTTGATAGCGGCCTGAAGGTGCTGGATGACGGCGTGTTCGGCGGCAGCATCACGCTCAAACCGGACGACTTTGAACGCAACCTCGATGCCCTGCTGACCGACCTCGCCGCCCTGCGCCAGCAGTCGCTGGTGTCGCTGGACCAACGACTGGATGCCTACCACAGCTCGGCGATCCGTCAGTTCATTATCGTTGCAGCCATTTTCGGCTGCCTGCTGCTCGCGGCGCTGTATCTGTTTATCTGCCTGCAAGCCTCGATCCGCCGCAGCGCCAGCGGCATCACCCTGCTCGCTGAGGCCCTGCGCGATGGCAACCTCAGTCTGCAAGTGCCCGTCGTGGGCCGAGATGAATTGGCGGCGATCAGCACCGCACTCAACGTTGCCGTGGTGCAACTGCGCACGAGCATGCTCGGCGTTGATCACGAAACCTCACAACTGAGTCACGCCGTGCGCAGCCTCAACGAGCACTCCAGTGGCGCCCTTGGTGAAGTCGAGGCGCAGCAGTTGCAGATCAGCCAGATCGCCGCAGCTGCCACGCAGCTGGCCGCGACGTCGCAAGGCGTGGCGCAGAGTTGCGAACAGGCCTCCGGCAGCGCCCAGCACACCCGGCGCATCGCCGCCGACAGCAGCCGTGACAGCCAGCGCACCACGGCGAGTATTCAGCAGCTCAATCAGCGTTTGAATGAAACGGCTGCGGCGTTGGGTCGGGTCAGCGAGCAAGGTCAGCAGATTCAATTGGTGGTCGACACCATTCGCGGTGTTGCCGAACAGACCAATTTGCTCGCGCTCAACGCAGCTATCGAAGCCGCACGCGCGGGTGAACAAGGTCGCGGTTTTGCCGTGGTCGCCGACGAAGTGCGCAGCCTGTCACAGCGCACACAATCTTCGACAGCGCAGATTGCCGGCACCGTCGACAGCCTGCGCGCGACGGTCAACGAAGCCGTGAGCCTGATGGAAGCTGCATGCGGCCAGGCGCAAACCGATGCCGAGTCGGTGACCGGTCTCGGTGAACGCCTGGGCGAAATCGCCAGCGCCGTGCAGAGCGTCACCGACACCTTGGCGCAGATCGCCACAGCGGTTGAAGAGCAAGCGAGTACCGCAGATGAAGTCAGCGGCAATATTCAGCAGGTCGATCAGGCAGCCGTGCGTTTGCTTGAAGGCGCACGGGCGGTGAACCTCGCAGCGGACACCCTGAGTCAGGGCAGCCATGCCTTGAGCGCCAATACGGCAAGATTTCAGCTGCGTTGAGGCCCTGCCCGGCCCGGATTTTCCGGGCTGGAGGATAAGCGGTTGAAAATAAGAAGAAATATTTTAAATTTACGCTTGACGCTTTTCCATTTCAGGGGAATAATGCGCGCCACTTGGCTACATAGCTCAGTTGGTTAGAGCATAGCATTCATAATGCTGGGGTCCGGGGTTCAAGTCCCTGTGTAGCCACCAAGTACTAAAAACGGCTTACCGAAAGGTAGGCCGTTTTTTTATGCCTCGAGAAAAGTCTCGGTAATCTGTCACTTCAAAATATCCTTCTCTTCGTTGCTCGCTTTGGTCGCTGCCTGTGCGATCAGGGCGTCAAGCATCTGCGCAATAACCTTCTGCTGGACCTTCGAAAGTTCATTGATGGACTGCAGCCGTCGATACCACGTCGAGGTCAAGCTGCGTCTGGGCGTCTCCGTGTACGAGGGAACCCCGAGCAGGTCTTCAACAGGCACGCGCAGCGCAAATGCCATCTTCACCAGCGTCGTGACCGGCATGCTGCGCGTGCCCTCCTCGTAGCCCTGAAAGGTTTGCCGGGAAAGACCTAAAGCCCGTGCAAACCGCGTCTGTGTGATCTCGTGCACTGTGCGTAAGTGAGCAATGCGACTGCCCATCGCCACCAGAAAATCGCGGTCCTCATTGGAAACACTCATGACAATGGCCGACTGAAAATAGAATTGAATGGCAACGGACTTATCCCTTTCATCTGAAATCCATCCTGGAAAAAACAACAGAAAACATCCTCAGGTAAAGGCGCGTAAGTTGTCGACCTGAAAAGTCTGTAGGAGAAATGCAGAGCAACCGCCAAGCTGGAGCGAAGTACTACAGGCGCGAAATGCCTTTTCATTCGACTGAATCGGTACCGAGCGATCAGGTTGAAAAAACGCTGTAGGAAACGGGTTCGATCCAGGTATGAATTAGATCGCGCACCACAAATACAAAAAACGGCTTACCGCAAAGTGAGCCGTTTTTTGTGCCTGTGAGGAAAGTGCCGACAGCAAAGAGACTGATGATTTATTGCGAGCAGTTTTCCAACGCCGACAACCCTTTCACCCAGATCTGCCGCGTGCGCAAACCGACCATTGCACGCCAATCCGGATCAGCCGGATAGAACTGCTCCAGCAGATTCAACTTGATCGCCCGCCCCGTGGCATCCAGCGGATCACCATACAAATGCAGCCAATGGTCATCGCGCAGATGCCGATGCACATCCGGCCCCGGATACGTCCCGCACTCGATCACGAACGGCATCAACTGCACGTCCGGTAAAGCATTGAGCAACGCCTGCGAGGTGTACCCGGTAGCCGTCGCCGCGACACCGGTTTCGCTCAAGGTGTCGGCGCCGGTGTGCAGGGTGTAAAGCCATGGGCCATAAATTGCCTGGGCCTGCGCGAGTGCCGGGTAAGGCGCCTGGGTGATGGTCAGCAACATCGGATGGCCGTATTCGCCAGCGCCGGTGTGCAGGTCGAAACACATCACGGTTTCAGCGCCAGCCAGATGCTTTTCGATGATTTGATGCAAAGTGCGATTCGACCAGCTCGGCGCACGACCACCGTAAAACAGTCCGTCGGGATGGCTGTGCTGGCCGCCCTCGACAATCGACATCACCGCCGGCCAGCCGTGTTCGTTGATCTGCGCATCGAGCAAGGCATCCGCGCGTTGGCGCTCGGGGCCGCGCAAATCGGTGCAGGCGTAGATTTCATGCAGTGCGGCGTACGCGCGGTTATCCGGTAGCGGCCCGGTGAAATCCAGGTGATTGCGGTTGAGGTCGATGTTGTCTTCGTTGACCCGGCGCAACCACGCAGTGCCCCATGGGTTGATCAGGTGCACCATGACCACCGCGACATCCTTGGGCAGTGAGCCGGGTTCGAAGGTTTTCAGCCAATCGATCTGACAGTCCGAGCCGTAATAGCCCTCGACGCCGTGCGTACCGCTGAGCGCTACCAGACGACGTTTTGCCTGCGGATCGCCGAGCACGGCGACGTCGGTACTCAGGGGTTCGCCGAATGGCCCGCAACGCGGATGGGCGTACGAGGTGAGCGTGGCGCCGGCAGCATTGGCGGCGGCGATGAACTGTTCGCGTTGATCGCGGTAGCTGGATTCGGTGGGGAACTCGCTGTGCATGTTCGGCCTCTTGTGATTTTTATGCCATTACCTGTAGGAGTGAGCCTGCTCGCGATAGCGGTGGTTCAGTCAACACTGATGTTGGCCGTAATGACGCTATCGCGAGCAGGCTCACTCCTACAGGGGATGTTGGTGGTCCATAAATTTGCGATTGACCCTAGCGAACATCCGCCCTGAAAAGAAAGACAAAAATGCCCATCGGTTTGCGTCGCGACCGAGCGGTCGATAAAGTCCCTCAGACTTTTATCCCACGGACGGAGAGCCCGCGTGTTTTCAGCCTTGCCCTTGAGACGCTTTCGCCTGCCAGCCCTGACGCTGATCATCAGCGCCCTGACCCTCACCGCATGCAACGCCCCGCCCTCCTCGACCTTGCCGCTGGCACCGGAAGCTGCTTCCGGTTTCCGCACCGATCTGCAAACCCGTCACGCCAGCCAACACATGGCCGCCGCTGCCAATCCCTTGGCTGCGGAAGCCGGGCGCGAGATGCTGCGTCAGGGCGGTTCGGCGATTGATGCGGCGATTGCGATGCAAGCGGTGTTGACCCTGGTTGAGCCGCAATCTTCCGGGATCGGCGGCGGCGCAATGATCGTGTTGTGGGATGGCAAACAGGTGCGCACGTATGACGGCCGCGAAACCGCGCCGGCCGGCGCCACCGAGAAGCTGTTCTTGCGCGCCGATGGGCAACCGATGTCGTTCCCGCAGGCGCAGATCGGCGGTCGCTCGGTCGGCACGCCGGGCGTGTTGCGCGCACTGGAGATGGCGCATCAACAACACGGTCGCCTGCCGTGGGCGAAGCTGTTTGATCCAGCGATCAAACTGTCCGAGCAAGGCTTTGCGATCTCTGCGCGTTTGCACTCGCTGCTGGAATCAGATCCAGTCATCCGCCAGTCGCCTGATATGGCCAAGTATTTCCTCAACGCCGATGGCAGCGTCAAAGCCGTCGGCACACGTCTGCAAAACCCGGCGCTGGCAACAGTGCTCAAACGCATCGCCAGCGAAGGCGCGGACGCGCTGTACAAAGGCCCGATCGCCGAAGAAATCGTCGCCAAGGTGCAGGGCCACGCCAACCCCGGCAGCCTGTCGTTGAACGATCTGCAGCGCTATCAGGCCAAGGAACGTGCGCCGCTGTGCACCGATTACAAGCGCTGGCAGGTCTGCGGCATGCCGCCACCGTCGTCGGGCGGCATCGCCGTGGCGCAGATTCTCGGCACATTGCAGGCGCTGGAAACTCGCGACCCACGTCTTTCCCTGACGCCACTGAAACCGCAGAAGACCGATAAACCGGCCGGGATCGAACCGGATCCGCAAGCCGTGCATCTGATCGCCGAAGCCGAACGTCTGGCCTACGCCGACCGCGCGCAATACGTCGCCGACACCGACTTCGTGCCGGTGCCGGTCAAAGGCCTGGTCGATCCCGGATATCTCGCCAGCCGCGCCAGCCTGATCGGCGAACGCAGCATGGGCAGCGCCAAACCGGGCACGCCACCGGGTGTGCAGGTTGCCTACGCCCCGGACCGTTCGCCGCTGCGCATCTCCACCTCGCAAGTGGTCGCGGTGGATGACCTCGGCGGCGCCGTGTCGATGACCACCACCATCGAAGCCGCGTTCGGTTCGCACCTGATGGTTCAGGGCTTCTTGCTGAACAATCAGATGACCGACTTCTCGTTCATCCCCGAAGAGAACGGCCAGAAAGTTGCCAACCGCGTCGAATCTGGCAAACGTCCGCGCTCGTCGATGGCGCCAACGCTGATCTTTGATCGCCACAGCGGCGAATTCGTCGCCACGGTCGGCTCGCCCGGCGGTTCGCAAATCATCGAATACGTGGCGAAAACCACCGTCGGCCTGCTCGACTGGAACCTCGACCCGCAAAGCGCCATCAGCCTGCCCAACTTCGGCAGCCGCAACGGCCCGACCGAACTGGAACAAGGCCAGTTCAGCCCGGCGCTGATTCAGGTACTGAAAGACAAAGGGCATGCGGTCAATGAAATCGACATGACCAGCGGCACCCAGGCCATCGTGCGGGTCAAGGATGCACAGGGGAAAGCGTCGTTGGAGGGTGGCGCGGATCCACGGCGTGAAGGGGAAGCGTTGGGGGATTGAGGGTAGTACGCAAAGAGAAAAGGCTTACCGTGAGGTAGGCCTTTTGCTTAGCACACCGCGTATTTCAAATCGGGATGTTTAAAAGCTGCGAGGCAAACAGAGAACCGTCCCACAAGGTTTTCAGGTTGTCCGTCGGACGTCAGCTCTCTAGCCTGTACTCGTCGCTGCCAATTCAGTGACCGGGATTGGAAACCCCGAGTAGAACCGAGCGCACAAGCGCCTTTCATAACGTATCCTTGCGCACCTTCATGGTGTGCACTCCGTTATGGCGGCTGTGCGCGGGAGACCTTCGGGTCAACCGGGTTCTCCGTTCCCCGGGTTTCCAACCTGCGTACAGCTGCCACCTATTCGTTCGGAAACCGAATCGGCCAGCTCCTATCCTGATCGGAGAACACCATGAAAAAACCAACACCCAATCCCCCCGAAACAAACACCGACCCAACATCCCCGTACGCAACGATCGACAGCAAAAAACTCAACGAAGCGGCCGACCGCGCCCTCGACCACTACCTCAAACCGACCATTCAAATCATGGCGTCCACCCGCGTCGCTGAACCCATGTACCTCGCCAACCCGGTTTACGACACCGAATCGCTGCTGGCCAATGCCAGTGAGTCCTTGGGTTCGGTCACCGAGATGCTCAACAATTTCGCCGCCGTGCTGGATACCGCGCACCGCAAGACCGCGCTGGGTATCGCGCAAATCGTCATGCTGAGTGAGTTGGCGGTGAATCAGGCGCTGGATAACGTTCAGCCGACGGCGTAATTACTTCGACGTATAAAAAATCCGATGCCCGCAAAGGCATCGGATTTTTTTTGATTGGGCCAAAGGTCAAACATCAACGCAAAGCTATTATTCAAACCGTTAGCGTCTTGCCATCCACCGCATCACCAATCTTCAGGAAATGCCCGCCCGCCACGTGGTGCAAGGTGCGCAAACCGTCATGCCCTTCGAAATGCCAGCGCCCTTCGCTGAATACGCGTTCATCGGCGTGGGCGGCGATGACTTCGGCGAGGAACAGGTCGTATTGCTCGTGATTGCGCGGCTCCGGGAGCAAACGGCATTCAAGCCAGGCGACGCAGCCGTCGAGCAGCGGCGCTTCGACTTGTTCGCCATTGAAGGTCTGTAAGCCGTAAGCCTGAAATTTGTCTTGTCCTTGGGTTTGGGTGATGTCCAGGCCAGAGGTATTGCCGACGGTTTGCACGATGTCGGCCTGATCGACGCACGGGACGTTGAGCACGAAGGTGCCGGACGCTTCGAGCAACTGGCGGGTCCAGGTGGATTTATCGAGGACGACGGCGACTTTCGGCGGTTCGAAGTCCAATGGCATGGCCCAAGCGGCAGCCATGATGTTGCGCTGGCCGTCGTGGGCGGCGCTGACCAGCACGGTCGGCCCGTGATTGAGCAAACGGTAGGCTTTGTTCAGGGGCACCGGGCGGCGGTGGGAAGCGCTCATGGGGTCTGCTCCGGGGGAAAAGGAGCCGATTGTAGCGCTGCCACTGAAGAAACACAGAACCTGTGGGAGCGAGCCTGCTCGCGAAAGCGGTGTGTCAGTCAACAGCACTGCTAAGTGAACTGACGCCTTCGCGAGCAGGCTCGCTCCCACAATGGATCAGTGGAGATTAGTGGGAGAGTTGATTGGCGAACTGGCCGACAGCATTCACGACCTTCTGCGCACCATCCTGAATCTCGACAATCACCGTGCCCGCCTCGGCCGCCAGCGCCAGCCCCTGTTCGGCCTGAAGCTTGCCATCGGTCATCAGGGCCACGGCGTTGCGCGCCATTTCCTGGTTTTGCCGCACCACGGTGACGATCTCTTCGGTCGCCTGGCTGGTGCGCGAGGCCAGCTGTCGCACTTCGTCGGCCACCACGGCAAAACCCCGGCCCTGCTCACCGGCGCGCGCCGCCTCAATGGCAGCGTTGAGCGCCAGCAGGTTGGTCTGTTCGGCGATGCCGCTGATGGTTTTGACGATGGTACCGATCACCTGCGACTGCTCGTTCAGTGCCTCGATACCCTCACCGGCAGCCTGCATGTGCCGCGACAGATCACGCATCACATTCACCGCCTCGGTGACCACGGTGGTGCCACGTTGCGCGGTGCTGTCGGTTTGCTGCGAGGTGCTGTAGGCGATGCTGGCCGCGTCGGCGACGGCTTGCTCGCGGTTGACCTGATCGGTGATCACCGTGGCGAACTTCACCACTTTGTACAGTTTGTTGTTGGCATCGACCACAGGGTTGTAGGACGCCTCCAGCCACACCGTACGACCATGGCTGTCGACACGCTTGAAGCGGTCAGCGACGAACTCGCCATTGTTCAGACGACGCCAGAAATTCTGGTACTCGGCGCTGTTGTATTCTTCCGGAGCGCAGAACGTCCGGTGATGTTTGCCCTTGATCTGCGCCAGGCTGTATCCCATGCCGCTGAGGAAGCGATCGTTGGCGTTCAGCACGTTGCCGTTGAGGTCGAATTCGATCACAGCGGTCGAACGCACCAACGCACCGATCAGGTTTTCATGTTCACGAGAAGCTTCAATGGTGCGGGTCAGGTCGCTGGCGAACAGCGAAATGTGCTTGATCCGCCCATCCGAAGAACGTACCGGTTGCACGATCGAACGCAGCCACGCTTCTTCACCATTGCCACGCAGCAGGCGCACGGCACCGGCGAAATGTTCGCCGCGGTTCATGGCGTTTTTGAAGCGGTGATGGAATTCATCGGTTTTAACGTGGGCCGGGACGATGTCTTCAATCGCCCGACCGATCAGGTCCTGGCTCTTGTAGAGCATCTCGGTGAGGAAGTTCTGGTTGACCGACTGAATGCGCCCGTCGGGCTCAAGGGTCAGCACCAGCATCTCGCTTTCCAGGCTTTCCTTCACTTGCACAAGGCTGGAGAGTTCTTCACGAAGAGCGGCCAGCTCTTGCTTCAAGCGTTTGTTGAACATGGGGAAGTACCGATGGGCAGGATAGAAAGCGGGATGCAGCCTAACCATCGGCCTTGAAAATCTTTTCTGAAGAGCGCTCGCGACCGGTCAGTCAAAAATAATCTCGATAGGCCATCACCCCTCTCTACTTGCCTACCGGGAAGGTACAAAACCCAACGCTCTGGCCCGGCCACTTCAGGTATTCTCAAGGCAAATTGCAACAACATGTTGCAGCTATCCGCCCGATAAGGAGTCCCGTTTTGGATTTATCGACCGCTGCCTGGATGGTTCACGACACCCGCCTGATTCTCTGCTGCCTGCTGGCCATTGCGACGATCATCGTGTTGATCAGCGCCACCAAACTTCCGCCGTTTCTATCGATCCTGATTGGCACTTTCATCGCCGGTGTCGGCGCCGGTTTACCGCCCGAAGACGTGGCCAAGGCGTTCAGCAAAGGCGCCGGGGCAACTCTCGGTGAGGCTGGGATCATCATTGCGCTGGGTTCGATGCTCGGTGCACTGATGGCCGAATCAGGTGCCGCTGACCGTATTGCCTCGACCTTGCTCGGGCTGGGCAAAGGCAAGTCGCTGCCGTGGGTGATGGCGCTGGTGGCGATGGTGATTGGCCTGCCGCTGTTTTTTGAAGTGGGTCTGGTGATGATGGTGCCGATCATCTTCGTCATGGCTCGCCGTTCGGGTCAGCCGCTGTTGAGAATCGCGATTCCGGCGCTGGCCGGGATGACCACGCTGCATGCCTTGATGCCACCGCACCCCGGGCCGTTGATCGCCGTCAGCGCGTTGCATGCCGATCTTGGGCTGACCATGTTGCTCGGTTTCAGCATCGCCATTCCAGCGGTGATTCTGGCCGGGCCGCTGTACGGCAACTGGTTGTCGAAACGCATGCACGTCGATGAGCCGGCAGAGCTCGGCGCCCTGTTCAGTGCGCCGCCGAAAGCGCCGCGCCAGCCGAGTTTCGGCATGTCGCTGCTGATCATTCTGTTGCCGGTGCTGCTGATGCTCGGCAGCACCCTGGCGAAAGTCGCGATGAGCCCGGAAAGCAGCGTCGCCCTGAGCCTGAAGTTCCTTGGCGAACCGTTGGTGGCGCTGGGCATTGCAGTGATGGCGGCGGTGATCTGCCTCGGCTGGGCCAACGGCATGCCGCGTGAAGACGTCGGTGGCACCTTGCGCAAAAGCCTCGCGCCGATTGCCGTGCTGTTGCTGACCATCGGTGCTGGCGGCGGCTTGAAGCAGACCTTGCTGGATGCCGGCGTCAGCCAGACCATCAGCAAAGTCGCTGAAGGCGCGCACATGCCATACCTGTTGCTGGCCTGGCTGATCGCCGTGGCCTTGCGTCAGGCCACGGGCTCGGCGACGGTCGCGACCACGACGACGGCGGGGATTCTGGCGCCGATGATGGCGGGTCTCGCCGCAACGCAGAGTTCGTTGGTGGCGCTGGCGATTGGCGCCGGCTCGGTGTTCTTCTGCCACGTCAACGACGCCGGCTTCTGGATGGTTCGCGAGTATTTTGGCTTGCAACTGAAACAGACGATCTGGGTCTGGTCGATCCTGCAAACCATCGTCTCGGTGGTGGGCTTGATCGGGACGTTGCTGTGGTGGCACTGGCTGACGTAACGGCCTCGGCGGGTTGGCGCCGAGGCCGTTAACTCGTCTTCAGGAACAAGGCGCCACGGATTGGCTGCCGACTCGGGGCATGCGCGAGCCGAAATAGGCCGCACTGACGATGCCGACCGTGCCCATCACCGCGCAGAACATCACACAAATCCATGGGCTCCACGGCATCAGACCGATCAGCAGCAGCGGCGTGATGCTTGCCCAGGCGGCGTAGGCGATGTTGTAGGTGAAGGAAATGCCTGACACGCGAATACGCGCCGGGAACAAGCCGACCATCACCGAGGGCACCGCACCGACCACTCCGCACGCCAGACCGGCAATCGCGTACGCCATACCAATCCACTCGCCACCGCTGATCAGGCAGCCGTAAAGCACACCGATGCCCAAAGGCAGCAGCAGGCTATACAGCATGACCGTGCGCCACGCGCCAATTCGGTCGACCAGCAATCCGGCAATCACGCAGCCTATATTGAGAAACACGATGCCCAATGCACTGAGGGCGAAGGTGTGGCTGGCGGTCATGCCGAAGGTTTTCTGCATCATGGTCGGGGTGATCACTACGAACACCACCACTGCCGAGGTCAATACGCAGGTCAGCAACATCGCCGGCAACATCGCCAATCGATGCTCACGCAGTACTGTGCGCAACGGCAGTTCGACCCGCGCTTCACGCTGCGCTTCCATGGCTATGAACACCGGGGTTTCGCTCAGCCAGCGGCGCAGGTAAACGCCAATCACGCCAAACACGCCACCGAGCAGGAACGGATAGCGCCAGGCGTAATCGAGGATTTCCGCCGGGGTGAAGACTTGTGCGAGAAACGTCGCGGTCAATGCGCCGATCAGGTAACCGAAGGTCAGCCCGGCCTGCAAAAAGCCCAAGGCGTAACCGCGATGGCCGGCCGGCGCGTGCTCGGCGACAAACACCCACGCGCTCGGCACCTCACCGCCCACCGCCGCACCTTGCAGGATGCGCAGCGCCAGCAACAGCAGCGGCGCGAAATAACCGATCTGTGCATAAGTCGGCATGATCCCGATCAGCAGACACGGCAGCGCCATCATCAGAATGCTCAGGCTGAAGACTTTCTTGCGCCCCATTCGGTCGGCGAAATGCGCCATCAGGATTCCGCCCAGCGGCCGCGCCAGGTAACCGGTGACGAAAATCCCGAAGCTCTGCAGCAGGCGCAGCCATTCGGGCATTTCCGGCGGGAAGAACAACTGGCTGAGGGTCAGGGCGAAGAATACGAAAATGATGAAATCGTAAATCTCCAGCGCGCCGCCAAGGGCCGCGAGGCCGAGGGTCTTGTAGTCGGAACGGCTGAACGGCGCAGGTTTGGCCGGGAAGTGGGCAGTCATGGCAAAGAACTCGGAAACAGGCAAAAAACCAAGGCGCCCATGGTCTACGCAAATGGGCGGATGGACAACCCGTTAGACCATAGTCCCGGTTTTGCAAAACCTGCTCACAAAGCATCGGCAGTTGAATTACTGTTATTGCCTGTCCAGCGGGTTAGTCCCTGTCTCCGACAACCGAAGAAACACCTGTGGGAGCGAGCTTGCTCGCGAAGAGGCCGGTACATTCAGGATCTATGTCGACTGACCTGCCGCCTTCGCGAGCAAGCTCGCTCCCACAGGTAGGGTGTGTTTAGAGAAATCGGAAACCCGCGGACCACAATAACCATAAAAATCCGAGGTATTCCTGTGGCCGTTGATATCGAAGATAGCCGCTCCGCACGCTTTGCCCTGCGCTGTTCAAGCTTCGCCGAACGCTGGTTTCCCGACTCCTGGGTGTTCGCTGCGCTCGCCGTGATCATTGTCGCCCTGGCCACACTGGCCATGGGCGCCAAACCCACCGATGCCGCCATGGCGTTCGGTGACGGCTTCTGGAGCCTGATTCCGTTCACCATGCAAATGGCCTTCGTGGTGATTGGTGGCTACGTAGTCGCCAGCTCGCCACCCGCCGTGAAACTGATCGACCGATTGGCGCGCATCCCGAAAAACGGCCGCTCCGCTGTAGCGTGGGTGGCGTTGATTTCGATGGTCGCGTCCTTGCTCAACTGGGGCCTGTCGCTGGTGTTCGGTGGTTTGCTGGTACGCGCCCGCCCGCCGCACCGATCTGAAAATGGATTACCGCGCCGCCGGTGCTGCGGCTTATCTGGGCCTTGGCGCGGTATGGGCGTTGGGTCTGTCGTCGTCGGCCGCGCAGTTGCAAGCCAACCCCGGCAGCCTGCCGCCGTCGATTCTGTCGATCACCGGGGTGATTCCGTTCACCGAAACGATTTTCCTCTGGCAGTCCGGTGTCATGCTGCTGGCGCTGATCGTGATCTCGATCATCATCGCCTACGCCACCGCCCCCGGGCCGAACTCGGCGCGTGACGCCAAGGCCTGCGGCATCGACCCGGCCTTCAATCTGCCACCGCTGCAACCGCGCACCCGTCCAGGTGAATGGCTTGAACACAGTCCGCTGCTGATCATCGTGCTGGTGCTGCTGGCGGCGGGATGGCTGTTCCATGAGTTCTCGACCAAACCGGCGATCACCGCGATTTCCGGACTGAACACCTACAACTTCCTGTTCATCATGCTCGGCGCGTTGCTGCACTGGCGTCCGCGCAGCTTCCTCGATGCCGTCGCCCGTGCGGTGCCGACCACCACGGGCGTGCTGATTCAATTCCCGCTGTACGGTTCGATTGCCGCGCTGATGACCACGGTCAAAGGTGCCGATGCGCAGACCTTGGCGCACCACATTTCGACCTTCTTCGTCAGCATCGCCTCCCACGACACCTATGCGCTGTTGATGGGTGTGTACTCGGCGATTCTTGGCTTCTTCATTCCATCGGGAGGCGGCAAGTGGATCATCGAAGCGCCGTACGTGATGCAGGTCGCCAATGATCTGCAATATCACCTCGGTTGGGCGGTGCAGATCTACAACGCCGCCGAAGCGCTGCCTAACCTGATCAACCCGTTCTACATGCTGCCGTTGCTGGGCGTGCTGGGGTTGAAGGCGCGGGACTTGATTGGTTTCTCGTTCGTACAATTGCTGGTGCACACGCCGCTGGTGCTGCTGTTGCTGTGGGCGCTGGGAACGACATTGGCGTATACGCCGCCGGTGATGCCGTAATTTGAAGAGGTTGCACCTGCCTTAGTGCAGGTGCGATCAGTTCTGTTCGGCAGGGAGTACCGTCAATAGCTCAGGCAAAGCGACCTGAACCGTTTCCCACACTACATCCAGATTGATATCGAAGTAGCCATGAGCGATTCGATTACGCATTCCGCGCATGCTCCGCCATGGAATTTGCGGGTTCTGAGCAGTGAACTCGGGATAACGATCCATCACCTTGGTAGCCGCCTCGCCAATGATGACCAGACTCATAATGATTGCTTGCTGCGTTCGCTTGTCTTCGGCGAACTCTTCCTTATTCAGGCCTTCGACAAATATCAACGCATCGCTCGCAGCCTGCCGCATATGTTCGAGGTAATCGCCGAGCCGGTTTTCGATCATACGGGACGAGCCTGATCCAGAACCTGCTGCCGAAACTTCAGCGGTAGATCTCCTGGTGTCAGCAGATCGACAGTCACGCCTAACAGGTCCTCGAGTTCCACTTGCAGCCCACCGAGATCGAACAAAGTGGTACCGGGAAGTGGATCGACCAACAAATCCAGATCACTGCCTTCCAGATCAGTCCCCAGTGCGGCGGAGCCAAATACACGGGGATTTGCCACACGAAATCTTCCGACAACCTCACGGATGGCAACGCGTTGCAAATCAAGAGCAGTGGAAGGCTTCATGGATCACCGTAACCAGATTCATTAATGCAGCAGTCTAGCAGTGCCAAAGGACGCTAGACACCGCTCCATTTGTAACCCAACCGTCACATCCCCTTGCTAGCGTCCGCCCGAAACATACTGAAACATTTAAGCAAAACGGGCTGAGACATGAGCGACGACACAGACGGCACCGACGCACCCTCCACTGATTCCAATAACTCCGTTGACACCAGTCGCCGCCGCTTCCTCGGCGGCGTTGCGGTACTGGGTGTCGGTGCAACACTGGCCGGCTGTGGCAGCGCGGGCGATAAGCCGGGCAAACCGGTGGCGCGCCCACTGACGCCAGCCGAGCTGGACAAGGCCCTGCGCGATCAAGTGAAAACCGTGGTGGTGATCTACGCCGAGAACCGCAGTTTCAACAATCTGTTCGGTGATTTCCCCGGTGTCGAAAAACCGCTGTCAGCGCTCAAGCCCGGCGACTATCAACAACGCGATCGCGACGGCTCGCTGCTGCAAACCCTGCCGCCCGTATGGGGCGGCGTCCTGCAGATCGGCCCGCAAACCCTCGATGGCGTGACCTACCCCAGCGCCACACAGTTTCAGGAAAACCTGCCCAACGCGCCCTTCGCTCTCAAAGGCCCGAATGGCGAGGACTTGCCATTCGGTCTGGTGACCCGCGACTTGTGGCACGTGTTCTATCAGAACCAGATGCAGATCAACGGCGGCAAGAATGACGGCTTCGTCGCCTGGGCCGACTCCGGTGGCTTGACCATGGGTCACTACGCGCAGAGCCGCTATTCTCTGCGTCTATGGGACGTGGCTCAGGAGTTTGTGCTGTGCGACAACTTCTTCCAGGGTGCCTTCGGTGGCTCGTTCCTCAATCACCAATACCTGATCAGCGCCACAGCGCCGTTCTATCCAGACGCAGCCAATTCGGTGGCCAAGTCGCAGATCGCCGCACTGCAAAGCGACGATCCCGCCGATCCACGCCTCAAGCCGCTGGAACAATCCCCCGCCAGCGCGATGACCGGCCCGCCGCAGTTCGGCCCGAGTGCGCTGACCCCGGACGGCTTCGGCGTCAACACTCTTGCCCCGCCCTACTGGCCGACGTGGATTCGCGATCCGGAGCGCCCGGCGTACTCCAAAGCGGATCTGCCCAACGTCATGGTGCCGCAGACCCATGAACACATCGGCGACAAGCTGTCGAAAAAGAACATCGATTGGGCCTGGTACGCCGGCGCGTGGCAGGCGACGCTGGAGCAGTACAAGGACTCCGGCGGCATTCCGAAAATCCCCAATTTCCAGTATCACCATCAGCCGTTCAACTACTTCAAGCAGCAAGGCCCGGAGAACCCCGACGAGCGCAGTAAACGCCTGCGCGATGCCGGCCTGGGGGATGAGTCGAGCAGCAACAAATTCTTCGCCGATGCCGAAGCGGGCAAGTTGCCGGCGGTGAGTTTCTACAAACCTCAGGGCAACCTGAACATGCACGCCGGTTACGCAGATGTGGCGTCCGGGGATCGGCACATCGTGCGCGCGTTGAAAGTGCTGCGCGAAAGCCCGCAGTGGCAAAACATGGTGGTAATCGTCACGGTCGACGAGAACGGCGGTTGGTGGGATCACGTCGCACCGCCCAAGGGCGACCGCTGGGGGCCGGGGTCACGCGTGCCGGCATTGGTCGTGTCGCCGTTCGCGCGCAAAGGCACGGTGGATCACACGGTCTACGACACGGCATCGATTCTGCGGTTGATCAGCCGAGTGTTCCAGCTGGAGACCCTCGACGGCCTCAAACAACGTGACGACGCCATGATTGCCCGGGGTCAGAAACCCATGGGCGATTTGACCAACGCCTTGCATTTTCCGGCGTGAAAACCAGCCCTGTGAGTTTGCGCAAAAATCTGCCGATGACGGCTTCTCTGTCAAACGCGGCTGATCCACTATGAGGCGCCCCCGACACGCGGGGGAACCCACGCTGAAAAGGATCTGAGCATGTTCAAACTCGCAGGACTCACACTCGCCGCACTCACACTGAGCGCAGCCGCCCACGCCGATGTCGATCTGAAACTGGGCAGCACTGAACGCGTCACCCGTCTCTTCGCCTACCCCAACAACTGCAATGTGATCTGCTACCGCAACTGGACGCTGGAGCAGACCGTCACCCATTACCTGAGCCAGAGCGTGCAACGCGATGGTTATGCCAATGCCAAGGTGCTGGTAAAAACCGATAACGATCAGCTCTACGCCGAAATCACCGGCGTGCCGAAGGATTACGACAAACCCTTGTCGGCGCTGCTGGATGCGGGGGATCTGGCCTACACCGGCGCCAGCAAGCTCAACGCCGACGGCAAATGGGCCTACAGCTGGTATCTGTTCCTGCCGCTGGGCATGGCCCTGGAAAATCGTAAAAGTGTCGAGTTGCTGCACTTCCCGCCGGATTACTCGCTGACTCAGGCGCAGGATTATTTACGTTCCAATACCACCGATCGCTGGGCAACGCTGCTGACCGACAACGGCATTCCCGCCAATCAGACGCCCGCCTTCCAGACCATCATCGACATTGCCCCGATCGCTGCGCCGTCCAACGCCGGTAGCGATCTGGAAGGCGTCTATGACTACTTCAAGGATTACCAGACCACACTGGTCAAGCAGTTCAGCCAGACCAGCAGCGGCACGACGCTGCCGATGGTCGCGTTCGGCGCGCCGGTGCGCAACTGGATCAAGCAGCAATACGGGCCAACAGTGAATGTATTGGGGCTGGCGACCATCAGCCCGAGCGAAGGCGTGAAAGTGCCGGTGCTGGGCTCGAACCACCCAAGTTATATCTGGTACGCCGCTGACCCGAAGAGTTACACCGGCGACGATGCACAGGCCAAGGCTGATGCTGCTGGCCTGAAAGTCATGGGGCAGGATTTGAGCGCCGCCTGCTGGCAGGCTGGCATGGGCAGCAAACCGGGCAGCGACGCGCAGACCACTCTCAGCAGTTGCACGCAGACGTGGCAGGTCACACAGAAAGTCAAAACCTGCGAGCTGTTCTACACCTCGATTCGCAACCTGACCCCGGAGCAGGCAGCTGCCAAGTGCGCAACCACTGCGATCAAATCGCAACTGAAGCAATTGAAAGCGCCGCTGCCGGCCACCGCTATTCCCGCCCCACACCTGTAACTGCCTGTGACATTCCCGTGTCAGCCAATGCTGACGCGGGAAAGCGTCTAAATCGCCTGTCAGATCTGACAGTAGACCGGCTATACCTAATAAGACACGATTGGATCCAAACGGCAGTACTGTTGTATTGACAGGACGTCAACCCGAGGAGTCGCGAAACCTTGCGACAAGGACTGTTATGAATAGCCACGCCATGGCGCAATCGGCGCCACGCGACACTGAAGGCATCTATCCCTTCGCGGGCCTGCCCGTGCGTCTGGGGTTTCCCTCCAGCGCCGACTTCGAAATTCTTCAGGATGAGTACGGCACCCCAACGGCGGTGACGACGCGCCGTGAATTCCCGCAAACCCATCGGATGTGCCGGGTGTCCGGACAATTATTGCCCTATCGCTGCCGACAGACCCGACAACTGCTGACGGGCATCCACCTCTACGACCCGCGCTTTTGCGGATTGATCGAACACGCTTGCGACCCTAACGTGTTTCTCGACATGAGCGAGTTATGGCTGTGGGCGTTGAAAGATATCCACAGAGGTGAACGGCTGACCATGGATTACGCCGCCACTGAAGACAAACTGCTGCGCCAGTTCGCCTGTGGCTGCGGGGCCAAACGCTGTCGAGGGTGGATCACCGGTTATGACGACCCACCCAGCCTCGAAGGCCAACACTTTTTACAACGCTGGCGGCACTCGGGTTTGCGCTGACAGGCGGATTACAACGCGCCAACCGGACGCAGACGATATTGCGGTGGCAACTGCTCGAAACCACTGATGGTGGTGTTGAGACTTTTCCAGCGACCATCCTTGATGCCGTAGATACATCCGTGGATCGACAGGCTCTGCCCGCGATGCCAGGCGTTCTGGATGATGCTGGTGTGAGCGACATTGGCCACTTGCTGGATCACGTTGAGTTCGCACATGCGATCAACCTGCTCTTCTTCGGTCGGCAGCTTGGCCAGTTCTTCACGCTTTTCGTAGTACAGGTCGCGGATCGAGCGCAGCCAGCCGTCGATCAGGCCGAACTGCCGGTCCTGCATCGACGCGCGCACACCGCCACAGCCGTAGTGGCCGGTGACGAGGATGTGTTTGACCTTGAGTACGTCGACCGCGTACTGGATCACCGACAGGCAATTGAGGTCGGTGTGCAGCACGACGTTGGCGACGTTGCGGTGAACGAACAGATCGCCTGGCAACATGCCGACGATTTCGTTGGCCGGTACGCGTGCGTCGGAACAACCGATCCACAGATATTCCGGCGTTTGCTGGCGCGCCAGTTTGGCGAAGAAATCCGGGTCTTCCTTGGTGATCGCGTCAGCCCAACGCTCGTTGTTATCAATCAGGTCTTGTAAGTCATGCATGCTGTAAGGCCTCAAGAAAGATGCGCTGGTATGACAGACGACCACCCGTCGGGGTCACGCCGTCACCGCAAGTGATTTCATTGGAATTCTCGTGTGCCCGGTGAGTCCACCTAAGTAAGGCCCACAGTATGAGGAATTGCCATGACTGATTCACGACGCCCTTACGATGCCGTGCAACCGGAACCCATCGATGATAACGAAGACCGCATGGGTTCGGTGCATGAGCTGGATTTCGATGAAGACGAGCCGAGCGCGAAGATTGGTGATGAGATTCCGGAGCGTGAGCGCGAGCAGCTGATGCCGCGTGAACGGGTGCGCGAGGCAGGAATGACCGGGGCTTCAGTGAGCGATCACGAGCCGACCGACGATGACCTGAGTCCGGAAACGTTGATTCATGAAGACGGAGCGCGGGATGCCGAAGAGGCGGGGGAAGGCAATCAGGCCGATTGGGATCTGAGCATTGTCGATGAGGATGACATTGGCGGAGGCAACGGGCTGGATGAGGCGGAACTGGCGCGGCGCGATCCGCTGGATGGCAACCGCTGATCATCCGTGCCTTAGAGGACGCCTTCGCGAGCAAGCTCGCTCCCACATTGAATTAAGTCGTTCACAAATATTGTGACCTACCCAAAATCCATGTGGGAGCGAGCTTGCTCGCGAAGCTTTTGAGGAAGGTCAGTCAACCAGGGTGCAGGCCATGACCACGGCATCTTCACGCCCACCCACCGCCGGATAATAATCCCGACGCCGGCCAATCTCATTGAAGCCATAACGCTCATACAACTTGAACGCGCCCGTATTGCTGTCACGCACTTCCAGAAAACATTCCCGCGCCGAAGCCGCATACGCCCGAGACATCAGGTGCTCAAGCAGCGTCAAACCCAGCCCGCGCCCCTGATTCTCCGGTTTGATGGTGATATTGAGGAGATGCGCCTCATCCAGAATGATCTGCACCACGCCATGGCCGACCTGTTGCTCACCTTCGAACATCAGCCAGATCTGGTACTTGCCCAGCCCGTCGAGAAAGATCCCGCGAGTCCACGGATGGCTATAAGCGGCGTACTCGATTTTCAGCACGGTTTCCAGATCCGCCTCGGTCATCGGGCGGAACGATACAGCGTCACTCATTCGATTCTTTCCAACGCGCCATCAGCCGACGCATGGCTTGCCACACAGCGGCCTTGCGCTGTGGCTCTTCCATTAACAATTCCAGACCGGGAATGGCCCAGGCCGAGCCCAGACCTTCGATCTGCAATTCACGATTGAATGCTTCGGCATCCGCTTCACCGGCAAAACGCACAGCCGGCAGGCCGATCAGCCACAGGCAGGCGCACGGAGCGGCTTCCATTTGCACGGAAAGGAAACCCTGGACGAAGTCGCGCGCCGCTTCCGGGCCTTGATCCATAGTGCCGCGATTGAGCCACGGCCAGCGCACAGGCTCGCCGACGATTTGCGGTGCATCCGGCAGACCGGCGGCGCGCAGCATGTCTTTGAGCAACAGATAAGCAGGATCACGGCTCTGGAACGGTTCGCCTGTGGGTAACTCGACCAGCAGCAGGCAACGTCCGGCGCGCAGTAATTGCAGGGCGAAACGCGGTGGCGGCACCGGTGTCGGTTTGGCGACGACTGGCGTGTCGTCGGCCTCTTCTACCGGTTTGGCACCGGTGCGGGTACTCGCCAACGACGGCCGCGGCACCTCGATTTTCGTCCGTTCGACCGGACGAGCGGAAGCCGTTTGCAGCGGCGCTTCGGCTTGCGGCGCGGGCACAACCGGCGCCTCTACCTCCGGCTCGGGCATGTCCAGCAGCTCGGGCCGTGAAGGCGCGGCAAAAGGCAATTCGGTGCGCGGCAGCCAATTGACCACCTGCATGGCGTTCAAATAGGCGCGGCGGCGGGACTCGATTAGCAAGGGTCGGCCACTTGTGGATAACTGAAGTGGGCTGATTCTACCGCCCTTCGCTCAAGATCGCTTGCTGTTGATCGATAGCCTTTACCTAAGCTCTCTGCCTTAGAAAACTCGACAGCCCGTCCCGAGAGTGAATTGCATCCTTCGTGATGCAGTACAATCGCCGCTTTTCATTGCCAACCAGCCGGGCATTCCGATGATCGAACCCAAGCGCGTCTTGCGCGCCCTCGCTGAACACTGGGCACTGCTTGAGCCACTGTGTGAGCATTTCGACCAAGGCACATTGAGCCTCAACGAACTGCGCACGCAACTCGCCGCCCAACAACTGGACAGCACGCCACAGGACATTACCAGCCTGCTCGACGTGTGGATTCGTCTCGATATTCTGATTCCGGTGGCAAAAAGCCCGAATCGTTTCGAGCTGAACGCGCAGATTCACGACTTCCTCGCCTACTTGCGTCGTGAACACCGCTTGGGCCTGTGCCTGGAAATCGAAGCCTATCTGCGTCACCTCGAACGTCTGGCCGGTTACATCCAGGACGCATTCGAAGTCCGCGATGGCCACGACCTCGCCCGCCAGTTGCGCCTGCTCGACATGCGTGTCCGCGACGTGCTGAAGAAGCTCGACAACGACGAACAAGCGCTGGTGGCTGTGGCCGAACGCGCGAAGACCAGCGATCGGCAGATTCCGCTGCGTCAGCGTTACGCCGAAGTACTGGCGACGTGGGACGAATACGTCGAGCCGATGATCGATCTGGTGAACGCCGACGGCGCCTTCGAACAAGGCGTGCGCAAGGTCGAAACCGTATTGCTGAAGATGCTCAGCGAACAGCAGCGCCTCGGCCATCTGGTCGACGACGACATGCTGCTGCGCACCCACGCACGCATCCTCGAAATGCAGACCAGCGCTCAGCTGACCCTGCGCCACGCCCGCGAACTATTGCTGCCGCTGCGTGAAGAAGCGCGCCGGCACAACGCCGTGACCCGTGGTGCCGCGTTGGCCCTGGCGGCGATTCGCCGCAAAGGCATCGACGCCGTTCCGCAAGCGGCGATGCCGCTGTTCACCCGCCCGCAAAGCACTTTCCTTGGCAGTGCGAGTCAGGTCGAAGCCTACGTGTACGCCTTGGCGCGGTTCGAGCCGAAACCGGCGCGCTTCCCGAAAGCGCACAAGACCCAGAAAGGCGAAGCCCCACGCGCCCCCCGCACCGTGCGCGAGATGGTCGACCGCTGCGAAGAAGCCCTGCCGATGCCGGATCTGATGACCTGGCTGCTGGAGCAGGAACCGGACGGCGCCACCGACGAATTGCTCTACTGGTTCTCGCGCCTGTCGCGGGAAAAACGCTTCAAGCGCGAGCGTCTGGAACGCCGCGAATACCACACTCACGAGCACCAGGTCAGCCTGCGCTCCTTCGCCCTGCTCTCGGCCAGCGATAACGCCGCCGAGAATTCTGCGAGCATCCCCAATGCATCTTGATCTTTCCGAACTGTCGCAACTCGCGCCGATCTTCCGCGAGCTGTTCAAGGGTTACCACGTCAGCCGCCGCGACCCGGAGCTGTACGCGCAACTGTCGAACTTCCAGGATCAATACCGCACGCTGTTCAAGGCGCTGGGTTTTGAACTGGTCTGCGATACCCGTGGTTTCTACTACTTTGTGCCGGACATGGCCGCTGCGGCGGTGAACAAGACCGCCCAGCGTCTGGCCCTGTTCACCTTCATTCTCGTCGAGCACCTGGCCGATCAGGGTCGCGACCCGATCGCCGTGCTTGATGGCGGCAGCCTCGGCCGCGAAGAGTTGCCATCACTGCTGGAAAAATACCGCGACCTGTTCATTCAGGCCGAAGTGCAGACCGTGGAAGAACTCGAAGAAAAGATCATGCGCCGCATGACTCAACTCGGTTTCGCCAGCGAAGAAAACGGCGTGTACCGCTTCCTGCCGCCAATGCACCGTTTCCTCGACGTGTGCCTGTCGGTGCAGCAAGACCGCGATCTGGCGGCCAGCGTGCACAGCGTATTGCCGCTGCCAGCGCCGGTGCTGATCGACGAAGCGGCGGAAGCCAAATTCCTCGAAACCGACGATCCGCTTGATCTCACCGAGTTCGATGAAGAAAGCGAAGAAGACGCACTGGCCCGCGCCATTGCCGAAGAACAGGAGTCCGACGCATGAGCCAGGAACGCTACGGCATCCGCCGCTTTGCCCTTTTGAACACCGCCGGTTACAGCCTCGGCCTGTTCCCGCTGGAAGAACCGTTGTCGGTGTACGGCGCGAACAACCTCGGTAAATCGGCGTCGATCAACGCCTTGCAGTTCCCGATTCTGGCGCGCATGTCGGACATGAGTTTCGGCAAGTACAGCCTCGAACAATCGCGGCGCTTCTACTTCGCTTCCGATACCAGCTACATCCTCGTCGAAGTGAACCTGCCGCACGGCCCGCACGTGATTGGCGTGGTTGGTCGTGGCCCGGGCGGTGGTTTCGGTCACCAGTTCTTCGCCTACGCCGGCAAGCTCGACCTGGCGCATTACCAGAAAAATGACACCTGCCTGCGCCAGAAAGAGCTGTTCAGCAACCTTGAAAAAGAAGGCCTGAAAGCCTACGAACTCAAGCCTGATGAGCTGCGCCGTTTGCTGGTGGGCGGTCACACGTCGATTCCTTTGGATCTGACCCTGATCCCGCTGCGCTCCACCAGCGAGCAGAGTCTGAAGACCTTCCGCGCACTGTTCATCAACCTGCTGCACATGCGCGAAATCACTGCGGCCAAGTTGAAGCAGTTGTTCCTCGATGCCTTCGAACATAGCCTGCGTTCCGGCAGTGTCGATTACATCGCCGCGTGTGAAGAAGCCTTCCGCGACGTGCGCCGCATGGAACAGGACTACAACTCGCTGGTCGCGGCCGGCCCGTTGGTGGAAGCCTTGGCCAACGGCGTGAAACAACGCGACGTGCTGCGCGGCAAACTGCATCGCCTGTCGCCGCTGCTCGATTCTTTGCTCGGCACTTGGTCGGACTACGCCAGTGCGCGCAAGGAAGAGCTGACAATTCAGGCCGACCATTACCGTGGCGAGCAGGACAGTCTGCAAAACGATCAGCGCGGCGGCACGCAGGAGCTGATGCGTCTGGAGCGGGAAATTTCCGGCATTCAGCGCTGGCTCGGCGAATTGTCGGTACTGAAGAATCGCTTCGCGCTGGTCGATGACGTCAAAGTGCTCGAGCAACAATTGCTCGCCGCAAAAGATGCGCACGACGAACTGGCCGGTGCCTTGGCGCAATCCCGCCAGTTCAGTGCCGAAGATCTGGAAGAGCGCGTGCGCGATCTGGAAAAACGCCTGAAGTCGGTGAAACTGCAACTCGATCACGCCGACAACAACAGCTACGCGCGACTGCGCGAAGAGTTCTCGCAACAGGACGTCGAGCGTTTGATGCGCCTGTTCAACAGCGCACTGTTCAGCCTGCCGCTGGGCGAACACGGCATTACCCTCGACGACGATGGCGAGTGGGTCAAATCGGTTGAGCTGATCCTTGATGGCTTCAAAGGCGAACGCTTCGAAGTGCCGGGCCTGTCGATCGACATCTCGCACATCGAGCCACCAGCGCTGCAAGCCCTGGCTGACCGTGCCGCGTTGCGCGATCAGAAAGAGCGTCTGGAAAAAGAGCTGAAACAGCTCAAGACCCAACAGGCCGTTGCTGCTGACCGCGCCGCAAGCAAGACCCAGACTGAAGCGCTGTACCAGCAAGTGCTGGATGCGCAGAAAGCTCTGGAAGATTTCCGCCGCACCCAGACCCTGAGCGCCGAAGAAAGCGACAAGCTTGAGCAACTGGCGCAGATGGAAGGCGCGCAGGACGAACTCAAGCGCTCCAGCGACGCCTTCACCGAACGCGTCCAGCAACTGTCGGCCAAGCTGCAACTGGTCGGCCGCCAGATCGCCGATATGGAAGCCAAGCAACGCACCCTCGACGATGCGCTGCGCCGTCGTCAGTTGCTGCCAGCAGATCTGCCGTTCGGTACGCCGTTCATGGATCCGGTCGACGATTCGATGGACAACCTGCTACCGCTGCTCAACGACTATCAGGACAGCTGGCAAGGGCTGCTGCGCGCCGATGGCCAGATCGAAGCGCTGTACGCGCAGGTGCGTCTGAAAGGCGTGGCCAAGTTCGACAGCGAAGACGACATGGAGCGCCGTCTGTCGCTGCTGATCAACGCTTACGCGCACCGCACCGATGAAGCCCTGACGCTGGGCAAGGCCCGTCGTGCGGCGGTCACCGACATCGCCCGGACGCTGCGCAACATTCGCAGCGACTACGACAGCCTTGAGCATCAACTGGCGTTGTTCAACCGCGAGATCAACAAGCGTCAGGTGTCCAACCTGCAGAGCTTCCGCATCGTCCTCGCGCCGAACAAGGAAGCCCTCAAGCACATCGACCAGATCATCCACAGCGCCGGTCAGTACGAAGAAGGCGAAACCCTGTCGGTGTTCGATCTCAGCCAGAGCGCCGAGCAGGACAACAAGAACGAAGAGGCCAAGGAATATCTGGCACGGCTGGTGGCGGCAAACCACAACCAGCTCGGCCTCAAGGACTTGTTTGAGCTGGCGTTCGAGATCACCAAGGTCAACGGTCAACCGGTTATTCACACCGACATCGATGGCGCGGCGTCCAACGGCACGACCATGACCATCAAGGCGCTGACCAACATGTACTTGTTGCTGCACTTGATGGATCGCGATCAGGCCGGTCGCGTGCGTCTGCCGTACTACCTCGACGAGGCGGCGGACATCGACGAGAAGAACCAGGCAGCGTTGCTGGAAACCAGTCTGCAACTGGGCTTCGTGCCGATTCTGGCGAGTGTGAAGCCGCAGGTCTGCGCCAGTGTTGCGATCGATCTGGAAGGTGGTAGCGGCCCGGCCGGTATCTACATTGATGAGGCGGACTGGAAGTACATCCGTCGTCATGATGTGGTGAAGGCGACGGTCAATGTTGAAGCGGATGAGCCGGAGCTGGATGCGGTTTGATCAGCGTTAACTGAAGGCCAAAAAAAGGGCCGCGATCTGTCTGGATCGCGGCCCTTTTTCATGGCTTGGGATTTGTGCTGAATTGGCTGGCCCTATCGCGAGCAGGCGCACTCCTACAGTTGGAATGCGTTCCCCTGTAGGAGTGAGCCCGCTCGCGATGGCGCCACTTCAGACACCGCAGGATTTACTTACCGAGCGAAATCTTCGGCGCCCACGTCAGCCACTCATCCTCAAACTTGTCGAACAACGGGAATGTCTGCTCCGCACGCGCCGGGTTGCCCATGCGCTCACCATCCGGCGTCGCGAAGGCAATCCCGCCCTGAATCGCCGTCTCCAGCGACTCGGTGCGCACCGTCAGCCCGTTGAACAGACCGATATCAAACCCGACACCGCTGGTGTTCCAGAACCGGCTACCGCTGCGCACCAACGGCGCGTATTTCGGTTCGATCAGGATGTGCACCAACACGCGATCTGCGGTCTGGCCCAGTTCATAACCGGTGACTTTACCCACGGTAATTTCCCGGTAAGTCACCGGCACACCCGGTTTCAGCGATCCACGACGGGCAGCGCTCAATACCAGACTCAGCCCCGCCTCTTGCTTGGTGACTTCCGGCGCATTGGCCAGGGCAACGAAGTTCTTCTGCGGGCCGAGGTTCTTCGCCGCTGGTTGTACTTCGATGTATTTTCCGGTTACCAGGGTTTCCAGATTTTCTGTCTTGATCAGACCCAGCTCAGGTTTGACCACCCAGAATTGGCTGCCAATGCGGGCGATCTTCTCCGGCACTTCGGTAATCCGTGCCGTGAGGATGACCGATTGCAAGTCATCAGTCAGATCGACACTTTCAATCTTGCCGACATCCAGTCCCTTGAAGCGCACCGGGGTGCCACTGCGCAGACCATCAGCGCGATCGACTTTGATTGTCACCACCGCGCCTTTCTGATTCGCCTCATCATGGTTGGCGAACAGGCGGAAACGCGGAATACGTTTCTGCAGCGGCGCCTTGGCTTGCGGTGTCTCGAAGGCGATACCACCGGCCATCAGGGTCTGCAGCGACTCACTCTTGACCTGAATGCCACCGGTCAGTCCGCCGGTCAACGTGATGCCACTGACATTCCAGAAGCGCGTCGAGGCGTTGACCAGGTTTTCGTATTCCTTATCGATGTGCACGCCAATGACCAATTGCTTCTTGGTCTTGGAGAACTGATAGCTCTGCACCGAACCGACCTTGACCTGTTTGTACAGAATTGGACTGCCGACATCGATCGAGCCGAGGACATCGGTGAACAGCACCAGGTGCAAGCCCGGTGAGCGCAGATCCAGCGGCGGCGCCTTTGGCCGGGCCTCGAATTCGCGTTTCGGTGCCGCACCTTTATCGCCCGGGCGTACGGCGATGTAGTTACCTTTCACCAAGGCTTCCAGACCGGTGATCCCAGCCAGAGAAATCGACGGTTTAACTACCCAGAACTGCGTGCCATCGACCAGATAGTCCTCAGCCAATGGATCGAGGGTGAGCTCGGCTGTGGCACTGTTCAGGTCAGGATCAACCTTCAGCGCCTTCATGTTGCCGACTTGAATGCCTTTGTACATCACCGGTGTACGGCCAGCCTGCAGGCCTTCGAAGTCGCTGAGTTTGACCTTCACGCGGATCCCGGCAGCGGCAGCATCGAAGTCTTCGTAGAGACGGAAAGGCAGGCTGGGATCGGTCGGCGGGCTGTCCTTGCGGTTTTCCGGCGTGGCGAAGGCAATACCGCCGGCAACGATGCTGGCCAGCGATTCGCTGCGTACTTTTACGCCGGACAGGTTGGCGTCAATGCTGATGCCGCTGGCGTTCCAGAAACGCGTGTGTTTGCGTACCAGTTTGGCGTAGGTCGGCTCGATAAAGACTTTGAGTTCTACCGTGCTTTGGTCTTCAGAGAGCAGATAGCTTTTGATCTGCCCGACCTTGATCTGCTTGTAGAACACCGGGCTGCCACGGTTCAGCGAACCGAGACGATCAGCCTTGATGGTCAGGTGCAGACCGGGCTTGGCGTCCGACAGCGGCGGCTCTTCGGCCAACGCCTTGAACTTGCGCGTCGGCTCGCCTTCGCCAGGGCTGATAGCCACGTAGTTACCCGAAACCAGGGTTTCCAGACCGGTAATACCGGCCAGGGTCACGCTCGGTTTGACCAGCCAGAAGCGCGTGCTGGTCTTGAGGTATTGCTCGACGTCTTTATTCATCTCAACCGTGGCGATGACACCTTTGGAGTTGCCTTCATCGTCGAGCTTGAGCGCCTTGACCTTACCGACCGACATGCCTTTGTACATGACCTCGGTCTTGTTGGCCTGGATGCCTTCGCCACTCTCGAAGCGGATCTGAATTTCGATACCGGTTTCGGAATAGGCACGCCAGCCGAGCCAGCCACCGATGATCAGCGCGATCAGAGGCAGTACCCAAATGGCAGACCAGTTCGAAGCCGGTCGGGTTTTCGCTACGGGCAAATCAGTCATGGTCGTCGTCCGACTCCGTGTTATCCCAAATCAGTCGGGGATCGAAAGTTACTGCGGCGAGCATCGTCAGAATCACCACACTGGCGAAGGCGATGGCGCCAAGATTGGCTTCGACACTGGCAAGCCGGCCGAAGTTGACGACCGCCACGAGAATGGCGATCACAAAAATATCGAGCATCGACCAGCGGCCAATGAACTCGATAAAACGATACATCCAGATGCGCTGACGAGCGGATAACGGCTGGCGTCGTTGTACCGAAAACAACAGCAGCGCGATACCCACCAGTTTGAAAGTGGGCACGAGAATACTGGCGATAAACACCACGGCTGCGATCGGAATCATGCCGTGCTGCACCAATTGGATCACACCGGACATGATGGTGCTCGGATCACCCTGGCCCAAAGAACTGACAGTCATGATCGGCAAGACATTGGCCGGGATATAGATAATCGCGGCGGTGATCAGCAGTGCCCAGGTGCGTACGAGGCTGTTCGGACGCCGGGCGTGAACCAGCGCACCGCAGCGGGTGCAGGTTTGCTCGTCGGTATCCGCTTCCTGTTTGTTCAATTCGTGACATTCGGTACAGACCAGAATGCCCGCATCAATCGCCCGCATGAGCGTCCTCTCCTGATAACGCCTGCCAGATCTGATGCGGCGACATCACCACTTCCAGCCAGACCTGTACCAATAACAAACCGATAAAACACGCCAGGCCGAGGCCTGCGGTGATCGCTGCCATGTCAGCCAGTTTGACGATCGCCACGAGCACGCCCATGAGATAGACCTCGAGCATTCCCCAGTCTTTAAGATGGTGATAAATGCGGTAGAGCAGCAAGCCGTAACTGCGGCCGATATCGAAACGGATCGTCAGTAACACCAACAACTGGCACAGCAACTTCAGCAACGGTATGGCCATGCTGCACAGGAATACGACGATCGAAACGCCCTGCATGTCCGTATTGAACAGGCCGAGTACGCCGCTCCACACCGTATCCTGCGAAGATTGTCCGAGGATATTGAGTTGCATGATGGGTAAAAAGTTTGCCGGGATGTACAGCAGTAATGCTGCGATCACCAAGGCAAGGCTGCGCTGCACCACGTTATGACGGTGAGCGTACAGTTCGTAACCGCAGCGGGGGCAGAGCGCTTTCTCTCCGTGAGCAAGCATTGGCTTGCGCATCAGCAGGTCGCACTCGTGACAGGCCACCAAGTCTTCCAGCGGTAAATCTGACAGCCCGGGGGCGTCAACCGACTCTGACATAAAGGCTCTGGCTCCGAATAAGGTGGGGCTATTCTAGTGTTCTGATTCGAAAATAACTGTGCAAATTTGTTCGCTGTCGCGAGTAAAAAACTTTCCTGCGGGCAAAACAAAACCCCAACTGCTTTCGCAATTGGGGTTTCGGAATTTAATCTTGACGATGACCTACTCTCACATGGGGAAACCCCACACTACCATCGGCGATGCATCGTTTCA
>NZ_WXVV01000028.1 GCF_013433315.1 Pseudomonas crudilactis | reverse complement strand
TCGCACTAGCCCGCAAGCTTGCCCGGGTGGTATTTGCTCTGCTGAAAAATCAGAGCGAATACTCACCTAAAGCCGTTTAGGGGCTAGGCATGAACCATAGAATCTCCCACATTTGATCCCGGTTCGGCCGAAAATCTACTGATCAACCCGCTCCCACATTTGGTCCCGGATCGGCTGAAGATCTACTGATCAACCCTATCCCCTGTGGGAGCGAGCCTGCTCGCGAAAGCGGTGTATCAATCACTGGAGATGTTGCCTGTGCCGACCTCTTCGCGAGCAGGCTCGCTCCCACATTTGATCCCGGTTCGGCCGAAGATCTGCTGATCAACCCGCTCCCCTGTGGGAGCGAGCCTGCTCGCGAAAGCGGAGTGTCAGTCACCGGAGATGTTGCCTGTGCCGGCCTCTTCGCGAGCAGGCTCACTCCTACAGTTGAACTGCGCTCGGCTGATGATCAATGCCATGAGCATCAACGCTACCGCGACGCCAAAGGTGATGTGCAATCCACTGGCAATGGCCGTTGCAGGCGCCTGCGTCGGATCGCCCGCCGCCAGCGCAAACACCGCGCCCATCACCGCCGCCCCGGTGATCAAGCCGAGGTTGCGCGCCAGACCGAGCATCGCCGAGACCACGCCACGCTGCTCCTGACGGACTCCTGCCATCAATCCAGTGTTGTTGGCTGCCTGAAACAACGCAAAACCAACAGCGACTACGGCAATCGGCAGTAAATACGCGGGCACCCCCAGACTCATCGGCAACAGTGCCAACAAGCCGCAACCGCAGGCCATGGCGAGTAACGCGCCCGGCACGATCCGACGTGCGCCGAAACGATCCACCAGACGCCCAGCCGGCACACCGCCGAATGCGGACAACAACGGTCCGATCGATAACGCCACGCCGACCATTGTGCTGCTGAGCCCCAAACCCCGGTGCAGGTAAAACGGACCGACCACCAGCGTGGTCATCATCACGGTGGTCACCAACAACGTCAGCGCCAGGCTACTGCTCAATCGCCGGTCAGCGAACAGTGACAAACGAATCAGCGGCGCCTTGGCCTTCTTCTCGATCATGACGAACAACCCCGCGCCGCACAGGCTGGCCAACAGCAACGGCACGGTGAAACCTTCAAGGGTCATTGCCAGCGCATAAGCCGCCAGCGTCAACACCAGCACCACGCTGCCAGAATAATCGAACGCGACTCGCGGCCCGGCGGCCCGATCCACCGGCAAATAGCGGTACACCAGCCACGCATTGAGCAAGCCCAACGGCACGTTGAGCAGAAAAATCGCCTGCCAGCCGACATGCGTCATCAACAGCCCGCCCAGCGACGGCCCAAGACTGGTGCCCGTCGCCGACATCGTCGCCAGCAAGCCCATCGCACTGCCCGCCCGCGCCTTGGGCACCGCATCGGCCACCAGCGCCACCGTCAAGGCGAACATGATCGCCGCGCCAACACCTTGCACCGCCCGTGCGCCGATCAGCCAACCCAGTCCCGGTGCCAGTGCGCAGGCCAACGAGGCGCTGGTGAAAATGCCAATCCCGATCAACAGCAATCGCCGCCGTCCAAAACCATCGCCCAGACGCCCGACACTGACAATCAATGTGGTGATCGCCAGCAGGTAGGCCAGCACGATCCATTGCACCTGTTGAAACGTCGCATCAAATGCCGTCGCCAATATCGGCAGACCCGCGTTGGCAATGCTGGTGTCCAGTGACGGCATCAACATCGACAAGGCCAGACTGGTCAGCGCCCAGCGGGCGGGAGTGCTCAGGGGTTCTCGGGGCATGGCAGGCTCGCAGTGCAAAAGTGATCTGCCATAGCGTGAGCCTCGACAAGACACGGCGCAAGACGCATGCTTTGCACTCAATACCTGCACGGAACGCCATGTCATGACCGCACCGGATCTGAACCTGCTGATCACCCTCGACGTCTTGCTGCGCGAGGGCAGCGTCGCCCGTGCCGCCAAATGTCTGCGGCTGAGCCCGTCGGCCATGAGTCGCGCCCTCGCCCGTTTGCGCGAAACCACAGGTGATCCGTTGCTGGTGCGCGCAGGTCGTGGCCTGGTGCCGACGCCGCGCGCGCTGGAATTGCGCGAACGGGTCAGTCACCTGGTGCAGGACGCCGAGGCGGTTTTACGACCTGCCGAAGTGCTTGATCCCGGCCGCTTGCAACGCACCTTCACCCTGCGCAACACCGACGGCTTTGTCGAAACCTTTGCCGCCGCCCTGCTCGCGCGCATCGCCGAAGAAGCGCCCGGCGTGCGCCTGCGCTTTGTGCAGAAAGCCGACAAGGACAGCACGCCGCTACGCGAAGGCCGCGTCGATCTGGAAACCGGCGTGGTCGATGACAGCACCGACCCGACGCTCCACAGCCGTATCCTGTTTCAGGATCAGTGGATTGGTGTGGTGCGTGAAGGGCATCCGTTGAGCGCGGGGAAAGTCACGAGCAAACGCTTCGCTGGTGGCCAGCACATTCTGATCTCACGACGCGGGCGCAGCAGCGGCCCGGTGGATGAAGCGTTACTTGCGCTCGGCCTGACGCGGGACATCGTCACCTCGTTCGGTGGATTCTCGGCGGCACTGACGCTGGTGCGCGAATCAGAGCTGATCGCCACTGTCCCGCAGCGTCATACCAGCAAACTACGCACGGGCCTGCACAGTTTCGCCCTGCCCTTCACGATGCCGGACATCAGCGTGTCGATGCTCTGGCACCCGCGCATGGACGCCGACCCGGCGCATCGGTGGTTGCGCGATTGTGTGCGGCAGGTCTGCGCTTAACGCGCGTCGCCACCGGCCGGTTTGTAGAAAAGGAATTTCCCGGTTTCGGCAGTCTTGCGGTACTCCTTGGCCCAGCTCGGATGCACGTTGCGGTCGTGGAAATACAGCGCGCCGTTGGTGCGATCCTTGAGTTGGCGGTTCAGCGCTTTGCGGGCAATATCCTTGGCCAGCGTGTATTCGGCATCTTCCTTGACCTGATCCGGTTTGCCGTCGCACCACCAGGAAAACTGGCAGCTCCTGGTTTCCGAACCTTGTTTGACGACAGCACACACCGTGTCGGGAAAGCCTTCGTGACCGAGGCGATTCATCACCACACTGGCCACCGCTTCCATTTCCGGCGTGTCCTTGCCTTTGGCTTCCCAGTAGATACTGCGCGCCAGACAAGTGATCGGATCGTCCAGCGGCGCCGCGCCGGCGGGGTCGACCGCTTGCACTTCGGTCGGGGTAATGGCTTCGGCTTTCGGCGCCGGTGCAGCGCTGACCTTGTCCGCCGCTTTCTCTTCCAGCACTTGGGCTTTTTCTTCAGCCTTCGCTTTGATCGGGGCCTGATCGGTGGCCCATGCAGAGCCTGCCAACAGGGTGAATACGAGACAACCCGCCCAGCCTTTCAATCCCATGTGTGTTCTTCCGGCAGCGCCCGATGCGGGCAAGGTGTTACGTCGGGGAGACACCCGGTTTGCGGGGTCTTCGGTGAGTGTAGACGGCAAATCCATCGGCAAAGTTGCGCAGAAAACCGGCCGAATGAAGAAAAAAGACATTGCACTCACCGGGGTCGTTTCGCGCATCATGGGCGCATTCAGCTCCAGGGAGATTTCCATGCGCTTCATGCCATCCGTTTTGCGTCTTGCCGCGTTGTCCGTGGGCATTGTGTTTGCCATCCCGGCGCTGGCCGGCGATGAATCGCAATTGATCGAGTCGATCAACAGCTACCGCAGCCAGCCGCAGCGTTGCGGCAGTCAGGCGTCGAATGAACTGCCACCGCTGTCAGCTGATCCACGGCTGAGATTACGCGCCACCGGTGCTGTCGATCTGCAGCAAGCCATGGCCAGCGCCAGCTACCCGATGGTCAATGTGCAGGCGATCACCCTCAACGGCCCGCGCGATGCGGCGTCGGCGATGCAGGCGATTCAGGAGAGTTTCTGTCAGGTAGTGCTTGATCCGCAGTTTGTCGATGTCGGTGTCAGCCGCGATGACCGTGACTGGCGCATCGTGCTGGCGCGGCCACTGCTGTCGGCCAAGTTGGGCGATGCGCAAAGTGAGGGGCAGAAATTGCTCAGTGAACTCAACGTCGCTCGCAGCCAGGCGCGTCAGTGTGGTGGTCAGGCTTTCGCCGCTGCCGCACCCTTGGCCTGGAATGCAACACTGGGCACGATCGCCCAGGATCACAGCCGCGACATGGCCAACAACAATTACTTCGACCACAAGGACCGCGACGGCCGCACCCCGGGCGATCGCGCGGAACTCGCCGGTTACAGCGGCCAACAGGTCGGCGAAAACATCGCCGCCGGGCAAGACACCGTGCACAAAGTCGTCGAAGGCTGGCTCGCCAGCCCCGGCCACTGCGCCAACCTGATGAACCCGCAATATCAGGAACTCGGCGCCGCCTACGCGACCGACCCGAAAAGCAGTGCCGGCATCTACTGGACCGCGATGTTCGGCGCTCAGTAAGCCACTCTCAAGTTCATCACCCTCCCCTGTGGGAGCGAGCTTGCTCGCGAAGAGGCCAGTACATTCAACATCAACGTTGTCTGACCTGACGCCTTCGCGAGCAAGCTCGCTCCCACGGTGATCGGTGCAATCCCCGTCATTCTCGGCCAACACAGCTCCCTCAGTGCTAAGCGGTGTATCCATGATCTGTGATACTCAAAAATCGGGTCATCGATGGCGTCAATCGATCAGTCACTAACAGTGATTGGACGCCATGGAACGTTGCCCATAACCTACGTTGCCCCCACTCTTTCCACAGCGGTTTTCACTCCTGCGAGGCTTCCTTGTCAGAGCGCGTCTTGATCGATGGTTACAACCGCCGCGTCGACTATCTGCGCATGTCGGTGACCGACCGCTGCGACTTCCGCTGCGTCTATTGCATGGCCGAAGACATGCAGTTTCTGCCACGCCAGCAAGTGCTGACGCTGGAAGAGATCTATCAAGTGGCGCAGAGCTTCGTTGCCCTCGGCACGCGCAAGATTCGCCTCACCGGTGGCGAACCCTTGATTCGCCCAGGCGTGGTCAAGTTGTGCGAGCAGATCGCCGCCCTGCCCGGCCTGCGCGAACTGTGCATGACCACCAACGGTTCACAACTGGGCAAACTCGCCGCGCCGCTGTTCGACGCCGGGGTCAAACGCCTGAACATCAGCCTCGACAGCCTTGATCCGCAGCGCTTCAAACAGATGACCCGCACCGGTGATCTGGCGCAGGTGATCAACGGCATAGATGCAGCGCGCAAGGCCGGTTTTACCCGCACTAAACTCAACGTCGTGGTGATGCAGGGCCGTAATGATCAAGAGATCAACGATCTGGTGAGCTTCGCCATTGACCGGCAGCTCGACGTCTCTTTCATCGAAGAGATGCCGCTGGGGATCATCAGTGAACACAGCCGCGCCGAGTCGTTTTTCTCCAGCGAGCAGGTGCGCGAAAAGATTGCCGAGCGCTATACCCTGATCGACTCGGCGGAATCGACGCAAGGCCCGTCGCGCTACTGGCGGCTGGCCGAGGCGCCGGAGATTCGCCTGGGTTTTATCTCGCCGCACAGCCACAACTTTTGTGGCACCTGCAACCGCGTACGCCTCACCGTCGAAGGGCGCCTGCTACTGTGTCTGGGTAACGAGCATTCGGTGGATCTGAAAGCGGTGCTGCGTGCGCATCCGGGGCAACCGCAGCGGCTGGAGAAAGCCATCGTCGAGGCGATGAAACTCAAGCCGTATCGACATAATTTCGAAGTGAACGACGATGTTCAGGTCGTGCGCTTCATGAACATGACCGGCGGCTGATCCCGCCCGTTTCATCGGTTATCGGAACCGCACAGCATGATCATCAGACCCAAGGTCAGCCAGTTCGCCATTCTCTTCACCCTCAAGGGTTCGATTGCCAAGCGCATCGCCATGCGCACGTTGATGGTCACCCTGCTCGCCTCGGCTATCGTGCTGGTGGAAATCCTTCATCCGAGCAACTTCACCAAGGTCAACGCCACGCCGTTTACCTTGCTCGGTTTGTCGCTGTCGATCTTCATGAGTTTTCGCAACAACGCTTGCTATGACCGCTGGTATGAGGCACGCAAGGCCTGGGGCGAGGTGATCGTGCACATTCGCTCGGTGATCCGTGAAACCCATGTGATTCGTGAATCGGCTGAGCGCAAGCCGTTGTTGCTCAACCTGTGCGGCTTCGCCCATGCGTTGAACGCGCGATTGCGCAAGGAAAGCGAGGCCGATGCGAGCAGCCAATGGATCATGCCCAAACCCGATCCGCAGACGCCGGATTACAGCGGGCGGATTCTGCAGACGGTCGGCCAGCAGTGTTCCGATCTGCATCAGAACGGTGAGCTGACGGAATGGCGCTACATGTTGCTGGCCAATCACCTGACCAGCCTGACCCAAGCGCAAGCCGTGTGTGAGCGGATCAAAACCACGCCACTGCCGTTTCCTTACACGCTGTTGTTGCACCGGACGATTTATCTGTTTTGCATCCTGCTGCCGTTTGCCATGGCCGAACCGCTGGGCTGGCTGACACCGCTGTTCACAGCAATTGTCAGCTACACGTTTTTTGGCCTGGATGCGATTGCCGATGAGCTGGAAGACCCGTTCGGCCGCGACGAAAACGACCTGCCCACCGATGCGCTGGTGCGCACCATCGAGCGCGACATCCTCGCCGAGCTTGGCGCAGAGGTGCCGCCAGCGTTGAAGCCGGTGGACTATGTATTGAGCTGATCCTTCTCTCCAGGCACCCCGAAACCCTGTGGGAGCGTACACCGCGGATATTGATGACAACCACAAAACCATTGTAGGAGTGAGCCTGCTCGCGATGGCGCCGGCCCACTCAACATCTTCGTCGACTGACCCTCCTTCATCGCGAGCAGGCTCACTCCTACAGTTTGATTGGTGGTGAGGTCAGAACAGTTCGTTGAAGGGGATGAAGCGCAGCGGGTCGCCGAGGTTGTGCGTGCTGTTTTCAGGGATTTCCACCAGGCCGTCGGCCCAGGTCGCGCCGAGCAGGACGCCGGAGCTTTGATTGGAATAAAGCACCGCTCGCCCCGCCTCCAGTTTCACTCTCAGGTATTCGCGACGGCTGCCAGCCTTGTGCCAATCGAAACCTGCGTTGACGGTGAAACTCAACGGCATGACGTCTTCGACACCTTGTATGCGCAGCAGATACGGCCGCGCCAACAAACCGAAGGTCACCAGTGCCGA
The DNA here is from genome assembly GCF_013433315.1 of Pseudomonas crudilactis. Classification (GTDB taxonomy): domain Bacteria; phylum Pseudomonadota; class Gammaproteobacteria; order Pseudomonadales; family Pseudomonadaceae; genus Aquipseudomonas; species Aquipseudomonas crudilactis. The sequence goes on along the minus strand of NZ_WXVV01000028.1, from coordinate 85,286 downwards.
TGTCGGATTACCCGGCAGGCCAATCACCGGCACCGTGCCGAAATGGCCCACGGTCAGCGGTTTTCCAGGCTTGATCGCGAGTTTCCACAACAGCGGTTTGCCGTTGTCGCGCAGCACCTGTCCGAGGCAGTCGGCATCACCGGCAGATACCCCGCCCGTGGTCAGAATCAGGTCGGTCGCCACTTGCAGTTGCTCAAGCTTGAGCCGCGTCTGCGCCGGGCGATCCGGGAGGATGCCGGCGTCGATCACTTCGCAGCCCAGCTCCCGCAACCAGTGGCCGAGCAATACGCGGTTGCTGTTGTAGATGCTGCCGGGCCGCAGTGGCTGGCCCGGCTCGACCAGTTCATCACCGGTCGATAGCAGCGCCACACGCGGGCGACGCACCACGTGCAGTTGCGCCAGCCCTTGCCCGGCGGCGACTGCCAGTTCGAATGGTCCAAGGCGTTTGCCGGCGCGCAGCAGGATGTCGCCGACGCGATTTTCCTGACCTTGCGCGCGGATGTTCTGCCCCGCCTTCAGCGGCTGCAAGAAGCGCACGCGGCCGTCCTCCAGCACGTCGACGTTCTCCTGCATCTCGACGCAGGTGGCGCCGGGCGGCAGCGGTGCGCCGGTAAAAATCCGTGCGCAGGTGCCGGGCAGCAAGGTATCCGGCGCCTGCCCGGCGTAAACCTTTTGCGAGACCCTCAACGGCTGACGGTGCAGATCGGCGAGATTGAGCGCGTAACCGTCCATGGCGCTGTTCGGCCACGGCGGCAAGTCGAGTGTTGCCACCAGATCACTGGCCAGCACCCGCCCACGCGCGTCATCCAGCGGCAGCACTTCACTGTCTGCCAACGCTTGCTGATCAGCCATGCGCAACAACTGGTCGAGTGCGTCTTCGACCGGCATCAACGGTGAACGATTCATCCACGTGTTCCGCAGGCTTGCACGGCTTTCAAGTGCGGAACGAAGTTGCACGGGCGATGACGGTTGTCGAGTTGCTCGGCAAGAATGCCTTCCCACGCCGTGCGGCAGGCACCGGTCGAGCCCGGCAGGCAGCACACCAGCGTGCCGTTCGACAGCCCGGCCAGCGCGCGGCTTTGCACGGTGGACGTGCCAATATCCAGAATCGAAATCGCCCGGAACAGTTCGCCGAAGCCGTCAATCTGCTTATCAAACAAGCAGGCCACCGCTTCCGGCGTGCTGTCGCGACCGGTGAAGCCAGTGCCGCCAGTAATCAGCACCACTTGAACGGTGTCGTCGGCAATCCAGTTCGCCACCTGGGCGCGGATCTTGTACAGATCGTCCTTGAGCAGGTTGCGCTCGCTCAGTGTATGACCGGCCTCCAGCAAGCGACTGACCAGCAACTGGCCCGAGGTGTCGCTGGCGTAATCGCGAGTATCGCTGACCGTCAGCACGGCGATGTTCAGGGGGACAAACAGGGCATCGGCTTTTGCGCTCATGACAGTTCTCCGGCAGCATTTAATCAAGATTGCCGAGCAGCCTAAGTGCCACTTATGAGTACTGTCTAATCACTCTGGCCAACCACATTATCGACCGGCTCTATCGGTGCCTTTCACATTGTTCAAGGCCAGTAAAACCGGCCCTGATAGAGCTGATCGATAGTCACTTAAACACTTCCGATTGGACGGATAACCGTTCAAGTGAGATCGTCGCACCCTGCGCTTTCGTGCGTCTCGCGCATCTGCGTCAATACTCAATCAAAAATTTTCCATCGAGCAGGTGCCATCGTGGACATCAAGCAACTCAAGTTCCTGATCGCGCTGGACGAAACCCGTCACTTCGGCCAGGCCGCCGCACGCTGCCACATCACCCAACCGACGTTGTCGATGCGCCTGCGTAATCTGGAAGACGAGCTGGATCTGGTGCTGGTCAACCGTGGCCAGCGCTTTGAAGGTTTCACCCAGGCTGGCGAACGTGTGCTGGCCTGGGCGCGCACTTTGCTGGCGGCACACGATGGCTTGTTTGCCGAAGCGGCGGCGTGTCGCGGGCAGCTGGTGGGCAGTTTGCGTCTGGGTCTGGTGCCGCTGAGCAGCTTCAATCCGGTCAATTACATTCAGGGTTTGTCGGGGACGTATCCGGAGTTGAAGTTCAGCCTGTCGTCGCTCAGTTCCGATGAGATCATCGCCGGGCTGGGCAATAACCAACTGGACTTGGGCGTGTGCTACCTCGATCACGTCAACCCGAACTATTTCGAGTTTTTCGAGATTGGTGAAACGCGCGTAGGGTTGCTCTACGACAACCGGCATTTCCATTTCGAAGGCACGGAAATGAGCTGGGAAGACGCCGCCGAACTGCCGCTGGGGATGATCACTACTGGCATGCATTATCGTAAATCCATCGACTTCAGCTTTCGCAGCCGTGGGCTCAGCCCGCAGCCAATCATGGAAAGCGATTCGACCTATCAGCTGTTGCAAGCGATTCACCAAGGCTTCTGCTGCGCAATCATGCCGCTCGACAGTGGCCTGGAAGAGCCGATCGAACACCTGTCGTTCATGCAGTTGCCGGATGCCAGTGTGCTGGCGCCGCTGGGCCTGGTGATGCGCAAGACCGAGCCGCGTTCGGCGATTGCCGAGAAATGTTTTGCCGAGGCGCGGAAGCTGTTTGGGTGTGGCGTCGCGTTGGAGTCTGGCGCATGCCTGAAAAGCAAAAGCCCCTCACCCTAGCCCTCTCCCTGAGGGAGAGGGGACTGATTGGGGGATATTGCAGAAGTACGCCGACCTGAAGTGGCTGAGGTGAATCCATAATCGATGGGATCTGTCAGATCGATGGACGATGCCTGACGCCTGCGTCAGCCCATGCGGCTGATAACCAAATCCATAATCGACTCGATCTTCCAGGTCGATGGATAACGCAAGACACCTCGGTCGGCCCCCTCTCCCTCTGACCCTTAGCTGAAGACCAAATCCATAATCGACTCGATCTTTCAGGTCGATGGATAACGCCAGACACCGCGGTCGGCCCCCTCTCCCTCTGGGAGAGGGCTGGGGTGAGGGTTGAAAGTCTGATTAGATACCCGTTCTGCCAGGATTCAACTCCGGAGTCACGCTTGAGCACAGCGCCGAACCACCTGCCCCGCCCCGACCCCGTCACCCTGCGCCAGGCCTGGCGCTTTTGGCTCAAACTCGGCTGCATCGGTTTCGGCGGCCCGGCCGGGCAGATCGCGATCATGCATCAGGAACTGGTCGAGCGCCGGCGCTGGATCTCCGAAAAGCGTTTTCTGCACGCGCTCAACTACTGCATGTTGCTGCCCGGCCCCGAGGCTCAGCAACTGGCGACGTACATCGGCTGGCTGCTGCATCGCAGCTGGGGCGGTGTCATCGCCGGCGCGCTGTTTGTGTTGCCGTCGTTGTTCATTCTGATTGGCTTGTCGTGGCTGTACGTCGCTTTTGGTGATGTGCCAGCAGTAGCCGGAGTGTTTTACGGAATCAAACCGGCAATCACCGCGATCGTGCTGCACGCCGCGCATCGCATTGGTTCGCGCGCATTGAAGAATGCGTGGCTATGGACGATTGCCGCGGCTTCGTTCGTAGCGATTTTCTCCTTCAATGTGCCCTTCCCCTTGATCGTCCTCGGGGCCGCGCTGATCGGCTATCTGGGCGGACGATTCGCGCCGCAGCAGTTCAGCCATGGCGGTCAACGCAATAACGAAAAGTCCTTCGGTGCAGCGTTGATCGACGACGATACGCCAGCGCCCGAACATGCCCGTTTCAGCCTGCCGAAGCTGCTGCGTCTGGCGTTGATCGGCGCAGTGCTCTGGTGTTTGCCCATGGCGTTATTGACGGCGCTGTTCGGCTGGGACGCCACGTTCACGCAAATGGCCTGGTTCTTCACCAAAGCCGCGCTGCTGACTTTTGGTGGCGCTTACGCGGTGCTGCCTTACGTCTATCAGGGCGCCGTCGGGCATTACGGCTGGTTGACACCAACGCAGATGATCGACGGCCTCGCACTTGGCGAAACCACGCCGGGACCGCTGATCATGGTGGTGGCGTTTGTCGGTTTCGTCGGTGCCTATGTGCAACCGGCCTTCGGTCCCGAGCATGCGTTTGCCGCCGGCGCACTGGCAGCAACGCTGGTGACCTGGTTCACCTTTCTGCCCTCGTTTCTGTTCATCCTCGCCGGCGGGCCGTTGGTGGAATCGACGCACAACGAACTGAAGTTCACCGCACCGCTGACGGCAATCACTGCCGCCGTGGTCGGGGTGATTGTGAATCTGGCGTGTTTTTTCGCCTATCACGTGTTGTGGCCGAACGGTTTTGCCGGGGCACTGGATCTGTTTTCGCTGATGCTGGCGGTTGCGGCGGCGTTGGCCTTGTTCGTTTTCAAACGCGGCGTGATCAGCGTGTTGATCGTTTGCGCCCTCGCCGGGCTGGGCTTTCACCTGATGCGCTGAACCCTGGCCTGCGAATCTTCCGTTTACACGCCCGCGAATTCCCCCTTACTATCCGGGCACACCGGTCGGCGGGCATCCCCCGCCACCGACGTTTTCCGCCAACGGAAACACGCGTTATGAGTACGTCACTACAACAAGCAGAATCGTTGAACGTCTCTACCCTGCGCGCCCTCTCCCACAGGGGCGGCGTATGAATCGTATCGTCAATCTCCCCATGGCCCTGCGCCGTTCCAAGCTGCGTCACTCCGCACGCCCGCCGGATATCGCCCGATCTGTCTGATCGCGTCCGTTAAAGAACCGCGACAGCCCCCTGCTTCTTGATATCCCTGCCAGGACAGCCACGCCTATTGCCGCGTCGTGTCCGGCCCGAATCTGCGCGCCTGTGCGGCGCCATCGTGAGTGATTGATTATGAAATTCGCAGCCCTTGAAGACGCACGCTTGTTCCTTGAACAGAACCCCGATATCGACATGATCGAACTGTTCATCCTCGACGCCAACGGCGTGCCGCGCGGCAAGCTGTTGCACCGCGAAGAACTGCTCGCTGTGTACGAAAGCGGCCGGCCGCTGCCGAGCACTATTCTCGGTCTGACCGTGCAGGGTGAAGACGTCGAGAACTCCGGTCTGGTCTGGGACGTCGGCGATATCGACTGCCGCGCCTATCCGCTGGAAGGCAGTCTGGTGCGCCTGCCATGGCGGCAGATTCCGACCGCCGCGGTGCAGGTCAGCATGCACCCGACCGAGGGCATGCCCGCCAGCATCGCCGACCCACGCCACTTGCTGATCAGAGTCATCGACGGCCTCAAGGCCGAGGGTTATCACCCGGTGATGGCGTGTGAGCTGGAGTTCTACTTGCTCGATGCCAAACGCGATCACAACGGTCGCCCGCAACCGGCGCTGGATGCCGACGGAGGCCGGCCGCGACACACTCAGGTATACGGTTTGCGTGAGCTGGAGCAGATCGAACCGTTCCTCGCCGACCTCTACAGCGCCTGCAAACTGCACGGTATTCCGGCGCGCACGGCGATCTCCGAGTACGCCCCGGGCCAGGTCGAAATCACCCTTGAACATGGCGACGCGCTGGAGGCGATGGACCAGGCCGTGCGCTACAAACGTCTGGTCAAAGCCATCGCCCATAAGCACGGCATGCAGGCGACCTTCATGGCCAAGCCGTTCGATGATCTGGCCGGCACTGGCATGCACATGCACGTCAGTCTGGCCGACGGCGAAGGTCGTAATTTGTTCGCTTCGGAAGACCCGGCCGGCACGCCGCTGCTGCGCACGGCGATTGGCGGCATGCTCGCATCCTTGCTCGATTCGTTGCTGCTGTTCTGCCCGAACGCCAACTCGTATCGACGCTTCCAGGCCAACAGCTACGCACCGTTGGCGCCGACCTGGGGCGTCGACAATCGTACTGTCAGCCTGCGCGTACCGGGCGGCCCGGCCAACACCCGGCACATCGAACACCGCATCTGCGGCGCCGATGCCAACCCGTATCTGGCGGCAGCGGCGATCCTTGCCGGGATTCATCGCGGCATTCGTGAAGACCTTGATCCGGGTGCTCCGGTTGAAGGCAATGGTTATGCGCAGGCGAAGGAATTGCTGCCGACGGATTGGCTGACCTCGCTGCAGGCACTGGAGAATTCGGTGTGGGCACGGGATGCCTTGGGGCAGGAGTTTCTCGGGGTGTATCTGGCGGTGAAGCGTGCCGAATACCGGCAGTTCATGGCTGAAGTGGGTGAGCAGGATTGGCGCTGGTATCTCACCGAAGCTTAACGATCCGACACCGAACCTGTGGGAGCGAGCTTGCTCGCGAAGGCGTCGTCACATTCAACATTTTGGGTGACTGACACACCGCTTTCGCGAGCAAGCTCGCTCCCACAGGAAATTGCACCCCGACTCCCGAATTTTGTGTGGACACTGACATGACCGAACGCTGCAATTCCTACTACACCGCCACCCTCAACCAGGACACCGACTACCCGACTCTGCAAGGGCGGCACGAGGTCGACGTGGTGATCATCGGCGGCGGTTTCACCGGCGTCGCCACTGCCGTAGAACTCGCCGAAAAAGGCCTGAAAGTTGCCATCGTCGAAAGCCACAAGATCGGCTGGGGCGCCACTGGCCGTAATGGCGGCCAAGTCACCGGCAGCCTCTCCGGCGACGGTGCGATGCGCAAACAGATGCGCGCGAAACTCGGCGACGATGTCGATGATTTCATCTGGCACCTGCGCTGGCGCGGGCACGAAATCATCCAGCAACGCGTCGAGAAATACGGCATTCAATGCGACCTCAAACACGGCCATTTGCACGCGGCGTACAAGCCCAGCCACATGACTGACTTGCGCAAGGATTATGAAGAAGCCGTACGGCGCGGATTGGGCGATGAGGTCAGCCTGCTCGACCGCAGCCAAGTGCGCGATCTGCTGCAAAGCGACCTCTATCACGGCGCGATCAAAAACACCCGCAACATGCATCTGCACCCGCTCAACCTGTGCATCGGTGAAGCGCGGGCGGCGGAAAGTCTAGGGGCGCTGATCTTCGAGAACAGCGAAGTGCTGGAGATCATTCACGGCGCTACACCCGGTGTGCGCACGGCTCACGGACAGATCGACGCTAACCAAGTAATGCTCGCTGGCGACGTCTATCACAAGCTCGAACCGGGGCAGCTCAAGGGCAAGATTTTCCCGGCCATGGGCGGCATTGTCACCACCGCGCCGCTCGGCGATCTGGCCAAGCAGATCAACCCGGAAGATCTGGCCGTCTACGACTGCCGCTTCGTCCTCGACTACTACCGCCTCACCGCCGACGGTCGCTTGTTGTTCGGTGGTGGCGCCAACTACAGCGGCAAGGATTCACGGGATATCGCTGCCGAACTGCGCCCGTGCATCGAGCAGACCTTCCCGGCGCTCAAAGGTGTGCAGATCGATTACCAGTGGAGCTGCGCGATGGGCATCGTCATCAACCGCATTCCGCAACTGGGCAAGCTCTCGGACAACGTCTGGTATTGCCAGGGCTATTCGGGGCACGGCATCGCGACGACACACATCATGGGCGAAATAATGAGCCGGGCGATCACCGGGCAGATGGAGCAGTTCGATACGTTTGCCCAGTGCCAGCACATTCGTGTGCCGATGGGGGATTTGCTCGGTAATCCGTTGTTGGCAGCGGGGATGTGGTATTACCAGATGCTTGAGCGGTTGCGCTGAAAGATGGATTGAATCTACCGGCCCCTTCGCGAGCAAGCTCGCTCCCACAGTTGACCGAGTTCTATCTCAGAAACGCGTTCGAATGTGGGAGCGAGCTTGCTCGCGAAGAGGCCCTCAAACCCACCAAAAAATTCAATCCGCCAACTGCTCGACCACAATCCCCAACCGCCGATAATCCTCGACACTCCCCGACGCCACATGCCGCTCAGTAATCAGCGTATGCAGACGCGTGCACGGCGCCACCACAAACGGCTCTACCGCCCCCAATTTGTCCGCCGTGGTCACCGCAATCACCCGCGCCGCGCCCTCCAGCATCGCCTGCTTCACCGGCACTTCATCAAAATGCAGCGAGGTGATGCCCACTTCCGGATGAATCGCACACACCCCGGTAATCGCCAGATCCGCCCGGATCCCGGCCAGCAACCGCAGCGCCTCATGCCCACTCGCCGCCATCGTTCGCGGGTTCAACTGGCCGCCAGCGAGAATCACTTTCACACCCTTGAATTCGGACAAGGCAATCGCCGTCATCGGTGATGCCGTCACCGCCGTGATGCTGATATCGGCATGCAAAGAGCGCGCCACCTGCAACGTGGTCGAACCGGAATCGAACAACACAATCTGCCCGTCCTCGATTTGCAGCGCTGCCAATTGCGCCAGGCGAATCTTGACCTCATCGGTCTCGTCCAGCCGCGTGAAGTAATCCTTGCCGGAGTCCTTCGGACGCGGCAGCGCCCCGCCGTGCACACGCTGCACCAGCCCGGCATTGTCCAGTTCGGCTAGGTCGCGGCGGATGGTGTCCTCGGAGACTGCGAAGTGCTGGCTCAACTCGGACGCCATGACTTTGCCGTCTCGTTCGAGCAGTAAAAGGATTTTCTGCCGGCGCAGGGATGGCAGTTCAGCCGCGGAGTGATCGTGCATGGTTATGCCTGTTTATGCTTGTAGTTGCAGGTTTCTGCGAGACTAAACAAAGCCCCGCGCAAACACAAATCGGCAGGTATCAATCGTTTCGATCATTGGAATCGACAAGGGAAATTTTTTCTTTGCTTTCAGCCTGTTCAGAATGGTCGCACTTCTAAAAGGCTCAGGATGAACACCTCATGAATCTCAATTTCGCCTTCGCATGCATGATCGTCGTGTCGTTCGCGATTGCCCTGGGCCATGCCTGACAGCGTCTCAGACCGACGCCAACAAACGCTCACGCAGCCATTTGTGTGCCGGATCGCGATGCGAACGCTCGCCCCAGAACATCGCCATCTCGTAACCGGGCACCTCCAGCGGTGCGTCGACTACTTGCAATGCAGGGTTGCCGCGAACCAGGCGTGACGGCAGCATCGCCACCAGATCGGTGCTGGCCAATACCGACATCGCCATCAGAAAGTGCGGCACCGACAACACCACTTTGCGCATCAGCCCCACATCGGCCAACGCCCGGTCGGTCACCCCGAAAAAGCCCCCGCCCTCACGCGACACCATGACGTGCTCCAGCGCGCAGAATTCTGTGCGCGTGGGTGCAGACTTTAATCCCGGATGGCCGACTCGACCGGCCAGCACATAACGCTCGGTGAACAGCGGTCGTCGATGCAGCTCCGGCGGCGCGTCTTCGCTGATGTGCAGCGCCAGATCGAATACACCCTGCTCGGCCTGTTTGACCAGATGCGCCGGGGTCAGATCGATCACCGCCAGCCGCGTGCCCGGCGCCTGTTCGCGCAAACCGCGCAGGGCGGGCAGCACCACCGTCGACTCACCGTAATCGGTCGCGGCGATTTTCCAGGTATGCGTCGCTAGCGCCGGGTCGAACGCACTGGCCGGCGCCACCGCCCGCTCCAACGCCTCCAGTGCCTCGCGCAACGGCTCACGCAACTCATCGGCGCGCGCCGTCGGGCGCATGCCGCGCGGCCCGGGCAACAGCAGCGGATCGCCAAAGATGTCGCGCAGCTTGGCCAAATGCACACTCACCGAAGGCTGCGACAGATTCAGCCGTTGCGCCGCGCGGGTGACGTTGTGCTCCGACAGCAACACATCGAGGGTCAATAGCAGATTGATATCCAGCCGTCTTAAATTATTCATGGCTATACCAGACATATCAGACATTCATTTCCAATATACCGGTTGAACGCCGATCCTGCTGTCACTCAGCCAACGGAGTTTCAACATGAACGTATTACTGGTTTACGCCCACCCGGAACCAACATCCCTCAACGGCGCGCTGCGCGACTTTACCGTCCAGCGCCTGCAAGCCGCCGGCCACACCGTACAAGTCTCCGACCTGTATGCGATGAACTGGAAAGCCACCCCTGACGCCGATGATGCCCCGCAACGCGATGCGACGAAGCCGTTTCACGCCTCCCTCGACTCGAAGGTCGCCTACGCCGAAGGCACTCAATCCGCCGACATCGCTGGCGAACAGGAAAAACTGCTGTGGGCTGATGCACTGATCCTGCAGTTTCCACTGTGGTGGTTCACCATGCCGGCGATTCTCAAAGGCTGGGTCGATCGCGTGTATGCCTACGGCTTTGCCTACGGCGTCGGCGAGCACTCCGACAGCCGCTGGGGCGAGCGTTATGGCGAAGGCAAAATGAAAGGCAAACGGGCGATGTTGATGGTCACCACCGGTGGCTGGGAGTCGCATTACGCCCCGCGCGGGATCAACGGGCCAATCGATGATCTGCTGTTTCCGATCCAGCATGGCGTTCTCTACTACCCAGGTTTTGACGTGCTGCCGCCCTTCCTGACCTATCGTGTCAGCCGGATGGATGAAGCGCGGTTTACCGAGACGACTGAGGCGTTGGGCCAGCGTCTGGACGAGTTATGGAGTACACGGCCAATTGCATTTCGCCAGCAGAACGAGGGGGAATACGACATTCCTGCGTTGACCCTCAAGGATCACGTTGCACCGGATCTAGTGGGCTTCGCCGCCCACATCCGCTGACTTCATGCCTACCTTGTGGTGAGGGGGTTTATCCCCCCGCCACAATGGCTTTGGCAATCAACGTTCAAACGGACACCACCTTCGCCGTACGCACAAAAAGTGCATGGGCCTTGTCCCAGAAATTGCCACCCAGCACAAAGAAGCTGCCGATGAACATCAGATCCCCGAGCATCTGCATCTGCCACAGATTGGGCCGCAACCCCGGCCAGAAATTATCGAAATACGGTTCCAGAAACGACGACAGCAACGGCAGGCAAAACATCACCACGCCCACCCGATGCCGCAGTGGCGAGACTTCAGCGACAGGCGTCGGAAGCATCCCCGAGACATGTCGGCCAATGGTGCGTTTTAGCTCGGCAAACCCGGCCTTGCCCATCACTGCGATGACCACCAGCAACAGCACCTTGTTACTGATAAAGAGCACGCCGGTCAGCGCCGCGACTTTCGAACCGGGCACGTCGAGGGCGGCGGCCAGTGGCACCATCAGCCACGAGCCCAGCATCAGGCAAATGATCGCCACGCCAACCTTGAAGCGCCAGGTGGCAGCGGGGGTCGGTGTCAGCGGATCTTGGACAGTTTCCATGGTTTTATACCTGTTTGGGTGGGGTGCAGACGCCTGAAAAGCGTAGCAGCAGATTCACCTGAACAACTTGCAATTCGCCGTCTATGCTCCACTGATATTTGCGGGTCAGGGACATAACGCAATGCCTTCAACAACAGCCCTGCTGACGCGGCCCGGTTACCTGTTGTTGCTTGGCGCCTTGAGTGTCAGCAGCTGCGTACGCCTGGGGCCGGACTTCCAGGCGCCGGGCGAAGCGTGGAGCAAGCAGTGGAACAGCGCGGCACTGGAGCAGGCCAGCGAACGCGCTGCCCAACCGGATCTGCGCCAGTGGTGGCAGGTGTTTGCCGACCCGATACTCGACCGCCTGATCGCCGCCGCCGATGCGCATAACAGCAGCCTGAAAATCGCCGGCCTGCGGGTACTCGAAGCCCGTGCCCAACTGGGCATCGCCGAAAGCGGTCGCTACCCGCAACTGCAACAGGTCGGGGTCGACAGCCTGTATGTCGACCGTCATCAGTCGGGCGGCAGCAATCCACAGGATCTGCACTTCTGGCAGCACAGCGCCGCGTTCGATGTCGGTTGGGAGCTGGATTTCTGGGGCCGCTTCAGCCGTGCCATCGAATCCTCGGACGCCAGCTATTTCGCCGCACAGGCCAACTACGAGGACGCCCTCGTACTCCTGCGCGCGCAAGTCGCCGACACCTATTTCTCCCTGCGCACCACCGAGGCACGACTGCGCGTTGCCCGGGAAAATGCCGTGCAGCAAAAACGCAATTTCGAGATCACCGAAAAACTCTTCAACAGCGGCCAGACGGCCGAACTCGACCTGCAACAGGCGAAAACCCAATACCTCGGCACGCTGAGCAGCATTCCGGCCTTCGAGGATCAACTGTTGCGCACGCGCAATGCTCTGGCGGTGCTGGTTGGCCAGCCCCCCGGTGGCGCAGCATTGCTGGCCGAGCAAACCGGGCTGATCCCGCTGACGGATCGCGCCGTGCTGCAGGACGTCCCGGCCAACCTGCTGCTGCGCCGCCCGGACGTGCGTGCGGCAGAACTGAATGTCGCCGCGCAATCGGCGCTGGTCGGGGTCGCTGAAACCGATCTGTATCCGTCGCTGACCTTACTCGGCAGCATCGTCTGGTCAAGCGATACCCTCGGCGCCACTCCGCGCAGTTTCGACCTGATCGGCGGCCCGAGCCTGCGCTGGAACATCTTCGATTACGGGCGCATCCGCAACAACGTGCGGGTCCAGGACGCGCGTTTGCAGCAACTGATCGAGGCCTACCGCGACAAGGTTCGCCAGGCCGCACGCGAGGCTGACGATGCCGCCAGCGGCCTGAGCAAAGCGCTGGAGCGCGAACGCATTCTGCGTGAAGCCGAAGGTGCGGCGCGGCGCTCGCTGGTGCTCGCCAACACGCAATACCGCGAAGGCTATTCGGACTTTCAGCGGGTACTCGACGCGCAACGCGCACTGCTGGAATTGCAGGACAACTATCTGGTCAGCCGCAGCAACGCCGTGAGCAACCTGATCGCGCTGTACAAAGCCCTTGGTGGCGGTTGGCAAAGCAATGCCCCGCAGATCGATGAGCCAACACGGCAACAGATGCAACAACGCACTGATTGGGGCGACCTGCTCAGCGCGCCGCCCGCCCAACCGGCGTATCCCCTCCCATCGCAGGTAACCCGTCATGACTGAAGCCGCGCCACCCGCCCCGGCCCCCGCGCCTGCGCAACCCGATCCGGCAAAAAAAGGCATCCGCTGGGTGCTGTTGCTGATCGTACTGAGCCTGGCCTGGTACCTGCTCGCCGACCGCTACACGCCCTACACCCAGCAGGCGCGGGTCGGTGCGTTCGTGATTCCGGTGGCGGCGGAAGTTGCCGGTCGGGTGATCCGCGTCAACGTGCGCAATAATCAGGACGTCAAGGCGGGTGACATCCTCTTCGAACTCGATCCGCAGCCGCTGCAAATCGCTGTAGATCGCGCCAAAGCCGATCTGGAATCAACCCGTCGTCAGGTCGGCGCCAGCACCGCCGGTATCGCCTCGGCACAGGCTTCGTTGCGTGCCGCGCAAGCCAACGAACTCAAAGCGCGGCAGGACAATCAACGCCTTGAGGGCTTGTACCGACAGGATCCCGGCACCGTCTCCGTGCGCTTGCTGGAAGTGTCTCGGGCCAACCGCGAACAAGCTGTCGCCCAAGTCGCCGCCGCCCGTGCCGAGGTGCAACGCGCCCAGGAACAGGAAGGTGGCAACACCGAGACCAACGCGCAATTGCGCAGCGCCGCTTCGGCACTGGCCAAGGCCGAACTGGACCTGGCCAACACCCGCATCGGTGCGCGTTCGGCCGGATTGATCACTGACCTGCGCACCGACGTCGGCCAGTTCACTGCAGCCGGCAGCCCGGTGATGACCTTGATTGCCATCCACGACGTATGGATCAGCGCCGACCTCACCGAAAACAACCTTGGCCGTGTGCAACCCGGAACGCCGGTGGCCATCGTCCTCGACGCGTTGCCCGGCGCAGTACTTGATGGGCAGGTGCGCAGCGTCGGTTATGGCGTCAGCGTCGGCCAGACACCTGCGCCGGGCACGCTGCCAAGCATTCAGAACAGCCGCGACTGGTTACGGCCGGCGCAGCGTTTTCCGGTGATCATCGAGTTCACGCCAGAGGCAAAGAAACGCCTGATCGACAGTCGCGCGATCCGTGCTGGCGGCCAGGCTGAAGTCATGGCCTTTCCCAGCGAAGGCAATCCGCTCAATCCGCTGGGACGGCTGTTTGTTGGCTTGATGAGCTGGCTGTCTTTTGCCTATTGAGCGCAGCGTCCCGGCGCAAAGGGCCTTGCGCCTGGCGTTCGGCACCGCGCTGTGCACTGCCGCGAGTTATGCGCTGGCTTTGCCGCTGGCGTTTATCTCGCCGGTGTTGGCGGTGCTGCTGCTGGCCAGCCTGCCGCGGCCATTGCCGTTGAAAGGCGCGTTGGTGCTGGCGTTGGTCGCGGCGCTCACCACCAGCATCGGCCTGCTGCTGGTGCCACTGCTGCGTTATTACCCGGTGAGCGGCGTGCTGTTGATTGGCCTCGGTTTGTTTCTGGTGTTCCGCTTTGGTTTGCGCGGCGGCAACCCGCTGATCGTGACCTTTCTGGTGATCGGCATGACCATGATCTCCGCCGCCGGGTTCGCTGAATTCGATCTGGCGATAGCGGTGATTGGTGCGTTGGTCAAAGGCCTGTTGCTGGCAGTCGCGGTGGTTGGCGTCAGCCACGCATTATTCCCGGAACCGGCAAACAGCCCCGTCCCACCCAAGCCGCCCGCCATGCCCGCCGACGAGGTACCGCGCGTGGCCCTGCGCGCCACGCTGATCGTGCTGCCGACCTTTCTGCTGGCCCTGAGCGACCCGGCCAGTTACATGCCGATCATCCTCAAAGCCGTCAGCCTCGGCCAACAAAGCTCCACGACAAACACTCATCACGCGGGGCGCGAACTGGTCGGTTCGACCCTGCTCGCCGGCGTTTTGGCGGTGCTGGTGTGGTGCGGATTAAGCCTTTTCGTGCACTTGTGGATGTTCTTCCTGTGGATGTTGCTGATCGGGCTATGGCTGGCGCGCAAACTCTATCGCCTCAGCCCGACGCAATTCAGCCCGGGGTTCTGGCTCAACACCCTGATAACAATGATCATCCTGCTCGGTCAATCGGTGCAGGACAGCGCGGCAGGCAAAGACGTCTACACAGCATTTGCCGTGCGCATGGCCCTGTTTATCCTGGTAACGCTTTACGGCGTTTTGATGATGCACCTGCTCCATGGGCACAGAACCCGCCGTCAAGGCGTGACCTGATAGCCGCGCCCTTGCAAACACCCGGTGTAGGCACTGGAACTGGCCGCTGCATCGGTTTTGCTCTGCGCGCGCCGCTCTTGCCGCTGTCGAGAGCCACCGACTACCGCACCGGCCGCGGCGGTTTGCTGCGCACGGTTCTGTCGGTAATCCTGCTTGCGATCATCGTCGACGCGGTCGTAAACCTCGTCGTGTTGACGACCGCGGACTTCAGAACCTGCAGCTCCGGCGGCGGCACCGACAGCGGCGCCCTTGAGACGACCACCCGCCTGGGGTGTTGAAGTCGTTGAAGTCGAGGTGATGGAGTGGCAGTCGTTGATGTCGATCTGGGTTTGCTGCGAGGTCTGACCTTTGAGCGGGACGATGGATTCGGCGCTGGCTTGAGTGATGTACAGGGCAGCGATCATCAGCGCGATGGGCGTTAGGCGATTCATCGTTACCTCCGGCGGGGCCTGGGGTTGGCGGTGTTGCGGGGTAATGAGGGAGTGTAGTTCATGGTGTTGAATCAAGCGCCCCCCTCACCCTAGCCCTCTCCCGGAGGGAGAGGGAACTGATTGCGGGATATTCAAGTAGTACGCCGACGTGAAATTCCTTGCAGTGAATCCATAATCAATAAGGTCGTTCAGGTCGATGCATCGCGCAAAACACCACGGTCGGCTCCCTCTCCCTCCGGGAGAGGGCTGGGGTGAGGGGGATCGATTGAGCTGACACAATCCAAATCAGGAAGTTTCCCGCACCCGCCGCACCTGCACCAACAACGCCGGAGCAAAATGCAGCAGCACCATCCGCGCCAAATGATGGGTCAGAATAAACACCACATTCAGCCCTCCCGCGAACGCGACGATTGCAATCGTTTCGATCGCCCCCGGCATATACGCCAGCCACAGCGACAGCGGATCACTGTCCAACAACCGCGCCGCCACTTCAGCAAATGCCGCCGCCACCACGATCATCAACCCGACCGAGACCAGCGCCGTGCGACCATGCCGGCCCAACTCCTTGACGCCCAATCCCTGAAATCGCGAGCCGATGCGTACACCCAGAATCAGTGAAGCCAGATTCAAACTCCAATCCGGCATGTGGAAGCTGTGCAGCCATCCTGCTTTGACAAAAACCGCCGTGATGATGATCGCCGTGAGCATAAACGGCGCCGGTACGCCGATCACCAGCAGCAAGCGTCCAAGCACGACACTCAAGCCGATCACCGCAAACACGGTCAGTGCCATCCCGGTCGTCAACGGAGCGCTTTCAATCACCGCCACCGATGCCTGTCCCGGAATCAAAAAACTCACCAACACGGTGATCAGCAACAGCCGCATCAAGTGCACGATGATGACTTTGCTTGAGGCCTTTTCCGACTCCAGCAAATCGAAAACCGCTGCCAATGCGCCCGGGTATACCGCCAACAATGCATCAGTGCGATTCCACCCTGCCCCGCGCGTCAGCCACAGCGCAGCCAACGTAATCTGCACGATCAAGCACAGCAGCAATACGCCAAGGCTGGGCAACATGGCCGATGCCGTCGCGCTGTCCCACGCTTCGAACATCAGCCCCGTGGCGATGCCCAGCGCCACCTGTATGTAGCCCAGGCCATAAGGCGTCACGGGGGCGAAACCTGATTTAGTGGCGACCAATGCAGTGACAAGAATCGAGCCCAACAGCAAACCGTGAGGCACGCCGAGGGACTGCAACACCGCGCCAAACCCGGCGGCGATCAACAAACAGAGAATGGATTTCATAGATGCCTTCCTGGCAATTAAACTCGATCCCCTGTAGGAGCTGTCGAAGGCTGCGATCTTTTGATCTTGCTGTTAAAAAGATCAAAAGATCGCAGCCTTCGGCAGCTCCTACATGGGGATTGCGTAGTTTTATGAGCGCAACCGTCCAATCGCGCGACGGTATTTCTCGATCCGCTCAAGATCCTCCCAACTCGGCGAGGCAATCCGCGACAGGTCGCTGTTCTCTTCCAGATCCGCCAACTTGACCACTCGACCGATCGGGTTCTGTGCGGCGCGGTCGACGAAGTCTTCATAGGATTCGCCGGGCACTTTGGTCACCGACTCAATCGCCGTCAGCACGTCTTCGCTGAAGCCTTCCTTGCGCAAATCATCGAGGCTGATCCCACAATCCTCGACCACATCGTGCAGCACGGCGACGATGCGTTCTTCCAGCGTGCTCATGCGCAGCATGACTTTCAGCGGATGCAGAATGTACGGCGCACCACCCTTGTCGAGCTGCCCGGCGTGGGCGGCTGCGGCGATGGCAATAGCGCGTTCCAGTGTTTGAGTCATAGAAGTTTCCTCGGGTTAAACGCCGTAACGACCGCCGACGTGGACATTGCGTTTGAGCCAAGCGGCAATGGACTTCAAGCGACCGACTGGCTTCGCTGGCTCGGCGTGACGCTTGAGAATCATCGACACCAATGTCACTTGATCCACACCAGGATGTGCGTCAATCAACTCAGCGACCCAAGCACAATCAGACTTCTTCAAGTGCTCACGCCACTCACCGGGCCAGGCTTCCAGCTCATCCAGCGCCAACCAGCGCGCACCGCCCTGCCCACCATGCCCCCCGGCCGTCGATTGTTCGAAACAGAAAGGCGTGGCCGCTCGGGACAGGTCGATGTTGAAAATGTAGACGTCGTGGGTTGGGTGCTGCGACGTGGGGGCGTTGTTGCGACCGCCGATCTCGATCATGGGCAATATTCCAATCCTTGGGACGCTAGATGTGTCCGATTGTTTCCCACTCTGTGTGAACAGCGCAAATCAAAAACCTGATGGAACCTCCTTCTCCTGCGCAATCTCGAAACCATAAGCGCCCCATCATTGATCAGAACCGGCGCCATCGAAGAGGAAAGCCCGATGAACATTCGATTCCTGCTTCTGCTCGCCACGTTCTGTGTCATCCCCACCTGCGTCATGGCCGAAGGTTGCGACGTCGAGACCCGCTCCTCCAGCGCCTCCGTGCCCACCGTGTCCGGCCATAGCTGTTACGAATACGAGGGCATGCCCGTCAACTCCATCGACTGGTCGTGCAGCAACGAAAGCAAAGACATGGTCAACGCCGTCAAGAAAAAGGTCCAGCAGTGCGACGACCACTATCAAGCCACCTGCATCGCCACCCTCACTCAGGAATCCCTGGCAAACCCGCACTCCACCAGCAAGGATAAAAACGCCAAAGCGTTGAATATCCCGGATGGCGCGCAGGTGACCACGTATTACTACGGCGCGGAGAATCTGGGGCAGGCGAAGATTGATTGTGAAAGTGGCGGTGGGCATTGGAAGGCGAAGTAACGGCTGTTTAGCGGACATAAAAAGGGACACCGCTGGGTGTCCCTTTTTCGTGCATCAACACATTCATTGTGGTGAGGGAGCTTGCTCCCGCTGGGCTGCGGAGCAGCCCTAAATCAGCGCTTCATGGCTTCACACTGATTGCGCAGATCCCAATCGCCGATGCTCGCACAGCTACTGCCCTGCTTCGCTTCACAGAAGGCGCGCTGGTCACGATCCCCGATACCAGCGCATGAACCGCCTTTCTCCGCTTCGCAGGCCGTACGCAAATCGTAATTGTCGATGGAATAACAACTACTGCCCTTCTTGGCGTCGCAATAGGCGCGCTGGTTACGATCCTCGATACTTGCGCATGAACCACCCCTCTCCGCTTCGCAGGCCGTGCGTAAATCGTAATCGCCAATGGAATAACAGCTGCTGCCTTCCTGCGTGGCCTGGCAATAATTGCGTTTGTCAGGATCACTGATGCTGGCACAACTGGCGGAAACGTAACCGCTGAACATCAACAACATCGCAAGAATCAGCTTCATCTCACACTTCCTTGGGCTTACCAGGAAACAGCCTGGCACTGCTTGATCCGTTATCAATGAGCGTCGCGACACGCCATCAAATTGACATCGTTTTTAAGGAAAGTTCCAAACCGGATGAAAAGCCATGATTTGAGATTCGACCGAATTTGAAGTCTGAAAAACGCGTAGGAAAACACCCCTTGTGGTGAGGGGATTCATCCCCGATGGGTTGCGAAGCGGCCCCGAACCGGCGAGCTGAATTCTCCTGACACAACGTGGGCGCCGGATTACGACGACTGCGTCGCCGAGCGGGAGCAAGCTCCCTCGCCACAGGGGTGGGTTGGCGTCCTACAGGTCGGTTGTGGGTGCGGGAATTGCTGCCTAGAGTGGGGCTGTCGCTAACTTAAATTAGCGATAGGGTTTCGCAGCCCTTAAGATTGACACCTTGTTCCGTCAGGCTCGGCCGGCTTCCGGTTGTCTACGTTTTTATGGCGGTTGTGCGTGGGAGACCTCCGGGTCTGCCGGGTCATGGTGTTAATCCTCCGGTCTGCGAACCCGCGCATAGCTGCCACCCATTTGTTTCGCAGCAAACGGTGGCAATTCTTCTTTGCTAAGGATTAACGCCATGACAACGCTAAAGCCGCTCCACCACTACGCCCATATGTCCCACCCAGCCACCGACAACCCTGTCCTCCTCATCAACGCCGACGCCCCACTGCGCGAACTCCACGCCTGCCTCGCCGAACGCCTCAACGCCGTCCTCAAATACCTCGACCTCATCGCCTGCACCAGCTTCCGCAACTACGCGGAACACGACATCAACACCGTGACCAACATCGCAAGAATCATGGAGCAGGATGTGAGCGATGTGTTTCGGGTGATTGAGCAGCGGGGATTCGATTCATCGGAGCCCTCATAGGATTTCCCCACCTATTCTATCGATTAAAATGACTATAAAAATTCACACTGAGGTCGCTTTTGCAAGCCGACCTCACTAATTGAATACGACTGGCATTCATGTAACATAATGCATAGCATCTATACTAAAATCCAAGCCGAGATATGTGCATTTTTGCCAATGGGATAGAGTGAGTGACATGGGTCAGTCTGTATTAGTTTTTATTAGCCATTCTTCTGATGATAAAGAATCAATCGTCGAACCATTAGTTAGAGATTTAGAAGACTGTTATATAAACGTTTGGATCGACAAAAGAAAAATCTTCCCGGGAGACAATCTGAGAAAGTCAATATTTCGAGATGGCCTTGACAAAGCAGACGTCGCTTTAATATTTTTCACGGAGAACTCGTTAAAATCATCGTGGGTCGATAGAGAGATAAAGCACGTATTAAAAGACGAAACAAATAAAGGAAACAACTATGACCTTAAGAAAATAATATCAATATTTGATTCAGAGAAAACATATCAACAGATCAACAATCGTTACCCTGAACTCACAGACGACCTTTTACACCTAATGCCAAACGACTATAGCAAGATAGATCTAGGACAATTAGTCTCAGCAATATGGTCTAAATATTTAACACTGCAAGGAGGTGACACGGAAACTCAGCGACAGATTTTAGCGAAGGAAAAGGAAATCTTTCAGCGAGACAAAGAAATCCAATCATTAAAAAATTTAATCAATGAAGAAAAATCGAAAAACTCCAAATCCGGTCTGTTTAGTGAGTTTGATTCATATTTAAAATCTGGGAAAATTAACGACTTTATTAGCGAAAAAGACGAAATTTTAAAAGCAGGTTGGCTTGGTATTAAAAACGTTACAGAAGCCGCAAGCGCTCGAGCTTTTGGACTTATCGACCTAGATCAAAATGCCCCAGGGCGTGTTTATGTAACAGAAAAAGGGCGTGATTTTTTTAATTGGTACTTACTAAACCATGACTGACCATAAGAAAAAACACTGACGACGAAATAAAGTACAAAAACACACCACTCGACCGGTTTCCCGCCAACAAAATCTGAGATATTCCATGACGCATGATACTTGTCCCTTTCTCGTTATCTACGTGATTTGGCATCCTATATTTACTGGTGGCCCAGAAATTGCTGAAGTATTGCGCCAGCACTTTCGTCGAAACTTGTACGAGAATATCTCAGGCGGAGCAGGAATCAGCGTAATTTTCCGATCTGCCATTCTAACTGATACAGGAGTTCCCATATCAATCGATCTGGACGATGCCCACAGTACCGCTATTGTTGTATTAGCAGATGACTTTTTAAGTACTGACCCTGCATGGATCAAGTATGTTCAAGAACTAGCGATCCGAACTGACAAGAAAGGCCTTGCGGCGCGTATTTTTCCGGTATCAATTGACTCAAATGTACTCGCTCGTTTAAATATAGAAGAACAAGCTTTAAGGTGGGATCGATGGCTAGGTACAAAACCTGAGTTATTTCAATTGTTGACATCTTCGCTCACATATCAGTTTTGTAGAATGCTTCGACATTACTTAGAGCACCTAAGACATCCAACAGAAGAAGATGATGCACTTGAAGCTTATCTAAAAAAAGTTCAAATTTTTTTAAGCCACTCAAAACATGATGACAAAGGAGAGGAGATCGCTTATAAAATTCGCGACAGACTTCATGCCGGCAATGGCCTAGCAGGATTTTTTGATGTGCACGACATCCCTGCTGGATTAAAGTTTAATAAAGTTTTACTGCAGCAAGTAAGAGTAAGTGCTATGGTCGCAATTCACACTGACTCTTATTCATCACGAGAATGGTGCCGTCGCGAAATCATTGAAGCAAAACGCTGGAGCGTGCCTCTTGTGGTAGCCAATAGCCTAAACGACTTAGATGAACGAGGCTTCCCCTACATGGGGAATGTTCCTGTCGTACGGCTTGACCCTAATGAAAATCGTATCGACTTTGTAATCGGCCGATTACTAGATGAGGTATTGAAGGACTTTCTCTGGCGCTGCCAACTAATGCTTCTTCAAGACCCAGCCATTAATAATATATTTTTTGTGCCTCGCCCACCTGAGTTAATTTCCCTAGCAATTCTACCCCCTGAAATTGAGACCCCTAATCCTATAATAGTTTATCCCGACCCTCCCCTGAGCAAAGAGGAGCAGAGACTTTTCGAAGAAATCTGTCCTAGGGTTAAGTTGCTAAGTTTAAATGAATGGTTAGCGGGGGCGATCTAATGAATTACCAAGAACAGCTTGAAAGTTGCCGCATCGCAATTTCCGCGTCCGAAAGTGCAGACTTGCAAATTTTGGGTCTTAGCGATGCGCACTTGAAAGATGCGACAGTAGAAATCGCACGCCATATGCTTGCGCTTGGCGCAGGCATCGTATATGGCGGAGATCTGAGGAAAGAAGGTTTCACCGCTCTGCTCTTTGAATTAGTCGCTCGTCATAAACGTGACAGTCGAGACGGGTATGACCAAATCGGTATTTTCAGCTACCTAGCGTGGCCAGTACATTCTTCACTGGCAGTGGAAGAAATAGGAGAAATAACAGAGGAGCTTGCAGGCATCGCAGAGTTAATCCTATTAAATCGTATTGGCAGTCGCATACCAACCGAGGAGCGTATCAACGAACCACCGAAAGCATTTAATAACAATGAATGGTCAGAAGGGCTCACGAACATGCGCCGTACGATGACTATTGAATCACAAGCAAGAATTCTTCTAGGTGGACAAACAGTTAACTTCAAGGGTTGCATGCCTGGAATAGCGGAAGAGGCCTTGCTTTCTCTGCAAATGAAGCAACCACTTTTCTTAGTTGGTGGCTTTGGCGGATGCACACTTGATCTTGTAAAAATCTTAGGATTATACCCCCATACCGGCGCGCAGTATAACTGGCCGGGACATAAAGAATTTCAACATTTCACATCAAATAACCTAAACAACGGCCTCACAATAGAAGAGAATAAAATTTTAGCAAGAACGCCTCACACAAATCAGGCAGTAATTTTAATTATGCGCGGCCTCTTAAATATATTTAAGCACCCCCCAGAACCAACGACAACAATTTAATCAATTTCATTCAGACAAGCGATCGCGCAAACCCTGTAAAACTTTAACTCTACAGGGTTTTCTTACTATCAAACAAAAAATTACGCTGGATTATAATTCCGCATCCGCATTTCTCTACTCATGTCATAAGTACTTACCTCTCTAGAGTCATGCGCACAATCTATCAAGACACGCAAGTAATCGGGGTTTTCGGAAATCTTACTCCAATTTGTAATAGAAATATTACTCCCCCCTTTAAGCAAGCAGTCTATTATTCTTGGCGGCATGAACTCGTATCTACTCTCATATTCTTCACGAGACTTAACAGACATCCAATTTTCATACTGAGGATACAGAGCATCTTTGATTTTTTTCGATGGAGCGGTGAAGTAGCTAGACTCGCAATCAGGTGACAACAAAACCACAACACCTGAACGACCAAACTTACTGCCATTATACATGCTCGAATAAAGTTCCCAATCAACATGTTTTCTATACTGAGTTTCCCGCCCTACAATAAGAATCAAAACGGTTGACTCACTAAGATAACTTCGGCGTATTGTTTGCCTTATAATCTGAGGCTCAAGATTTTCATCAATATCCCCTACAGCAACAGAGCAATCAAAAAAAATCTCTGCCTCTGAATTCAGCGCTAATAAATCATCCTTCAACCACTGCTCATTTTTATGATGGTAACTTACGAAAACCCTTTTCACAAAGCCTCCTACAAAGAAATTAATTTTGACCAGAAACTATTTTATACATTTTCTCTCTATAACCGATCAGCCTGTTATTTACAGACATAATATCTGCCTCAAGATCAGTGATATGTGGATATTTCCTCTGAATATCCTGAGGTTCTAGATCCAGATTACCCTGCTGGCTTGCCTGTGTATCATGCCATCGGCGATATCTAGCGTGCCACTTTGTCAGGTGTGGCCTTAGACCTAGATTAAGAACATCTATAGAAAGCCGAATAATTCTCTCCGTTTCCTTTCGCTGAAACTTTGAAACAGGAACATCCTTTATTAACTCTCTAGTTACAGAAAAAAAACTGTACCACGAATCATAAATCTCATAAACAACATCATTCTCCAAATCTATCTGAAGCCCTATTTTCCTAGTACTTAACTCCACCCATATTTTATATGCTATCTGCCTATCAACACTATTAGGCTTCAGCTTTATCTTTTGCTCGCCAATTCCAAATTCCGCCTCATCTATTTCAAAGTCGCGTAAATTCCAATTCCCTCCGAAATGCCGAAAACAAAAAACTATCAACACGAGAACGATTCCCCCCCCTAAGATCCAAGGAGAAATTTCCATAGTTAATTGAAAATCTGAATCCACCAACAACTTCAAAAGTGATGCGGAGGCCTTTGCTTCTTGCAAGTTCATTTGCTCCATATTTAACACATCAACGAATACATAAATTTAAACTCAAGCGCGGAAAGCGTTCGCAACAAACGTCTTCGCCGATACCCCCCCCCCCCAACAAACCACGCAATGATGGCACAAAAACATCACAAAATAAATTATCAAAAAGACGGAAATACAGGTGTTTCTGGACACGAAAAAGCCGCATCTCTGCGGCTTTTTTGGGCCTTACTTATGCATCAGATATTTTATAGTCGCCGCCCTTGTCAAAAATTCGCCGGCGTATTCGCACTAATAATCTCAGCCTCATCCGCCCCGATATTGCGGAACTTATGCGGCAGCGTCGTCGGAAAGTAATACCCATCCCCCGCATTCAACACACTCACCGACCCATCCACGGTCAACTCCACGGTGCCACGGGTGACAAGTCCGCACTCCTCGCCCTCGGCGTGAACGATCGGCTCTTCCCCGGAGCTCGCGCCCGGTGCGTATTGCTCGCGCAGCAAGCGCATCTGGCGGCTTGGTACCGAGGCGCCGATCAGCAGCAGGCGCAAACCATGGCGGCCCAGATCAGGCTGTTCATTGGCGCGGAAGACGTATTGGTGTTCGCGCGGGGGCTGGTCGAAGGTGAAGAAGTCGGCCAGGGACATCGGTATGCCTTCGAGCAGCTTTTTCAGGGAACTGACGGAGGGGCTGACGCGATTCTGTTCGATCAGGGAGATGGTGGCATTGGTCACGCCGCTACGCCGGGCCAGCTCGCGCTGGGAGAGTTTGTAGCTTTCGCGTACTAGTTTGAGTCGAGAACCCGTATCCATGACAGCCTTATGTGAGTAGTACTTAAGGGCAATGGGGGTGGGTGGCGGGTGCCGCGCGAGGGGCGCGGATCACGTTGCTCCCGTGTCCCGGAACCGTGAAAGGCGGCTATTAAATCACGTTTGCCGGTGTTGCTCAGCAGGTTCGATGGACGGTGGGGTAAAAGTCCTTCTTGCCATGGTGATGCAATCCTGTAGGCCTTCGCCTGCTCGCGACTCGGTGGCACATTCAACATTATTTTTGACTGGATGACCGCCTTCGCGAGCAAGCTCGCTCCCACAGGGTTTGTGGTGTTTCTGTGGGAGGGGTGGTGGCTGGGCTGGCCTCATCGCGAGCAGGCTCACTCCTACATTTTGATCTTTGGTGTTTCAGTCGGATTGATGTTGCATGTACTGGCAGGTAAAAAACCGGCGGGGTCTTGGGCCGCCGCCGGGGAGGTAACTTAAATGCCGAAGCGGTCGCGCAGCGAATAGTAGACGGCGCCGAGGGCGGTGAGCGGTGCGGAGAAGGTGCGGCCGCCGAGCATTGGCATGTGTGGCAGCGATGCGAAAGCATCGAAACGTTCGGCGTCGCCACGGATCATTTCCGCGATCAGCTTGCCGGCGAGGTGCGAGCAGGTGACGCCGTGGCCGCTGTAGCCTTGCATGTAGTAGGCGTTCTTTTCGATGCGACCGAATTGCGGCATGCGTGACATGGTCAGCAGGAAGTTGCCGGTCCAGCGGTAGTCGATCTTGACGTCTTTGAGCTGCGGGAAGGTCTTGAGGATCTTCGGGCGGATCAGTTGTTCGATGTCGTCCGGTTCGCGTGCGCCGTAGACCACGCCGCCGCCGTACAGCAGACGGTTGTCGGCAGTCAGACGGTAGTAGTCCAGCAGGTAGTTGCAGTCTTCGACGCAGTAGTTGTTGGTGATCAGGCTGCGCGCCTGTTTCTCGGTCAACGGTTCGGTGACGACGATCTGCGAGCCGCACGGCATGCTTTTCGCGGTCACGCGGTTGTCGAGACCTTGCGGCAGGTAGGCATTGCCGGCGATCAGCAGGTACTTGGCGCGGACCTGACCTTTGGCGGTGCGCACCACGTTGGGCTCGCCGTATTTGATTTCCACAGCAGCGGACTGCTCGTAGATTTTGCCGCCCAAACGCGTAATCGCCGCAGCTTCACCGAGGGCCAGGTTCAGCGGGTGAACGTGGCCGCCCTGCATGTCGAGCAGGCCGCCGACGTATGCATCGGAGCCGACTTCACGACGAATCTCAGCCGCGTCGAGCATCTTCAGATTGCGGTTGCCGTAACGTTCCCAGCCACGCTTCTGCTCAGCCAGACCGTTGAGTTGTTTCTTGTTCATCGCTGCGAAGATACCGCCCGGGCGGTAGTCGCATTGGATGTCGTATTCCCTGATGCGCGAACGGATGATGTCGGCGCCTTCGAAGATCATGCTGCCGAGAATTTCTGCAGTCTTGTCGCCGTAGCGCTCTTCGATCACGTCGACGTCGCGACTGTACGAGTTGACCAGTTGACCACCGTTGCGACCGCTGGCGCCGTAGCCGACTTTCGCCGCTTCCAGCACCGTCACTTTATAGCCGGCTTCGGTGAGGAACAGCGCCGAGGACAGGCCGGTGTAACCGGCGCCGATGATGCAGACATCGCACTCGACCGACTCTTCCAGAACCGGAAAGTCGATGACTTCATTGCGGGTGGCGGCGTAGTAGCTGTTTACGTGTTGCTGTTTCATACGTTTCTCCGAGGGCCGCCAATAAACGGCGACCACCGCTGTAATAGAGTCAGAGCTTGATCCAGGTCGCTTTCAGCTCGGTGTACTTGTCGAACGCGTGCAGCGATTTGTCGCGACCGTTGCCCGACTGTTTGAAGCCACCGAACGGTGCGGTCATGTCGCCGCCGTCGTACTGGTTGACCCAGACGCTGCCGGCACGCAGGCCACGGGCGAAGGTGTGCGCCTTGCTGAGGTTGCTGGTCCATACACCGGCGGCGAGGCCGAAGATGCTGTCGTTGGCGATCTGCAGCGCTTCTTCAGCGGTGTCGAAGGTGATCAGCGACAGCACCGGGCCGAAGATTTCTTCCTGAGCAATGGTCATCGCGTTGGTCACGCCGTCGAACAGCGCCGGTTGCACATACAGGCCGCCGGTTTCTTCGAGGGTGCGTTGGCCGCCGGCGATCAGTTCGGCGCCCTGCTCGCGACCGATGCTGATGTAGCGCAGCACGTTGTCGAGTTGACGCTGATCGACCACGGCACCGACGGTGGTGGCTGGATCGAGTGAATGACCCGGTTTCCATGCTTGCAGCGCTTCCACCAACAGCGGAATGAATTGCTCGCGGATCGAACGCTCGACCAGCAAGCGCGAACCCGCAGTGCAGACTTCGCCCTGGTTGAAGGCAATGGCGCCGGCCGCTGCTTGTGCTGCCGCGCGCAAGTCCGGAGCGTCGGCAAACACCACGTTCGGGCTCTTGCCCCCTGCTTCGAGCCAGACGCGTTTCATGTTGCTTTGGCCTGCATAAATCATCAGTTGCTTGGCGATCGCCGTGGAGCCAGTGAAGGCCAGCACGTCGACGTCCATGTGCAACGCCAACGCTTTGCCGACGGTGTGGCCGAAGCCTGGCAGCACGTTGAACACGCCTTTCGGAATGCCGGCATCCAGCGCAAGTTGAGCGATGCGGATTGCAGTCAGCGGCGATTTTTCCGAAGGTTTCAGAATAAACGAATTGCCCGCCGCCAGTGCTGGAGCGAATTTCCAGCTGGCCATGATCAACGGGAAGTTCCACGGCACGATGGCCGCGACCACGCCGGAAGGCTCGCGAGTGACGAGGCCGAGTTGATCATGCGGTGTGGCGGCGACTTCGTCGTAGATCTTGTCGATGGCTTCGGCGCTCCAGCGGATCGCGTTGGCGGTCGCCGGGATATCGATGCTCATCGAATCGCTGATCGGTTTACCCATGTCGAGGGTTTCCAGCAGCGCCAGTTCTTCCTGGTTCTGCAGGATCAGATCGGCGAAGCGAATCAGGATGCGTTTGCGCTCGGCCGGGGCTTTTTTCGCCCACACGCCAGATTCAAAAGACTGGCGCGCGACTTCAACGGCGAGGTTGGCGTCGGCTTCATCGGTGCTGGCCACGGAGGCGAGGAAACGGCCGTCGACGGGGCTCAGGCATTCGAAGGTATCGCCACTGATGGCCGGGCGGTATTCACCGTTGATGAATGCGCGGGCTTCGATGGTCAGGGACTGGAAGCGTTGTTCCCAGTCGTTGCGGGTCGTTGTCATTGTTGTGGCTCGACAAGGGGGGAATTGGGGGTGTTGTCTGGCTGCGATGTCTGGCTTGAGATGGCTGCCCTCACCCTAGCCCTCTCCCAGGGGTAGAGGGGACCGATTGGGGGATGCTCAGAATCTCCGCCGACCTGAAAAATCTTTGCCGAATCCATAATCGGCTGGATCGTTCAGGTTGCCGGATATCTCAAGACAACCCGGTCAGTCCCCTCTCCCTCCGGGAGAGAGTTAGGGTGAGGGGCTCTTCAGCTTTTGAGGGCCTCAGCCAATCACACCGTATGCAGATACCAGTTGTACTCAAGGTCCGAGATCGAGTTCTCGAACTCGGCCAGCTCGCTCTCCTTACACGCGACAAACACGTCGATGTACATCGGGTCGATATAGCGGGCCATGACTTCGCTGTCGTCCAGCTCACGCAGTGCATCGCGCAGGTTGTTCGGCAGGCTCTGTTCGTTTTGCTCGTAGCTGTTGCCTTCCACCGGAGCGCCCGGTTCGATCTGGTTGGTCAGGCCGTGGTGAATACCGGCCAGCACCGACGCCATCAGCAAGTATGGGTTGGCGTCAGCACCGGCAACACGGTGCTCGATACGCACAGCATCGGCAGAACCGGTTGGCACACGGACCGCAACGGTGCGGTTGTCGATGCCCCAGCTCGGCGAGTTCGGTACGTAGAACTGCGCGCCGAAACGGCGGTACGAGTTGACGTTCGGGCAGAGGAACGCCATTTGCGCAGGCAGGGTCTCCAGCACACCGCCGATCGCGTGACGCAGTGCGGCGTTCTGCTCGGGATCCTCGCTGGCGAAGATGTTGTTGCCTTCTTTGTCCAGGATCGAAATGTGCACGTGCAGACCGTTGCCCGCCTGGCCCGGATACGGCTTGGCCATGAAGGTGGTGTCCATCTCGTGGTCGTAGGCGATGTTCTTCACCAGACGCTTGAGCAGGACGGCGTAGTCGCACGCCTTGATCGGGTCGGAGACGTGATGCAGGTTGACTTCGAACTGCGCCGGGGCGCTTTCCTTGACGATCGCGTCAGCCGGGATGCCCTGCTCTTTCGCGCCTTCGAGGATGTCTTGCAGGCAATCGACGTATTCGTCGAGATCGTCGATCAGATAGACCTGAGTCGACACCGGACGCTTGCCGGACACCGGCGAACGTGGCGATTGCGGACGGCCGTTCACGTTGTCCTGATCGATCAGATAGAACTCGAGTTCGAACGCCGCGCAGATGGTCAGACCGAGGTCGTCGAATTTGCGCACGACGTTGGCCAGCACTTCACGCGGGTCAGCGAAGAACGGCTGGCCTTCGATTTCGTGCATGGTCATCAGAAGTTGTGCGGTTGGGCGCTTTTGCCACGGCTCGATGCTCAGGGTGCCGGGGATCGGGTAGCAGATGCGGTCAGCGTCGCCGATGTCCAGACCCAGGCCGGTGCTTTCCACCGTGGAACCATTGATGTCGAGCGCGAAAAGCGAGGCCGGCAGGTTGATGCCTTTCTCGTAAACCTTATGAAGACTGGTGCGTTCGATGCGCTTGCCGCGCACCACACCGTTCATATCCGCAATCAGAAGGTCGACGTACAAAACCTCAGGATATTTCTTAAGGAATGCGTTTGCTTCGTTGAGTTGAACGGTACGCAGAGGGACCGACATGATGCACCTATTTAGCTGTTAATTATTATGTTCACTGCTGTTTCGCCGAGCCAGTCAACCCGAACGGCAAAGTGAAGTCAATAGCGAACAGATGGCCGCTGAAGGTTTATTTTTCGGGCTTTTTTTAACACTTGCGTGCCATTTCAGGCGCCAGAGCCCAGAGAATCATGAAGATTGGATGAACGACGTTTAGAATTTTTTACATGGCAGTTGTTAATTAAAATCAACGAGGCTAAGCTCCGGAAAAGCTCGTTCAAGTGTCAAACTTCGAGGTGAATAAAAATGGCATTCAAGCCATTGATCGGCGTTACTGCGTGCGTCAAACAGATTGGCCTGCATCCCTATCACATCAGCGGCGACAAGTACGTACGTGCTGTCAGCGTTGGCGCTCAGGGGTTGCCAGTGGTCATTCCTTCCCTTGGCAACCTGACTGAAATCGAAGACCTGCTCGGTCAACTCGACGGTCTGCTGCTGACCGGCTCGCCTTCCAACGTGGAACCTTTCCACTATCAAGGCCCGGCCAGCGCTCCCGGCACGGATCACGATCCGGCGCGGGATGCCACCACCCTTCCTTTATTGCGTGCAGCCATTGCGGCGGGCGTTCCGGTGCTCGGCATTTGCCGTGGCTTCCAGGAAATGAACGTGGCATTCGGCGGCAGCCTGCATCAGAAGGTGCATGAGCTGCCGGGCATGCTTGATCACCGCGAAGCCGATAGCCCTGATGTGGCCGTGCAATACGCACCGGCGCATGCGGTGACTGTGCTCGGTGGTGGCGTGTTCGAAGCTCTGGAGCTGCCGGCCGAATTCCAGGTCAACTCGATTCATAGCCAGGGCATCGACCGCCTCGCCCCCGGCCTGCGTGCCGAAGCGGTGGCGCCGGACGGCTTGATCGAGGCGGTCTCGGTCGAGCACAGCCCGACCTTCGCCCTCGGCGTGCAATGGCACCCGGAATGGCAAGTGCTCGACAACCCGAACTACCTGAAGATTTTCCAGGCGTTCGGCGAGGCTTGCCGGCAACGGGCGGCGCGGCGCAACCAGCGCTGATCCAACCCAAGAATACGTAACGATTTACTGCCCCCTCGGAGGTCGGGTGTGCCTGCGCACATCCGTCATCCGTGAACAACAACACCCGTAATAACAACAAGTACGACCCAGGCAGCCAGGACGGCGGCGCCGACCAAGCCGGATGGCAGGAGCAAGACCGTCAGATCAATACAAAACCCTGTGGGAGCGAGCTTGCTCGCGAAAGCGGTGTGTCAGGTAACAACGATGTCGGCTGACACGACGTCTTCGCGAGCAAGCTCGCTCCCACAGGGAGATGTGATCCGAGCGGGAATGCACCTGCAGGCTTGCAATCCACTTAAGCCCGGCCACATTGGCCGCGCGAACGAAACCTGTTGGGAGTTTCACATGGCAAACGCCTCCAGCACTTACAGGAAGGCACTTGAAGGTCATCAGCAACCGAAAAAGGTTCTGGTGAAAGTCGACCGTGTCACCAAGAAGTTCGACGAAACCGTGGCCGTGGACGATGTGTCCCTGGAGATCCATCAGGGCGAAATCTTCGCCCTGCTCGGCGGCTCCGGTTCGGGCAAATCGACCCTGCTGCGCATGCTCGCCGGTTTCGAGCGCCCGACTGAAGGGCGGATTCTGCTCGACGGCGTGGACATCACTGACATGCCGCCGTACGAGCGGCCGATCAACATGATGTTCCAGTCCTACGCGCTGTTCCCACACATGACCGTTGCGCAGAACATCGCCTTCGGCTTGAAGCAGGACCGTTTGCCCGCCAGCGAAATCGACGCCCGTGTCGATGAAATGCTGCGCTTGGTACACATGACCCAATATGCCAAACGCCGCCCGCACCAGTTGTCCGGCGGCCAGCGCCAGCGCGTCGCCCTCGCCCGCTCGCTGGCCAAGCGTCCGAAGCTGTTGCTGCTCGACGAACCGATGGGTGCGCTGGATAAAAAGCTGCGTTCGCAGATGCAACTGGAACTCGTGCAGATCATCGAACGCGTCGGCGTGACCTGCGTGATGGTGACCCACGACCAGGAAGAGGCCATGACCATGGCCGAGCGCATCGCAATCATGCACCTCGGCTGGATCGCGCAGATCGGCAGTCCGGTCGACATCTATGAAGCCCCGGTC
Source organism: Pseudomonas crudilactis (assembly GCF_013433315.1). Classification (GTDB taxonomy): domain Bacteria; phylum Pseudomonadota; class Gammaproteobacteria; order Pseudomonadales; family Pseudomonadaceae; genus Aquipseudomonas; species Aquipseudomonas crudilactis. The sequence goes on along the minus strand of NZ_WXVV01000028.1, from coordinate 53,338 downwards.
AGTCGCATGGTCTGCGAGTTCATCGGCAACGTGAACGCCTTCGACGGCACCGTGGTGGAAGACCTTGAAGGTCACGCGATCATCCACAGCCCGGACTTGCAGCAGAAGATCTACGTCGGTCACGGCGTCAGCACCTCGGTGCAGGACAAGTCGGTCACCTACGCGATCCGTCCGGAAAAAATGCTCGTCAGCACCACCCAACCGGAGTTCCGCTACAACTGGTCCGAAGGCAAAGTGCATGACATCGCCTACCTCGGCGGCCACTCAGTGTTCTACGTCGAATTGCCCGGCGGCAAAATCGTCCAGTCGTTCATGGCCAACGCCGAACGCCGTGGCGCGCGCCCGACCTGGGACGACAAAGTCTACGTCTGGTGGGAAGACGACAGCGGCGTGGTACTGCGCTCATGAAAACCTTCAATCAGCAATTCCTGCGCCTGGTGCCCAGCGGGCGAAAACTGGTGATCGGCATCCCGTTCATCTGGCTGTTCCTGTTCTTCATGCTGCCGTTCTTTCTGGTGATGAAGATCAGCTTCTCGGAAGCCGCGCTGTCGATCCCGCCGTACTCGGAGATCTACACCTACGCCGAACAGAAATTCCAGCTGCTGCTGAACATCGGCAACTACACCATGCTCGGCGAAGACGAGTTGTACCTGTCGGCCTACCTCGGCTCGCTGAAGGTCGCGGCGCTGAGCACGATGATGTGTCTGCTGATCGGTTTCCCGATGGCCTACGCGATCACCAAGACCGGCAAGGAAACGCAAAACGTCCTGCTGCTGTTGATCATGATGCCGACCTGGACGGCGATCCTGATCCGCGTTTACGCGTGGATGGGCATCCTCAGCAACAACGGTTTGCTCAACGCGTTTCTGATGTGGACGGGGCTGACCGATCACCCGATCGAGATCCTCAACACCAACACCGCCGTCTATATAGGGGTCGTGTACGCGTATTTGCCGTTCATGGTGTTGCCGCTCTATGCCAACCTGGTCAAGCACGACGGCAGCTTGCTGGAAGCCGCGCAGGACCTGGGTTCGAGCAACTTCAACAACTTCTGGAAAATCACCGTGCCGCTGGCCAAGAACGGCATTATTGCCGGCTGCATGCTGGTGTTCATTCCGGTGGTCGGTGAGTTCGTGATTCCGGAACTGCTGGGTGGCCCGGAGACGCTGATGATCGGTCGCGTGCTGTGGCAAGAGTTCTTCAATAACCGCGACTGGCCGGTGGCATCTGCGCTGGCGGTGGTGATGCTGTTGATCCTGATTGTGCCGATTCTGCTGTTCAACCGCAGCCAGGCCAAAGAGATGGAGGCACGGGGATGAAACGCTTCGGTTTTTCCAAGTTCATGCTGATCTTCGGCCTGATGTTCATTTATCTGCCGATGCTGATTCTGGTGATCTACTCGTTCAACGCCTCCAAACTGGTGACGGTGTGGGGTGGCTGGTCGGTGAAGTGGTACGTCGGTTTGCTCGACAACACGCAACTGATGGGCTCGGTGGTGCGCTCGCTGGAAATCGCCTGCTACACCGCGATTGCCGCCGTGGCGTTGGGCACCCTCGCCGCTTTCGTGCTGACCCGCGTCACGCGCTTCAAGGGCCGCACGCTGTTTGGCGGTCTGGTCACCGCGCCGTTGGTGATGCCTGAGGTGATCACCGGTCTGTCGCTGTTGCTGCTGTTCGTGGCGATGGCGCAGTTGATCGGCTGGCCGCAGGAACGTGGCATCGTCACGATCTGGATCGCCCACACCACGTTTTGTGCCGCTTATGTCGCGGTGGTAGTCTCCGCCCGCCTTCGCGAACTGGACCTGTCGATCGAAGAAGCGGCGATGGACCTCGGTGCGAAGCCGTTCAAGGTGTTTTTCCTGATCACCATTCCCATGATTGCGCCGTCGCTGGCGGCGGGCGGGATGATGTCGTTTGCCTTGTCGCTGGATGACCTGGTGTTGGCCAGCTTCGTCTCCGGGCCGGGTTCGACGACCCTGCCGATGGAAGTGTTCTCGGCGGTACGTCTGGGTGTGAAGCCTGAGATCAACGCCGTGGCCAGCCTGATTCTGCTGGCGGTGTCGCTGGTGACTTTCCTGGTCTGGTACTTCGGCCGCAAGGCAGAAGCCAACCGCAAAAAAGCGATTCAGGAAGCGATGGATCAGACGGCGAATGAGTCGTGGCAACCTCAGCAATCCGCAGCAACTGCTTAACCTGTATCCCTCACCCCGCCCCTCTCCTATGGGAGAGGGTCAGGGTGAGGGGGCTTTGCGTAACGTGAATAAAAAGAATGGAGTTGTACCGATGAAAATGTTTGGCAGGACTCTGCTGACACTGTCCTTAATGGGCGCAATCGTCATGGGCGCCCAGGCCAACGACAAGGTGCTGCGTGTTTACAACTGGTCCGATTACATCGCGCCGGACACCGTCAAGAAGTTCGAAGACGAGACCGGCATCCGCGTGACCTACGACGTCTTCGACAGCAACGAGACCCTTGAGGCGCGCTTGCTGGCGGGCAAATCCGGTTACGACCTGGTCGTGCCGTCGAACAGTTTCCTCGCCAAGCAGATCAAGGCCGGCGTGTATCAGACGCTGGACAAATCGAAGCTGCCGAACTGGAAGAATCTAAACCCGGTGCTGCTGAAAAACGCCGCCGCCAGTGATCCGGACAACGCCCACGCGTTCCCGTACATGTGGGGCTCGATCGGCATCGGATTCAACCCGGCCAAGGTCAAGGAAGTGCTCGGCGCCAACGCCCCGACCAATTCCTGGGACTTGCTGTTCAAACCGGAAAACGCTGAAAAACTGAAAGCCTGCGGCATCAGTTTCCTCGACTCGCCGACCGAAATGATCCCGGCCGCCCTGCACTATCTGGGCTACCCGGTGAACGACAAGGACACCGCGCACATCAAGGAAGCCGAGGCACTGTTCATGAAGATTCGCCCGAACGTGGCGTACTTCCACTCCTCGAAATACATCTCGGATCTGGCCAACGGCAACATCTGCGTCGCGGTCGGTTACTCCGGTGACGTGCTGCAGGCCAAGGCCCGCGCGGTGGAATCGGGTAACAACGTGGTCATCGACTACAGCATTCCCAAGGAAGGCGCTGGCAGTTTCTACGACATGGTCGCGATCCCGCGCGATGCCGCCAACGTCGAGAACGCCTACCTGTTCATGGACTTTCTGATGCGTCCGGACATCATCGCCGAAATCACCAACAGCAACGGCTACAGCAACGCCAACGCGGCGGCGACGCCATTGGTGGACGAAGCGATCCGCAACGATCCGGGTTCGTATCCGTCGCAAGCGGTGATGGCCACGTTGTATGCGGTGCCGGATCAGCCGATTGCCACTCAGCGGATCATGACCCGTGGCTGGACGCGGGTGAAACTCGGTAAATAGAACAAGCGCAAATCCAAATGTGGGAGCGAGCTTGCTCGCGAAAGCGGTGGGTCAGGCTATGCAGATGTTGAATGAACCGACGCCTTCGCGAGCAAGCTCGCTCCCACAGGGACGGTGTTGACTCGAAAAATCATTGATTTCCCGTTCACGCAGCGCCTTACCACCGCTGCACCCTGCTATGAACGGCCTCACCTGGCTCCCTCGGCTCGGGTGAATTCTCAGGCGCCCGCGGGCGCCTTTTTTTGTTGCATCAAATCAGCGACCAATCTTGCAGAACCCGATAGCGCCCCTTGTGTGATTCGAACAGGGCAAAACGTTCGGCGCGCAAGAAGAACTCCGGCGCCGTGGCCGATTCCGGTTCCGGCGCGCGGTAATCGCGAACCAACGTCAGATGAGGGCGAAATTCGCGGGTTTTCTCTTCAAAGCCAAACGGCAACATTGCCTGCTCCAGCGCATAGACCAAGCGCAGCAACGCCTGCGGGGCCTGCTCCGGCGCCAGCGACAACACCCCGGCGCGATGCCAGACCTGCAAGCTATCCAGCGCAATCTTCAATGGCTCACCCGGCGTGCGCACTTGCCCGGCCGCTTCGCAGACTTCATTGATCTGCGCCAATGGTACAGCGCCCAGAAACAACAGCGTGAGGTGGAAATTGTCCGGCGGCACCGGCTTACCGGTTCGCAAACCCAACTCCCCGCGCCACTGAGCGATCGCCTTCCGCTGCGCCGGCGGGCAATCGAGGGCAAAAAACAGTCGCTTCGCTTCATCGGTCATGGCCCTGCTCCCTGTTCATCGTGATCCGCCGGATTCTACACAGCCTGATCTGACGACTCGTGACAGGTAGCTATAGTTCAAGGATTGCCATCAACCGGAGGCCGCCATGCGCGCGATCCTCAGCAAAGAACCGTGGTGGGCCCGACCGCCGCATCCCGGACAGGACGAAACCGAACTGGAATGGGGCTGGTTGGTGCATTACAGCGAGGGTGAGCCGCGCTTCGAGTTCGTCCGTGAACGGCCGACGGACGAGCAGATCCGCAACCGCAAAAGCTGCAGAATCACCCCCTCACCCGAGTGAGGCCCCCTGTAGGAGCTGCCGAAGGCTGCGATCTTTTGATCTTGTTTTTTACAATCAACATCAAAAGATCGCAGCCTTCGGCAGCTCCTACGGGGATGTGTGTGAGCGTCAGGGTTCGAGGATGTTTTTGAAACCGCCAAAGATCATGCGCTGGCCATCGAACCCCATCGGGTTGACGTCTGGTTGCATGCGCGGATCTTCCATCATTTTGCCCATGCCGGCGTCGCGAGTGGCCTTGTCGGGCCAGATCAGCCAGCCGGACGACACCGTTTCGCCTTCCTTGAGCTTTACCGCCATCGGGAATGACGTGACCTTGCCCTCCGGCACGTCATCGCCCCAGCACTGCACCACATCCAGTGCACCGTATTCCTTGAACAGTTTCGCCGCGATTTCACAGTGCTTTTTGTACTGCTCAAGGTTGGCAGTCGGCACCGGCGCTACGAAAATATCGATGTAAGCCATGATCACTCTCCTTGCACGTTGGGTTCGATCTGCTGATTGGTCGATTGCGGTGGCTGCCATTCGACAGGACTCACGCCCAAGCCGACCGACGGTTCTTCACCCTCACCCAGATTGCGCTCGACCTGACCGGCCATGTGCAGGGTGCCGGCCATGACGCCGGTGGTCGGGTTTTGCACCAGCTTCAGCCAAGCCTTGTCGAAGGTGCTGCCCAGGCTGCTGCGGATCAGCGCTTCACTGTCGGGCCGGTCATTGGCCTGAATGATCGCGCGAATGCCGGCTACACCCACCGAAATCAATCCGCCAGCCAGTTTTCCGGCCGCAGCGGCTACTGCGCTGGCCGCACCGCGCGGGGCCATTTCCGCTTCCATCCGTTGGCTGGCGCGCTTGGCCACCGGGGCCATGCCGGCATCCGTCGAGGCAATGCCCTTGGCGCCGCCCTCGGTGTGTATCTTGTCGATCAGCGCGGCGTAGGCCGGCAGCGTGTTCAGCGGCTCGGTACTGATGACCTGATACAGCGAAGCATCGCGCGCCGGTGGTGGGCCAAGCGCAATGGCCGGGACTGTCTGCAAGCGTCCATTGAGCTGACCAACGGGCACACCATGGCGTTGGGCGATGAGCGGCATCTGCTGCGCCATCAGTTGCGCATAGAACGCCGTCGCTTGGCCGAGAATCGCATCCGGATCGATTTCCACCGCGACTGGCGCCAGCACCCTTTCCTGATATTGCTCAAGCAGATACGCCGCCAGCCGCTTGGCCGATGCATCCTGCTCGCCGCCGGCATTGATCGTGTACCAGCTGACCTTCATCGACAGCCATTCCTGGGTCCAGTAGCTGCTGAACCACGGAATGAAATTTTCTTCAGTTTGCTGATAGACCCGAGTGCGCCAATGTTCCATCGAGCCACGGGCGAATACCTTTACTTGATCGGTGGACTGCTGCGAAGCGCTGACGATTTCCCGGTCGATCTGCTGCCAGGTCTGCGGCGAGACGAACACCGCTTGCGGCGCTGACACCGGGGCCCGCGCCGAAGTGGCGCAGCCGGCCAGCAACAACAGTGCGGCGACGAGCAGCGCACGCGGGTTCACGGTTGAGATTTCCTTTAAATGGGCGCAAGCAGATTTGAGTATAGGTGTGTGCGTCGGACCATTTGTCCGCTGTCGCGAAAACTCCGCAGATCCCCTGTGGAAGCGAGCTTGCTCGCGAATGCGGTGTATCAGACACATATGAATCGACTGGCTCGACGCCTTCGCGAGCAAGCTCGTTCCCACAGGGGGCTGCGACAACCATCACTGCCATCGATATTCACCATCGCCACGATTGCCTTCCGCCGACCGCCCATGAAAGGCACGATTAGCCCATCCGAAACACAACGAGGAGTTCACAGCATGATTCACACCCACGTCACACTCTCGGTGAGTTTCCCGGTGTTCGGCAGCAACTATTACGACCAGCACGTCGTGTCGCACAAGGCGCAGGCACTGGTGTTCAACGAAGATTTCGAAGATCTGCTGATGCCCGCCGCGAGCAATCATTTCAGCAATGAAGTGGTCGGCCTCAACGATCAGTTCCGTTTTCTGAGCGACATTCTCGCCACCCATTTGCTGGACATCGAGGCCGCCGTGCCTGCGCGATCCAGCGTCCGGGCGAGCGCTCACTTTTAATTAAAAGGCCAAACAAAAAGGGCGTCCCATCGCAGGACGCCCTTTTTGCGTTCAATCAATCATCATCCCGATCGCGATAGTAACGACGCCCGTCGCGGCGATCATCACGGTCATCCCAACGCCGATCGTGGTCGTAATTGCGGCCATGATCGCGGTCGTAATGCCGGCCATGGCGGTGGTCATCATCAAAATCCGCGACACAGCCGCCGAGCATTACGGCGGCGGTCACGGTCAACAGCATCGTTGTTGCGCGCTTCATTCAACACTTCCCTAAAACCAAGGTCTTGACGACGGAATCGGCCACGCTGCCCACGCCTTCATGACGCGGTGCGCGCAGCCGCAGATACGACCGGGCAAAACGCCGTTGATTCACTGGCCACCATCGACCGTTTGTCGCCCCGCCCGCGCGGCCCAAACAGCGGCGAAATGCCACCTATACTCCTTGCAACCTAGCCCCACGCAATGGATCTGCGCCCTCAATAACAACAAGCAGAGGTGGACCATGGTCTGGCAGCAAATCTACGACCCGTTCGGCAATCCGGTGATCTCCACGCTCATGGCCGCTGTGCCGGTGGTGGTGATGCTGGCGGCGCTGGCGTTTTTCCACGTCAAGGCGCATCTGGCGGCGCTGCTGGCGCTGGCGTCCGCCCTGCTGATTTCGATTTTTGCCTTCGGCATGCCGGCAAGCATGGCTGGCTCTGCGGCGTTGTTTGGCGCGGCGAATGGCTTGCTGCCAATCGGTTGGATCGTCCTCAACATCATCTTCCTGCATCGCCTGACCACCGAGAACGGCTCGTTCAAAGTGCTGCAGGATTCTCTCGCACGCATCACCGATGACCGACGTCTGCAGTTGCTGCTGATCGCCTTCTGCTTCGGTGCATTTTTCGAAGGCGCGGCGGGATTCGGTACCCCGGTGGCGGTGACCGGGGCGATTCTGATCGGTCTCGGGTTTTCGCCGTTGGCCGCGTCGGGTCTGGCGCTGATCGCCAACACCGCGCCAGTCGCATTCGGCGCACTCGGTACGCCGATCATCACCCTGGCCAAAGTCACCGGGCTGGATGAAATGGAGCTGTCGATGATGGTCGGTCGGCAGTTACCGTTCTTCTCGGTGCTGGTGCCGTTCTGGTTGATCTGGGCGTTTGCCGGGTGGCGCAAGATGCTGGAGATCTGGCCGGCGATTCTGGTGGCCGGGGTGAGCTTCGCCGTGCCGCAGTTTCTGGTGTCGAACTACCACGGGCCGATGCTGGTGGACGTGATCGCCGCGTTGATTTCCATGGCTTGTCTGACATTGTTTTTAAAGGTGTGGAAACCGGCGACCATTCACACCTCGGCAGCTCTTTCAGGGCGAGTCGATAACTCCAAAGTCGAAGAAGAGAAAGTCACCGCCAGCGCCGCGTTCAGCGATCAGGCGCGTCCGGCGGTGATGCGCGCGTGGATGCCGTGGATCATCCTCACCGTGTTCGTGTTTGCCTGGGGCACGCAGGGCTTCAAGAATATGTTCGACGTGCGCCCGGCGATTGATCCGGTCACGCATTCGGCCAAACTCGACCCCTCGGGCAAACCGGTGAACGAGGCTAATCCGATCTTCGCGCCGGCGGTGACCTTCACCACCCTGCACCTGCAGATCGAAAAAGTGCCGCCAGTGGTGGCCGCGCCGAAAGCCGAGGAAGCGGTGTACAAATTCACCTGGTTCACCGCCACTGGCAGCGGGATTCTGCTGGCAGCGATTGTCGGTGGGTTGCTGATGGGCTATTCGATTCCACAACTGATCAAGCAGTACCTGCGCACGTTGTGGGTGGTGCGGTTTTCGCTGATCACCATTGCGGCGATGTTGGCGCTGGGGTTCCTCACGCGCTATTCAGGGCTCGACGCGACCATGGGTCTGGCGTTTGCGGCGACGGGGATTTTCTATCCGATGTTCGGCACGTTGCTCGGTTGGCTGGGTGTGGCGTTGACCGGTTCGGATACCGCGTCGAACGTATTGTTTGGTGGTTTGCAGCGAGTGACTTCGGAACAGCTCGGCATCAGTCCGATCCTCATGGCAGCGGCGAACAGTTCCGGTGGGGTGATGGGCAAAATGGTCGATGCGCAATCGATTGTGGTCGCCTCCACCGCGACACGCTGGTACGGGCATGAGGGCGAGATTCTGCGCTACGTGTTCTTCCACTCGATTGTGCTGGCGATTCTGGTCGGCGGGCTGGTGACGTTGCAGGCGTATGTGGCGCCGTTTACACATATGGTGGTTGGCTCGCATTAGCCAGCTACACCCCATTCCCCTGTGGGAGCGAGCTTGCTCGCGAAGGCGTCCGTTCAGTCAGTGAAGAGGTTGACTGTGCCGGCCTCTTCGCGAGCAAGCTCGCTCCCACAGGTCTGAGGCTGTGAATGCAAAGGTGTTTACAGCGCCAGACAATTAATGAGCCACACGCATAACTCTATAGCGAAAATCCGACAAAACCTTTTCCTCTTTCCGGCAGTCACTCCTTAACGAGACCGGCGATGACGCTGGCTGCCCGCTTGGGCCATCCACGACCCAGCTGCCCTGATGAAGAGAAAAGGAATCGAACCATGACGATTTCCCGACGCAGATTTCTGATCCTCGGCGCCGTGACCGCCACCGCGTTCGCAATGCCGCCGTTTATCAGCCTCAAGGCCTACGCCGCCAATCTGGAGAAACCGGCCATGAGTAAAGTGACCATCAACGTCAACGGCAAGCCACGTGCGCTTGACGTCGACACCCGCACCACCCTGCTCGATGCCTTGCGCGAGCACTTACACCTGACCGGCAGTAAAAAAGGCTGCGACCACGGCCAGTGTGGCGCCTGCACGGTGATCGCTGATGGCCGACGCATCAACTCGTGCCTGACCCTGGCGGTGATGCATGAAGGCAGCGAGATTACGACCATCGAAGGCCTCGGCATGCCGGACAATCTGCACCCGATGCAGGCCGCGTTCATCAAGCATGACGGCTATCAGTGTGGCTATTGCACACCGGGGCAGATCTGCTCGGCGGTGGCGGTGATCAAAGAGATCCGCGACGGCATTCCCAGCCATGTCAGTGAGAGCCTGACCGAGCAACCGCAACTGATCGCCAGTGAGTTTCAGGAACGCATGAGCGGCAATATCTGCCGCTGCGGGGCTTACTCGAACATCATTGAAGCGATTACTGAAGTCGCGGAGGTGCCGGCATGAGACCGTTCAATTACAGCCGCGCCGACTCCCCCGCCGCGGCCGCTGCGCAAGCCGCTCAAGTCGAAGGTGCGCGGTTCATCGCTGGCGGCACCAACCTGCTCGACCTGATGAAACTCGACATCGAAACCCCGCTGCATTTGATCGACGTCAATCACCTCGGCCTGGATCAGATCGAGGCCACGCCCGAAGGCGGCGTGCGCATCGGCGCGCTGGTGCGCAATACCGACCTGGCGGCTGATCAGCGCATCAGAAAAGACTACGCCCTGCTCTCCCGTGCCTTGCTCGCCGGGGCTTCCGGACAGCTGCGCAACATGGCAACCACTGCTGGCAACCTGCTGCAACGCACGCGCTGCCCGTACTTCTACGACACCAATCAGGCCTGCAACAAACGCCAACCCGGCAGCGGTTGTGCAGCGATCGGCGGGGTCAGTCGGCAGTTGGGGATTATCGGCGTCAGCGACGCGTGCATCGCCACACACCCGAGCGACATGGCGATTGCCATGCGCGCGCTCGATGCGCAGATTGAAACGGTGAAACCCGATGGCACGACTCGCAGCATTGCGATAGCCGACTTTCACCAGTTGCCCGGCACCACGCCGAACATCGAAACCAGCCTCACCCCCGGCGAATTCATCACCTCGATGACACTGCCCGCACCGCTTGGCGGTACCCACGTTTATCACAAGGTGCGAGATCGCTCGTCCTATGCGTTTGCGCTGGTGTCAGTCGGTCTGATCCTGCAAAAGGACGGCAGCGGCCGCATCGCCGTCGGCGGTATCGCGCCGAAACCATGGCGGGTTGAAGCCGCCGAGGCGTTGCTACCCCAAGGCGCGAAAGCCGTCAGCGCACGTCTGCTCGACGGCGCCACGCCGACCCACGACAACCAATTCAAACTGACCCTGGTCGAGCGCACGCTCGGTTCGGTGTTGGCGCAAGCGAGGGATGAAGCATGAAATTCGACACGCCCGCCACCACCAACCCGATCGACCAGTTGAAGGTGATCGGCCAACCCACCGACCGTATCGAAGGCCCGTTGAAAACCAGCGGTCAGGCGCCTTACGCCTACGAGCAACATGAGGCGGTGGCCAATCAGGCTTACGGTTTCATGGTCGGCTCGGCCATCGCCAAGGGGCGGATCAACAACATCGATCTTGAGGCAGCCAAAGCCGCGCCCGGTGTCCTGGCCATCGTCACCGCCGCCAACGCCGGCAAACTCGGCAAGGGCAAATACAACGCCGCCCATTTATTGGCCGGGCCCGAGATTCAGCACTACCACCAGGCCGTCGCGCTGGTGGTGGCCGAGACGTTCGAGCAAGCCCGCGCCGCTGCGCAAATGGTCAAGGTCGACTACGTCGCGAGCAACGGCGAATTCGATCTGACCAGCGTGCGCGACCAAGGCGTCGAGCCGAAAGAGGAGTTGCCCGACGTCAGCCACGGTGATTTCGCCAAGGCGTTCGCCGCTGCGCCGGTGCAGTTCGATCAGACCTACACCACGCCCGATCAGTCCCACGCGATGATGGAACCGCACGCCACGCTGGCGGCGTGGAAAGGCGATCAACTGACCCTGTGGACATCGAATCAGATGATTGCCTGGAGCGTCGGCGACATCGCCGCCACCCTCGGTCTGCCCAAGGAAAAAGTCCGGCTGATTTCGCCGTACATTGGCGGTGGTTTCGGCGGCAAATTGTTCGTGCGCGCCGATGCGATTCTTGCCGCCCTCGGTGCGCGCATGGCTGGCAGGCCGGTGAAGGTCGCCCTCGCCCGCCCGCAGATCGCCAACAACACCACCCACCGCCCGGCGACGATTCAGCGCATTCGCATGGGCGCGACGGCGGACGGCAAACTCACCGCGATCGCTCACGAAGGCTGGTCGGGCAATCTGGCGGAAGGCAAAGTCGAAGTCGCGGCGCAGCCAAGTCAGTTGTTGTACGCCGCTGAAAATCGGTTGGTCAGCATGCGTCTGGCTCCCTTGGACCTACCGGAAGGCAACGCCATGCGCGCACCCGGCGAAACGCCGGGGCTGATGGTCCTGGAAATCGCCATGGACGAGATGGCCGAGCAGCTCAAACTTGATCCGATCCAGTTCCGCATTCTCAACGACACCCAGGTCGATCCGGTGAAAACCGAGCGGCCGTTTTCGCAGCGGCGCCTGATCGAATGCCTGCAGACCGGTGCCGATAAATTCGGTTGGGACCAGCGCACTGCGCAACCGGGTACACGGCGTGAGGGTCGCTGGCTGATCGGCATGGGTGTCGCGGCGGCGATCCGCAACAATCTGTTGGTCAAGTCGGGCGCGCGGGTGCGGCTGGAGCGCGATGGCAAGATCACGGTGGAAACCGACATGACCGATATCGGCACTGGCAGTTACACGATCATTGCGCAAACCGCCGCCGAGATGATGGGTGTTGGTTTGAAGGATGTGAACGTGCATCTGGGCGATTCGAGTTTTCCGGTGTCGGCAGGCTCCGGCGGGCAATTCGGTGCCAACTGCTCGACCGCCGGGGTGTACGCCGCGTGCATGAAACTGCGTGAGGCGGTAGCTGGCAAACTGGGGATGGCGGCGGATCAGGCGGAGTTTATCGACGGTCAGGTGCGGCTCGGCGACAAGAGCGTGCCGTTGCGCAACGCTGCGCAGGACGGCGTTGTGGTGGCCGAGGACAGCATCGAATTTGCCGACCTGGCCGAGAAGTATCAGCAGTCAACGTTTGGTGCGCATTTCGTTGAGGTGGCGGTGGATGCGGCGACCGGTGAAGTGCGTGTACGCCGCATGTTGGCGGTGTGCGCGGCCGGGCGGATTCTCAACCCGAAAGCCGCGCGCAGTCAGGTCATCGGCGCAATGACCATGGGTGTCGGTGCGGCGCTGATGGAAGAGTTGGCGGTGGACAAGAAACTGGGCTTTTTCGTCAACCATGATCTGGCCGGGTATGAAGTGCCGGTGCATGCCGACATTCCCCATCAGGAGGTGATTTTTCTTGATGAGACTGATCCGGTATCTTCGCCGATGAAGGCCAAGGGTGTTGGTGAACTGGGAATTTGCGGGGTCAGTGCGGCGGTGGCGAATGCGATTTACAACGCCACCGGGGCACGGGTGCGGGAGTATCCGATCACCCTCGATAAAATCCTCTCTTCACTGCCGGAGATGATCTGAACCACCGGAAAGAGCCCCTCACCCTAGCCCTCTCCCAGAGGGAGAGGGGACTGATCCGGGGATATTTGAGGGCTGCACCGACTTGAACGTCCTGCTGTGAATCCATAATCGACACAGCACATTCAGGTCGATGGATAGCACTTTGCTGTAAATCCATAATCAACTCAGTCTCTCAGGTCGATGTATGACGCCAGACACCTCGGTCTGCCCCCTCTCCCTCTGGGAGAGGGCTGGGGTGAGGGAAATTGGAGAGTTTCACCGACCTGAAAGCTCCAATGTGAATCCATAATCGACTCGGTTTCTCAGGTCGATGTCTGACCCAAGACACCTCGGTCGGCTCCCTCTCGCTCTGGGAGAGGGCTGGGGTGAGGGGAAATCAGGTAGCGCACTAGCATGGGGTGCAAGTGCGCTACCTGACAGCTTTCAGTCCGCTCGTGGATACTGCTCGGCACTCACCTGCTCCATCCAATCCACAACTTTGCCGTCCAGCACTTCAGCAATCGCGATATGCGTCATCGCCGTGGTCGGCGCCGCCCCGTGCCAATGCTTGGCCCCCGGCGCAATCCACACCGTATCCCCAGGACGAATCTCACGCACCGGCTGCCCCCACTCCTGCACAAAACCGAAACCCGCCGTGACGATCAAGGTCTGTCCCAACGGATGCGTGTGCCACGCGGTACGCGCGCCCGGCTCAAACGTCACCGTCGCACCACTGACCCGCGCCTCGTCTGTGCCTTTGAACGGCGCATCGACACGGACAGTGCCAGTGAACCAATCCGCCGGGCCTCTGGCCGAAGCTTGTGAGCCATTGGGTGTCACGGTCACGCGGGGATTGTCATTGGCCTGCACCTCACCCGCCAACAGGGAAAGGGTCAACGCAGAAGCGGCAATCGGGTTCATGGCAATTCCTCCAGATAATCAATGCCACTACTTTACCCAGCCGCACTCTTCCGATAATCGACTAGAATTCAAAAAAACTTATGCAGGAAACTCATCAATGCTTCGGGAAAATGCTACCGACCTGCTCGCCTTCCTCGCCGTAGCGCGCGAGCGCAGCTTTACCAAAGCGGCGGCCAAACTCGGCGTTTCGCAATCGGCACTGAGTCACACGATTCGCGCACTTGAGGCACGTTTAGGCCTGCGCCTGCTGACCCGTACCACCCGCAGCGTCTCGCCCACCGAGGCCGGCGAACACCTGCTGCAAACCATCGGCCCACGCTTCGAAGAAATCGAACTGGAACTCGCGGCCCTGAGTAACCTGCGCGACACCCCGGCCGGCAAGATCCGCCTCAACGCCACCGACCATTCGCTGGACTGGCTGCTGCGCCCGGTGCTCAAGAACTTTCTGCCGAAGTACCCGGACATCAGCGTCGAGGTAAGCTGCGACTATGGTTTCGTCGACATCGCCGGCCAAGGTTTCGACGCTGGCGTGCGCTTGGGCGAGGACGTCGCGCAAGGCATGATCGCCACCCGCATCGGCCCCGACATGCGCATGGCGGTGGTGGGTTCACCCACCTATTTCGCCAAACGAACCGCGCCGCAAACGCCACGGGATCTGACCGATCACGCCTGCAACAACCTGCGCCTGCCCACCAACGGCGGGTTGTACAGTTGGGAATTCGAAAAGGCTGGCGAAAGCCTGAAAGTGCGGGTGTCCGGGCAAATCACCCTGAACGGCGTCTACCCGCTGCTCGACGCTGCGCTGGACGGTTTCGGCCTGAGTTACATCCCGGAAAACATCGTCGCACCCTATCTGGCCGACGGCCGATTGCGACAAGTGCTGGAAGACTGGTGCCCGACGTTTGCCGGGTATCACCTCTACTACCCGAGCCGGCGTCAGGCGGCGCCGGCGTTTGCGTTGTTGCTGGAGGCGTTGCGCTATCGCGGCTGAGTGCCGTCTACGAGATCGATCAACCCAGCAGCGCAATCAATTGATGCCGCTGTGCATCGGTCAGCATCGGCCCGAACCCGGCCTTGGCGTTGTCGGCCATGTAGCGCGGATTGCCCGTGCCGGGTATCACGCACGTCACTGCTGGATGCGACAGCAGAAACTTCAACGCCAGTTGCGGCCAACTATTGACCTGCACATCGGAAACCCAGCCTGGCAACGGCTTGCCCTTGAGCCGGGCCAGCAGTCCCCCGCCACCGAACGGCCGGTTGCAGATCACCGCAACGCCGCGTTCGCGGCACAAAGGCAAAATACGTTTCTCCACGCCACGGTCATCGAGGGCGTAGTTGATTTGCAGAAAATCCAGTGGCTCTGCCTTCAGCACGGCTTCGACCTCTTCGTAGGCCGAGGGCGTGTAGTGAGTGATACCGATATAGCGGATGCGCCCCTGCGCTTTCCATTCACGCAACGTCGGCAAGTGCGTCTGCCAGTCGAGCAGGTTGTGGATCTGCATCAGGTCGATGCGTTCGGTACGCAACAGGCTGAATGACTGCTCCATCTGCGCGATGCCCTCCTCGCGTCCGCGCGTCCACACTTTGGTCGCCAGAAATGCTGGCGAACGTGGTTCGTGGATCGACAGCAGCTCACCGGTAGTCTGTTCGGCGCGGCCATACATCGGCGAACTGTCGATCAGCGTGCCGCCCTTGGTGAACAGTTCATCAAGCACCGCCGGCAATTGCCGGTAGGCCGGATCACCGGGGGCGACGTCGAAGCCGCGATAGGTGCCCAGGCCGACGATGGGTAGCGACTCGGCACTGGACGGGATGGCGCGGGTCTGCATGGCGTGGCCTCCGGTGGTCGCGGGTGTGGTGGTTGTGGCCAACGCCCGATCAAAGGTGAAGACCGCCGAAACCCCGGCAGCCAGCGTGAGCAATCGGCGACGGGAGTAACCCTCAGTGTGGCTCATGCTGGTTCTCCTGCTGCGTGGATCTGTTGCCTGTTGTGTGTATGGGGCATCCGCTGGCAGGGCTGGACTACACTGCGACAGCGAACCCTTCACACCCCGTTAAAAGTAGCCGAATGTCCCGAACCCTGATGTCACTCGTCGCATTGATCGTTGCCGTATACCTGGTGCTGTGCGCGGCGCTGTTCTTTTTTCAGCGTTCGATGATCTATTTTCCGCAGCCCAATGCCGTCACCAGCGCCGATTCACAACTGACCCTGTCGATGCCGGACGCACAGGTTTCAGTGATCACCCGCGAGCGCGTCGGGCCCCGGGCGCTGATCTACTTTGGCGGCAATGCCGAGGACGTTTCGCGCAATCTGCCGGAGTTTGCCGAGGCGTTTCCTGAATACGCGGTCTATCTGCTCAACTATCGCGGCTTTGGTGGCAGCGGTGGTTCACCGTCTGAGGAAGCGATTGCCGAGGATGCGCTGGCGCTGTTCGATCAGGTGTACACCAGCCACCCGCAGGTTTCGCTGATTGGCCGCAGCCTGGGATCGGGCGTCGCCGTGCGTCTGGCCAGCCAACGACCGGTTCAACAGCTGATTCTGGTGACGCCTTACAACAGCCTCGAAGAAATCGCGGCACGGCAATACCCGTGGATGCCGGTGAAGTGGTTGCTCAAGGATCGCTTTGAATCGGGCAAGTACGCCGCGCATATCCGTGTGCCGACGCTGCTGCTCGCGGCCAGCGACGACGAGGTGATTCCACGCGCCAGTACGCAGCGTTTGCTGGAGAACTTCCCGCAAGGCGTGGCACTGCTCAGAGTGGTGCCGGATTCGGGGCATAACTCGATTTCCGACCGTGCGCAGTATTTGCAGTGGATGGGGAATGTGTTGAATCGCTGAACCAAGTCCAAAAAGCCCAGTCCTACTCGCGCCGCTTTCTGCGGTTCACTCAACTTTTGCGCTGTCCCTCTTCAGAGCTGCCCGTCTCATGCGCCACGCCGTTCGTTCGTCTCGCTTCGTTTCGCTGTGCCTGCTGATCCTTTCGCCGCTGTTCGCGGAAACCGCCCATGCCGGTGCGGAGCGGCAACTGGTGGCCGCCATCAACGACTATCGTGCCCATCCGCAACGTTGCGATCGACGCCCGGCGCAGCGTCTGGCGCCGTTGGCGCTGAAGTCCAACCTGGCCTTGCCGATTGGTTATCGCTACGCCGGTGGCATGCGTGAAGCGTTGAAGTCGTCCGGGTATTCCGCCATCGCGGTGCGCAGTATTCGCGTGATCGGAGCCGAGGACGCCGAAGAGGCCTTCGACCTGCTGCAAGACGAGCACTGCGCCGCGCTGCTGGATGCGAGCTACGCGGACATCGGCGTCAGTCGTTCACGCAATGAGTGGCAAGTGGTGTTGGCGCAACCGGTGCTCGACCATCGCGTCGGCGATAACCGCAGCGTCGGCAAGGCTTTGCTCGCTGAGGTCAACGCCGCGCGCGCCCGGCCACGGATGTGCGGCCGTCAGCGATTCGCCGCCGCCCGGCCGCTGAGCTGGAACGCCGCGCTGGGCGCCGCCGCACAGGGACACAGCAAAGCCATGGCTTACGGCAACTATTTCGCCCACCGCGACCCGGACGGCGACCTGCCCTCTGATCGCGCCCGTGCGGCCGGCTATCGCGGTCGGCAAATCGGTGAAAACATCGCCGCCGGGCAGAGTTCACCGGGCAAGGCCATGGCCGGATGGCTGGCCAGTCCCGGGCATTGCGCCAACCTGATGAACCCGATGTTTACCCAGGTTGGTGCCGGATTTGCCAGTGAGGCGCGCAGTGATGAAGGGGTTTACTGGACGATGGTGTTTGGTGCGCAGTGACTGGTCGCACAAGCTTCAGTTTCAGCTATTCCTTGCGCAACGTTGACGGCGATACAACGGCTATCGCGGTCCGCCACATAGTCATGACGTTGTGGTGACAGCAAAAAGATCGCAGCCTCCGGCAGCTCCTGCACAGGATTTATGGTTTCCCCGTAGGAGTTGCCGAAGGCTACGATCTTTTGATCTTCAAGCCGCCCGCTGTCCTCCCGCGACCATCGCCGAAGCCGCCAGCATCGCCCGCAACAACACCGCACATCCCGCCGCCAGATCATCCGGCGCGGCGTTCTCGATTTCGTTGTGGCTGATGCCGCCCTCGCATGGCACGAAGATCATCCCGGCCGGGCCGAGTTCGGCGAGGAAAATCGCGTCATGTCCGGCGCCGCTGACGATGTCCATATTCGACAAGCCAAGCCCTTTTGCTGCGCTGCGCACCGCTTCCACACAGCCTTTTTCGAAGTACAGCGGCGGGAAGTCCGCGGTAGGGGTCAGTTCATAAGTCAGGCCGTGTTCTTCGCAGGTGGCGTCGATGACTTGCTTCACCTCAGCGATCATCGAGTCCAGACGCGCCGGTTGCAAATGACGGAAGTCGAGAGTCATGCGCACTTCGCCGGGGATGACGTTGCGCGAGCCCGGATAGGCTTGCAGGCAGCCGACGGTGCCGCAGGCATGCGGCTGGTGACCGAGGGCCGCGCGGTTGACCGCACCGACGATCACCGAGGCGCCGACCAGTGCATCTTTGCGCAGGTGCATCGGCGTCGGGCCGGCATGCGCCTCGACGCCGCGCAGCTTGAGGTCGAACCACTTTTGACCCAGCGCGCCGAGCACCACGCCGATGGTTTTCTGCTCGTCTTCGAGGATCGGGCCTTGTTCGATGTGAGCTTCGAAATAGGCGCCGACCTTGTGCCCGCTGACTTTACGCGGACCCGCGTAACCAATGGCGTTCAGCGCTTCGCCAACGGTGACGCCGTCGGCATCGACTTTGGCGAGGGTTTCTTCGAGGGTGAATTTCTCCGCAAACACCCCGGAGCCCATCATGCACGGAGCGAATCGTGAGCCTTCTTCGTTGGTCCAGACCACTACTTCCAGCGGTGCTTCGGTTTCCACTTTGAGGTCGTTGAGGGTGCGCAGAACTTCGACGCCGGCGAGCACGCCGAAGCAGCCGTCGAACTTGCCGCCGGTGGGTTGGGTGTCGATGTGGCTGCCGGTCATCACCGGTGGCAGATTCGGATTGCGCCCGGGGCGACGGGCGAAGATGTTGCCGACTTCATCGACCGTGACGCTGCACCCGGCGTCCTTGCACCACTGCACGAAGAGGTCGCGGGCCTGGCGGTCGAGGTCAGTGAGGGCCAGGCGACAGACCCCGCCCTTGACCGTCGCGCCGAGTTTGGCCAGTTCCATGAGCGACGCCCACAAGCGATCGCGGTTGATGTGCTGATGGGTTGATTGCAGAACGTCTACGGCTGCGTTCATGGGGATCTCCTCAGGCTGCTTTTCTTATGAGTTTCTTCAGATACATCTCTGCCGCAAGTGAGGCCATCTTCGCGAGCAAGCTCGCTCCCACATTTGGAATGCGTACTCCTGTGGGAGCGAGCTTGCTCGCGAAGAGGCCTGCATTCACACCGCAGATTTCGCTACTGACGGACTAGCACGCATCACGCACAACCCGTAATAAATAATCCCGCCCAGCGCCGAGCCGGTGAACCAGCCATAGCTGTAAAACCAGCTGAACGCATCGCTGCCCAGCGACATCACGGTCAACACCACCGGTACGCCAAACGCAACAAAACCGGCCCAGTTCCATGCCGGATAGACGTCGTCGCGGTAAAGCCCGGCGAGGTCCAGTTGCTGTTTCTTGATCAGGAAATAGTCCACCACCATGATCCCGGCGATCGGTCCGAGCAGGCTTGAATAACCGAGCAGCCAATTGGAATACACGGTTTCCAGGCTGACATCGGAAACGATCAGGCCGAGTTTTTTCAGCAGTTCATGGCCCATCAACGCCAACCCGACAACCCCGGTCAGCAACACCGCTTTGGTGCGATTGATGACCTTGGGTGCGATGTTCTGGAAGTCGTTGGTCGGTGAGACGATATTGGCGGCGGTGTTAGTCGACAGCGTGGCGATGATGATCAACGCCATCGCCACCGCCACCCACACCGGACTCTGGATATGGCCGATCAGGCTAACCGGATCAGAAACGGTCACACCGACAAGCTTCACAGACGCGGCGGTCATGATCACACCGAGGGAGGCGAACAGAAACATCGTCAGTGGCAGGCCGAAAATTTGCCCGAGGATTTGATCTTTCTGGCTCTTGGCATAACGGCTGAAGTCCGGAATGTTCAGCGACAACGTGGCCCAAAAGCCAACCATCGCCGTCAGCCCGGCGGCGAAGTAACTGACCACACTCGCGCCTTCCGGGCGTTTGGCCGGGATCGCCATCAATTCGCTCATCGACACATTAGGCATCGCCCACACCAGCAGACCGATGCCGACCGCCACCAGCAGCGGTGCCGACAACGTTTCCAGCCACTTGATCGACTCGGCGCCACGAATCACCACCCACAGGTTCAGCGCCCAGAACACCATGAAACCGATCACCTCCCCCGTGCCGCCGAGGGATTTCCAGCCCTCGAACACCGAACCGAGAAACAGGTGAATCGCCAGCCCGCCAAACATCGTCTGAATGCCGAACCAGCCACACGCCACCAGTGCGCGAATCAGGCACGGCACGTTGGAGCCGAGAATGCCGAACGACGAGCGCAGCAACACCGGAAACGGGATGCCGTACTTGGTGCCGGGGAAAGCGTTAAGTGTCAGCGGAATCAGCACGATGATGTTGGCGAACAGAATCGCCAACAGCGCTTCACCGACCGTCAGGCCAAAGTAAGCGGTGAGTACGCCGCCGAGGGTGTAGGTCGGCACGCAGATCGACATGCCGACCCACAGCGCGGTGATGTGCCATTTGTTCCAGGTTCGTTCGCGCACCTTGGTCGGTGCCATGTCGTGGTTGTAACGGGGACTGTCGAGGACGTCGCTACCGGCTTCAAGCTCGAACAAGCCGTCGCGCTCGGTCACTTGCGATCTGATCTGTTGCATGGCCGCTCCACTGTTCTTCTGATTATTTTTCTGCTCATCAGGCGGCTTGCACACACAGGTGCAGCCGGACGATGGCCGGAGGAACTGACAACTTTCGTGCACCGGCCATGGTGTCAGCG
Source organism: Pseudomonas crudilactis (assembly GCF_013433315.1). Lineage (GTDB taxonomy): Bacteria > Pseudomonadota > Gammaproteobacteria > Pseudomonadales > Pseudomonadaceae > Aquipseudomonas > Aquipseudomonas crudilactis. The sequence continues at coordinate 32,513 of NZ_WXVV01000028.1, read as the reverse complement.
GCGGCATCAATAAACGTGCCGGGTGCCCCGCTTGCGCATCGGGCCGAGCGTTAAACGCTTTGCAACTTTCTGATATTAATCAGTTTTAATTATTCACCGGATGAGTTCGCGGAAACTTGTCTGGGTGCTCAGGCTAAACACCTGCCAAGTTGTCCGAACAGACAGGACTCAATCTGGTGCACTGCATTTATTTTCATCGTGAGCGAGCAACCGCAGCTCAACTTCAAGCGGCTGATTTCACATAGGAAATCTTGCTCATATTTCCATCCTGTCAAGTGCGTCAAAATGGTGAGCAGCCTCACCATTTTGGTGATTTGATGTTTTTATCGTTATTTTTCATACACTTAAAACAGTCATAAGCTTATAAAAAATAATCTTGATCTATTGCAAATCTGCGACTAGTTTCTATTCCTGACAGCGCTGACAGGAATACGCTCTGCAACGCTGTACATCAATAAAACATCTAGAACCGACACAAGTCGGTCAATGCCTGCGAGGAACTCGGAATGTCTCTGTTGATCCGTGGCGCCACCGTTGTTACCCATGATGAAAGTTATCGCGCCGACGTCTATTGCGCCGACGGCGTGATCAAAGCCATCGGTGAAAACCTTGATATTCCCGCCGGCGCCGAAGTACTCGACGGCAGCGGCCAATACCTGATGCCCGGCGGCATCGATCCGCACACCCACATGCAACTCCCCTTCATGGGCACTGTGGCCAGTGAGGATTTCTACAGTGGCACGGCGGCCGGTCTGGCCGGCGGCACCACATCGATCATCGACTTTGTAATTCCCAATCCGCAGCAGTCGCTGATGGAGGCGTTTCATCAGTGGCGCGGCTGGGCGGAAAAGTCCGCTTCCGACTATGGCTTCCACGTTGCGATCACCTGGTGGAGCGAACAGGTGCGTGAGGAGATGGCCGAGCTGGTCAGCCATCACGGCATCAACAGCTTCAAACACTTCATGGCTTACAAGAATGCGATCATGGCCGCCGACGACACACTGGTGGCGAGTTTCGAACGTTGCCTGGAACTCGGCGCGGTGCCGACCGTGCACGCAGAAAACGGCGAGCTGGTTTATCACTTGCAACGCAAGTTGATGGCCCAGGGCATCACCGGGCCGGAAGCGCATCCGCTGTCGCGGCCGTCGCAGGTTGAAGGTGAAGCGGCGAGCCGGGCGATTCGTATTGCCGAAACCATCGGCACGCCGCTGTATCTGGTGCACGTCTCGACCAAAGAAGCCCTCGACGAAATCACCTATGCGCGCAGCAAGGGCCAACCGGTGTATGGCGAAGTCCTCGCCGGGCATTTGCTGCTCGATGACAGCGTCTATCAACACCCGGACTGGCAGACCGCTGCCGGTTACGTGATGAGCCCGCCGTTCCGTCCGCGCGGTCATCAAGAGGCGCTGTGGCACGGACTGCAAAACGGCAATCTGCACACCACCGCGACTGACCACTGCTGCTTCTGCGCCGAGCAAAAAGCCGCCGGGCGCGATGACTTCAGCAAGATTCCCAATGGCACCGCCGGCATCGAAGATCGCATGGCGGTGCTGTGGGACGAAGGCGTCAACAGCGGGCGTTTATCGATGCAGGATTTCGTCGCCCTCACCTCCACCAACACCGCGAAGATCTTCAATCTCTATCCGCGCAAAGGTGCAATTCGCGTCGGCGCCGATGCCGATCTGGTGCTGTGGGACCCGCAAGGCACCCGCACCATTTCCGCCAAGACCCACCATCAGCAGGTGGACTTCAATATCTTCGAAGGCAAGACCGTGCGCGGCGTGCCGAGCCATACCGTCAGCCAGGGCCGGCTGGTCTGGGCCGATGGTGATTTGCGCGCCGAGCGTGGCGCCGGGCGGTATATCGAACGGCCGGCGTATCCGGCGGTTTTTGATTTGCTGAGCAAGCGGGCTGAGATGCACCGGCCCACTGCTGTGAAACGCTGAAATCCAGGCCTTCGGCCTTCGCGAGCAAGCTCGCTCCCACATTTGAAATGCATTCCCCTGTAGGAGCGAGCTTGCTCGCGAAGAGGCTAGTCCAGGCAACACAAAAACCAATGCCCATCAGAGGCAGCACCTCAAATAACCGTGAGGCCATAAACCGTGATCGAGACCCTGAACCATCTCCCCCACCCGCACGAAAGCGCGGCCGCCCTCGCCGGGCATTTCACCGATCTGGCGCCGCCGCTCAACGATCGGCAAGCGCATCTGGAAGCCTCGCGCTGCCTGTATTGCTACGACGCGCCCTGCGTGAATGCGTGCCCGAGCGAGATCGATATCCCGTCGTTCATCCGCAATATTCACCAGGACAACGTCCCCGGTGCGGCGCAGAAAATCCTCTCGGCGAACATCCTCGGTGGCAGTTGCGCCCGAGTCTGTCCAACCGAGATCCTTTGCCAGCAAGCCTGCGTGCGTAACAACGCTCACGAATGCGCACCGGTGCTGATCGGCCTGCTGCAACGCTACGCCGTCGACAATGCACACTTCAGCGAACATCCGTTCCAGCGCGCCGCCGCCACCGGCAAACGTATCGCCGTGGTCGGTGCCGGGCCGGCCGGTTTGTCCTGCGCCCACCGCAGTGCCATGCACGGCCACGACGTGGTGATTTTCGAAGCACGGGAGAAGGCTGGCGGCCTCAATGAGTACGGAATCGCCAAGTACAAACTGGTCGACGACTACGCGCAGAAGGAACTGGATTTCCTCCTGCAAATCGGCGGCATCGAAATTCGTCATGGGCAAAAACTCGGCGAGAATCTGACGCTGAGTGAACTGCATCAACAGTTCGACGCGGTGTTCCTCGGCCTCGGCCTCAGCGCCAGCAAACAACTTGGCCTGCCCCACGAAGATGCCCCAGGCTTGCTCGCTGCGACCGATTACATCCGCGAATTGCGCCAGGCCGATGACCTCACGCAACTGCCACTGGCCGAACACTGCATCGTCCTCGGCGCCGGCAACACCGCGATCGACATGGCCGTGCAAATGGCCCGCCTCGGAGCCCGCGAAGTCAATCTGGTGTATCGCCGTGGCGCCGCCGACATGGGCGCCACCGGCCATGAACAAGACATCGCCAAAGCCAATCAGGTGCGCCTGCTGACCTGGGCACAACCTGAAGAAGTCCTGCTCGACGCTCAGGGCCAGGTGCGCGGCATGCGTTTCGCCCGCACCGATCTGGTCGACGGTCGCCTGCAAACCACCGGCGAGACCTTCGAACTGGCCGCCGATGCGATCTTCAAGGCCATCGGCCAGGCGTTCGATGGCAGCACCCTCGCCGACCCGCTGGCCCGCGAACTCAAGCGTCAGGGCGAACGCATCGACGTCGATGAAAACCTGCGCACCAGCATCCCCGGCGTGTATGCCGGCGGCGACTGCACCAGCCTCGATCAGGACCTCACCGTGCAAGCCGTGCAGCACGGCAAACGCGCCGCCGAGGCGATCAATGCTCAACTGATGCTTAACGTGGAGGCTGCGTAAATGGCCGATCTGTCGATTGTCTTCGCTGGCATCAAAGCGCCGAATCCGTTCTGGCTGGCCTCTGCGCCACCCACCGACAAGGCTTACAACGTCGTCCGCGCCTTCGAAGCGGGCTGGGGTGGCGTGGTCTGGAAAACCCTCGGAGAGGATCCGGCGGCGGTCAACGTGTCGTCGCGTTACTCCGCGCATTACGGCAACAACCGTGAAGTGCTCGGCATCAACAACATCGAGCTGATCACCGACCGTTCGCTGGAAATCAACCTGCGCGAAATCACTCAGGTGAAGAAGGACTGGCCGGACCGCGCGCTGATCGTTTCGCTGATGGTGCCGTGCGTCGAGGAGTCGTGGAAACACATCCTGCCGCTGGTCGAAGCCACCGGCGCTGACGGTATCGAGCTGAATTTCGGTTGCCCGCACGGCATGCCTGAACGTGGCATGGGCGCGGCGGTCGGTCAGGTGCCGGAGTACGTCGAGCAGGTGACGCGCTGGTGCAAGACCTATTGCTCCCTGCCGGTGATCGTCAAACTGACGCCGAACATCACCGACATCCGTGTCGCTGCCCGCGCGGCCCACCGTGGTGGCGCCGATGCGGTGTCGCTGATCAATACGATCAACTCGATCACCAGCGTCGATCTCGAGCACATGGTCGCCCTGCCCACCGTCGGCAGCAAAAGCACCCACGGCGGTTATTGCGGCTCGGCGGTGAAGCCGATCGCGCTGAACATGGTCGCCGAGATTGCCCGCGATCCACAGACCCAGGGCTTGCCGATCTGTGGGATTGGCGGCATCGGCAGTTGGCGCGATGCGGCGGAATTCATGGCGCTGGGCAGCGGCGCGGTGCAGGTGTGCACGGCGGCGATGCTGCATGGCTTCCGCATTGTCGAGGAGATGAAGGATGGGCTGTCGCGGTGGATGGACAGTCAGGGTTACGCCAGCATCAACGAGTTTGCCGGGCGCGCGGTGGGCAATACCACGGACTGGAAGTACCTCGACATCAACTATCAGGTGATCGCGAAGATTGATCAGGACGCGTGCATTGGTTGCGGGCGTTGCCACATTGCTTGTGAGGACACTTCACATCAGGCGATTGGCAGTCTGAAGCAGGCGGACGGCACGCATAAATATGAAGTGATTGATGAGGAGTGTGTGGGCTGCAATCTGTGTCAGATCACTTGTCCGGTGGCGGATTGCATCGAGATGGTGCCGATGGAGACTGGCAAGCCGTTTCTCGATTGGAATCATGATCCGAGGAATCCGTATCACGTTGCGGTCTAGCCCCTCACCCTAACCCTCTCCCAAAGGGAGAGGGGACTGATTGGGGGATGTTGGCAAACTCCGCCGACCTGAACGATTTGCTTTGAATCCATAATCGATACATGCATAGGCACGAGCTGCTTTGAATCCGCAATCGACTCGGTTCTTCAGGTCGATGTAACCCGAGAGACACCTCGGTCGGCCCCCTCTCCCTCCGGGAGAGGGCTGGGGTGAGGGTCTGCTTCTAGGGCTCCAACCCGATCCCACGCAAGATCACACTCGTCACCGTCTGCACCGCCCGCTCAAACTGCATATCCGACAACGGCTGATGCTCATTCAGAATATTCACCTGATGATCAAAGTCAGCATAGTGCTGCGTCGACGCCCAGATCATGTACAGCAGACTCGACGGTTCCACCGGCAGAATCCGCTTGTCCTCGACCCACTGGCGAATCTTCGCTTCCTTCATTTTCGCCCAGTCATACAGGCTGACATCCAGCGCCTCGCCCAACGTCGGCGCGCCGTGGATGATTTCGTTGGCCCAGACTTTCGAGCCGTACGGCCGGCTGCGCGAGTGGTTCATCTTGGCGCGGATGTAGCTGCTCAACACCACGCGCGGGTCGTCGAACATCTCGAAGCACAGCGCGTCCTGTTTCCATACTTCCAGCAGGTCGAACAGCACCGCGCTGTACAACTCGCTCTTGGTGCTGAAGTAGTAATGCAGGTTGGAGCGCGGCAATTGCACTTCAGCCGCGATGTCGGCCATGGCGGTACCGCCGAAGCCTTTTTCGGCGAAGACTTTTTCCGCCGCGAGGAGAATTTTCTCGACGTTGTTGCGACGAATCTCGATCTTGTGATTGCCCATGAGGGCTCCCTGACAACAGCGTTGCCCAAGACTAGCATCCGCTCTGCTCCGCGGGCGACCGCTGCAAACAAAACTTCGTACTGGCGTGAGCGGATGGCTAAACTGACGTTTCTTCACTCCTGCCTCAGAGGTATTCGCGATGCTGTTCAAGAACGTCCTGACCACCACTGCCCTGCTCGCTTCGCTGTTCGCCGCATCTTCCGTATTCGCCCACGCGCACCTGAAAAGCCAGACCCCGGCCGCCGACAGCACCGTCGCCGCCCCGGCCGATTTGCGCCTGACCTTTTCCGAAGGTGTCGAGGCCAGTTTCACCAAAGTCACCGTGACCAAGGATGGCGCAGCAGTCGCGATCAAGCCGCTGACCACCGAAGGCGACAAGAAAACCCTGATCGTCACCCCCGCCGCTCCGCTGACCGCCGGCGAGTACAAAGTCGAATGGCACGCGGTGTCGGTCGACACGCACAAAAGCGAAGGCGCCTATCAGTTCAAGGTTGGCCAGTAACCCATGAGTGAAGCGCTGGTGCTGTGCCGCTTTGTGCATTTCATCGTGGTGTTGATGCTGTTCGGGGCCTGGCTGTTCAGGCCGTTGCTGCTCAAGGATGAAGCGCCACAAGTGGATCGGCACCTGGCGCGACTGGCGCGTTGGCTGGCGGCTGTGGCGCTGCTCAGCGGGATTGCCTGGGCGCTGTTGATTACTGCGAGCATGGCCGGCTCGGCTACAGCGGCGTTTGACCCGGACACGGTTGCGCTGGTGCTGGGCAATACGTTTTTTGGTCAGGTATGGCGCTGGCATTTGCTGATCAATGCCGCGCTGTTGGCGCTGTTGTTTACGCCTTGGCGCTCAAGCATGCCGATGCGACTGGGCTTAAGCGCATTGTTGCTCGCGACCCTGGCCCCGGTCGGACACGGCGCCATGCTCGACGGGTTGAGTGGGCAATTGCTGATTCTCAACCAGATCGTGCATCTGAACTGCGTGGCGGCGTGGCTCGGCGGACTGTTGATGCTGGTGATGATTCTGCGTCAGCCGACGGAGCCGATGCGTGAAGTTTTGCGGCGCTTCAGCGGCGTCGGTTATGCCTTGGTCGCGGGGTTGCTGATCACCGGTTTGATCAACGTACGCGTGCTCACCGGCCAGTGGTGGCCGACGCCGTTGTTCAGCGGGTTTGCGCTGATTCTGCTGATCAAGGCGCTGATCGTGCTGGGGATGCTTGGGCTAGCGCTGTTCAACCGCTTGCGGATTGATGATTGCGAACAGCGCATGGGCGCGCTCAGGCGCAGTGTGATGCTGGAGTGGTTACTCGGCATTGGCGCGGTGGCGGCCGTCTCGCTACTCGGTACCCTGCCCCCGATGATCACAGGATAAACACCGTTCAACTGTGGGAGCGAGCTTGCTCGCGAAGGCGGTGTGTCAGATAAAGAAATGCCACTGATACATCGCTTTCGCGAGCAAGCTCGCTCCCACAGGGTTATGCATTGATCAGTGGGGTTGGGTGTCGCCCGCCGCGGTGTCGATGCTGACCACCACCGACATCCCCGGCCGCAACCGTTCTTCCTCCTGCTGATCCGCATCAATGGTGATCCGCACAGGCACGCGCTGGGCGATTTTCACAAAGTTGCCAGTGGCATTATCCGCCTGCAACAGAGCAAATTCAGACCCCGTGCCCGGCGAAATATGCTGCACATGCCCGGTGAATCGGCGGTGATTCAGCGCATCGACGGTGAAGCGCACCGGTTGCCCGACGCGAACGTTGTCCATCTGGGTTTCCTTCATGTTGGCGATCACCCATTTCTGGTTCGGCACCAGCGCCATCAACTGCGCCCCGGAATTGACGTAAGCACCGAGACGCACGCCAATCTGCCCGAGCTGACCGTCACGTGGCGCGACGATACGGGTGTTCGACAAGTCGATCCGCGCCAGTTGCACAGCCGCTTCGGCGCTGGCCACTGCCGCTTCCAGCGAGCCGCGATTGACGATCACCGTTTGCAGATCCTGACGGGCAATTTCCAGATTGGCCTTGGCCTGCGCCACCGCTGCGACACTCTGCGCATTCGCCGCCAGCGCGACGTCCATCTCGCGCTTGGACACCGAACCGTCGCTAACCAATTCCTTGTTGCGGCGCAGATCCGCCTCGCTTTTACGCAATTGCGCTTCGCTGTCGGCCTGCACGGCCTGACGCAATTTGATCGTCGCCTCGGCGCTGTTGCGTTGCTGCACCACATTGGCCAACGCGGCTTTCTGCACCGCCAGTTGCGCCAGTGCCTGATCGAGCCGCTGCTGATAGATACGGTCATCCAGGCGCACCAGCAAATCCCCGGCCTTCACGTACTGGAAATCCTGCACCGGCACTTCATAGACATAACCGGCGAGCTGCGGGCCGATGATTGTCACTTGCCCACGAATCAGGGCGTTTTCGGTGGTCTCGACCGCACTGCTGAACGGCGGCAATTGCCAGGCATAGAGCACGATCAACACACCGACGATGGCAATCGCCGCGAAGCCCATTGAAGAGATGATCCGCACCCGCAGCGAGCGTGGCTCGGTGTTTGGCGATGACGGCGGCGCCACACCCTCAGGCGTGGCAGCAATGGCATTGGTGGTCGTGGTGGTCGGTTCGGTCATGAAGAAGTGGCACCGCTCGAAAGTGTGGATGGCGCAGGGGCGACGGCTTTGGTGGTGCTCATCAGCCACAGCGCACGAATGGACAGCCAGATCATGGTCAGCACCGCAATCACGGCGATCAGCATGAACACATCGTTATAGGCCAGCACGTTGGCCTCACGGGTAGCGGCGTTGGCCAGGCTGCGAATACCCGCCAGGTTACGCAGACTCGGGTCGGCCAACAGCGAGCCGTACGCCGAACCGCCGCTCTGCACGCGTGCAGCCACCAAGGGGTCAGACAGCGTCAGGTGCTCAACGATGTGACTGGAATGAAATTTTTCCCGGACAATCTGGAAGGTGCCCAGAAGTGCCGCGCCGAGCAGACCGCCGAGGTTATTGCAGATCCCGAACAGCACGGAAAAACTCACCAGATTGCGTGGATTGGTCAGCACGTTGCGAGTGCCGAAGACCATGGTCGGGCCGAGGAAAAACGTACTGCCGAAGGCCAGCAGAAACTGACTGAAGTAGAGATTTTGCGGGCGAGTCAGGTTGTTGGAAAAGCTGTCCATCACCGACCCGGTGGCCATCAGACCCAGCGAGATGATCAACGGCATCAACAGGTGTTTGGGGTCGATGGTCAGCGCACTGGTCAACAGTCCCGCGACACTGCCGATCAGCATCACCACGTAGAGGCTGTGCAACTGCTCATAGCCCATGTTCAGGTTCTGCATGAAACCGACCGCACCGGTGGACTGCTCCGAGGTGACCATGCGAATCAGGGTCACCGCCAGCGCCAGGCGGATCATCGTCCCGCTGCCGAGCCAACGGGTCATCAGCAGCGGATTGCTGCGGTTATGTTCGATCGCCAGACCGGCGAGGACCAAGGCAATCGAGGCGGCCAGCGCATAGCCGATCCAGTCCGCCTCCAGCCACCAGTCAATCCGCCCCAGCGACAACACCGCGCACAACAACGCCACACCCGTGGCGAGAATCGCGAAGGTAAGGAAGTCGAGTTTTTCGAAGGTTTTGAAGCGATCGCCTGGCGGTAATTTGAGCAGCAATACACAACCCAACGACAGTAACGCCATACCCAATTCGAACAGGTACAGACCACGCCATTCAGCGATCTGCAGCAAATCTTCGGAGAATAATCGCGCCAGCGGCAACGCCAGTTGTGACGTGCCGAGGCCGAGCACCAGCGCCTTCAGCCGCCACTTCGCCGGGAATGCCTGAACCATGTAATACAGGCCCAGCGAACTCAGCGCCGCGCCGACCATGCCGTGGGCGGCACGCACCGCCACCGCTGAATTGAGGTCGTTGACGAACAAGTGGCCGAAGGTCACCAGCGCATACAAGACCAGGAACACTTCGGTGAACGCGCGCAAACCGAACTGCTGACGAAACTTCACCAGCAACAGGTTCATCGACACGTTGGTCATCACATAGGCCGCTGGCAGCCAGGCCATTTCCGCCGTGGTCGCACCGAGCGCGCCTTGCAGATAAGGCAGGTTGGCCACCACCAGCGAGTTACCCAAGCCACCGGTCACCGCCACCAGCACGCCGACCAGCGCATAGGCCAGGCGCTTGGGGGTGGAGTGCAACGGTGTCGAGGGGGAACCGGGCAGACTGGGCTTTTCGTGGGGCTGCCAGTTGCGCGGGGCGTATTGATCCATTGAAAGGCCTTGTGCGGAGGGTGGTTAAGTTTGCCGCAAATTCATTGCTAAAACACTTTTCCCCTGTGGGAGCGAGCTTGCTCGCGAAAGCGGTGTGTCAGTCGACAACATCGGCGGATGAAAGTCGGCATTCGCGAGCAAGCTCGCTCCCACAAGGGTTCGGTGTGATGACTGGGAGTCATCGTATAACTTGCTGTTGACATTCCCGCAAAACCTAGGAAATATCCGCACCCATGTTGTACGACGACGTATGACAAATAATAAAAACAACAAACGAAACAGGGAGCGTCACAGTGAGCACACCCGTCTGCAATTCCGTCCGCCCTTCCCGCTTTTCCAGCCGTTCCACACTTGGCCTGATCGGCTGCAGCAGCCTCGCCCTCGCCCTGCCGATGAGCGCCGATGCCGAAGGTTTCCTCGAAGACAGCAAAGCCACGCTGAACCTGCGCAACGCCTACTTCAACCGCAACTTCGTCAACCCGGCCAACCCGCAGGGCAAGGCTGAGGAGTGGACGCAGAACTTCATCCTCGATGCCAAATCCGGCTTCACTCAGGGCACCGTCGGTTTCGGCCTTGATCTGCTGGGAATGTATTCGCAGAAGCTCGATGGCGGCAAAGGTACGGGCGGCACGCAACTGTTGCCGATCCACGATGACGGGCGCCCGGCGGACAATTTCGGACGGCTCGGTGTGGCACTGAAGGCCAAGGTGTCGAAGACTGAACTGAAGGTCGGCGAATGGATGCCGGTGCTGCCGATCCTGCGTTCGGATGATGGCCGCTCGCTGCCGCAGACCTTTCGCGGCGGCCAGATCACGTCCACCGAGATCAATGGCCTGACCGTCTACGGCGGCCAGTTCCGTGGCAACAGCCCGCGCAACGACGCGAGCATGGAAGACATGTCAATGAACGGCCGTGGCGCGTTCACTTCCGACCGCTTCAACTTCGGCGGCGGCGAGTACAGCTTCAACGACAAGCGCACGCAGGTTGGTGTCTGGTACGCCGAACTGAGCGACATCTACCAGCAACAGTATTTCAACCTCAGCCACAGCCAGCCGCTAGGCGACTGGACGCTGGGCGCCAACCTCGGTTTTTTCACCGGTAAAGAAGACGGCAGCGCCCAGGCCGGCGACCTCGACAACAAGACCGCGTTCGCCCTGCTTTCGGCCAAATACGGTGGCAACACCTTCTACGTCGGCCTGCAAAAACTCAGCGGCGACGACGCCTGGATGCGTGTCAACGGCACCAGCGGCGGCACCTTGGCCAACGACAGTTACAACGCCAGCTACGACAACGCCAAAGAGCGCTCCTGGCAGCTGCGCCATGACTACAACTTCGTCGCCCTCGGCGTGCCCGGTCTGACCCTGATGAACCGCTACATCAGCGGCGACAACGTGCACACCGCCGCCACCAATGACGGCAAGGAATGGGGCCGCGAGTCGGAACTGGCCTACACCGTGCAGAGCGGCCCGCTGAAAAACCTCAACGTGAAATGGCGCAACGCGACGATACGCCGGGACTTCAGCACCAACGAGTTTGACGAGAACCGGATCTTTATCAGTTATCCGATTTCGTTGTTGTAAAGCCAGTCGTCACACCGAGTTTCCCTGTGGGAGCGAGCCTGCTCGCGAAGGCGGCGTGTCCGTCGATACAAGAGTTGCCTGGACCGGCCTCATCGCTGGCAAGCCAGCTCCCACAGGATTTTGTGGTGAATGCAGTAATTGAAAACAACGCTGATACCTGTGGGAGCTGGCTTGCCAGCGGTGGCGGCGGCAGATTCACCATCGATGTTAATTGACACACCGCTTTCGCGAGCAGGCTCGCTCCCACATGGGATTGCATTGCAAATACAGAACTGTGGTGATTGAAAAGAGGCTAGGCCTTCCGTCATCTACACCAAAAGTCGCGTTGACAAGTTCCGGAAACCCTACCGATACTTCAGCGCAGTCATACGACAACCTACAACAAACCTAATAACAATCGTGTAAGGGATTGCCATGACATCTACCTCCACTCCCCGCGCCCCGCTCAACCGTCTGCTGCTGACCGGCGCTGCCGGTGGCCTGGGCAAAGTCCTGCGCGAACGGATGCGCCCTTATGCCAATGTCCTGCGTCTGTCGGACATCGCCGCCCTCGCCCCCGCCGTCGATGATCGGGAAGAAATTGTCGTCTGCGATCTGGCCGACAAACACGCCGTGCACCAACTGGTCGAAGGCGTCGATGCGATCCTGCATTTCGGTGGCGTCTCTGTTGAGCGGCCGTTCGAAGAAATCCTCGGTGCCAACATCTGCGGCGTCTTCCATATCTACGAAGCCGCGCGCCGCCACGGCGTGAAGCGGGTGATCTTCGCCAGCTCCAACCACGTCATCGGCTTCTACAAACAGGACGAGGCGCTCGACGCCAGCTCCGCGCGCCGCCCCGATGGCTATTACGCATTGTCGAAGTCCTACGGCGAAGACATGGCCAGTTTCTACTTCGATCGCTACGGCATCGAGACCGTCAGCATCCGCATCGGCTCCTCGTTCCCCGAACCGCAAAACCGTCGAATGATGCACACCTGGCTGAGCTTCGACGACCTCACCCAATTGCTCGAACGCGCGCTGTACACACCCAACGTCGGCCACACCGTGGTCTACGGCATGTCCGCCAACAAGGACGTCTGGTGGGACAACAAATTCGCCAGCCACCTCGGCTTCGAGGCGAAGGACAGCTCCGAAGTGTTCCGCGAAAAAGTCGAGGCGCAGCCAATGCCGGCGGCCGATGACCCGGCGCGAATCTATCAGGGCGGCGCGTTTGTCGCGGCCGGTCCGTTTGGCGACTGATCACTCTGACAACGACACAAGGGATTGAGTATGCAAGCCGAATTGATCGTCGATGCGCGCAACGCCGTGGGCGAAAGCCCGGTCTGGGTAGCTGAGGAAAACGCACTGTACTGGGTCGACATTCCCAACGGCGGCCTGCAACGCTGGAGCGCTGACACCGGCCACGTACATGCCTGGAAAGCCCCGGAGATGCTCGCCTGCATCGCCCGTCACAGCCGTGGCGGCTGGGTGGCCGGAATGGAAAGCGGCTTCTTTCATCTGCACCCGCACAGCGACGGCAGCCTCGACAGTGAGCAGCTCGCCAGCGTTGCACACAACCGCGAAGACATGCGCCTCAACGATGGCCGCTGCGACCGTCAGGGCCGCTTCTGGGCCGGCAGCATGGTGTTGAACATGGGCCTGAATGCGCCCGAGGGCCGGCTCTATCGTTACGGCGCCGGGCAGTCCGGCGTGATCGAAGCGCAGCTCGACGGTTTCATCGTGCCCAACGGCCTCGGTTTCAGCCCTGACGGCAGGACGATGTATTTGTCCGATTCGCACCCCGACGTGCAGTTGATCTGGGCGTTCGATTACGACACCGAAACTGGCACACCGTCGAATCGCCGCGTCTTCGTCGACATGAACCACTTCCCCGGTCGCCCCGATGGCGCCGCCGTGGATGCCGAAGGTTTCTACTGGATCTGCGCCAACGACGCCGGACTGATTCACCGCTTTGCCCCGGACGGCCGACTCGACTTCTCGCTGGCCGTCCCGGTGAAAAAACCGACCATGTGCGCCTTCGGCGGTAGCGCCATGGACACCTTGTTCGTCGCCTCGATTCGTCCGGGCGACGACCACGATCCGCAATCCCTGGCCGGCGGCGTGTTCGCCCTGAAGCCAGGCGTCAAAGGCCTTCCGGAACCCTTGTACAACGATTTGCTTTAAACCCTCTGCTGCACCGTTGCGCCTTGAACACAACAATAACAAGACTGGAGACACCCCCATGGACTTCAAACGCACCTTGCTCGCCGCTGCACTTCCGCTGATGTTCACCTTTGCCGGTGCCGCTCAGGCGCTGGAACTCAAATTCGCTGACATTCACCCCGCCGGTTACCCGACTGTCGTAGCCGAAGAAAGCATGGGCAAGACCCTGACCAAGGAAACCAACGGCGAGCTGACTTTCAAGTACTTCCCGGGCGGTGTACTCGGTTCGGAAAAGGAAGTCATCGAGCAGATGCAGGTCGGCGCGGTGCAGCTGTCGCGCGTCAGCCTGGGGATCGTCGGCCCGGTGGTGCCGGACGTGAACGTGTTCAACATGCCGTTCATCTTCCGCGACCAGCAACACATGCGTAACGTCATCGACGGCCCGGTAGGCGACGAAATCCTCGGCAAAATCACCAACTCCGAATTCGGCCTGGTGGCCCTGGCCTGGATGGATGGCGGCACGCGCAACATCTACACCAAGAAACCGGTGCGCAAGCTCGAAGACCTCAAGGGCATGAAAATCCGCGTGCAAGGCAACCCGATGTTCATCGACATGATGAACGCCATGGGCGGTAACGGTATCGCCATGGACACCGGCGAGATCTTCAGTGCCCTGCAGACCGGCGTGATCGACGGCGCGGAAAACAACCCGCCAACCCTGCTCGAACACAACCACTTCCAGAACGCCAAATTCTACAGCCTGACCGGTCACCTGATCCTGCCAGAGCCGATCGTGATGTCGAAAATCACCTGGGAAAAACTCACGCCGGATCAACAGGCGCAGGTCAAGACAGCCGCCAAGGCTGCCCAGGCCGAAGAACGCGTGTTGTGGGACAAGAAGTCCGCTGCCAGCGAAGAAAAACTCAAGGCTGCCGGCGTCGAGTTCATCACCGTTGACAAGAAACCCTTCTACGACGCCACCGCCTCGGTTCGTGAGAAATACGGCGCGCCGTATGCCGATCTGATCAAAAAGATCGAAGCCGTTCAGTAACGCCTCCCGCTCCGTCCCCATGAACAAGGCCCGGTGCGCCCGATGACTGCGGCGCACCCGGTTACGGTGGAACCCGATGAAGAATCTGCTGCTGCGTATCAACGACAAGATCTACATGACGTGCATCTGGGTCGCCGGCCTTTCCGTCCTGGCGATTTCCCTGATGATTCCCTGGGGCGTGTTCGCCCGCTACGTGCTGGGCACCGGTTCGAGTTGGCCCGAGCCCACGGCGATCCTGCTGATGATGGTGTTTACCTTCATCGGCGCTGCCGCCAGTTACCGCGCCGGGGCGCACATGGCCGTGGCCATGCTCACCGACCGCATGCCGCCGCAGCTGAGAACCGCGGCGGCGGTTTTTTCCCAACTGCTCATGGCGGCGATCTGCATCTTCATGACGATCTGGGGCGCCAAACTGTGCATGTCCACCTGGAACCAGTTCATGGCGGCCCTGCCCGATCTGCGCGTGGGCGTGACCTATCTGCCGATTCCGCTGGGCGGCTTTCTGACGCTGATTTTTGTTCTGGAAAAACTCTTGCTCGGTGACCAGAGCAAACGTCGAGTCGTGCAGTTCGACCTGGTTGAAGAAAGTGAAGGTGCCGCTTAATGGACGCTCTGATACTGCTGGGCAGTTTTATCGTATTGATCCTGGTCGGCATGCCGGTCGCCTACGCGCTGGGCGCCGCCGCGCTGATCGGTGCGTGGTGGATAGACATCCCGTTCCAGGCGGTGATGATTCAGGTCGCCTCGGGGGTGAACAAATTCTCGTTGCTGGCCATCCCATTTTTTGTGCTGGCCGGCGCGATCATGGCCGAGGGCGGCATGTCCCGCCGGTTGGTGGCGTGTGCCGGGGTGCTGGTGGGGTTTGTGCGCGGCGGTCTGTCGCTGGTCAACATCGTCGCTTCGACCTTTTTCGGCGCGATCTCCGGTTCGTCGGTGGCCGACACCGCGTCGGTGGGTTCGGTGCTGATTCCGGAAATGGAGCGCAAGGGCTATCCACGGGATTTCTCCACCGCCGTGACCGTCAGCGGCTCAGTGCAAGCCTTGCTCACTCCGCCAAGCCATAACTCGGTGCTCTACTCCCTGGCCGCCGGTGGTACGGTTTCGATTGCCTCGCTGTTCATGGCCGGCATCGTCCCCGGACTGATGATGAGCGCCTGCCTGATGGTGCTGTGCCTGATCTTCGCGAAAAAACGCAACTACCCCAAGGGTGAAGTGATCCCGATGCGCCAGGCGTTGAAAATCGTCGGCGAAGCCCTATGGGGCATGATGGCGATGGTGATCATCCTCGGCGGCATCCTGTCCGGTATCTTCACCGCGACCGAATCGGCGGCCATCGCCGTGCTGTGGTCGTTCTTCGTCACCATGTTCATCTACCGCGACTACAAGTGGAGCGAACTGCCGAAACTGATGCACCGCACCGTGCGGACGATTTCGATCGTGATGATCCTGATCGGTTTCGCTGCGAGCTTCGGCTACATCATGACCCTGATGCAGATCCCGGCAAAGATCACCACGCTGTTCCTGACCCTGTCGGACAACCGCTACGTGATCCTGATGTGCATCAACGTCATGCTGCTGTTGCTCGGCACGGTGATGGACATGGCGCCGCTGATCCTGATCCTGACGCCGATCCTGATGCCGGTGATTCTCGGTATCGGTGTGGATCCGGTGCAGTTCGGCATGATCATGCTGGTCAACCTCGGGATCGGGCTGATAACGCCGCCGGTGGGCGCAGTGTTGTTTGTCGGTTCGGCGGTGGGCAAGGTCAGTATCGAGAGCACTGTGAAAGCGCTGCTGCCGTTTTATGCGGTGCTGTTTCTGGTGTTGCTTCTGGTGACCTACGTGCCGGCGATTTCGCTGTGGTTGCCGCATCTGGTGTTGTAAGCGGTTAATGGATCGCAGCCCTCACGGGCTGCGATTTTTTGCTTTAAGCCCGCAACAACATATACCCCGCCACCACCAGACAGACACTGGCAAACCCCACCTGCAACGCCCGCGCCGGCACCCGCGCGCAGAGCTTACGGCCGATGATCATCCCGACAATGCTGGCGACGATGAACACCGCGCCCTGCCCGTCAATCCGCACACCGGCGTGAAACGCGCCGATCACCCCGATCGCCGAGATCAGACTGATCACCATCAACGAGGTGGCGACAATCCCGCGCATCTGCACATCGGTCAGTTGCTTGAATGCCGGCACGATCAAGAAGCCGCCACCGACACCGAGCAACCCGGACACCACGCCGGTAATTGCGCCTAACGCCGCCAACGTCGCGGTGCATTTGGCGGTCCAGTCGAAGCGTCCGGTTTGTTCATTGAGCATGCAATTCTTTTGGCCCCAACTGGCGTGACCGTGATCGCTCGGCCCCTCCTGCTGACGCTCGCGGCGCAGCATGCGCCAGGCCACCATGACCATCAGCAGACTGAACAGAACCATCAGGATTTTCTCCGACAACTGATGCGCGAAGTAAATGCCCAACGGCGAAAACACCGCCCCCAAAGCGGCAATCAACAACGCCGCGCGATAGCGCACCAGGCCATGACGCAAACCGTCGATAGCCCCGACCGCCGCCGCACTGCCCACCGCAAACAACGCCACCGGCGCTGCCTGGGTCATCGTCCAACCGAGGCCGAGGACCAGCGCCGGAACAGCGAGAATCCCGCCGCCGGCCCCGGTCAAACCGAGCACCAACCCCATCACCACGCCAAACAGACTTGCCAGCAACATAGGGTTTTCTCAGTCGACCTTGGACAGGCTTGTCAGCCACTCGCGACCCTTGAGCATGCCGTTCCAGTAGAACCACGGCAGCAGCGTCGCCTTGAGAAACCATGCCGAACGCCGCGCCACCGTCGGGTCCAGTGGAAAGGTCGGCAGCAACTTGCCGGCGTATCCGAACTCGGCAAGGATCACCTTGCCCTTCTCCACCGTCAGCGGGCAGGAACCATAGCCGTCGTACTTCAGCGGCAGCGGTTGTTGCTTGCGCGCGGCCAACAGGTTTTCCGCGACCACCACCACTTGTTTGCGCACTGCTGCGGCGGTTTTCGCGTTACTGGTGCCGCAGATATCGCCGAGTGCAAACACCTCGGGATAACGCGGATGTTGCAGGCTGTGCGGATTGACTTCGCACCAGCCGGCGGCGTCGGCCAGAGGACTTTGGGCGATGAAATCCGGCGAAACTTGCGGCGGCACGACGTGAAGCAGATCGAAGGTTTTCGCCACACGGGTGACGTTACCGTCGGCGTCCTTGATTTCGAACCAGGCGGTTTTCGCCGGGCCGTCGACCTTGACCAGATTGGAGTTGAACGCCAGCTGCGCATTGTACTTTTCGATGTACTTCATCAAAGGTGGCACGAACGTCGCCACGCCGAACAGCGCGGCGCCGGCCAGATTGAATTCGACATTGATGTTGTTCAGTACGGTGGTTTTGCGCCAGTGATCGCAGGACAGATACAACGCTTTTTGCGGTGCGCCAGCGCATTTGATCGGCATCGCCGGTTGAGTGAACAGCGCCTTGCCGCCGCGCAGTTTCTGCACCTGATCCCAGGTGTACTGCGCGTGCTGGTAGCTGTAATTGGAGGTGACGCCGTGCTGGCCGAGGCTTTCCTGCAAGCCTTCGATCTTCTCCCAGGCCAGACGCAGGCCGGGGCAGACGATCAGGTTTTGATAGCTGACCGTACGTTGATCGTTGAGGGTGAGTTGCCGCTGGTCCGGGTCGATCGCGGTGACCGCCGCTTGCAGCCAGTTCGCTTGCTTGGGCATGACCTTGTTCATCGGCCGGGCCGTGTCTTTCACGTCAAAGGCGCCACCGCCGACCAGCGTCCATGCCGGTTGGTAGTAATGCTGGGCACTCGGTTCGATTACGGTAATTTTCAGCGCCGGATCACGCTTGAGCAGACTGGCGACAAAACCGATACCGGCCGTACCACCACCGATAACCACGATGTCTGCACTGATGGATGGGCCCCAGTGTTGATCGTTCATTGCTTGTTCCTTTTGCTGCACGCAAGGATTAATTGGCCTCACACACATCCATTGTAGGAGTGAGCCTGCTCGCGATAGCGGTGTGTCAGTCAATGAATGTTCTGGCTGACCTACCGCTATCGCGAGCAGGCTCACTTCTACATTGGGATAGCGTGTTGGCTGGCATTTATTGATGGCCGAGACTTTTCAGCACGGCGCCGCAATACAACCCGGAGAGGGTTTTCATCACCTGGATGACTTCCGGACTGGCGAGCCCGTAGAAAATGTACTTGCCTTCACGACGGGTCGCGACCAGCCCTTCATCGCGCAGGATGCCCAATTGCTGGGACAGCGTCGGCTGGCGCACGCCGGTCATCTTTTCCAGTTCGCCGACGTTGCGTTCGCCCTGGGTCAGTTGACACAGGATCAGCAGACGATCCTCATTGGCCATGGCTTTGAGCAGCGCACAGGCCTTGGAGGCCGAGGCGCGCAGTTGGGCGACTTCACATTCGGTCAGACTGGATTGCATTTGCACGATGCCTTCAAGGTCACTTAAGCTGCGAACATTATGTTTTTAGATAAAGTGTTGCAACCCATTTTCCTTGTTCAGGTTGGTGTCCATGCCCGCGCAGATTGAAGCTTTCCTCGACCCCGCCTCCTCGACCTACAGCTATGTGGTCTATGAAACCGCTGGCGGGCAATGCGCGATCGTCGATCCGGTGCTCGATTACGACGGCGCCGCCGGGCGCACCTGCACCGCGCAGGCCGACAAGATCATCGCCTTCGTCCGCACCCACAATCTGCAAGTGCAGTGGCTGCTGGAAACCCACGCCCACGCCGATCACCTGTCCGCCGCGCCTTATCTGCGCCGGGAGCTGGGCGGGAAAATCGCTATCGGTGAATCGATCAGCAAAGTGCAGAACGTGTTCAAGGCTCTTTTCAATCTGGAGCCGGAGTTCTGCGTTGATGGCTCGCAGTTCGATCATTTGTTTGCACCGAACGAATCGTTCCGTATCGGCAATCTCAAGGCCACGGCCCTGCATGTGCCCGGCCACACCCCGGCGGACATGGCTTATTTGATCGATGGCGAGCAGATTCTGGTGGGCGATACGCTGTTCATGCCGGACGTCGGCACCGCGCGTTGCGACTTTCCCGGCGGCAACGCCCATCAGTTGTTTGCTTCGATCCACAAACTGCTCGCCTTCCCCGCCAGCGTGAAACTCTACGTTTGCCACGACTATCCGCCAGAAGGCCGCGAATCGCAGTGCCAAAGCACGGTCGGTGAGCAGCGCAAAAGCAATATTCATGTGCATGACGGAATCGATGAAGCGGCGTTCGTCGAGATGCGCACAAAACGTGACGCGGGGCTGGGTATGCCAACGCTGTTGCTGCCGGCGATTCAGGTGAATGTGCGGGCGGGGAATTTGCCACCGGCCGAGGAAAACGGCGTGGTTTACCTGAAGATTCCGCTCAATTCCCTATAGGAAAAAATCGCTCGGGACGTCGCCGGATTATTTTTCCTACGAACTCTGTCGAGGGTGGTGAACTGGTGAAAATCCTGTAAGCGAGCAGACTCCATTGGGCAAACATTCAATGGAGTTTTCGCAATATGGATATTCGTCGTAATCACCGTGACATGACACCGCAACAGAAATCCGCCTTCATCGATGCCATCCTGAGGCTGAAGAACAATGTCGACAGCGTGCTGCGACCCGGACAGCAAAGCCGCTACGATGATTTTGTCCAGATCCACAAAAATTCGATGGGCCGCGGCAATCCGCTGACGCCCAACCCGCATCGAAGCCCGCTGTTCTATCCGTGGCACCGGATTCTGATCCGCCAGTTCGAACTGGCCCTGCAGTCCGCCGCCAATGATCCGACCATCACCCTGCCCTACTGGAACTGGCAACTGACCGGGGCCGACAACCCCTTCACCTCGGACTTCATGGGTTCAAACGGTGACAGCCTGCAAGATCAGCGCGTCACCAGCGGCCCGTTTTCCAGAGAGCAATCGCAGTTCGAAGTGAGAGTCTGGGACGAGGGCATCGGCAACACCGGCATTCGTCGAGATCTCGGGGCAAACGGCGCACTGCCCACCGCAGAGACCGTCATATCGACGCTCAACAGTACGCCTTACTGGATGGAGGCAAGCGGCTGGGAAAACATCTCGGAAACCGAACTGCACAATCCGGTACATGCCTGGATAGGCGGCAGCATGGCGCAAGCCGCCTCACCCAATGATCCGATCTTCTTCCTGCACCACTGCTACCTCGACTTGTTGTGGGAGCGCTGGAAACATCAACACCCTGGCACTCCGGGCTTTACCAACGAGGCCGGCTCGACAGGCATGAACGAAACCGTGCTGATCTTTCATCCCGCCAATGAGCCGGCACCCTGGGTACCAACCTATACCGTCCAACAAACCCTCTTCACCACAGAGCTCGATTACCGCTATGACTCCATCTGACCCTCAGCTGCCCAGCGTCAAACCGTTAGCGGGTAACGGCAGCGCGGTCTTGTAGCGCACCTGCTTGAGCGCAAAGCTTGACCGGATATTCGCCACACCCGGCACTTTGGTCAGGAAGTCCATCATGAAGCGTTCGAGCGACTGAATGGTCGGGACCAAGACCCGGATGAGGTAATCCGGGTCTCCGGCCATGAGGTAGCACTCCATCACCTCGGGGCGATCAGAAATGGCTTCCTCGAAATGCTGCAGCGCTTCCTCGACCTGTTTTTCCAGGCTGACGTGAATGAACACATTCACGTGCAGCCCCAGCAGGTCGGGATCCAGCAGCGTCACCTGCTCGCGAATCAGGCCCAATTCTTCCATTGCCTTGACCCGATTGAAGCACGGCGTTGGCGACAGATTCACCGAGCGTGCGAGGTCGGCGTTGGTGATGCGCGCATTCTCCTGAAGGCTGTTGAGAATGCCGATGTCGGTACGGTCCAGTTTGCGCATGAGACAAAACCACCTGTTTTTTATGTTTATGCAGAATTTCTATCTGCAAATCGTCTCCAGCGCAACGAAACAGAGATAAATATTCTTCTTGCCCGGGCCTATGATTGTTGTAGGACAAGATTTCTTCTACCGAAGAATGACTGCCAGCTCACTACAAGAAATTCACAAGATCGAGCGTAGAAGCCATGACCCAAGCGTATGAACCGCTGCGCCTGCACGTCCCTGAACCCTCGGGCCGTCCAGGCTGCAAAACCGATTTTTCCTACCTGCATCTGACCGATGCCGGTACGGTGCGCAAACCTTCCATTGACGTTGAACCTGCCGACACCGCCGACCTGGCGCGTGGGCTGATTCGCGTACTCGACGATCAGGGCAACGCCCTCGGCCCATGGGCCGAAAACGTGCCGGTCGAGATTCTGCGTAAAGGCATGCGCGCCATGCTCAAGACGCGCATCTACGACAACCGCATGGTGGTCGCCCAGCGTCAGAAAAAAATGTCGTTCTATATGCAAAGCCTCGGCGAAGAAGCCATCGGCAGTGCTCAGGCGCTGGCCTTGAACATCGACGACATGTGCTTCCCGACCTACCGCCAGCAAAGCATTCTGATGGCCCGCGAAGTGCCATTGGTCGACCTGATCTGCCAACTGCTGTCCAACGAGCGCGATCCGCTCAAGGGTCGCCAGTTGCCGATCATGTATTCGGTCAAGGACGCTGGTTTCTTCACCATCTCCGGCAACCTCGCCACCCAGTTCATTCAGGCGGTTGGCTGGGGCATGGCTTCAGCGATCAAAGGCGACACGAAAATCGCCTCGGCGTGGATTGGTGACGGCGCCACCGCCGAATCAGACTTCCACACCGCCCTCACCTTCGCTCACGTTTATCGTGCGCCGGTGATCCTCAACGTCGTGAATAACCAATGGGCGATTTCGACCTTTCAGGCCATCGCCGGTGGTGAAGCCACTACTTTCGCCGGACGCGGCGTCGGTTGCGGCATCGCCTCGTTGCGCGTGGATGGCAACGACTTCTACGCGGTTTACGCGGCCTCTGCCTGGGCCGCCGAACGCGCCCGCCGCAACCTCGGCCCGACCATGATCGAATGGGTCACCTACCGCGCTGGCCCGCACTCGACCTCCGACGATCCGTCGAAATACCGCCCGGCCGATGACTGGAGTCACTTCCCGCTCGGTGACCCGATTGCGCGCCTCAAGCAGCACCTGATCAAAGTCGGCCACTGGTCGGACGAAGAGCACGCTGCCGTCAGCGCCGAGCTCGAAGCCGAAGTGATTGCTGCGCAGAAACAGGCCGAACAGTACGGCACCCTCGCCGGCGGCCAGATTCCAAGCGCCGCGACCATGTTCGAAGACGTCTACAAAGAGATGCCGGAGCACTTGAAGCGCCAGCGTCAGCAGTTGGGGATCTGACATGAACGATCACAACAACAATATTCAGTTGGAAACCGCCATGACCACGACCACCATGACCATGATCCAGGCCCTGCGCTCGGCCATGGATGTGATGCTTGAGCGTGACGACAATGTGGTGGTGTTCGGTCAGGACGTCGGTTACTTCGGCGGCGTGTTCCGTTGCACCGAGGGCCTGCAGACCAAGTACGGCACCTCCCGCGTATTCGACGCACCGATCTCGGAAAGTGGCATCGTCGGCGTGGCCGTCGGCATGGGCGCGTACGGTCTGCGTCCGGTCGCCGAGATCCAGTTCGCCGACTACGTCTACCCCGCCTCCGACCAGATCATTTCCGAAGCGGCGCGCCTGCGTTATCGCTCGGCTGGCGAGTTCACCGCACCGATGACCCTGCGCATGCCATGCGGCGGCGGCATCTATGGCGGTCAGACCCACAGCCAGAGCATCGAGGCGATGTTCACTCAGGTGTGCGGCTTGCGCACGGTGATGCCGTCCAACCCGTATGACGCCAAAGGCTTGTTGATCGCCTCCATCGAAAACGATGACCCGGTGATCTTCCTCGAGCCGAAACGCCTGTACAACGGCCCGTTCGACGGCCACCACGACCGCCCGGTAACGCCGTGGTCGAAACACCCGCAAGCCCAGGTCCCGGACGGTTACTACACCGTGCCGCTGGACGTTGCCGCGATCACCCGTCCCGGCAAGGACGTGACCGTGCTGACTTACGGCACCACCGTTTACGTCTCGCAAGTCGCTGCCGAAGAATCCGGCGTCGATGCCGAAGTCATCGACCTGCGCAGCCTGTGGCCGCTGGACCTGGAAACCATCGTCAAATCGGTGAAGAAAACCGGCCGTTGCGTGGTAGTTCACGAAGCCACGCGCACCTGCGGTTTCGGCGCCGAACTGGTGTCGCTGGTGCAAGAGCATTGCTTCCATCACCTGGAAGCGCCGATCGAACGCGTCACCGGTTGGGACACCCCCTACCCGCACGCGCAGGAGTGGGCGTATTTCCCAGGGCCGTCCCGGGTGGGCGCGGCGTTGAAACGGGTCATGGAGGTCTGAATGGGCACGCACGTTATCAAGATGCCGGACATCGGCGAAGGCATCGCAGAAGTAGAACTGTCGCAGTGGCACGTCAAGGTTGGCGATCTGGTCGTTGAAGATCAGGTGCTGGCGGACGTGATGACCGACAAGGCCATGGTCGATATTCCGTCGCCGGTCCACGGGAAAGTGATTGCGCTCGGTGGTCAGCCGGGTGAAGTGATGGCGGTTGGCAGTGTGTTGATCAGCATTGAGGTTGAAGGTGCCGGTAACTTGAAAGAGTCCGCCGCACCTGCGCCTGTTAAAGAAGCACCAGTTGCGCCGAAAGTTGAAACCGTTGTTGAGAGCAAACCTGCTCCAGCCGCTCCGCGCCCGGCTGCGGTTTGCCAAGGCCCGATGGTTGCCCGCGAAGCAGACGAACGCCCTCTCGCCTCGCCGGCCGTGCGCAAACATGCGCTGGATTTGGGTATTCAATTGCGTCTGGTGCGCGGTTCCGGCCCGGCCGGTCGTGTGTTGCACGAAGACCTTGAAGCCTATCTGGCGCAAGGTCAGTCGAACGCCTCAGCGCCGGCGGCTGCCGCTTACGCCCAGCGTAATGACGAAGAACAGATTCAAGTGATCGGCATGCGCCGCAAGATCGCCCAGCGCATGCAGGACGCTACTCAGCGTGCCGCGCATTTCAGCTACGTCGAAGAAATCGACGTCACCGCGATTGAAGAACTGCGCGCACATCTCAATGAAAAACACGGCGCCAGCCGTGGCAAGTTGACCTTGCTGCCTTTCCTCGTCCGCGCGCTGGTTGTGGCCCTGCGCGACTTCCCGCAGATGAATGCCCGTTACGACGACGAAGCCCAGGTCATCACTCGCCTCGGCGCTGTACATGTCGGCGTAGCCACGCAAAGCGATGTTGGCCTGATGGTGCCGGTGGTGCGTCACGCCGAGGCGCGCAGCCTGTGGGACAGCGCCACGGAAATCTCGCGTTTGGCCAACGCCGCGCGCAATGGCAAGGCCAGCCGCGATGAGCTGTCCGGCTCGACCATCACCCTGACCAGCCTCGGTGCGCTGGGCGGTATCGTCAGCACGCCAGTGTTGAATCTGCCGGAAGTGGCGATCGTCGGCGTCAACAAAATCGTCGAACGGCCAATGGTCGTCAAAGGCCAGGTGGTGATCCGCAAGATGATGAACCTCTCCAGCTCGTTCGATCACCGCGTGGTGGACGGCATGGACGCGGCACTCTTCATCCAGGCCATTCGCGGCCTGATCGAACAACCTGCCACTTTGTTTGTGGAGTAAGGCGCGCATGCAATCTCTGAACACTACGCTGCTGATCATCGGCGGCGGCCCCGGCGGTTATGTAACGGCAATCCGCGCCGGGCAACTGGGCATCCCGACGATTCTGGTCGAAGGCCAATCGCTGGGCGGCACCTGCCTGAACATCGGCTGCATACCGTCGAAAGCGCTGATTCACGTGGCTGAACAGTTTCACCAGACCCAGCACCACAGCCAGCATTCGGCGCTGGGCATCAGCGTTTCGGCGCCGAGCCTCGACATCAGCAAAAGCGTCGAGTGGAAGGACGGCATCGTTGATCGCCTGACCACCGGCGTCGCTGCCTTGCTGAAAAAGAACAAGGTTCAGGTCATCAATGGCTGGGCCAAAGTCATCGACGGCAAAACCGTTGACGTTGGCGACACGCGCATCCAGTGCGAGCACTTGGTGCTGGCCACCGGTTCGACCAGCGTTAATCTGCCGATCCTGCCGATTGGCGGACCGATCATCTCCTCCACCGAAGCACTGGCACCGACATCCGTGCCAAAACGCCTGGTCGTGGTGGGCGGCGGTTACATCGGTCTGGAGCTGGGCATTGCTTATCGCAAGCTTGGCGCCGACGTCAGTGTGGTCGAGGCGCAGGATCGCATCCTGCCGGCTTACGACGCTGAACTGACGCAACCGGTGCATGACGCGCTGAAGCAGCTGGGCGTGAAGCTGTACCTCAAACACAGCGTGCTGGGATTCGACGGTACTTTGCAGGTGCGCGATCCGGAGGGCGAAACCCTGAATCTGGAAACCGATCAGGTGCTGGTCGCCGTCGGTCGCAAACCGAATACTCAGGGCTGGAACCTCGAAGCGCTGAATCTGGACATGAACGGTTCGGCAATCAAGATCGACAGCCGCTGCCAGACCAGCATGCGTAACGTCTACGCGATTGGCGATTTGAGCGGCGAACCGATGCTGGCCCACCGCGCCATGGCTCAAGGCGAAATGGTTGCCGAGTTGATCAGCGGCAAAACCCGTGAATTCAGCCCGACGGCGATTGCTGCGGTGTGCTTCACCGACCCGGAACTGGTGGTGGTCGGCAAGACCCCGGACGAGGCCAAGGCTGCGGGGCTGGACTGCATCGTGTCGAGCTTCCCGTTCGCCGCCAACGGCCGGGCGATGACGCTGGAATCGAAAAGCGGCTTCGTGCGCGTGGTCGCTCGTCGGGATAACCATGTGATTGTCGGCTGGCAAGCGGTGGGCGTCGGGGTTTCCGAGCTGTCCACGGCGTTTGCGCAAAGCCTGGAAATGGGCGCGCGGCTGGAAGATATCGGCGGCACCATTCATGCGCATCCGACATTGGGTGAAGCGGTGCAGGAAGCGGCGTTGCGTGCCCTCGGGCATGCGTTGCATATGTGATGGACGGTGGCAGTGATGGCCCCTTCGCGAGCAAGCTCGCTCCCACAGAGGGAATGCATTTCAAATGTGGGAGCGACGGTGCGACGATTCTACTTGCTCGCGAATTCTCTAGGGCAACCGGAATTATCTGTCTGTCATCCGATAGTCCGGGCTGCGAAACCGCTCAAGAATGAAGTATTGTTGTGCCCATCCAAAAAACGTCAGAAGCCTTGAACCGTTTCGGCGGTTGTTCAGTGATAGAGGGTGTCATGGGTAACGAAAGCATCAATTGGGACAAGCTGGGTTTTGACTACATCAAGACCGACAAACGCTATCTGTCGTACTTTCGCGATGGCGAGTGGGACAAAGGCACCCTGACCGAAGATAACGTGCTGCACATCAGCGAAGGCTCGACTGCCCTTCACTATGGCCAGCAGTGCTTCGAAGGCATGAAGGCCTATCGTTGCAAGGACGGCTCGATCAACCTGTTCCGCCCGGACCAGAACGCCCTACGCATGCAACGCAGCTGCGCGCGTCTGCTGATGCCGACGGTCGACACCGAGCAGTTCATCGAAGCCTGTAAAGCCGTGGTTCGCGCCAACGAGCGCTTCATCCCGCCATACGGCACTGGCGGCGCGCTGTACCTGCGCCCGTTCGTGATCGGCGTGGGTGACAACATCGGCGTGCGCACTGCACCCGAGTTCATCTTCTCGATTTTCTGCATTCCGGTCGGTGCCTATTTCAAGGGCGGCCTGACCCCGCACAACTTCCAGATCTCCAGCTACGACCGCGCGGCCCCACAAGGCACCGGCGCGGCCAAGGTCGGCGGCAACTACGCGGCCAGCCTGATGCCAGGCTCGAAAGCGAAGAAAGCCAACTTCGCCGACGCGATCTACCTGGATCCGATGACCCACACCAAGATCGAAGAAGTCGGTTCGGCCAACTTCTTCGGGATCACCCACGACAACAAGTTCATCACCCCGAACTCGCCGTCGGTTTTGCCAGGCATCACCCGCCTGTCGCTGATCGAACTGGCGAAATCGCGTCTGGGCCTGGAAGTGGTTGAAGGCGACGTGCTGATCGACAAGCTGTCGGACTTCAAGGAAGCCGGCGCTTGCGGTACGGCTGCGGTGATCACCCCGATCGGTGGTATCAGCTACAACGACCATCTGCATGTGTTCCACAGCGAGACCGAAGTGGGTCCTGTGACCCAGAAGCTCTACAAAGAGCTGACGGGCGTGCAGACCGGCGACATCGAAGCGCCAGCGGGCTGGATCGTCAAGGTTTGATCTGACGGGTGTTGATGTAGAAAAGCCCTCTACCGAGTGATTGGTGGGGGGCTTTTTTTTATGGCGTTTGGCGCAGTATTTGTGGTGTGCTTGAGATTCTTTCCCCCTCACCCCAGCCCTCTCCCCCAGGGGGCGAGGGGGAAAGGGAGCCGATCTTTGTGGTATTCAAAATGTGAGTTCGACTTGATCGTTCAGGTCGATGGATCAAGTCCAAACACCTCGGTCAGTCCCCTCTCCCTCTGGGAGAGGGTTAGGGTGAGGGGCTTTTCAGCGTTATCCGTTTACCAAGTCGATCAGCAATCCCACTCGCCTGCCCATTCTGCTGTTTCCCCATCCGCGCCTGCGTAATCAACCCCGGAATCAACTCCCCCTCCGGCAGATTCTTCCAGAACCGCGCCGGCAAATGCCCCTGCATGACCTTCTCGTTCAAACGCGCTGGATTAAAGATGTGGCTGTAATAGGTCAGCCACAGATCCCCATGAGGATCATCGACATTCTGCGCCAACTGCTGCCATTCCAGCGGGCATTGCCGCTGATGAATCAGTTGCTCGCCATCGTAATAAACCCCGTCACGTGGCGTGGCGATCAACCAGCGGTGGCGGCCCATGCGCCCGATGAAGTGCTCGCTGGCGCTGTGCAGAATGTCGTGGGCCGGCTCATGCCAAGCCACATATTGCGGACCCGCGCTGGATGAAGGGCGTTCGATGAAGCGCACAAATGCATGCAGATGATGGGCTTCGCGATTGACTTGTTTGATCCGTCGCTGCAGTTCGCTGCCGAGTTTGTCCCCGGCCATCATCGCCGTGCGGTCGCCATGGCTGACGCGCCACAACACTTCATACAACAAACTCCAGCGTTGATCGCCGCGATAGCGCGAGGCCTGTTCCAGCGTGTCGAGCAGCGCTCGCGGAATACGTGCCTGAAACGGCCCCTGCCCTTCAGGCACCGGCTCATCACTGGCAAACAGATCACCCACACCCTCCGAGGCCCAGCTCACCAGACTCGGATCGACTTCATGGCTCAGCAGCCAGCGCGCCTGCTGGCGCCAAGTGTCGAACAGATCATCGCAATCAAGATTGATCATCCCCACAGCCCCATCTGCTGCGGCATCGGCCGGTCACGCAATTGCTGATAGAGCAAATGGCTGGTGACTTCGGCCTGCTGCGGATGGTAGTCGCTGGTGATGATGAACGGTTTGGCCTTGGCCAGCACGCAGCGCATGCGCGCGACGTCTTCGTAACGAATGCGCCGCTGTCGGCGCAACTCCACCAGTCGTTCGGTGGTACGCAAACCAATGCCGGGAATACGCGCAATCAAGGAGGCTTCGGCGCGGTTCAGATCCAGCGGGAACACTTCACGATTCTGCAACGCCCAGGCGAGTTTCGGGTCGATGTCCAGCGCCAGATTGCCCGGCCCCTTGAGCAGTTCATCGGCGCTGTAGCCATAACTGCGCAAGAGAAAATCGGCCTGATATAAACGGTGTTCGCGCATCAGCGGCGGCGCGGCCAGCGGCACGCTTTTCGGGCTGTCGGGGATCGGGCTGAAGGCCGAATAGTAAACTCGCCGCAGTCGGAAGTTGCCGTACAAGGCCTGGGCGCTGTGGAGGATGGTGCTGTCATCGGTGTCGTCGGCGCCGACAATCAACTGCGTGCTCTGCCCGGCCGGGGCGAACTTTGCCGAGCGCGGTTCGTTCAACACGGTCTGCACGCCGGTGTAGATGGTGTTCATCGCCTGCTTGATCGACTTGATGTCCTTCTCCGGCGCCAGCACTTGCAGGCTGGCATCGGTCGGCAATTCGATATTGACGCTCAGGCGATCAGCGTAGCGTCCCGCTTCTTCGATCAATGCCGGATCGGCTTCGGGAATGGTCTTGAGATGAATGTACCCGCGAAACTCATGCTCTTCGCGCAGCAGCTTCGCCACCCGCACCAGTTGCTCCATGGTGTAGTCCGCCGAGCGGATGATGCCCGAACTGAGGAACAATCCGCTGACGCAGTTGCGCCGATAGAAATCCATGGTCAGCGCGACGACTTCTTCGGGGGTGAAACGGGCACGCGGGACATCGCTGGAGCGGCGATTGACGCAATATTGGCAATCGTAAAGGCAGAAATTGGTCAGCAGAATCTTCAACAACGATACGCAGCGCCCGTCCGGCGTGTAGCTGTGGCAGATGCCCATGCCATCGGTCGAACCCAGCCCGCTCTTGCCTTCGGAGCTGCGCTTGGGCGCGCCGCTGCTCGCGCAGGAGGCGTCGTACTTGGCGGCGTCGGCGAGGATGCTGAGCTTGTCGATGATTTGCATGGCGCGGGCTCTATACTGTTTGCATATACAGTATAGAGTCGAATGCGGTGTTACAAGGTGGCAGATGTGCCCCTCGTCGGTCAGACGCTGAAAATCAAAAGATCGCAGCCTTCGGCAGCTCCTACATGGATTGGGTAGGGTCGAGATTTATCGGGTGTACGCAACTCCTGTAGGAGCTGCCGAAGGCTGCGATCTTTTGATCTGCCCGTCTACCGGCCACTCAACACCGAACCGCGCACTGATCTCCTTGCGCCCCACCGCCGTCAACGCCAACGCCCGACTGTCCAGATCCTGAGTCACCCACTTGCGCTTCAACGCGGTCTGCAACAGCGCCGCCCCCAGCGAGCCCCCGAGATGCGGCCGGCGCATGCTCCAGTCCAGGCACGGACAGGCAAACTTGCGGCGCAGGGTCGTTAAATCCTGCACTTCTATTCCCAAACCGAGAAACAACGCCTCGCCACTGTCACTCAAGCGATACACCTGCTCGTCGGTCTGCACCAGCCAACCCGCTGCGAGCAAACGATCATGCAACAACACCGCCAGCGTCCCGGCCATGTGGTCGTAACAGGTACGGGCGAATTGCAGGCGATCCGGGGTGTGCGGCTTGAACGTCGGCGCCGCATTCTGGCCAATCACCATCAACGCTTCCAGCGCTTGCGCCACACGCTGATCGGCGAGGCTGTAATAGCGATGGCGACCCTGCACATGCAGACACACCAGGGCCAGGTCCTTGAGTTTCGCCAGGTGCACACTGGCGGTCGAGGCGCTGACTTCGGCGATCGTCGCCAGCTCGGTGCTGGTGCGGGCGTGGCCGTCCATCAGCGAACAGAGGATTTTCGTCCGCGCCGGCTCGGCGATGGCGGCGGCCACCTGCGATACACCGATGTCTTGATGTTCTGCGTGCATAGTTCGCTCCCGGACGAATCATCGTCGTTGCGCAGTGGAGATAGTAGCAACACTTTCCCCGCCGACAAGGATGCACACCATGAACCCGATCAGCGCCGCAACGCATGTCGATCCTTATCCCTACTACGCCGAACTGCGCGCAGACGGTGGACTGACGTTTCATCCGGATCTGAAACTGTGGGTCGCCAGCAGCGCCCGTGCGGTGTGTGCCGTGCTGGCCCACGCCGATTGCCGGGTGCGTCCGGCGCAGGAGCCAGTGCCCAAGGCGATTGCCGGAAGCATGGCCGGCAAGGTCTTCGGTCACCTGATGCGCATGAATGACGGCGAACGCCAGCGCTGCCCGCGTGCGGCAATCGAGCCTGAGCTGGCAGCGCTGGACCTTGAACCCATCAATGCGTTGGTCGCCGCACGACTGATCACAGCGGACGCCGTCGGTGTCTACAAGGCAATGTTTCGTGGCCCGGTGTGCGTGGTCGCGGCGCTGCTGGGATTCACGCCGGCGCAGGCGCGGGCAGTCAGCGAGCTGACGGCGGACTTCGTCGCCTGCCTGTCGCCGTTGAGCAATGACCTGCAACTGGCCGCAGCCGATGCGGCGGCCGAACAACTGCGCGGCTACCTTATCGAACTGCTCGCCGAACCCGCCAGCGATTTGCTCAGCGCGATCCAGCAGCGCTTTGTCGGCGATGAGGAAATCCTGATCGCCAACCTGATCGGCCTCTGTTCGCAGACATTCGAAGCCTGCGCCGGACTGATCGGCAATACCCTGTTGGCGCTACGTCATCAGCCGGCGTTGCGCGGCGAATCCATCGATGCACTGCTCAGCGAAGCGCAGCGCTTCGATCCGCCTGTGCAGAACACCCGGCGCTTTGTCGCCGCGCCGTGCGAGATTGCCGGTGTGCGGGTCGAGGCAGGCGATGTGATTCTGCTGCTGCTGGCCTCGGCCAATCGAGATCCGGCGCTCAACGAACGGCCGGAGGAGTTTGTGCCGCAGCGCGAGAACCGCCGCAGTTTCAGTTTTGGCAGTGGTCGGCATCAGTGTCCGGGGCAAGCGTTGGCGATGAGTATTGCCGGAGCGACGGTGAGGGAAATACTTGGGCGTGGCATTGATCTGAATCGTTTGGGCTGGCACTACAGGCCTTCGCTCAATGGGCGCATTCCAGTATTCAGCGACGTTGGCGCCTGACAATCCGTCTTCGCGAGCAAGCTAGCTCCCACATTAGTTAACGGGTGATCACAACCCTGTGGGAGATTCTATGGTTCATGCCTAGCCCCTAAACGGCTTTAGGTGAGTATTCGCTCTGGTTTTTCAACAGAGCAAATACCACCCGGGCAAGCTTGCGGGCTAGTGCG
>NZ_WXVV01000027.1 GCF_013433315.1 Pseudomonas crudilactis | reverse complement strand
GCGAAGAGGCCAGCCCGGACAATACAAATCCTGGAAATGATTCATGACTTCTGATCAACAGTGCTTTGTCCCGTCAGCGGTTTTTCTCAACCATCCGGATGCGGATACTCCTGGCCATTCCCACTGCAACCCCTGGAGTCTTTCATGTCTGTTCCCGCTTTCGGTCTTGGTACATTTCGTCTGCAAGGCCAGGTGGTCATCGATTCGGTGAACACCGCCCTGGAACTCGGCTACCGGGTCATCGACACCGCGCAGATCTACGAAAACGAAGCCGATGTCGGTGTGGCCATTGCGGCCAGCGGTATCCCGCGCGATGAGCTGTTCATCACCAGCAAGATCTGGATTGCCAACTTCGCCAGGGAGCGTCTGATCGCCAGTCTCAAAGAGAGCCTGGAGAAGCTGCAGACCGACTACCTCGACCTGACGCTCATCCACTGGCCATCGCCGGACGACCAAGTGCCCGTCGAAGAATTCATGGGCGCATTGCTGGAAGCCAAGCGTCTGGGCCTGACCCGGCAGATCGGCGTTTCGAACTTCACCATCGACCTGATGAAACAGGCCATTGCAGCCGTCGGCGCCGAAAACATCGCGACCCATCAGATCGAACTGCATCCGTACCTGCAAAACCGCCAAGTGGTCGAGTTCGCCCACAGCCAGGGCATTCACGTCACCTCATACATGACCCTCGCTTACGGCGAAGTACTCAAGGACCCGCTGATCCAGCAGATAGCCGAGCGCCTGCAGGCCACCCCGGCGCAAGTCACTCTTGCCTGGGCGATGCAATCGGGTTATGCGGTTATTCCGTCATCGACCAAGCGCGCCAACCTGCTCAGCAACCTCGGCGCCACCGCACTCACGCTGAGCGATACCGACATGATGCACATCGCCACGCTTGATCGCGGCTATCGCCTGACCAGTCCAACAGGCATTGCGCCACAGTGGGATTGAACCGTTAAGTCTCAAGACGTTGCGCGAGGCCGTGCATGGCATCGCGCAACGTCTTGATCGCCATGACGACCGCCACGGCTTCGGCCGCACGGCAAGCCTCTTCCAGATCCGTGCACGCGGACACCAGCCGCGCCGCGCCGACCATTTGCGCGCCCCCCTTGATGTGATGGGCCAACTCGCGCAGCCCGGAGCGGTCGTGTTCATGGCTCATCTGGTCGAGCTGTTGCAGATCGTTGTGCAGGCTGCTCAATACTTCTTCACGCAGGCGTCGGATCATCGAATGGTCATTGCCAGCCATCTGCTCCAGCGTACTCAGATCGAGCTCCTTCAGGGCGACCTCCTCGACCGACTGAACTTCACTGTCACAATGGCTGGCCCCCTTCAAGGCCTGCTGCAGATCGTGCAAGCGAATCGGTTTGAACAGACACTCATCCATACCGGCATCGAGGCAGCGAAGCTTTTCCTCCACTTGCGCGTTGGCGGTAAACCCGAGGATCAGGCAAGGTGCCCGAGCGCGCTGCGCTTCCTCATCACGAATGGCCCGCGCGAGCGCGTAGCCGTTACGCCGCGGCATGTTGCAGTCGGTGATCACCACATCGAACGCCTGTGCCCGCCACCGCTCCAGCCCGGCATGACCGTCCTCGGTGTCAACCGTGCGATGCCCCAGTTCACTCAACTGCCAGCACAACAACAAACGATTGACCGGATGATCGTCCACCACCAGAACACTGAGTGAATGCCCAACCGCCTCCAGTACTTGCGGGGAGGTCGGAACGTGTGACAACGCCTGCAGCAGAGGCATCTGGAGTCTGATTTCAACCCGAGTCCCGAGACCTGGTTCACTGTCGAGCCGCAATTCGCCGCCCATCATTTCGCACAGGCTGCGACTGATCACCAGGCCCAGACCGGAACCGCTGCGCGCCGATCGAACGTTATTGCTCGCCTGCACGAACGGACTGAACAGCCGTTGCCGGTCCTCATTGCTGATCCCGATCCCGCTGTCTTCGATGAGCACTTTCACCGCCAGTCGCTCGGCTGACGTTGGCGTCACAACCAGCCACAGACTCACTTCGCCTTCTTCGGTGAACTTGATCGCGTTGCTCAGCAGGTTTGACAGCACCTGCTTGAAGCGCGTCGGATCAATCAATACGTCGACGTCGCTATGGGCATCCAGTTCGATGTGCCACAGCAAGCGTTTCTGCCGTGCCAGCCCCTCGAACACCCGACACACCGACACCACCAGCTCACGTAGATTGGCCCGTTCGGGAGCCAGGGACAAATGGCCAGTCTCGATACGCGCGATGTCGAGAATGTCACCGATCAATGCCAACAACTGTTGGCCGGCGTTGGAGGCTACCTGAATCGCCAATCGATCGGTCACGCCTTCCTCTGCCCGTTTCAAGGCCAGCTCGAGCATGCCGATCAGGGCATTCATCGGGGTACGAATTTCATGGCTCATGGTTGCCAGAAACGTGGTCTTGGCCCGGTTGGCATCGTCCGCTGCGTCCTTGGCTTGCTGCAATTGCCGTAACCACTGCTGACGCTGGCGGATCTGCCAGCGCTGAAAACCGATCCACGCCAGCGCCAGTATCAGCAAGCCTGCCGCACCGGCAAAACCAAAGACAATCTCACGGCGATGCCGCAACCAATAGCTGTCATCCACCACCACGTCATGGCTCCAGCGTTCGACCAGTTCGTCCATCTGTTGCGGGGCGATGCTCAACAGCGCCTTGTTCAGGATCGAATGCAACGTCGATGCTTGCGGCGCAGTGGCCAGCGCGATACGGGCCGGTTGGTCGCCGATGGTACTGGCGATGCGCAGACGATCACGGTAATGACGCGAGATCAGAAAGCGCGCGACCAGCAAAGAGCTGACCGTGGCGTCGACCTGCCCCTTGGCAATCATTTCCATGCCCTCGGCGGGACTTCTGACGTCGACAATGCGTAAGCGCGCGACGCGTTCCTGCAGATAACCACGCAATGGATGGCCGCGATAAATCGCCAAGCGCTTGCCCTGCAGATCGTCGAGACTGCGCACACCCTGCGTCGTTGCCGCACTGACCAGCACAAACGGATTATTCAGATAGGCACGGGTAAATTGCAGTTCGTTTTCGCGCTCACTGCTGGGCGTTACCACGGGCAACAGATCCAGTTCCCCGGCCTTCAATTGCTCGATCTGACGATCCAGCGAGTTCCCTCGGACAATCTCGAAATTCAACCCGCTACGCTGGCTGATCAAGGCCAGCAGTTGCGCTGAAAGCCCGCTGAAACGGCCATCCGCGTCAAAGAACGTCAGAGGAGCGAAGTCTTCAATGCCGCCGACCCGTATCACTGGATGCTGATCTCGCCATTGCCGCTCGACGGCACTGAGTTGCACCCGTGATTGTTCCGCCATCTCGGCGAGGCCGGCACTCCAGCGCTGTTCGATGCGCTGCCGATGCTCCATGGGGATGGCTGCCAACGCCTTGTCAACGATACGCTTGAGGCGCACCTGGCTACGCAGCAGCGCAAAACCGAACGGATTGGCGTCGAGCCCGGCCGGCCCGGTCAACTGCAGATCGTTACGATAATTGGTGTTGATCAAGTAGTTGGCGCTGATGAAGTCGCCCAGGTAAACGTCATCTGTGCCAAACGCCACGGCGCCGAGTGCATCCATCGCCGATGGGTAGCGCTGCACGTTCGCTTCGGGATAGAACGCCTGCACACTCGCCAACGGCAGATAATCCTCGACCATGGCCACGCGCTTGCCCGCAAGATCCACCGGCAAGGTTTCTTCGAGTCGGGTCACCAGCATCGGCTGATCTTCGGCGTAGGCCCGGGACAAAATGAACGCAGGATCAGCAAGCTCGAAACTGTTCGAAGTGCCCAGCAGCTCCACTTCACCGTGTTTGAGCGCGGCCATGGCCGCATCCCGGTTGGCGTAGCGCTGTATCTGTATCCGTACGTTGAGCAATTGCGCGATCAGATCCGCGTAGTCAGCCGTCAGCCCTTCCAGCTCATGCCGATTGCGCGTCACCTCGAACGGCGGATAGTCGGGCCCTGAAATACCGACGCGCAAGAGTGGGTGCTCCTGCAGCCATTGACGATCCTGTTCATCCAGTCGTATCTGGATATTTTCCGGGCGGGTCCGGCTCAGCACTTCCAGCATCACTGGCGCGTCGTTTGCTCCTGCCGATGCGCCGAGGGTCATCAACAGCGCGAAAACGACCCGACGCAGCTCCATGGCCGATCCTCAAATCAAACTGTTACGTTGGGCAAATTCGCGTAGCATCACCAGTGACAAAATTCCCAGCTTGATCATCAGGCGGGTCTTGTAGGTGCTGACGGTTTTGTGGCTCAGGTGCATGTCCTGGGCAATGGTCTTGTTGGCTTTGCCTTGTGCCAGTTGCAGCAAAATGGCCAGCTCACGATCGGAAAGCTGATCGATCATCTGCTTTTCCGATAGCTGGATAGCGTTCAAAGTACTGGTGCTTTCAGGCAGCGCGCTGAAATAGCTGTAGCCCGCCATCAGCGCCTGGATCGCCTTGTGCAGCTGCTGCAGTTGATTGCTTTTGGTCACATAAGCCATGGCTCCGGCGCGCAGGCAGCGTTCCTGATAGATCTCCGGCGCATGCAGTGAGAACACCAGTATTCGGCAGGCCGGGAAGTTGGCTTTGATGCGCACGATCACATCCAGGCCACTGAGCCCCGGTAAATTGAGATCCAGCACCACCAGCTGTGGCGAGTGCTCACGGATCATTTCCAGCACTTGCTCGCCAGTGGAAACCTCATGTATCTGTTTGAAGCTTTCGGCCTGCAACACGATTTTAACGGCGGCGCGCACCACCGGATGATCCTCGACGATCAGCGCTGACCTCATGTCCACTCCCGGTGCAAAATCTGACGACGGACCACTGGCACAGGCTCACGCGGACTCAGTGGCTGCGCTGGGACTGTTACACGTAACGGGAAGTGAATCACCTGTCAGACCTGACAGTTGCGCCCAGTGTCTTTCTATGCATAAGCCAGACGCCGCACCGCCTCATCCTGCTCCGACCGAGGTCCGTCGACCCACGCCATCAAATGCATGATCGCCTGTGCATTGGGCAATGCCGCATGACTGATCTGCAGGTTGCCCTGGGCAAAGCCCTCGGCCATCTGTATCGTTTTCGACGGCACTTTGTAGACCAACGCATGACGCACCTGCGGGTTATCGAGCAGGAATTCCGGCAGATCCAGCGCGCCGCCCGCCAGTTCGGCGTTGATGACTACCACATCGAACGGTTCGCAACCGTAGTCCACCAGTGTCAACAGCTCGGCGAGGCTCTGCACTGGTGCAACACGGTAGTAATCGAGCTCGTTGAACAACCGCTCGATTTTCATCCGGT
Organism: Pseudomonas crudilactis; assembly: GCF_013433315.1. Taxonomy (GTDB): domain Bacteria; phylum Pseudomonadota; class Gammaproteobacteria; order Pseudomonadales; family Pseudomonadaceae; genus Aquipseudomonas; species Aquipseudomonas crudilactis. The sequence continues at coordinate 95,608 of NZ_WXVV01000027.1, read as the reverse complement.
AAAAGTGTTGCGTGTCGGCGATGAGGATACGCAGGGCTTTATTGATCATGCTCAATCTCTTGGCAGCCAGGTTTTCGGGTGCGGCAAGACTACGCAACCTGATCGGCGGCTTCTGTAGGACTTTTCCGAAAAAATTGGCCCTTCGCCTGCGCGTCAGCACGGTTGCCACTCATTCGGTGGTACTCGGACTCCAGAACGCCTGCACCACCAGCGCCGACGTCGAGATCCGTGCCACCAGAGCATCCAGTTCATCACCATCCACCGAAGTGGTCGCCAGGGTGGCTTCGATCTCGATTTCATCGGCACCGAAGGCATGGACGTCGACATCACTGGCCGGGTAATTGCTGCGCTCAAGCTCGGCTTCGAGCAAAGCGAACACGGCGGTTTGCTGTGAGCGTCGAGCGATGACGTAGACAATGTTGGTGACTTCCGCCGAGACCACATCCAAAGGCTGACGGTTGATGTTGTTGACGATCGGCCGCAGCAAGGTGTTGGCGGCCAGAATGAACAGTGTGCCGAGCACGGCTTCGGCGAGCAGATCAGCCCCCGCGCAAGCGCCGACTGCGGCGGAGGTCCACAGAGTCGCGGCGGTATTGAGGCCACGTACGTTGCCTTCTTCTCGCATGATCACGCCGGCGCCAAGAAAGCCGATGCCGGAGACCACGTAGGCAACCACGCGCACCGCGCCTTCAGCACCGGCGAGACGGTTGGCCATGTCGACAAAAATCGCCGCGCCGACGGCGACCAGGACGTTGGTGCGCAGGCCGGCGGTGCGTTGCCGGTACTGGCGCTCGAAGCCGATCAGGCCACCGAGGATGAATGCAGCGCTGAGGCTGACGAGGGTGTCGAGCAGCGAATCGAGGTTGAGGTTGTTGATGGCTTGCATAGTCTTGTCCTTGAAAACACCCAAATCCCCTGTAGGAGCTGCCGCAGGCTGCGATCTTTTGATTTTGTTTTTAAAAGACAAGATCAAAAGATCGCAGCCTGCGGCAGCTCCTACAGGGGGGAGCAATCCTGCGGTTATTGCCAGCCGAAGCGGCGGATGTAGAAACCTTTCACTGCCTGGGTCAGCGCCATGTACGCCAGCAGAATCACCGGCAGGAACACGAAGTACAGCGACGGCAGCGCCTGCAATTTGAAGTAGTGCGCCAGCGGCCCCATCGGCAGGAAGATGCCGACCGCCATGATGATTCCGGTCATCACCAGCAGCGGCATGGCGGCGCGGCTTTGCAGGAACGGAATCTTCGGCGTACGGATCATGTGCACGATCAGCGTCTGGGTCAGTAGCCCGACCACGAACCAGCCGGACTGGAACAGCGTCTGGTGATCCGGGGTGTTGGCGTCAAACACGTACCACATCAAGGCGAACGTGGTGATGTCAAAGATCGAACTGATCGGGCCGAAGAACAGCATGAAGCGCCCGACGTCGCCCGGCTGCCAGCGTTGTGGTTTCTTCAGCATTTCCTCATCGACGTTATCGAATGGAATCGCAATCTGCGAAATGTCGTAGAGCAGGTTCTGCACCAGCAGGTGCATCGGCAGCATCGGCAGGAACGGAATGAACGCACTGGCGACCAGCACCGAGAACACGTTGCCGAAGTTGGAACTGGCGGTCATCTTGATGTACTTGAGCATGTTGGCGAAGGTGCGACGCCCTTCGAGCACGCCCTCCTCCAATACCATCAGACTCTTTTCGAGGAGGATGATGTCGGCCGCTTCCTTGGCGATGTCCACCGCGCTGTCCACGGAAATGCCGATGTCGGCGGTACGCAGCGCGGGTGCGTCGTTGATGCCGTCACCCATGAAACCGACCACATGGCCGTTGCCTTTGAGGATGCGCACGATGCGTTCCTTGTGCGACGGCGTCAGTTTGGCGAAGACATTGGTCTTCTCCACGGCCACCGCCAGTTCGGCATCGCTCATGCGCTCGACGTCGTTGCCCAGCAGCAGACCTTGTTGCGCGAGACCCACTTCGCGGCAGATCTTCGCGGTCACAAGTTCGTTGTCACCGGTCAGCACTTTCACCGCTACGCCATGTTCGGCCAAGGCTTTGAGCGCCGGCGCGGTGCTTTCCTTCGGTGGATCGAGGAACGCCACGTAACCGATCAGCGTCAGTTCCTGTTCATCGGCCAAGCTGTAAATCTCGCGACCTTCCGGCATCGAGCGAGCGGCTACCGCCACTACGCGCAAGCCTTCAGCGTTGAATGCTGCGGTGACCTGACGAATCCTGGTCAGCAATTCATCGCTCAAGGCTTCATCGACCTCGCCGTGACGCACGCGGCTGCACACCGCCAAGACTTCTTCCACCGCGCCTTTGCAGATCAGTTGATGTGGCTGGCCACGCCCTTCGACCACCACCGACATGCGCCGACGATTGAAGTCGAACGGGATCTCATCGACCTTGCGAAATGCCGTGCCGACTTTCAGTTCGCGGTGGACTTCCACGTGTTCCAGCACCGCGACGTCGAGCAGGTTTTTCAGGCCGGTCTGGTAGTAGCTGTTGAGGTAAGCCATTTCCAGCACGTCATCGGAGTCTTCACCCCAGACGTCGACATTGCGCGCCAGGAAGATCTTGTCCTGAGTCAGCGTGCCGGTCTTGTCGGTGCACAGCACGTCCATGGCGCCGAAGTTCTGGATCGCGTCGAGACGTTTGACGATGACTTTTTTGCGTGACAGAAATACCGCACCTTTGGCCAGCGTCGAGGTGACGATCATCGGCAGCATTTCCGGGGTCAGGCCGACGGCAATCGACAGCGCGAACAGCAGTGCTTCAGTCCAGTCGCCCTTGGTGAACCCGTTGATGAACAGCACCAGCGGCGCCATCACGAACATGAAGCGGATCAACAGCCAGCTGACTTTGTTGACGCCTTGCTGAAACGAAGTCACTGCGCGATCAGTCGCGCCGACACGCTGAGCCAGCGCACCAAAATAGGTGCTATTGCCGGTGGTCAGGATCACCGCCACCGCTGTGCCGGACACGACGTTGGTGCCCATGAACAGGATGTTTTCCAGCTCCAGCGGATTGCGCGTATCGCGATCAGCCTGACGTGGAAACTTCTCGACCGGCATCGATTCACCGGTCATCGCCGCCTGGCTGACGAACAGGTCCTTGGCGCTGAGCACCCGGCAATCGGCCGGAATCATGTCACCGGCCGAGAGCACGATGAGATCGCCCGGCACCAGTTGCTTGATCGGCAATTCGCTGCGCGGCGCGTCACGGCGCATTACCGTGGCGGTGTTGCTGACCATGGCTTTCAGTGCATCAGCGGCCTGGTTGGATTTGCTTTCCTGCCAGAAGCGCAGCAGCGTCGACAGCACCACCATGGAGAAAATCACCACGGCGGCCTTGAGGTCTTCAGTCAGCCACGAGATCACCGCCAACAGGGTCAGCAGCAGGTTGAACGGGTTTTTGTAGCAGTGCCACAGGTGAGTCCACCACGGCAGCGGCTGCTCGTGTTCGACCTCGTTGAGGCCGTACTGCGCACGCAGTGCATCGACTTCGAAATCGGTGAGGCCATCGGAATGCGTGCCGAGTGACGACAGTAAACCCGCGGTGTCGCAATGCGCGGCATCGACCAGGGTGTTGGCCAGAGTGGGTGGGACTTCACGGCTGACCGTGGTGTCGTTGATCGATTCCAGCAGCGCCAGGCGACGGAAGTGCCGGGCGATGTGGCGGGTCCGCAGAAAACCTGCGAAAAATTCCTTGAGCGTAAGTTTCATGGCTGTTGCCCCTATGGTCAGCCGGGAAACCGTCAAGCAGGTACGGCCGCGCCTCGTCCGCCGGAAAAACCGGCACGGCAAGGCCTGGCGCGCCGGTCAGGAAAGACAGGCGTGTCGATAGGGCTGCGATCACAACAATAAAGTCGCAATCACGCTCTGTTCAGCGTCGATGAGAAGGACGTCTAGACATGACCACGGACGGGCCATGCACGGGATGCCGCTGCTCGCTTTTACGGCGAGACAACGACAGAGAAAGTCTGCGCGTTATCTTGCCGAGAATCTGCCGGTTACCGAGACCGGCCGACAACTGTCACTCGAACAAGTACCCACTGTGGGTCTCCGCTATTGATGAAAACGCGCGAAGCTTACGCCCCGATGTCTGGAGAGTAAACCCGCAAAAGGCAGTGTGTCGGGGAATATGGGGGATGTTCAGGAAGGGTTCAGGAACAGAATGTGTGGCGCTTTTGATGGCCCCTTCGCGAGCAAGCTCGCTCCCACATTGGATCTTCATCTGACACAAAATCTGTGTTCACTGAAAATCCCCTGTGGGAGCGAGCTTGCTCGCGAAAGCGGTATGTGAGGCGCTAAAAATCAGCTGGCAGTTGCCAATAACAAATCCGCCATCGAACGATGCCCACGGTTTTTGCCATGCTCATACAAAGAACCGGCAATCTCGTCCGCGCGAATCGGCAACACCGACAGCAACGTATCGCTCAAACCATGGCTGGCCTGGCAGAAACCCTGCATGTAGATGCCGGCCTTGCAGCGTTCGTCGGTAATCAGTTTGTAGTTGCGATCAACCTCGAAATCGCCGAGGTATTCTTCCAGCGGCGCCAGCAGTTTGCGATGCATCTGCCGCTCGTAGCCGGTGGCCAGAACAACCGCGTCGTAATTGCGCACGGTGACTTCGCCAGTGGCGTTGTTGCGCACGGCCAGTTCGATACCGTTGTCGGTGGCAGTAGCGCTCTCGACAGTGGTCAGCGTGCGGAACGCGTGACGGGCAATCCCGGACACCTTCTGACGATAGAAGATGCCGTAGATGCGTTCGATCAGGTCAATGTCGACCACCGAGTAGTTGGTGTTGTGGTACTCGTTGACCAGACGCTCACGCTCGGCGCTGTTCTGCTGGAACACCAGGTCGGTGAATTCCGGCGAAAACACTTCGTTGACGAACGGGCTGTCATCCGCAGGTTTCAGGGCCGAGCCGCGCAGGATCATGTCGACCTGTACCGACGGGAACGAATCGTTCAGGTCGATAAAGGCTTCCGCCGCACTCTGCCCGCCACCGATGATCGCGATGCTCATCGGCTGATTGTTCACACACGGCTGCTTGGCCATTTGCGACAAATACTGCGAGTGGTGGAACACGCGAGTGTCGCCCTTCAGCGCTTTGAACGCCTCGGGAATACGCGGCGTGCCGCCGGCGCTGACCACCACCGAACGGGTGGTCCGCACATGCTGCTGGCCATCGCTGCCACGGGAAATCACGCGCAGGGCTTCAACCTGATGGTTGTGCAGCACCGGCTCGATGGTCAGCACTTCTTCGCCGTAACGGCTTTGTTCGGTGAACTGCCCGGCGACCCAACGCAGGTAGTCGTTGTACTCCATGCGGCATGGATAGAAGGTGCCGAGGTTGATGAAGTCGACCAGACGACCGTGGTACTTCAGGTAATTGACGAAGGAATACGGGCTGGTCGGATTGCGCAGGGTCACCAGATCCTTGAGGAAGGAAATCTGCAACTCGCTCTGGGTCGACAGGGTGTTGCCGTGCCAGCTGTAGTTGGCCTGCTTGTCGAGGAACAGCACATCCAGCTCGCCCTGGGTCGGGCCGCGCTCTTGCAGAGCGATGGCCAGCGCCAGGTTCGAAGGGCCGAAACCGACGCCGATCAGGTCGTGAACGATGGGCGATGCAATTGCCTGTGTCATTTCCAGTGTCCTCTGGATGAACCCCTCAACCGTGGGGATAAAGCCTGGGTGACCTGACCGGCCCGAAGCAGGACAGCAGATCGTCTGTTGAGTAGGAACGAGGACGGTGAAAAAAAATTTACTGAGGAAGGCTCAATGGGCGTCCCATTGTTTGATGCGTAGCCGGCAATGTTTCATGGCATTGACGATGTGTTTCTCTACCAGCGCTTTGGAAATCCCGAGGCTCTCGGCGATTTCGTTATGGGACAGGCCTTCGATCTTGCGCAGCAGAAAACTTTCGCGACACAGCGGCGACAATTCTGCCAGTGCGCGCTGAAGCATCGCCAGGCGCTGACCGTGATCAAGGGTGCCATGGGGCGACGGGGTGAAATAGCGCTCTTCGCTGTCCAGCACGTCAAGCGGCTCGGCCTGACGCAAGGCGTTGCGCCGATGATCATCGATGACCAGGTTCAAGGCCGTGCGATAAAGGAAGGCACGCGGTTGTTCGATCGGCGTGTCGCTGGAACGCTCCAGCACCCGCACATAAGCGTCATGCACCACATCTTCGGCCACCTGACGGTTGCCCAGCCTGGCGTTAAGGAAACACACCAGCTCGCGATAGTAGTTTTCCAACATGACTCCCGACCGCAACGGTGCGGTTTCGATCCTTGAGCCAGATCCGCCAGGGTCAAAACGACAATGGCACGATGGTGGCAATTTCAGATGCGTAATTTATAGTAATTCTCATATAGATTTAAAGTGCTGTTTCAATTTGCCCGACAAATTGTGGGCATCTATACCTGTTACCGGGTTTTTCAGCGCTTAAATTACCTGCCGCGTCTCTCGTTTAAAGGACAGTTCCCCGTATCTGTCGCCTCCTGCGCCAGCGTTCGGTCGTGGCCCGCGTGCGGTGCCGGCTGGATGACGGGTCGATTCTCACTGGCCGGAACCCTGCATGAAACGTCCCCGCCCCGCCCGACGCGCCCTGCTCGTAGCCCTTTGTCTGATTCCCGTTGTCGCCGTAGCCGCCTGGCAGATATTGCCGCCCGGTCGGGACAAGTTCGCCACCGTGCAAGTCAGTCGCGGCGACATTGAAAGCAGCGTCACTGCCCTTGGCACTTTGCAGCCACGGCGCTATGTGGACGTCGGCGCCCAGGCTTCCGGGCAAATCCGCAAAATCCATGTGGAAGTCGGCGACGTGGTCAAGCAAGGCCAATTGCTCGTCGAAATCGACCCGTCGACGCAAAAGGCCAAGCTCGACGCCAGCCAGTTCTCCATCGAAAACCTCAAGGCGCAGTTGCAAGAGCAACAGGCGCAGCACGAACTGGCGCGGCAGAAGTACCAGCGCCAGCAGAACCTCGCGGCCGGCGGCGCCACCCGTGAAGAAGACGTGCAGACCGCCCGCGCCGAGCTCAAGGCCACCCAGGCACGTATCGACATGTTCCGCGCCCAGATCCGTCAGGCCGAGGCCAGTCTGCGCAGTGATCAGGCCGAACTCGGTTACACGCGCATTTATGCGCCGATGGAAGGCACCGTGGTCGCACTCGATGCCCGCGAAGGCCAGACACTCAATGCCCAGCAGCAGACGCCACTGATCCTGCGCATCGCCAAACTGTCGCCGATGACGGTCTGGGCCGAGGTCTCCGAGGCCGATATCGGCCATGTAAAACCGGGCATGACTGCTTACTTCACCACACTCAGCGGTGGCAATCGGCGCTGGAGCAGCACCGTTCGGCAAATCCTGCCGGTGCCACCCAAACCGCTGGACCAGACCAGCCAGGGCGGTGGCAGCCCGGCCAGTTCGAGTAAAAGCGGCAGCGCGCGCGTGGTGCTGTACACAGTGCTGCTGGACGTCGATAACGCCGACAACGCTTTGATGGCAGAGATGACCACGCAAGTGTTCTTCGTCGCCGACCAGGCGAAAAACGTTCTCACCGCACCGGTCGCCGCCCTGCAAGGCAGCGCGGCGGCCAATCGGCAGACCGCGCAGGTCATTGCCGCCAATGGCGAGATTCAGTCCCGCGAAGTACGCACCGGCATCAGCGACCGCCTCAAAGTGCAGATTATCGAGGGCTTGAACGAAGGCGATCACTTGCTGATCGGCCCGGCCGACGGCAGCGGAGGTTGAATGCAAACGCCTCTGATCGACCTGCAGGACATCCGCAAATCCTACGGCGGCGGTGACGCTCCCGAAGTTCACGTGTTGCGCGGCATCGACCTGTCGATTCACGCCGGCGAGTTCGTGGCGATTGTCGGCGCGTCCGGTTCCGGCAAATCGACACTGATGAACATTCTCGGCTGCCTCGACCGGCCGACGTCCGGCGAATACCGCTTCGCCGGGGAAAACGTCGCCGGCCTCGACAGCGATGAACTGGCGTGGCTGCGGCGCGAAGCCTTCGGTTTCGTGTTTCAGGGCTATCACCTGATTCCGTCCGGCTCGGCCCAGGAGAACGTCGAGATGCCGGCCATCTACGCCGGCACCCCCGCCGCCGAACGGCATGCCCGCGCCGCCGCCCTGCTCGACCGTCTCGGCCTCGCCTCGCGCACCGGCAACCGCCCCCATCAGCTTTCCGGAGGCCAGCAACAACGCGTGTCGATTGCCCGCGCACTGATGAATGGCGGCCACATCATTCTGGCCGACGAACCGACCGGCGCCCTCGACAGCCACAGCGGCAAGGAAGTCATGGCGCTGCTCGATGAACTGGCGAGCCAGGGCCATGTGGTCATTCTCATCACCCACGACCGCGAAGTGGCGGCGCGTGCCAAGCGCATTATCGAAATCAGCGATGGCTTGATCATCAGCGATAGCGCCAGAGACAACCCCGACGCCCAGCACAGTGCCAATCCCGGCGCCCTGCAAGCGGTGGATCTGCGCAAGCGCTTGAGCGAAGGCGCCGAAGCTACCGGCGCCTGGAAAGGCGAACTGGTGGACGCCCTGCACGCCGCGTGGCGGGTGATGTGGATCAACCGCTTCCGCACCGCGCTGACCCTGCTCGGCATCATCATCGGCGTAGCCTCGGTGGTGGTGATGCTCGCCGTCGGCGAAGGCAGCAAGCGCCAGGTCATGGCACAAATGGGCGCGTTCGGCTCGAACATCATTTATCTCAGCGGCTCGGCGCCCAACCCGCGAACGCCACCGGGCATCATCACTCTTGACGATGTGCATGCCCTGGCGAGCCTGCCACAAGTGCAGCGGATCATGCCGGTGAATGGCGCCGAAGCCGGCGTGCGCTTCGGCAATGCCGACCACCTCAGTTACGTCGGCGGCAATGACACCAACTTCCCGGCGATCTTCAACTGGCCGGTGGTTCAGGGCAGTTACTTCACTGAGGCCGACGAACAGAACGCGGCAGCCGTTGCAGTGATCGGCCACAAGGTGCGCACCAAACTCCTCAAAGACATACCGAACCCGATCGGCCAGTACATCCTGATCGAGAACGTGCCGTTTCAGGTGGTCGGGGTACTGGCGGAAAAAGGTGCCAGCTCCGGCGACTCCGACAGTGACAACCGCATCGCCGTGCCCTACTCCGCCGCCAGCGTGAGGTTGTTTGGCACGCGTAATCCGGAGTACGTGGCCATCGCTGCCGCCGACGCGCGCAAGGTCAAGGACACCGAGCACGCCATCGAACAATTGATGCTGAACCTGCACAACGGCAAGAAGGATTTCGAACTGACCAACAACGCCGCGATGATCCAGGCCGAAGCGCGCACACAAAACACCCTGTCGCTGATGCTCGGCTCGATTGCGGCGATCTCGCTGCTGGTCGGCGGCATCGGCGTGATGAACATCATGCTCATGACCGTCCGCGAACGCACTCGCGAAATCGGCATCCGCATGGCCACCGGCGCCCGCCAGCGCGACATCTTGCGCCAGTTTCTCACTGAAGCGGTGATGCTCTCGGTGGTCGGCGGCATCGCCGGCATCGCCCTGGCGCTGATCATTGGTGGCGTGCTGATTCTCAGTGAAGTCGCGGTAGCGTTCTCGTTGATGGCGGTTCTCGGCGCTTTTGGTTGCGCCCTGGTCACCGGTGTTGTCTTCGGCTTCATGCCGGCCCGCAAAGCTGCCCGACTCGACCCGGTCACGGCCCTTACCAGTGAATGATCGCTCTATGAAACCGCGCCTCAGTCTGTTGACCGCCTGCCTGATACTCAGCGCTTGCGGCAGTTCCCCGCAACGCCCGGACAGCGGCATTGTGCCGCCCGCCGCCTGGCAATCACCGCACAACACCAGCGCCGAACGCGACACCCTGCACTGGTGGACGCGCTTCGCCAGCCCGCAACTCGATCAATTGATCGAGCAGGCCCAGGTCGGCAGTTACGACCTCGCCGCAGCCATCGCTCGCGTGCGCCAGGCGCGTGCCGACACCGTGATTGCCGGCGGCTCGTTGCTACCGGAAATACAAGGAACCGGCAACGCCAATCGACAGAAGCTGTTGCGCGGCGATGGCTATCGTCAACTGGATGCCGACAGCAGCAACAAGGCAGTGGATTATTTCGACGTCGGCCTCAGCGCCAGTTACGAAATCGACTTCTGGGGCGGCAAGCGCGCATCGCGCGACAGTGCCCAGTTCAGCCTGCAGGCCAGCGAGTTTGATCGCGCCACCGTCGAGCTGACCCTGCTCAGCAGCGTCGCCAACAGCTACACGCAGGTGCTGTCGCTGCAGGAACAGAGCCGCATCGCCGAGCTTAATCTGGCCAACGCGCAAAACGTCCTGCAACTGGTGCAGACGCGCTACAACGCAGGTTCCGCCACGGCGCTTGAACTGGCGCAACAGAAAAGCCTGGTGGCCGCGCAGCAACGCCAACTGCCGACCGTCCAGCAACAGGCTCGAGACGCTCAGATCGTCCTGGCGGCACTGCTTGGCCGCCCGGTGCAAGACCTGCCGGCCAGCCACGAGGCCTTCGACCAGTTGCAATGGCCGCCGATATCCGCCGGCCTGCCCAGCGAACTGCTGACCCGGCGTCCGGACATCGCCCGTGCCGAGGCGCAATTGGCGGCAGCTCAGGCGAACGTCACGGTGGCGCGGGCGGCGATGCTGCCGAAAATCACGCTGGGCGCGAGCATTGGCTCGGGTGCCAACCAGGCCGATGACCTGTTGCGCAGTCCGTTCTACAACCTCACCGCCGGGCTGATCGCACCGATCTTCAACAATGGCCGTCTGGGGGCCGAGCGCGACAAGGCCACGGCCCGCCAGGAGGAGCTGCTGCAAACCTATCGGGGCGCCATCATCAATGGTTTCGCCGACGTCGAAAAAGCCCTCAACAGCATCCGCGGTCTTGATCAACAACGGCAGTGGCAGAGCGAAGAACTGAATCAGGCGCAAACCGCCTTCAACATCGCCCAGAGCCGTTATCAGGCCGGCGCCGAAGACTTGCTGACCGTGCTGGAAACCCAGCGCACGCTGTATGCAGCGCAAGACCAGAACGTGCAACTGCGGCTGTCGCGAATGCAGGCGAGTATTGCCTTGTACAAGGCGCTGGGCGGCGGGTGGCAGACCCTGTAATCGCGCAGCCCGTTCAAGCGCGTTCGCGAGCAGGCTCGCTCCCACAGGGGATCACATTTCAATTGAAGGAATGCGGTCAACCTGTGGGAGCGAGCTTGCTCGCGAAGAACGATGACGCCGTCTCAGAGCGAAGCCTGTTTCGGTTTCAGATTGCGCGCATACCACGGCCGTTGCGGCACGCGGCGGAACAGGCCGGCGAGTTTTTTCTCGTCATTGAGAAAGGTAATGCGCAGTGCCAGCTTCATGGTTTCCGGGTCCATCTCCACCGTCTTGCCCGCCTGCAACCCTGGCGTAGTGCTGCAGCCATGCGTGACCGGCCCCAGCCACGGATCATCGACTTCGTTCCAGCGCCCTGGTGCAAACCACTGCACACCATTGACCACCTTGCGAGTGACTTCACCCGGATGGAAGCGCTCGTGCGCGCGAAACCAGTCTTCGATACGGTCGTCGATCCAGCCATGAAAATGCCAGAACGACGGATTGACGTGGGATGAAAACGGGTCGCCAAGGAAGTCATTTTCCGGGCCGTACCAACGCGCAGCGAAGTCGGCAGGATCACGCGCGAAAGGCACCGGCTGACCGTTCGACGGGTCGCGCGGTACAGACGCCCAGCGCATGTGCAGCCAGTCGTGCAGGCCCAATTCAACCTCGGAACCGAACTGTCCGAGCGTGAGCCTGGCCAGGTACACCGGATCACGGTATTGCGACTCCCAGACCTGGAAGTTGCTTTCGTAGGTCTCGGCCGTTTTGATGTCGCTGACCCACTTGCTGTACTCGTCATCACCGTCAGCCAGCCATGCGGGCGGCAGCGCCGTGCCGTCATGGTTGTCGAAGTAACGGGCGAAGCCCGGGCGATCACGGATCAATTCCGGTTGTGGCAGCGGAAAGTATTGCCACGATGGCAGGTCCTGCATAGAACGCGCCGTGCCGAGCATGTGCCGGTGCATGAAGAAGAAATCCACCCCGGAGCCGTTGCGATCCTTGCGCGGCCCACGGGCATCGCGCTCCTTGTCACGCGGTCCGGGCTGCCAGCCGATGCCGCGCAGGGCTTCGCGCTTGTCTTCGGGCAAGGTGTGCCACTTGTCCCGCGTGGCATGCCACAACTGGTGGAACAGTCGGTGCTCGGGGGAAATCAACCAGGCCAGCAACGTCGGATTCAACGGCGTACGTTCACGCGCCTCGGGAAACAGGCGCTTGACTGCGACGAAACCATTGTCCTGTACCGGCAAGGCCAAGGGGCGATCCAGGCGCAAGACTTTACCGCTGAGGGTGCCTTTGCCAGCGTTGCCGAAATCGGCCCAGACCTCATCGAGGATCATTTCCAGCTCATAGCTGATCTGGCCTTGCGCACCGATCAGCCGCCAACTCAGTTTCGCCGCATCGGCACCGGCCAGATCGCCAAGAATTCGGTAACGAGGTGTTTCGCCGGAACGCAAACGCTCCGGCGTATCAAGGAAACCACAGACGCCACGACCTTTCTGGCCGATGTCGAGGAACACTTGCAGCCCCCTGACCGGCAGGCCTTCAAGGCCCGCGTCACGGCCTTCGAAGCGAATATCCCAGACGCCCCGCAAGGCACTGGCCAAACGTTGTCCGGCGAGGTCGGCGACGTCGAAAGACGCTTCACCCGGAGTGATCGTCGGATCCGGCTTCGTCCATTCACGATGCCCAAAATAAGCCGCCGGCACGGCAGCGCCGGTCAGCGCCAGGCCTGCCATGAACCATCGTCGAGAAATCTTCATTGCCCTACCTGTGTCAGCCATGAAGCAGGCTTTATCCAAGCTAGAACGTTTGCTGCCCGGGCAAATTTAAGCCGTCATTTTCGCCGGGGGGCGCTCGTCCTAAATTTCCCGCTCGATCGCTCGTTCCTCCCAGATAGCAAAGGCTTTGCGCCTGCACCTCGATGGCGAACCCGACTGAGATGGCAATGACAAAACCACGTTCGAAAAAGGCTCTATTCATCGGCCTGCCCTTAGCCCTGGCGATCAGCGCCGGTGCAGGCTTTGCCGCTTGGCATCACTGGTTCAAGGACGACCTTGGCTATGACGCCAAGATTGTGAAACAGGCAGATGAACTGCACGAACGCATGCTCTCTTTCGACAGCCATGTCAGCCTGATGCAGAACTTCGGCACCGACGGTCACGAAGCCGACAAGGATGGCTCCGGCCAGTTCGATCTGGCCAAAACCAGTCGCGGTCGCTTGTCTGGCGCGGCGCTGACCATTTTCGGCTGGCCGGAAATGTGGAACGGCCCCGATGCCCCCCACAAACCGACTGCCGGCTTCATCGACGAAGCCCGCAACCAGCAGGAAATCCGCTACCGGATCATCTCCGGGATGGTTCGCGACTACCCCAATCAAGTCGCGATCGCCTATACCCCGGACGACATGCGCCGCCTGCACGGCGAAGGCAAGTTCGCGATTTTCATCAGCATGCTCAACGCCTATCCGCTGGGCCATGATCTGAATCTGCTGGACCTGTGGACGGCGCGCGGCATGCGCATGTTCGGCTTCAGCTACATCGGCAACAACGACTGGGCGGATTCGTCTCGCCCACTGCCATTTCTCAATGACTCACCGGACGCCCTCGACGGCCTCTCCGATCTGGGCAAGCAGGCGGTCAAGCGCCTCAATGATCTGGGCGTGATCATCGACGTGTCACAGATGTCGACCAAGGCCCTCGAACAAGTCGCACAGCTGAGCCGTACGCCGCTGGTTGCCTCGCACTCGGCGCCGCGCGCGATGGTCGACATCCCACGCAACCTCAGCGACAAAGAGATGCAGTTGATCAAGAACAGCGGCGGCGTGGTGCAAATCGTTGCGTTCTCGCAGTACCTGCGGCCGCTGACCCAGAAGACCCAGGATCGCCTCAACGAGCTGCGCAAGGAATTCGACTTGCCGCCCCTGCCGAACCTGGCGATGGCGCTGATGCCGGGCGACCCGATCATTGCGGCCTGGTCCGAAACCAAATTCGGTCTGTACGCCAGCCGCCTCTACGCGATCCTCGAAGACGAACCGAAGGCCAGTCTCAAGGATTTCGGCGACGCCATCGAATACGCCGTGCGCAAGATCGGCATCGACCATGTCGGCATCAGCTCCGACTTCAATGAGGGCGGCGGCGTCAAAGGGTTCGAGAACGTCGGCGAGATCCGCAATGTCACCGCTGAACTGCTGTCGCGCGGTTACTCCGAAGCCGACATCGGCAAACTCTGGGGCGGCAACTTCCTGCGCGTCTGGGATCAGGTCGAAAAAGCCGCGAAACCGGCGCTGGCCAACGCGCAGGGAACAACGCAGCCATGAACAATCGTCGTGATTTTCTGAAACAGGCCGGACTGCTCGCCGCTGCGCTGCCACTGGGCGCAAGCCTGCCGAACATCGCCAGCGCTGCCGCCACGGCTGCGCCCCCTGCGCCAATGCCGCGCAGCAAGTGGACGCAGTTGCAGCAATTGTTCGACCAGGATCCGGACTACCTGCACTTTTCCAACTTCCTGATCACCTCGCACCCGAAACCCGTGCGCGAAGCGATTGAACGGCATCGCGCCGCCCTCGACAAAAATCCCGGCCTGGCCATGGATTGGGACCTCGGCGTGATCGAGCAGCGCGAGGAAAACGTGCGCGTCTGGGCCGGCCAATACCTGCAAGCCAACGCCAAACAGATCGCCCTGACCGGCAGCACTACTGAAGGTCTGACGATGATTTACGGCGGTGTGCAGGTGCGCCCCGACCAGGAGATCCTCACCACCGCCCACGAACACTATGCCACTCACACCATCCTCGCCTTGCGCAAGGAACGTGAAGGCACGCAGGTGCGCAAGATCCGTCTGTTCAAGGATCCGCAGACCGCGACCAAAGCCGAAATCCTCGCCGCCATCGACACGGCCATCCGCCCTGAAACCCGCGTACTGGGCATGTGCTGGGTGCATTCGGGCAGCGGCGTGAAGCTGCCGATCGGTGACATCGGCGCCATCGTCGACAAGCACAACCGTGGCCGCAGCGATGCCGACCGGATCATTTATGTGGTCGACGGCGTGCACGGTTTCGGCGTCGACAACCTGAGCTTCGCGCAGATGAACTGTGACTTCTTCATCGCCGGCACCCACAAGTGGATGTTTGGCCCGCGCGGCACCGGCATCGTCTGCAGCCGTTTCGAGGAGGTCAGATACGTGACGCCGATCACCCCGACCTTCTCCGAGGCCACAGCGTTTTCCACCACCATGACGCCCGGTGGCTATCACTCCTTCGAGTATCGCTGGGCGCTGGACGAAGCCTTCAAGCTGCACCTGCAACTGGGCAAGGCCGAGGTCGAAGCGCGCATCCACGCGCTCAACAGCTACCTGAAGAAGCGTCTGCTGGAACACCCGCAAATCGAACTCGTCACCCCGCTGAGTCCGCAACTGTCGGCCGGTTTTACCTTCTTTCGGGTCAAGGGCCAGGACAGCGACAAAGTCGCCGCGTACCTGATGCAGAACCGCGTGGTTGCCGACGCCGTGAACCGCGACGTGGGTCCGGTGATTCGTACCGCACCGGGCCTGCTCAACGACGAAGCGCAAATCGATCGCTTGATGGCGCTATTGGCCAAACAGCTGTAGGCGCCCCGCTCTCACGTTTCCTTTCAACCTGTTATCGAGAATCATGATGAACAGTAGTGAACTGCGTAATTTTTCCTTGAAAGCGTTGCCCGCGCTCGGTCTCGCTGCATTGCTCGGTTGTGCCTTGCCGGGGCTGGCGCAAGCGGCCGAACCGCTCAAACCGGGCAAGGTCTTCAAGGACTGCAAGGACTGCCCGGAAATGGTCGTGCTGCCCACCGGCACCTTCACCATGGGCACCCCGGATGACGAAGTCGGCCGCGAACCGGACGAAGGTCCGATGCACCCGGTGACCTTTGCCAAACCGCTGGCCATCAGTCGTTTCCAGGTGCTCAAAGGGCAATGGGACGCCTACCTCGCCGACACCGGCTATCAGCTGCCCGACGGCGACAAACGCCCGGGCCGCGCGTGCAAGGCCGGTATTCCCGACTACGCGGGCAGCGATCCGAAAAAGCAGTACACCGACAAGCATCCGGCGGTGTGCATGGACTTCGCCGAAGCCGAGGCCTACGTGGCCTGGCTGTCAAAGAAAACCGCTAAATCGTATCGACTGGTCAGCGAATCGCTGCGTGAATACGCCGCCCGTGCCGGTAGCACCGGGCCTTTCCCGTTCCCCTTCGATGAGGGCAAGGAATACAGCATCGCCAAACACGCCAACACCTATGGCGCTGCCGACGGCTACAACTTCACCGCGCCGGCGGGCAAGTTTCCGGCCAATGCCTTCGGCGTCTACGACATGCACGGCAACATCTACGAATGGACCGCCGACTGCTACAACGAAAACTATGTCGGCGCGCCGAGTGATGGCAGCGCCTGGTTGACCGGTGACTGCAAGATTCGCCGCATCCGCGGCAACGACTGGGGTGAAGCACCAGTGTTCTCGCGCTCGGGCAACCGCAACGCCACCTACAGCGACACCCGCGGCGACTGGATTGGTTTTCGCGTCGCGCGCGATCTGTAAGGACAGCGGTAACGGCAACCGCCACGGCGGCGCTGGGCGCTCGCTCGTCGTCTCAGCCTCGATAAACCCGTGGTCGGCTAAATCGCCGCCCACGGGTTTCGTCTTTTAACCAGCCCAATCCTTGAAACGATGCCGTTAGCGGCACTAGAAGCGGAAACCTCCATGACCACAAAATCGCGCGGAGCCATCAGTGAAGTCCTCGGCCTGCTCAAGCCTTACCGGGTCGTCGTGGCGCTGTCGATCCTGCTCGGCATGCTCGGTGGCGTCAGCGTCACTGCCCTGCTCGCGACCATCAACAAAGCCCTGAACGGCAGCGGCGTTCCGTCAGCCACCGTACTCCTGACGTTTGCCGGCCTCTGCGCGTTCGCCCTGTTGACTTCGATTCTGTCGGACATCGGCACCAACCACGTCGGCCAGCACATCATCGCCGGTCTGCGTAAATCACTCGGCGAAAAAGTCCTGCTGGCGCCCATCGAGCAGATCGAACGGTTTCGCAGTCATCGCCTGATTCCGGTGCTGACCCATGACGTCGACACTGTCAGTGATTTCGCGTTTTCCTTTGCGCCACTGGCGATCGCTTTCACCGTCACTCTCGGTTGCCTGGGTTACCTGGCCTATCTGTCCCTGCCAATGTTTGCCCTGCTGTTGATCGCGATCGTGATCGGCACCGTCGTGCAATACATTGCTCGCGCCAAAGGCATCAAAGGTTTCGAAGCGGCGCGCGAAGCCGAGGACGAGCTGCAGAAGCACTACAGCGCAATCGCTGCGGGTGCCAAGGAACTGCGTATTCATCGCCCGCGCCGCCAGCGCATGTTCAGCCAGCGCATCGAGGGCACGGCGGATTACATCTGCAACACGCACATCCGCTCCATCAACACGTTCGTGGTGGCGAAAACCTTTGGCTCGATGCTGTTTTTCGTGGTGATCGGTCTGGCCCTGGCCCTGCAATCGTTCTGGCTCGGTACCGATAAAGCCGTGCTCAGCGGTTTCGTGCTGGTGCTGCTGTACATGAAAGGCCCACTGGAATATCTGGTCACCACCTTGCCGGTGGTCAGTCGCGCGAACATTGCCTTCAAACGCATCGCCGAACTGGCCGAACAGTTTTCTTCGCCGGAACCGCATTTGCTCCTGCGCGACTGCGCTGCGGCGAGCAAAACGGCGGTACAACAGTTGCAAATGCACAACGTGCACTACGCCTTCCCGCCGGTTCAGGGCAGCGCAGCGTTCGAGCTGGGGCCGGTCAATCTGGACATCGCGCAGGGTGACATCGTGTTTATCGTCGGCGAGAACGGCGGCGGTAAAACCACCCTGATCAAATTGTTGCTGGGCCTGTATGCGCCACAACGCGGGGAAGTCCTGCTCAATGGCCAGGTGGTCGATGCCCAGGCTCGCGATGACTATCGCCAACTGTTCACCACGATCTTCGCCGACTACTACCTGTTCGATGAACTGGTACAGGGCGACAAACAAGTGCCGGCCGACACCAGCCGCTATCTGGAACGCCTGGAGATTGCGCACAAGGTGAGCATTAACGACGGTGTTTTCAGCACCACCGATCTGTCCACCGGCCAGCGCAAACGCCTGGCGCTGATCAACGCCTGGCTGGAGGAGCGTCCGGTGCTGGTGTTCGACGAATGGGCTGCCGATCAGGACCCGGCCTTCCGGCGCATCTTCTACACCGAGCTGCTGCCGGAGCTGAAACAGATGGGCAAGACCATCATCGTGATCTCCCACGATGACCGCTACTTCGATGTCGCCGATCAGTTGGTGAGGATGGAGGGAGGCCGAGTGGTCACCCACAAGAAGCCCCTCGAGACTGCTTGATCGATTGCACCTTTGCAGCCGGCCGGACACCCGCCCTGCCGGCCTTCAATCCGAATGTTTATCGCCGTGGACCCGACTGTCGGCAACGCCGTCAGCGCTCACGGTGCTGCCAACCACGAGAGCCCGATGAACGACTTACTCGATGATGAGGTACTGGCGCTGCTGATGGCAGATGCCGGCGAGCAATCCCAAGGCATCATTGCCCGTCCCCACCCGGCCCCGGCCCCCCTCTCCTTCGCGCAGCAGCGACTGTGGTTCGTACAACAGCTGACACCTGACAGTGCCGCTTACAACTTGCCACGCGCCGTACGCCTGAGCGGCGCTCTGCAAGCACAGCATCTGGAAATGGCGCTGAATAGAGTCATCGAACGCCACGATGTCCTGCGCAGCGCGATCGTCGAGATCGACGGCGTAGCCATGCAGGTGGTCGATGCACACGCAACGCTGCAGTTGGGGTTCGATGATCTGCGCGGCCTGAGCGCTGAAGCACGCGAACAGCAGATTGCCCGGCGCACTGCCGAAGAGGCCGCCAAACCCTTCGACCTGAAGCAAGCACCACTGATGCGCGCGACACTGCTACAAGTCGCCGACAAGGAGCACTTGCTGTTGCTCAACATGCACCATATCGCCTCGGACGCCTGGTCCAACGCGATCCTGATGCAGGACCTGACCCGCGCCTATGCGCAAGCGGCAATGGGCATGAGCGCGCCACTGCCGCGCCCGGCCATCCAGTACGCCGACTATGCCGACTGGCAGCGTGGCGACTATCTGCACAGCCCAGCCTGCAAGACCAGCGCCGAATACTGGCAGAATTATCTGGGTCAGACGTTGCCGCCGCTGGATCTGCCGGTGGACTTTGCGCGCAACGACCAGCACAGCCATGCGGCCGGCAAACACGACTTCAGCCTGCCCGCCACCTTGGCGCAAGCACTTAATCGCTTCTGCCAGCAGCACGGTTTGACTCCCTTTGTGGTCGCCCTGGGCGCCTGGCAATTGCTCCTGAGCCGCTACAGCGGCCAGGACGATTTCACCGTCGGCGTGCCCAACGCCACACGCAACCGCAGTGAAATTCAGGACCTGGTCGGGTTCTTTGTCAGCACCCAGGTCTATCGCGCGCGGATTGACCCGCAGCTGCCTTGCAAGGACTTCCTGCTGCGTCTGCGCCGCGAATCGCTGGCCGCGCTCGACCATGCCGACTATCCGCTGGAATTGAGCTTCGACGACCTGCAACTGCAAAGCAGTCAGCAGATCAATCCGTTGTTCCAGGTGCTGTTCAACTGGCGCACGGACGGCGGCGCCTCGGTGCCGCTGAACCTGGGCGAATTGACCCTGGACTTTGTCGATGCCGGCAGCGGGCAGGCGAAATTCGACCTGTCGCTGGACGTCAGTTATTCCCTGAACCGCATCGACGCCAACATCGAATTCAGCCGCGATCTGTACAGCCCCGCCACCATCGAGCGGTTGGCCGGGCATTGGCAGAACCTGTTGCACGCCATCACCGCCAATCCCGAGGTTGCCCTGAGCGAATTGTCGCTGCTGAGCGACACCGAGTGCCGCCAGCAACGCGAACAATGGAATCCAGCCGTGGCGCCATTGCCGAGCGCAGGCGTGCATCAGCTCTTCGAACGCCAGGCACTGGCCACGCCGCATGCCCTCGCGCTGATTTGCGATGACGTGCGCATGAGCTATGCCCAACTCAACTCGGCAGCCAATGGCCTGGCACAGACCCTGCTCGGCTACGGCGTGGGCCCGGAAGTGCGGGTGGGCATCGCGGTCGAGCGCTCGGCGCGGATGATCGTCAGCCTGCTGGCGGTGCTCAAGGCCGGCGGTGTGTACGTGCCCCTCGATCCCGAATACCCGCAGGAACGCCTGACCTCGATGATCGAAGACAGCGGCCTGAGCGTGCTGCTCAGCCAGCGCTCTCTGCTCCAGCGCCTGCCCTCGGTAGACGCGGTGAGCGTGCTGTGCGTCGACGAACTCGACCTCGCCGACAGCGCGCACAGCGACAATCCGACCTGCCGTACCCATGGCCATAACCTGGCGTATGTGATGTTCACCTCAGGTTCCACCGGTCGACCAAAAGGTGTGGGAATTACCCAGGCGGCGTTGACCCGACACGCGCAAGTCGCCCTGGAATTCCTTGGCCTGACACCCGCCGATCGTTCGCTGCAATTTGCCACGTTCAACTTCGATGCCTTTGTCGAACAGCTCTACCCGGCGCTGATCTGCGGCGCGTCGGTGGTACTGCGCGGGCCGGACATCTGGGACAGCGAAACCTGGTACCAGCAGTTGCTCGACAAGCAATTCACGGTGAGCGACCTGACCACCACGTACTGGAACATGCTGGCGAGGGATTTTGCCGCTGCCGGTGTCCGTGACTATGGGCCGTTGCGCCAGGTGATCGTGGGCGGCGAAGCCATGCCACCGGAAGGCGTGGCGGCGTGGGGCAAGGCGGGACTTGGCCATGTGCGCCTGCTCAACACCTATGGCCCGACGGAAACCACGGTCAGTGCCACGGTGCTCGATTGCACGGACTACGTCACCGGGCATGCGCCGCTGCCGAAAACCATGCCGATCGGCCGCCCCTTGGCTGGACGCGCCATTTACCTGCTGGACAGCGGTGGCCAACCGGTCCCGGTGGGCGTCGTCGGTGAATTGGTGATTGCCGGCGATCTATTGGCGCGGGGCTATTTCCAGCGCCCGGAGCTGACCGCCGAACGCTTCATGCCTGATCCGTTCAGCACGCAGGGCGGGCGTCTGTACCGTACCGGCGATCTGGCACGCTATCGCGCCGATGGCGTCATCGAATACGTCGGCCGACTCGATCACCAAGTGAAGATTCGCGGCTTCCGTATCGAACTCGGTGAAATCGAATCCTGCCTGCTGCAAATTCCGGCCGTTCGCGAAGCCCTGGTCCTTGCCCGCGAAGGATTGGCCGGGATGCAGTTGATCGGTTATGTCGTGCCGAGCGACAGTGATTTGTCGAGCGAACAGCACGATCAACTGCGCGCAGCGCTCAAGGCTGAACTGAAAAGCCGTCTGCCCGCTTACATGGTACCGAGCCATCTGCTGATGCTTGAGACCATGCCCGTCAGCCCGACAGGCAAACTTGATCGCAAGGCGTTGCCGCTGCCTGACTTCAGTCAATCGGAGACCCGCTTCAAGGCCCCGGAAACTGCATTGGAGCAAGCGCTGGTCGAGCTCTGGCAGGAAACCCTGCACGTCGACCGGGTCGGCCTCGACGACAACTTCTTCGAACTGGGCGGGCATTCGATTCTGGCCATCCAGTTTATTGCCGCACTCAATGCGCGCCTGGGGATCAAACTCGCGTTGCAGCAAATGCTTGCCCACGCCACCGTCGAAGCCCTGGCGCAATTCATTGCTACGCAACACCAACAGCAAGCCCAATGCGTGGTGGAACTCTCGGCCTCAGCCGCCAGCGCCCCGCCGCTGTTCTGCCTGCATCCCAGCGGCGGCATCGTGTTCTGCTACCAATCGTTGGCCAAACGCCTGAGCAAACACGCGCGCACTTTCGGCGTGATGCACACAGGCTTCGCCGACAAAAACGCCCACGCCCAAACATGGGCGCAAATGATCGCCGATTACACCCGACAGATCATCGATAAACAGGCGGACGGCCCGTATCGCTTGATGGGCTGGTCGCTCGGCGGCTCCATCGCCATGGACATCGCCGCCGAACTGGAGCGTCAGGGACGTGAAGTGAGCTTCCTCGGTCTGGTCGATACCACACTGCCGGACAGCCTGTTGCCGGCCGACCTGCCGCGCAAACCGCTGGAAGAAGAAAATCCCGAGTACTTCAGTGCACAAAATGAACTGGCGACGGCCGTGGAAATGTTCAGCCTGATGTTCGCGCATCTGCACGAGCCGGCGGCACGCTTCCTCGCCGAAAACCCGCAAACCGATCTCAAGGCTTTCTACCAGTGGGCCAGCCAACAGGCCGCCACCAGCGAACAGGAAATGGTGGCGACGCTGGACGCCATCAAACAGGAAATCATGAACGCCCAGGCGTTCGAAATTCATGACCGACTGGTGAAATCCTACGACGCCTTCACGCTGCCAACGCTCAAGGTCGAGGCCAGTTGCTGGTGGTCGCTGTCGCACAAGACCCTGGAGCAGGTGTTGCACTCGGAACAGGTGCTGCGTGAACACACCGTCAGCGGACGACTGCAAGGCTCGGTGCATTCCAACCTGCCCCACCGCAGCATGATTTACGGTGAGTCGTTGCTCGAGTCCTTTGAAGCGGTGTTCTTGACGTGTGAGGCGGCACTGAACAACTGACTTTCATAGGGGCAAACAAAAACGCAGAAGCGCTGGCTTCTGCGTTTTTGTTTGCATGATTTGCCACATCACCTGCGCGCGCTGCGCCCACCGCGAATCACCTGCCGACGGTATGCAAAAAAAACGGCCCACGCCCTCTTTCGAGGAGCGTGGGCCGCTTCGGTGAAGGCCCTTCAGTGCATCAGAACTTTGGGGTCCACTTCACGGAGAACATCAGGTTGCGTGGATCACCGAAGTTGTTGTTGCCGTCGAGCTGGTTGTAACCGGCCGCAATGTACTTCTTGTCGAACAGGTTGTTGGCGTTCACGGCCAGATCGACTTCCGGTGTCAGCTGGTAACCGACACGGGCGTTCCATACGGTGTAACCCGCGACATCGTAGGTCCCTTCATAGCCCAGCGTATGGCTCTGAGTGGTGAAGCCCAGACCGGTGCTGACACGATCCCACTCACCCGGCAGCTGGTAGTTGGCCCACATGCGCAGCATGTGTTTTGGCGTCCAGGTGCTGAACACGCGGCCTTCCCTGTCCGGGTCTTTGAGGTACTTGGTGGTGTTGTAGGTGTAACCGGCAAACAGTTGCAGGTTTTCCACCACTTCGCCGCTGATCTCGGCGTCGATACCCTGGCTGCGCACTTTGCCCGAGGCCGTCGAGCAGTACGAACCGTCGCACTCGAAGCCACCGGCAATGTCGTTGACCGCACGGTTTTCCTGATCGTAGCGGAAGAGTGCCAAGGAGGTGTTGACCCGGCCGTCCATCAGCTCGCCCTTGAGACCGATTTCGTAGTTGCTGCCGACCACCGGTTTGAGCACGGTGCCACCGGCATCGCGGTTGGTCTGCGGCTGGAACACGTCGGTGTAACTGGCGTAAACCGCCCACTCGCGGCTCAGGTCATAGACGATACCGGCGTAAGGCGTGACTTCCCCGGTTTCGGTCGCGGTGCTTGGGTCGTTCTTGGTGATGCCGCCGAACGAGGATTGCGCCTTGGATTTGTAGCTGAAGTCGTACCAGCTGACACGGGAACCGAGCACCAGGGTCAGATCGTCGATCGGCTTGACGCGCCAGGTGCCATACAGGCCTTTCTGGCGGACGTCGTATTTACTCAGCGTGCCGCGACCACCGGAAGCGATCAGGCTGTCGTAGTTGATATCGGGACGGTCATTGTTGACGCCGAAAATCGTGTCGCTACTGTTGCTGAAGGTACGGGCGAGCTGATCGTCCGTTTCAAGCTGGGAAAAGTTACCGCCCAACATCACTTCCTGCTGCATCGACAAGGCTTCGAACTTGCCATTCAGGTTCATGTCGATACCGACTTTTGTCGAGTCGAAATCGGTCACGAAGTTGGCGTACTGCACGCCGCTGCCATCCGCTTCCAGACCGTCGCCGGCACTTTGCACGCGCTGGTTTTTCGCCTTGTTGCTCTCGGTCATGCGCACCGCACCGACCTTGAGTGCCCAGTCTTCGTTGAAGCGGTGTTCGAGGTCGGCGTAAAGCGTGGTGACGTCGATGTCGGAACTGTTCCAGCGTGCACCGGTGTAGGTGGAGCGCGAGACATCCGGCATCTTGCCGTCAGCGTAACGTGGCAGGCCACGAATCATCGGACGCGAA
The DNA here is from genome assembly GCF_013433315.1 of Pseudomonas crudilactis. Classification (GTDB taxonomy): domain Bacteria; phylum Pseudomonadota; class Gammaproteobacteria; order Pseudomonadales; family Pseudomonadaceae; genus Aquipseudomonas; species Aquipseudomonas crudilactis. The sequence continues at coordinate 71,207 of NZ_WXVV01000027.1, read as the reverse complement.
TCACCGTCGGAACGGCTGACGGCCAGGCCCAGGGTGGTGTCTTCGCTCAGGTCGAAGTCCAGCGAGCCGTACAGCGACAACGTCCGGCTCCAGTCGTGGTCAATGAACGAGTTGCTTTGGTCCTGATCGGCCACCAGGCGACCGCGGATGGTGCCGGCCTGGTTCAGCGGGCCGCCCGCGTCTACCTGCAGACCGTAATGGTCCCAGGAGCCCGCCTTGGCGGTCACGGACACAGTCGGTGCAGCCTGGCCGCGCTTGCGCACCAGGTTGATGGCGCCACCCGGGCTGCCAGTGCCTTGCAGCAATCCGGAAGCACCGCGCAGGATTTCCAGGCGATCGAAAAACACCAGGTCCTGAGTGGCCCAGTTACCCAGCGAATAGGTGTTACGTGGAATCGGTACGCCGTCGTATTGCCAGTCATCGATCTGGAAACCGCGCGAGGAGATGATCAACCCCTTGCCGACACCCTGCAGACCCACGACACCGGTGGTCTGGTTCAGCGCATCCTTGAGGTCGACCAGGTCCTGGTCGTCCATCTGCTTGCGGGTCATCACGGTGACCGACTGGGGGATTTCCTTGAGGGTGTGGGTGCCCTTGCCAATCGTCACAGCGTTGGAGGTGTAGGAGTTGCTGCCTTCGGTGGTTGCGCCGACCTGATGTGCGCTGATGTTGGTCGCGCCCAGCTCCAGACCCTGAGTGTTGCTGCCCCGCACCAGCATCAGGGTGTTGCCCTCGACGCTGTAGCGCACGTCGGTGCCCTTGAGCAATTCGGCGATGGCCGCCTGCGGGCTCATCTTGCCGCTGACGGCGTGGCTTCTGAGCCCGGCCATGTCGTCAGCGTTGTAGATCACCTGCTGGTTGGTCTGCTGACCGAACGCCTGCAGTGCTTGTGGCAACGATTGCGCCGGGATATTGATGCTGACGCTTTCAGCCATCACCTGAGCGCTCAAAGGCAATACACAGACCAGCCCCAGACCGGTCAACACGCGACGTGAACGCAGGCCGCGGGACATGACGAGTGCCTTGAACAGAGGTTTCAACTCATGAATTGCTGACATCGTGCTCTCTATTATTGGTAGAAGTGAAAGTCCATTGGGCCAAAGGGCCCGCCACGGCCAGCACATGGGAACCGCGCACTGTCGTTGGCCCCGTGGGCGACATGACAGTGCGCGGTTGACCGGCCCCTCCCCGGGCGCGGTCATCCTGCTGGACGACGGCGAAATTTTTCTACTGAACAATCCGCTGCCTTGGCTGCCCTGCCTGACCGGATTTGCCCACATACCTTATTAAGACGCAGCACCTCCAAAAAACCGGAATGAGTTTATTTATCATTAACTCAAAAAGTTAAAAAAAAGGCCGACGCTGTTGGGCGACGGCCTTTTGTTTCTTTCTGTGTCAGCTTGTTTGCGCAGCCTTGGCGGCCTGTAACTGTCGCGCCTGCTCGGCCAGACGGGCCTTTTCCTCAGGACTCATCGCCTCCATGCGCAGGCGTACCTGAGCCATTTTCTCCAACTGCCCCGGGCTGCTTTCCACCGCCCGCAACGCCAGCGCCAGCGACGCCACGGTCGGATGATCGAAAACCAGTCCCGGATGAATTTCGCATTGCAGCAACTTGCGAATACCGGCGACCAGTTTGATCACCAACAACGAATGGCCTCCGGCCGCGAAAAAGTCGCGCTCGACGCTCAAGCGTTCAAGCCCCAGCAGTTGCGCCATGCGCACGGCGAGCAATTGCTCCAGTGCATCACGCGGCGCAACGCCTTCGTCATCCGCTGCCGTAGCGGCCAATTGTTGCAGCGCCTTGCGATCGATCTTGCCGTTGGCCAGCCGCGGAAACCGCTCGATCAGTTGCAAGTGCTGCGGCACCATCACGGCGGACAGACGCGCACTCAGTTCGGCTCGCGCGGTGTCGAGCAGATTCGCTGTGGCACCCTGCTGCGGCACGATAAACGCCAGCAGACCTTGCTCGGCCGACGCGGCAGGCACCACCAGCGCTTCGGCAATCGCCGGCAGGCGCAGCAACTCGGCTTCGATTTCCGCGAGTTCGATACGGAACCCGCGCACTTTGACCTGCTGATCACGTCGACCGTGCAACTGGATCGCTCCGTCGGTGCGGTAACGCGCCAGATCTCCGCTGCGATACAAACGCTGCGCCGCATCGAACGGACTCTGGATGAACGGCTGCGCATCGGCCTCGGCATTCAGATAACCACGGCACAATTGCGCACCGCCCAAGTACAACTCGCCCAGCACACCGACGGGCGCCAGACGCAAATCAGCGTCCAGCACAAACACCTGATTGTTGCCCAGCACTTGGCTCAGCGCCGAGCAATCGCTGGCCGTGCCGTCCAGGGTCAGTGGATGGATCATCACACCCACCGTGGTTTCGGTCGGGCCATAGTGGTTGAACACCCGACAATCACTGCGCAGCCGCGCAATGCGCTCGATCAGCGTCGGCGCAATCGGTTCGCCGCCCAGCACCAGCGTGTGCGGCAAGGTTGCCTGCTCATTGTCGAGCAGCGCCGCAAGGTGCGACGGGACGATTTTCAGGCAGTCGACCTGATGCTGCTTCAGGTAGTCGGCGAATAATGCGCCGTCCTGCATTTGCGCATCACTGGCGACGTGCAGGGTTGCCCCATTGAACAGCGCACCGAATAACGCCGTGTTGCCCAGATCTGCCGCGACCGTAGAACTGAAACCGAAGTTTTTGCATGGCTCCAGACCCAGCGCCTGACTGGCCTGAGCGACGTAGTTGAGCAATTGCCGATGTTCGATCACCACACCTTTCGGCACACCGGTAGAACCGGAGGTGAACAACACATAAGCAATGTCGGAGCCTTGCGTCGCGAGCGTCGGCAACGGCGCGCCCGACGCACCGAGTTCTGCCAGCGTCAGCGTTTTGTACGGCTGATCCTGCCAGGCCGTCAGGTGCGCCGCATCGGTCAACAACAGCGCGGCGCCGGCCTGTTCCAGCATCAATGCCTGACGCGCCTGCGGCCATTGCACATCCAGCGGCAGATACGCGCACCCGAGGCGCCAGCTCGCCAACATTGCGATCACCAGATCCGCCGAGCGTGGCAACGCCAGCGCGATGATCGAGCCTGCGCTGACACCTTGATGGTTCAAACCCTGAGCGGCGCTTTCGACGCGGGCCTGCAACTGGCCGTAGCTCAATGACTGCTCAGCGTCGGTCAAGGCAATGGCGTGCGGCGTACGCAGCGCCAGATCAGCAATGCGCTGTGGCAGATAACGCTGATCAGCCAGCGCCTGTATCGCCGGATTGATTGCCAGCAAGCGCTGTTCAGCGGCGCGACTGAGCAGGTTGAGTTGCGCCAGTGTCGCGTGTGGTGCATCGACAATCGCGCTCAACAGCACGCCAAACTGTTCCAGTACGGCGTTGGCGGTCGCTGGTGAATAGCGCGAAGCGGCGTACTGCAGACCAGCGCCGGCAAGACGCTGGTTTTCGTCCAGCTGCACCTGCAACAACAATTCGAAAGCATCCGGTTGCACCTGCACGACGTCAGCCACGCTCCAGCGCAGACCGCCGCTGCTCGCGGCAACGCCGATCTGGCCAAGGCTGAAACCGTAGGCCGAACGTGCTGCGTCGGGCGCCAGTTCCGGGGTCCAGTATTCCTGCCAGGTGCGATGTTCTTCGACACGCGCGGCCAATTGCCCCAGCCAGTCACTGAAGCGCGCACTGCCAGGCAGTTCCAGCGACAGCGGCAGGGTTTTCTCGAACACGCCCACGGCGTTGGCAAAATATTCATAATCAGCACGGCTGTCATGCCGCAGACCGACCAGTACCTGATCGAGCCCGCTCAAACGCCCCAGTAACACCCACCACGCGCCTTGCAGCAACGTGGCGACTGGCTGACCGAGCTGCTCGGCCAGCGCTTGCAGAGCATCACGCTGCGCCGACTGCAGACTCAGCGATTCGCGCGTATCAGCGGTATTGACTGACATGCCAGTGCTGCGAGCGGCGAGCCATGGCGTAGCGATATCGGCCTGCACACCTTGCAGGTGCTGCTGCCAGTAGGTACGCGCGGTGACGGCGTCTTCATCGAGCACCACCTCACTGCGCCATTCCAGATACTGGGCGAATTCCCCCGACTCTTCGTCTTCGCTTGGCTGAACCCCGGCGTACGCTTGCTGCACTTGTTGCAGCACAAGGTTCAACGATGGCGCGTCGGCACTGTAGCGAGCAATGCCCAGCACCAGTTGCCATTGCTGTGACGCCAGTCGATACAGCACCGCCTGAACACTGGCCGATTCGCCGACGACAAAGGCGCGTTCCAGCGATTCGCTGATTTGCGCCTGAACGTCCCCGCCGCGTTGCTCGCCGGCATGGATCGTCAGCGGGAAGCGCCCGGCGTCGCCCGCCGCCTGACGCAAACCGTGAAAACCGCTGACCTTGTCCAGCCGCGCCAACAGCATCGGCTGCTGTGTCAGTACGGTATCGAACGCGGCCTGCAAACGTTGCGGATCCAGATCACCGTCAATGACAACGCTGAGCCAGCGCATGGCCTCGCCACAGGTGGCGGTGTTCGACAGGCGCTCATGCAGCGCCTGTTGCTCAGGCGTCAGGGCGAAACCCGGATCCTGCACGTCCTTCATGACTTCGCTCATGCTCCGCTTTCCTCGGTATTCAATGCCGCCCGAGCGTTGGTGGCCGCGCGCTCCAGGCTGCTGTGGTCGTACATGTCACCCATCGCGACGACAATCTTGCGCGGGCCCTCGAACGGATCACGGGCATGCGCCACCAGCATGTTGTCGAGCAGGATCGCGTCGCCTTTCTGCCAGTCGAATCGCACGGCGCACTCTTCGTACAGCTCACCAATGCGCTGCATCACGTCGTCTTCGATCGGTGTGCCGTCGCCGTAGTACACATGACGCGGCATGCGCTCGGCGCCGAACATCGACAGCAGGTCTTCACGCACATCCGGCTCCAGCCAGTAGATGTGGTGCAACTGCACCTGATTGAAGAATGATTTGGCCCCGGTGATCGGGTGACGAATGATCGCCGGTCCCGGTGTGCGGGTTTGCAGTTCGTTGTTGTCGAGCCAGCGCCACTCGATACCGCCGGCGCGACAGCGGGCTTCGACTTCGGCACGGTCTTCGGTCTTGAAGAAGTGCTGCCACGACACGTCGAGGTTGTCGGTGAAGGTGCGCACATACAGCAAGCCTTTGGACTCGAACTTGTCACGCAGGTCTGCCGGCAGTTTTTCGTACATCAAGCGGCAGTCGACTACCGGCGTTGCACCGCCGACCGGCGCCGCTTGCTCGCAATAGAACATCTGCTTGCGCGGCCAGCGATCCTGGTGCGAGCTCTCGTTGTGGAACAGGATCATCTTGCGTTCCGGGTACGGCGTGGAGCGGTAGGTGTTCTTGCCGCCCTCCTTCTTCGGCAGATCGCCGTATTGACCGTACAGGCCCGGCTGGATCGCTTCGGCGAACGCTTCAAAACCCTGAATGCCGTCGAGCTCGAAACCACGGAAGAGAATGCCGGCGTGGGTCGCCAGTTTTTCTTCGATCAGCGGGCGGTTGTGCTTGATCCACTCGATCAAATCCAGCTGCGGCTCGTTCGGTTCCATCAACAGCGGGAACGGCTGCGGCGCAGCGATCAGCGATTCGCGGATCGGCGCCGGGCGAACCTTGGCCACCGGGGCGGCGCCACGCTTGAGGAACTTGCCCAGTTTGTCGGCCTTGGGTCCGGGGGCAGCGGGTTTGGCCGCCACTGCTAAATTGTCGACTGGCATGCTGATAGCTCCCAATTGAATGTCCTGATCAGCGACGATCTGTTCCAACAGGGCTATCCAGGCCTTCACCAGGTACTGAATGCGCTCGTGTCCGAACAAGGTTGTGGCGAATTGCCAATTACCCAGCAATTGCCCTTCTTCTTCGTCAACGAACAATGCCATGTCGAATTTAGAATGGCTCTGCAGTGCCGCCAGCGGCTCGACGCTCAAACCGCCCATGGATTGGGTGCGACCCGGCAGGTTGTTCATCACGAACAACACCTGCACCAACGGGTTCATGCCCTTGTGACGCGGCACGCCACAGGATTCGACGATCATGTCCAGCGGCAGGTCCTGATGCTCCAGCGCGCCGAGCAAGGTGTCCTGAGTGCCCGCGAGAAACGTCGAGAACGCCGTGTCGGCCGAGAAGCGTGAACGCAGCGGCAAGACGTTGACGAAGAAGCCGATCAGCCGCTCCAGCTGCGCCTGCTCGCGCCCGGCGACGTCGGCGCCGACCAACACGTCGTCGCCGCCGCTGAATTGATGCAACAGCACCTGGAACGACGCCAGCAGCGTGCTGTACAGCGTCACCCCGGCGTCATTGGCAACCTTGCGCAAGGCCTGACTCAAATCCTTCGGCAGATGGAACTGCACGGCATCACCGTCGTACGACGCCACCGGCCCGCGCGGGGTGTCCAGCGGCAGGTTGAGCTGCCCGCTGTAGCCACTGAGCCTCTCTCTCCAGTAATCCGCCTGCTGGCCGAGAATCCCTTGCCGCTCCAGCGCCTGTTGCCACAGGGCAAAATCCGAGTACTGCACTTCCAGCGCCGGCAACGACGCGGCAGCACCGGCCTTGCTCAACTCATAGAGCTGCACCAGCTCATTGATCAATACGCCCATCGACCAACCGTCAGAAATGATGTGATGCATGGCGAACAGCAGCACATGCTCGGTCGGCGACAGATGCAGGATGCGCCCGCGCCACAATGGCGCCTGCTCCAGATCGATCGGTGTCCGTGCGTTATCCAGCGCGGCCTGCGCGACCTGTTCTTCCTGGGCACTGCGCGACAGACCGGACAGATCGAGCAACGGGAAGTCGACGTCGACCTGCTCGGCAATCAGCGCAATCGGATCACCTTCGTCATCCTGCGAGTACGCGGTGCGCAACACTTCATGACGGCGCACCACTTCGGCAAAACTGCTCATGAAGCGCTCGACCGACAGCTCACCGCGCAAGCGCAAGGCCAGCGGCATGCCGTAGGCCGAGCTGCCGCCGGACAATTGTTCGGCGACCCACAGACGACGTTGCACCAACGACAGCGGTGCCGTCGACTTGGCGCCCCAGGCCTTCAGTGGAACGGCCTGACTGGCCGTCCCGCCGAGGGTCGGTGTCTGCTCCTCGGCCATCCAGGTGGCCAGATCCTTGAGGCGCGGATAGTTGAACAGGTCGCGCAGGCTCAACGCGCCGCCGGTCAAATGGCGCAAACGCGAGACGGCCTGAGTGGCCAGCAGCGAGTGCCCGCCCAGTTCGAAGAAATGATCCTCGCGGCTGACCTGATCGAGCTCCAGGACGTTCTGCCAGATGGCTGCGATCTGCTGTTCCAGTTCACCGACCGGGGCAACGAAATCACCCGCCGCGACAAACGCGTCGGCGCTCGGCAAGGCCTTGCGGTCGACCTTGCCGTTCGGCGTCAGCGGCAGGCTGGCGAGGAACAGCACGTGCGCCGGGATCATGTAGTCCGGCAGGTGCGTCTTGAGTCGCGTCTTCAGTGCTTCGCGCAGAGCGGCTTGCGCGGCCGCATCGGCGCTGGCCACGGTCGCATCATCGACCACCACATACGCCACCAGTTGATGGCTGGAGGCGATCGGTTGCGCCACCACTAGTGCCTGGCTGACGTTGTCGATCTGCAACAGACGCGCTTCGATTTCGCCCAGCTCGATACGGAAACCGCGCACCTTCACTTGGTGATCGATACGCCCGACGTATTGCAACGTGCCGTCGCCCAGATAACGGGTCAGGTCGCCGGTGCGGTACATACGTTCGCCATTGCCGGCGAACGGATTGGGCACGAATTTCTCTGCGGTCATCGCCGCCCGGCCCAGATAGCCACGGCTGAGACCGGCACCGGCCAGGTACAACTCCGCCGACACACCCTGCGGTGCCGGTTGCAGATCGCCGCCCAGCACATAACTGGCGGTGCGGATCATCGGTCGACCGATGTTCGCCGTGCCGCCAGCCTCTCGACGGGTCCAGGTGGAGTAAACGGTATCTTCCGACGGGCCGTACAAGTCGAAGATATCGGCGATGGTCGCCTGTTGATACAGGGTGTCCACCAGGTTCTGCTTCAGCGCTTCGCCGCACAGGTTGATGATGCGTACGCTGGCAGGAATATCGCCAGAGTCCTGCAAGGCATTGATTGCCGACGGCACGGTATTGATCAGGCGTACCTGATCGCGCGCCGGCAAGTGCGGCAACTCCAGCGCGTTGCGCGCGATGATCAACGAACCGCCATTGGCCAGGGTGACAAACAGCTCCCACACCGACAGGTCGAAACATACCGACGTCGAAGCGAGCACACCTTGAATGTCCTCGCGGCTGTAGAGGTGCTTCGACCAGTCGCTCAGCGCCATGATGTTGGCATGGCTGATCGATACGCCTTTGGGCTTGCCGGTGGAACCAGAGGTGTAAATCACGTAGGCAAGATTGTTCACACTCACGTCGGTGACAGGCGCGACCGTGCTGTAGGCCGAGAGATCCAGTTGATCCAGCAGCAACACTTGCATGTCGCCGGCGAGCGACAGGGTCGCGGCTACATCGGTTTCGGTCAGCAGCACGCGGGCGCGGCTGTCTTCAAGCATGTAGGCGACCCGATCCGCCGGGTAATCCGGGTCCAGCGGCACGTAGGTGCCACCGGCCTTGAGGACCGCGAGCAATGCCACCAGCAGATTGTCGGTGCGCTGCATCGCTACACCGACGCGCACTTCGGCGGCGACGCCCGTGCTGATCAAACGGTGCGCCAGGCGATTGGCCCGGGCATCGATATCGCTATAAGTGAAGGACTGCTGGCCGAACGTCACGGCGCGCGCGTCCGGCTGGGCAGCGACCTGACGCTCGATGGCCTGGTGGATGCAAATCGGCTCAAGATCAGCGCTTGCCTGCGGATTCCAGTCACGCAGAATACGTTGCTCGTCACCTTCCTCCAGCAAGTTCCACTCGCCCAGGCAGGCATCGGCGCTGGCGTGCATGCCGTCCAACAGTTGCTGCAACTGTGTCGCCAGTTTGATCACGGTGCTGGCGGCAAAGCTTGTGTGCTGATAGCTGAAGTGCACGGTCAGTTGCTGATCGAGGTTGACCATCAACGTCAGCGGATAGTTGGTCTGCTCATAGCGGTCAACCTCGCCAAAGCGCAGGTCAGCCGATTCGGCTTGCTGCAAGGCTTCGGCAATCGGGTAGTTCTCGAACACCAGAATGTTATCGAACAACGCCTCACCGCTCTGCCCTGCCCAACGTTGAATATCGAACAGCGGTGTGTGCTCTTGCTCGCGCAGCAACAGGTTCTGTGCCTGCACCTGTTGCAGCCATTGCGGCAACGACTGTTCGGCACGTGGGCTGGCAATGATCGGCAAGGTGTTGATGAACAGACCGATCTGCCCTTCGACACCATTCAACTGCGCCGGTCGCCCCGATACCGTGGCGCCGAACGTGACCGTGTCCTGCCCGGTGTAGCGTTGCAACAGCAACAGCCACGCGGCTTGCACCAGCGTGTTGACCGTGACCTTCTGCGCCCGGGCAAAACTGTTGAGTTCGGCGGTCGCGTGAGTGTCGAGGGTCAGCAGGTATTCACCCTGACCGCTGGCGGTTGCATCAACCAGGTGCGGCACGGCATCGGCCAGATACGTCGGTGTCTCGAAGTCGGCCAGTTGGCCTTTCCAGAAGTTTTCCGTGACCTGCGCGTCCTGCTGCGCCAACCACTCGATGTAATCGCGATAACGCCCCGCCCCCATCGCCGGCGCGTGGCCGTGATAGCGCTGCAATACATCGCCGAGCAACTGCGAGTTGCTCCAGCCGTCCATCAGAATGTGGTGCGAGGTGTAAATCAGATGGAAGCGCTCAGCCGCCACCTGCACCACGACCAAACGCAGTAACGGTGCCGCGTGCAGATCAAAGCCTTGCAGGCGTTGCTCAAGCTCCAGGGCTTTCAGGGCTGGCGCCAGGTCACCGCGATCACGCCAGTCGAGCACGCTGAACGGCACTTGCAAGCCTTTGTGCACCACTTGCAGGGCGTTGGGCAGATCCCCTTCCCAGACAAAACCGCTGCGCAGCACTTCGTGACTGTCCATCGCCGCTTGCCAGGCATCGCGGAAACGCTCGACCTGCAAGCCATCGACGGCCACACACATCTGGTTGATGTAATCACCGGACTGTTGCGCGTAGAGGGTGTGGAACAGCATGCCCTGCTGCATCGGCGACAACGGATAAATATCTGCAATCTGCTGTGGGCGGGTTGGCAAGCCGTCGAGCTGCGCCTGGGTCAAGCCGGCCAGCGGGAAGTCCGAAGGCGTCAGCCCAGCGACGCCCGGGGTCAGGCAATGGCCGATCAACGCGGCCAGCTCCTCGGCATAATCCGCCGCCAGTGCTTCGATCACAGCACTGTCGAAACGCTCGCTGCTGAAGGTCCAGCCTACGCGCAACTCGCCGCCGTACACCTGACCGTTTAGGGTCAGCCAATTGCCCATTGGCGCATCCGGGCTCTGGTCGAGACCGGCGTTGTCCGGCGCCGGGGCAAACAGCGCGCCGTCATCGCCCTCGAAACTGCCGTCGAACTGGCCGAGGTAGTTGAAGGTGATGCGCGGGGTCGGCAATTCACGCAGGCTCTGTTGTGCCTGAGCATCGCCAAGATGACGCAGTGCGCCGAAACCGATGCCCTTATTGGGAATCGAGCGCAGTTGTTCCTTGATCTGTTTGATCGACTCGCCCGGCGCCACCGCCGGGGTCAGACGCACCGGGAACAGACTGGTGAACCAGCCCACGGTGCGGGTCAGATCGACGCCGTCGAACAGCTCTTCGCGGCCATGGCCTTCGAGCTGAATCAGCGTCGATGCCTGCCCGCTCCAGCGGCCAATGACCCGCGCCAACGCCGTCAGCAGCAAGTCGTTGACCTGGGTGCGATACGCCGCCGGGGCTTCTTGCAGCAATTGTCGGGTCAGCTCGCTGCCGAGACGGGTCTGCACAGTGTGCGCCAGCCGATTGTGCTGACCGGCGTCGACACCTTTGCACGGCAGATCCGTGCTGACATCGCTCAGGCTGGCTTGCCAGTAAGCCAATTCCTGTTGCAACGCCGCGCTGTTGGCGTAGCGCTGCAAGTGCTCGCTCCAGTCCTTGAAAGCACTGGTTTTCGCCGGCAGCTTAAGTGGCTGACCGTCGAGCAATTGCTGATAAGCGTTTTGCAGGTCTTCCAGCAGAATCCGCCACGACACACCGTCGACGACCAGGTGATGGATCACCAACTGCAAGCGCTGAGTACCATCGGCCAGATTCGCCAGCACCGCGCGCAACAGCGGCCCGTTCTGCAGATCGAGGCTGCGCTGGGCGCGGTTGCCCAAGGCTTCCAGCGCGGCGGCATCGGCGACGTCTTCCTGCCACAGCAGGTTGTGCGGCTGATCTTCAACCGCGCGGTGCTCGGCCTGCCACACGCCGTTGTGCTGAGTGAAGCTCAGGCGCAAGGCATCGTGATGCGCGACCAGCGCACGCAACACTTGCTCGACTTTGTCCGCGTCCAGCGGCTGACGCGGCTTGAGCAGCACCGATTGGTTCCAGTGATGACGCTCAGGGATTTCATCGTCGAAGAACTGCTGCTGGATCGGCAGCAGCAACGCTGCGCCGGTCACCGCTTGTTGGTCGATGCCAGTTTCGTCATCGCCCAACTGCGCGACCAGGGCCAGACGTTGAATGGTCTGGTGCTGGAACAGGTCTTTCGGGTTCAGGCGAATGCCGGCCTGCCGTGCACGGCTGACCACTTGAATCGAGATGATCGAATCGCCGCCCAGTTCGAAGAAGTTGTCGTTGAGGCCCACTTGCGGCAGCTTCAGCACGTCTTGCCAGATCGCCGCCAAGCGTTGTTCCAGCTCACTTTGCGGCGCCTGATAGGTCTGCTGCGCCTGACTGGCATCCGGCGACGGCAACGCGCTGCGATTGAGCTTGCCGTTGGCGGTCAGCGGTAATTGCGCGAGCAGCAACAGGTGCGCCGGGATCATGTGATCCGGCAGGTTTTCCTTGAGTTCGGCCCGTACGCGGTCGCGCCACTGCGCCTGTTCAGCAGGGCTTGCGTCGAGTAACGCAGCATCGCTCGGCACCAGATACGCGACCAGTTGTTGACCACTGAGGCCCGGCTGCGCCAGCACCACCGCCTGACGCACGGCGGCCTGTTCAAGCAATTGCGCTTCGATCTCACCGAGTTCGATACGGAAACCGCGAATCTTCACCTGATGGTCGATCCGCCCGATGTATTCGATCACGCCGTCAGCGCGATAACGCGCCAGGTCGCCGGTGCGATACAGACGACCACCGTCAGCGGCAAACGGATCGGGAATAAACCGCAACGACGTCAGATCGGCACGGTTCAGATAACCGCGCGCCAGACCGGCGCGACCGACGTACAGCTCACCGATGCAGCCTTTGGCCACCGGGTTCAGGTCGCCGTCGAGCAAATACCACGACAGGTCCGGGATCGGCTCGCCGATCGGGCTGCTCGCGTCACGCTGCAAATCGGCCATCGACAACGGCCGGTACGTCACGTGGACGGTGGTTTCGGTGATGCCGTACATGTTGATCAGTTGCGGCGTTTGGTCGCCGAAACGCTCGAACCATGGACGCAGGCTTTTCACTTCCAGCGCCTCACCGCCAAACACCACGTAACGCAGCGCCAGTTGTTGCGCGGCGTGCTCCGGGGCGCAGGCGACTTGCATCAACTGCTTGAACGCAGACGGCGTCTGGTTGAGCACGGTAATGCCTTCGCGGCACAGTAAAGCGAAGAAATCTTCCGGCGCACGGCTGATCTCGTAAGGCACCACCACCAGTTTGCCACCGTACAGCAGCGCGCCGAAAATCTCCCACACGGAGAAGTCGAACGCGTAGGAATGGAACAGGCTCCAGACATCCTGCGCGCCGAAATCGAACCACGCGGCGCTGGCCTCGAACAGGCGCAGCACATTGCGATGGGCGAGCAAGGTGCCCTTCGGCTGACCGGTCGAACCCGAGGTGTAAATCACGTACGCGAGGTTATCCGCGCTCATGCTCACTTGCGGATTGCTGTCGCTGTAGCCCTCGAGGTCTTCGCGATCCTGATCGAGCATCAGGCTGCGCACCGAGTCCGGCACCGGCAGACGATCGAGCAAATGGCTCTGGGTCAACAGCAGGCCGATGCCGCTGTCGCCGATCATGTAGCTCAGGCGTTCTTCCGGGTAGCTTGGGTCCAGCGGCACGTAAGCACCGCCGGCCTTGAGAATGGCGAGCAGTCCGACCAGCATGTCGAGGCTGCGCTCGACCGCAAGGCCGACGCGCACGTCCGGGCCGACGCCATTGGCGATCAGCTTGTGCGCCAACTGGTTGGCGCGGCTGTTGAGCTCAAAGTAGCTCAGGCACTGCTCGGCATACGTCACGGCAATCGCTTGCGGTGCGCGGGCGGCCTGGGCTTCGATCAAGTGATGCAGGCACTGCTCGTTAGGGAAATCGGCCACGGCCGGGTTCCATTGCAGCAGGGTTGCTGCGCGTTCGGCGGCGTCGTGCAGCGGCAGTTCGGCGATACGCTGGGCGCTGTCCGCGACGATGCCTTGCAGCAGATTCGTCCAGTGTTGCGACAGACGCTCGATAGTCTCGACGTCGAACAGGTCGGTGGCGTAAGTCAGCTCGGCCCAGACATTGTCGGTCGATTCAAAGGTGTTCAGGGTCAGGTCGAACTGCGCGGTATTCGACGCCCAGGGCAAGCCTTCGATATGCAATTGCGGCAGGCGTGTCGCGCCCTGCGCCTGACGCGCCTGGCTCTGGTGGTTGTGCATCACCTGGAACAGCGGGCTATGGCTGAGGCTGCGTTCCGGTTGCAGCGCGTCGACCAGTTGCTCGAACGGCAGATCCTGATGGGCCTGAGCGCCGAGCACGGTGTTCTTCACTTGCTGCAACAGGCTGCGGAAGGTCTGCTGACTGTCGAATTCAGCCTTGAGCACTTGGGTGTTGACGAAGAAGCCAATCAGCCCTTCCGTCTCGACCCGATTACGGTTGGCCACGGGCACGCCAACACGGATGTCGGCCTGACCGCTGTAGCGGTGCAGCAAGGTCTGGAACGACGCCAGCAACAGCGCGAACAGGGTGACGTTTTCACGCTGCGCGACTTGCTTGAGGGCAGCGGCCAGATCGAGGCTCAGCGGGATGTCGCGACGCGCGCCGCGATAGCTTTGCTCGGCCGGGCGTGGACGGTCGCTCGGCAGCTCCAGCAACGGCTGATCGCCATCGCCGAGTTGCGCGGTCCAGTAGCTCAACTGACGCTCGCGCTCACCAGCGTCCATCCACTGTTTCTGCCACACGGCGTAGTCGGCGTATTGCACCGGCAGTGTTGGCAATTGCGCGGTCTGGCCCTGGCTGTAGGCGGCATAGAACGCCACCAGTTCATCGACCATGATGTTCATCGACCAACCGTCAGAGACGATGTGGTGCAAGGTAATCACCAGCGCATGGTCATCGGCGGCCAGGCGCAGCAGTTTCACTCGCAGCAACGGGCCTTGCTGAAGATTGAACAGGTGCAGGGTTTCTTCGGCGACCAGCGCTTGCAGCGCTGCATCGTCCAGCCCGGCAACGTCCTGCACTTGCAGATCCAGCGTGCCTTGCGTCTGAATCACTTGCAGGGTTGTGCCCTGCTCTTCGACGAAGCAGGTGCGCAGGGATTCGTGGCGCTCAATCAACGTATTGAAGCTTTGCTGCAATGCCGGCAGATCCAGTTCGCCACGCAGACGCAGTGCGGCCGGAACGTGATAAGCGCTGCTGGTCGGTTCCAGTTGCCAGAGGAACCACTGGCGTTCCTGCGCATAGGAAAGCGCCAACGGTTGCAGACGCGGCAGCGCGACAATCGCCGGTTCCTGCGTCGCCTGATCGACACCCAATGCAGCAACGAAATCTTCCAGCGTGCTGTGTTCGAACAGCGTGCGCAGCGGCACCTGAACGTTCAGCGCCTGACGCACACGGGAGACCACTTGCGTTACCAGCAAGGAATGGCCGCCCAATTCGAAGAAGTTGTCACTGAGACCGACACGTTCAAGCTTGAGCACTGCTTGCCAGATCTCGGCGACGGCATGTTGAGTCGCGGTTTGCGGCGCGATGTAGCTTGATTGCAACTGGCTGGCATCGGGGGCCGGCAAGGCTTTGCGGTCGACTTTGCCGTTAGGGGTCAGCGGCAGTTGCGCGAGGAACAACAGCTGTGCCGGCACCATGTATTCCGGCAGTTCAGCCTTGAGGCTGGCTTTCAGCGCGGCACGCAGTTCGACTTCATCAGTAACGCTGGCGGATGGCACCACATAGCCGACCAGTTGCGCACCGGTCGGGCCGTCCTGAGCGACGACGACGGTTTCACGCACGCTGTCCAATGCAAGCAAACGCGCTTCGATCTCGCCAAGTTCGATACGGAAACCACGGATTTTCACTTGATGGTCGATGCGCCCGATGTACTCGATCACGCCTTCTGCGCGATAACGGGTCAGGTCGCCGGTGCGGTAAAGACGTGCGCCGTTTTTCGCGAACGGATCCGGTACAAAACGTTCAGCGGTCAGGCTCGGACGCTGGAAATAACCGCGCGCCAGACCATCACCGCCAATCAGCAATTCACCCGGTGCGCCGAGCGGATTCAGCTCAAGGTCGCTGCCGAGGATGTACAGCGCGGTGTTGTCGATCGGCGTGCCGAGGAACGGACGGCTGTGGTCCGCGCTCAGTGCGTGTTGCGCCGACCAGATCGTGGTTTCGGTCGGGCCATACAGGTTCCACACGCTCGGCGTCAGCGCCAGCATGCGCTTGGCCAATTCCTGCGGCAGCGCTTCACCGCCACAGAGGAATGTGCGGCCATTGAGAATCGCCGCGTGTTCGTTGTCGAGCAGCATGCGCCAGGTCGATGGCGTGGCTTGCAGCACGCTGACGGCGTGACGTTCGATCAACGCCAGCACCGCTTGCGGATCCTGATGCACGTCCTTGCCGGTCAGCACCACGCAGGCGCCAGCCAGCAGCGGGCCATAGATTTCCAGGCCAAAAATATCGAACGAGAACGTGGTCAGCGACAGCATGCGATCCGCAGCGGCAATCCCCGGCTGCTTGATCATGCTCGCGACAAAGTTGCTCAGCGCCGCGTGGCGCACCATCACGCCTTTCGGTTTGCCGGTGGAGCCGGAGGTGTAGATCGTGTAGGCCAAGTGCTCGCCATTGACGGCGACGCTCGGCGCGGTCTGTGGATAAGCCGCCAGCCAGGCACCTGGCTGATCGAGCAACAGGGTTTGCACACCCGCCGGGATCGGCAACTGCGCTTGCAAATGCGTTTGAGTCAGCAGCAATTGCAGGCCGCTGTCCTCGATCATGTAAGCCAGACGATCTTCTGGATACGCTGGGTCCAGCGGCACATAAGCGCCGCCGGCCTTGAGGATCGCCAGCAGGCCGACGATCATTTCGACGCTGCGCTCGACCGCGATGCCGACCAGCTGATCCGGGCCGACGCCGGCCTCGATCAGATGATGCGCCAGTTGATTGGCCCGGGCATCCAGCTCGCCATACGTCAGTACATCGTCGCCGATGATCAGCGCCGTCGCCTGCGGGTTTTGCTGCGCCTGCAAGGCAAAGTCCTGCTGCACGCACTCGGCCTGCGCGCTGTGATCCGCTGCGCGGAACCAGTCCTGCAACAACACGCCGTGCTCGGCACTTTCCAGCAGCGGCAGTTCGCCAACCCGTTGAGTCGGTGCGGCCACAATTCCTTGCAACAGGTTTTGCCAATGACGCGCCAGACGCTCGACCGTTTCCGGCTTGAACAGATCGGTGGCGTAGGTCAGCTCGGCGGCGAAACCATCCTTCGATTCGTAAGTATTGAGGGTCAGGTCGAACTGCGCGGTGCGCCCTTCCCACTGCACATCCTCGACACTCAGTTGCGGCAGTTGCACCGCGCCACGCCCCTGATCACGGCTGGTCTGGTGGTTGAACATCACCTGGAACACCGGGCTGTGACTCAGGCTGCGCTCCGGTTGCAGCGCTTCGATCAACTGCTCGAACGGCAGATCCTGATGCGCCTGGGCGGCCATCGCCGCTTGCTTGACCTGGGCCAGCAATTGATTGAACGGCAACTGCCCATTCACTTCGGCATTCAAGACCTGCGTGTTGACGAAGAAGCCGATCAGGCCTTCGGTCTCGACCCGGTTACGGTTGGCCGTGGGCACGCCGACACGAATCTGCGCCTGGCCACTGTAGCGATGCAGCAACGCCTGGAACGACGCCAGCAACACCATGAACAGGCTGGCGCCTTCGCGCTGGGCCAATTGCTTGAGCGCATCGCCGAGGGCGACTGGCAGGTCCAGTTGCAGACGTGCACCGCGCAGGCTTTGCACTGCCGGACGCGGGAAATCGATCGGCAATTCCAGCACCGGCTGCTCGCCGTCCAGCGTCTTGATCCAGTAAGCCAGTTGCCGCTCGCGCTCACCTGCTTCCAGCCAGTGACGCTGCCAGATCGCGTAGTCGGCGTATTGCACCTCCAGTTCCGGCAGGCTCAACGGCTGCCCGGCGGTGTCGGCGGCGTAATGCTGGATCAGCTCGTTGACCAGCACTTTGATCGACCAGCCATCGGCGATGATGTGGTGCTGGATCAACACCAGCACATGATCGTCATCGGCGACCTTGAGCAATGCCACGCGCAGCAGCGGGCCTTGTTGCAGATTGAACGGGCGCGCGGTTTCGCTTTCGACAAACGCCTTGATCGCCGCCTCTTCGCCAGCGCTGTCGAGGCCTGCCGGCAGCGGTGCCATGGAGATGCTCAGCGGCAACTGAGGGTGAATCACCTGGCAGAAGGTTTCGCCGTGCTCGGCAAACGTGGTGCGCAAACTTTCATGGCGCGCGGCCACGGCATTGAAGCTGCGTTCCAGCGCCGCCACGTCCAGCTGGCCCTTGAGGCGCAAGGCGCTTGGAATGTGATACGCGGTGCTGTGCGGGTCCATTTGCCAGAGGAACAGTTGGCGTTCCTGAGCGTAAGACAGAGGAATGGCGGCGAACCCGGAGCGTGTTTCCGGAATCGGCAGGTTGGCCGGGGAGACGCCCTCTTCGAGCATCTTTTCCAGGTACAGCTTACGTTTGTCCAGCGGCAGAGTGATAAAGCGCTTGGCTACCCTCAAAGCAACACTCTTGTCCATCAGACTTCCTCCATATCGTCAAGCAGGGCTTCCAGCTTGCTCAGTTTCTGTTCGTTGATTGCCCCGCCTCCTGTATCGAGTCGAGCGACAAAGTCACTCAGGACGGGGTGCTGGAATAACAGTTGCGGGGTCAGCGTCAGGCCCAGTTCGAGGGCGATGCGCGACACCACGTTGACCGCCAGCAGCGAGTGCCCGCCCAGTTCGAAGAAGTGATCGTTCAGACCAATGCGTTGAACCTCGAGCACTTGCTGCCAGATCGCCGCGACCTGCTGCTCAAGCTCACTCTGCGGCGCGACGTACGCGGCCTGCATCTGGCTGGCATCCACCGCCGGCAGGGCCTTGCGGTCGAGTTTGCCGTTGGGAGTCAGTGGCAACTGCTCAAGGAACAGCAGGTGCGCGGGAATCATGTAGTCAGGTAACGAAGACTTGAGGCCAGTCTTTAGTCCGTCGCGCAGTTGCCGCTGCGCTTCGCCGTCGTACAGATCCAGTTGTGGTGCGACCACGTAGGCCACCAGTTGCGCACCGGTTTCGCTTTCGATGGCCAACACCGCTGCTTCGGTGACTGCCGGTTGCGCGAGCAATCGTGCCTCGATCTCCCCCAGTTCGATGCGGAATCCACGAATTTTCACCTGATGGTCAATCCGGCCCATGTACTCCAGCTCGCCCTCTTCGCGTTCACGAATCAGGTCGCCGGTGCGGTACATGCGCTCGCCGTTGCTGGCGAGTGGATTGGGCACAAAGCGCTCGGCGGTCATCGCCGCACGCCCCAGATAACCACGGGTGATGCCGGCGCCCGACAAGTACAGCTCCGCCGAAATCCCTTGCGGCACCGCTTGCAGATCGGCGTCGAGCAAGTGGCTGGCGCTGTGCTCGAGCGCACGACCGATGCGCGGCTGGCCACCGGCGATGCGACGGGTCCAGGTCGAATAGGTGGTGTCTTCCGACGGGCCGTACAGGTCATAGACGTGCTCGACCGTCGACTGCTGATACAGCGTGTCGACCAGGCCTTGCTTGAGCGGCTCACCGGCCAGATTGATGATGCGCACACTCGGCGGAATCTGACCGGCGCGTTGCAGTGCAGCAATAGCCGACGGCACGGTGTTGATCAGGCGTACCTGATCACGCGCTGGCAGGCTCGCCAGCTCCAAAGCATTACGCGCAATGATCAGCGAACCGCCGTTGGCCAATGTGACAAACAGCTCCCATACCGACAGGTCGAAGCAAACCGAGGTCGAGGCCAGCACGCCTTGAATATCGTCGTGGCTATAGACCTTGGCCGACCAGTCGATCAGCGCCATGACGTTGCGATGGGCAATCGCCACGCCTTTCGGTTTGCCGGTGGAACCGGAGGTGTAGATCACGTAAGCGAGGTTGTCCGGTGTGACCGATGTTTGAGGTGCGCTAGCCGGATAAGCGCTCAGCGAAACCAGATCCATTAGCAGCACTTGCGTGTCACCCGGCACGCTCAGGGTTGCGGCGACCGCTTGCTCAGTGAGCAGCACCCGCGCGCGGCTGTCTTCGAGCATGTAGGCAACGCGGTCAGCCGGGTAATCCGGGTCCAGCGGCACGTAAGCGCCACCCGACTTGAGCACCGCCAGCAAGGCAATCAGCAACTGCTCGGAACGCGGCATCGCCACGCCCACCCGCACTTCCGGGCCGACACCCAGTTCGATCAATTTGTGCGCCAGGCGATTGGCCTGCGCATCCAGTTCGGCGTAGCTCAGTTGCGTATTGGCGAAGGTCACCGCCAGCGCGTCCGGGGTTGCTGCCACTTGGCGGGCAATGCCTTGATGAATGCACAGTTCGGTGACGAAGTCGGTCTCGACGTTCGTGACGTGGTCAATCAGGTTCAACTCACTCAACGAGTGCTCACCTGCTGCAGCCATCTGCGTCAGCAAACGCTGCAAATGGGCGCCCAACTGCGCCACGCTGGCCGCCGCAAAACTGTCGCGCTGGTAACTGAAATGCACCGACAGTTGCGCGCCCATGCTCACCAGCAAGGTCAACGGATAGTTGGTCTGTTCCTGATTGACCACCGCGCCGAAACGCAAACCCTGCGGCGCGCCGCGCTCCAGCGCTTCGCCAATCGGATAGTTCTCGAACACCATCAGGCTGTCGAACAACGCGTCACCGCCCTGCCCGGCCCAACGCTGAATGTCCGCCAGTGGCGTGTGTTCGAACTCACGGGACGCGAGGTTCTGCGCCTGCACGGCTTGCAGCCAACTGGCCAGACTCTGCTGCGCTTGCGGCGCGGCCACCACTGGCAAGGTGTTGATGAACAGACCGATCTGTTCTTCAGCCCCCGGCAGATCCGCCGGACGTCCGGCCACGGTTGCACCGAACGCCACGCAGTCTTTGCCGGTGTAACGCTGCAACAGCAACAGCCATGCGGCTTGCACCAGGGTGTTGACGGTGACTTTCGAGGCACGGGCGAATTCACCCAGACGCAGACTCAGATCAGCGTCGAGAACTTGGTAATGGTCGCCATAACCGACACTTGGCAAACCGTCGACTGGCCGCGCGAGCGCATTGGCCAGACGCGTCGGCTCTTGCAGATGTTCCAGCGTTGCCAGCCAGTAACTCTCGGCAGCCGCCGCATCCTGACGTTGCAGCCAGCCAATGTAATCGCGATAGCGACCCGCCGGACGCGGTACCGCTTCGCCGCGATAATGCTGCAACACTTCGCCAAGCAACTGCGCGCTGCTCCAGCCGTCCATCAAAATGTGATGGTTGGTGTAGATCAGGTGATGACGATCAGTCGCCGTGCGCACCAGCACCAGACGCAGCAGCGGCGCACAGGTCAGGTCCAGGCCCAGTGCGCGCTCCTCGTCAGCGAGGGTTTGCAACGCCGAATCCAGATTAGCCTTGCCGTTCCAGTCGAGCACGCTGAACGGCACCTCGACCTGGCGCTGCACCACTTGCACCGGTTGCGGCAAGTCGCCCTGCCAGAAGAACCCGGTGCGCAGAATGTCGTGGGCATCCACCACCGCTTGCCACGCGGCGTGGAAGCGCTGCGGCTCGACGCCCTCGACGTCCAGACGCATCTGGTTGATGTAGTCGCCATTGCCATGTTCGAGCAGGGTGTGGAACAGCATGCCCTGCTGCATCGGCGACAGCGGGTAAATGTCATCGATACCTTGCGGCTCCAGCACCAGCGCATCCAGTTGCAGCTGCGACAGTTGCGCCAGCGGGAAGTCCGATGGCGTCACGCCACGGTTGCCGCTGTCGCAACAGTGGCCGATCAGTGCTGTCAGCTCCTGCACATAATCATCAGCCAGACGCTGGATGGTCGCCGCGTCGAACATGGCGCCGCTGTAGGTCCAGCTCATGTCCAGTTCGCCGCCGAAGACTTTGCCGTTCAGCGCCAGCGGATTTCCCAGCGGCCCTTGCATATTGACTTCAGCGCCACCGGATTCGCTGGTCGGTGCGAACAAGGCTTGATCGGCCGCATCGAAGCTGCCATCGAACTGGCCCAGATAGTTGAAGGTCAGGCGCGGTGCCGGCAAGGCCTGCAGCGTTTCGCGAGCCTGCTCATCGCCCAGATGTGCCAGCGCACCGAAACCGATACCTTTGTGCGGAATCGCCCGCAGTTGTTCCTTGACCTGTTTCAGCGAAGCGCCCAGCTCAGCCAGCGGCGACAGTCGCGCCGGGAACACACTGGTAAACCAGCCCACGGTGCGGGTCAGGTCGATGTTGTCGAAGAGGTCTTCGCGACCGTGGCCCTCGAGCAGAACCAGCGCATGGTCGTCACCGGTCCAGCGCACCATCACTCGCGCCAATGCCGTCAGCAGCAGATCGTTGACCTGTGTGCGATAGGCGGCCGGCGCATCCTGCAGCAACTGGCGGGTGAGGTTTTTGTCGAGGTTACGGCGGATCGTCAGCGCCTGATCATGTTGCTGCCCACCGTGCGGACGGTCGTAAGGCAAGGCAGCCGAAGCGCCCTGCAACTGTTGTTGCCAGAAGCCCAGTTCGGCCTGCAATGCAGGGCTTGCTGCGTAGTCCTGCAAGGCTGCCGCCCAGGCTTTGACGGCACTGGTTTTCGCCGGCAAGTGCGCGGACGCGCCAGCGCTGAGCTGGCGATAAGCGTTCTGCAGATCCTCGAACAGAATCCGCCACGACACGCCATCAACCACCAGGTGATGGACGATCAGCAACAGACGTTGCGTGCCGTCAGCCAGGTTCGCCAGCACCGCGCGAATCAGCGAACCACCACTCAATTGCAAGCTGCGCTGAGCCTTGTCACCCAGCGCCTCAAGGGCAGCAAGATCAGCCACCTCGACGTGCCAGAGAATGGTCTCGCCGGCTTGCACTGCAACGTCGCGGTACTGCGCGACCCAGCCTTCAGTCTGCTCGACAAACTCCAGACGCAAGCTGTCGTGATGCAGTACCAAAGCATCCAGCGCCTGTTCCAGCAGCTGCGCGTCCAGCGCCTGCATCGGCTTGAGCATCACCGACTGATTCCAGTGATGACGATCGGGAATCGTCTGCGCGAAGAATTCCTGATGAATCGGCAACAGTGCGGTCGTGCCGGTCACCGGTTGCTGATCGATCAATTGCAGCGCTTCGCCGGTCTGTGCCACAACGGCCAACGCCGCGATGGTCTGATGCTGGAACAGGTCTTTCGGTGTAAAGCGAATCCCGGCCTGCCGCGCACGGCTGACCACTTGAATCGAAATGATCGAATCGCCGCCCAGCTCGAAGAAATTGTCGCTGATGCCCACCTGCTCAAGCTTGAGCACGTCTTGCCAGATCGCCGCCAGTTGCAGTTCCAGCGCACTTTGCGGTGCAACGTAAGTTTGTTGCAGTTGGCTGACGTCCGGTTTCGGCAGGTTCTTGCGATCGAGTTTGCCGTTCGGTGTCAGCGGCATGCGCTCCAGACGCAAGACATACGCCGGCACCATGTGCCCCGGCAACGTCGCCTTGAGTTGTGCACGCAGATCGTCGGTGAAGTCGGCACGGCTGGAATCGCCGACCACATAGGCCACCAGACGCTTGCCACTGCCGGCGCTGCCTTCCTGCGCGACGACCACCGCTTCACGCACGCCGTCGAGGGCTTGCAGCGCCGCTTCGACTTCGCCCAACTCGATACGGAAACCGCGAATTTTCACCTGATTGTCGATTCGGTCCAGATAGTCGAACGTGCCATCGACACGCTGACGCACCAGGTCGCCAGTGCGATAAAGCAAACCGCCGTTGGTGCTGAACGGGTCAGCCACAAAGCGCTCGGCGGTCAGCCCCGGACGGTTCAGATAACCCCGCGCCAAGCCCGTGCCACCGAGGTACAACTCGCCGGCCATGCCTTGCGGCAGCAGATTCAGATCGGCGTCGAGCACGTAGGCGCTGCGGTCACCGATGCGGCTGCCGATTGGCGCGTACGCGGCGCCGCATGGCACCTCGCGACCGGCCTTCCAGATCAGCGGCGTGACCACGGTTTCGGTCGGGCCGTAGCCGTTGATGATGTAGTCCGGATCGAGCGCGCGTTTAACCCGCTCGAAACTGGCATTCGGCACTGCATCACCACCGAAGCAATAGATGCGCACTTTCGGCGGGTTACCGACGCGCTCGGCGTGTTCGGCCAGTTGTTGCAGGTAAACCGGCGGGAATGCGACGACGGTCACGCCGTGTTCGATCATCGCGTTGTAGGTCTGCTCCGGCGTCCACAACGTGTCGTCGCGAATCAGCAGCGACGCACCGTGGGTCAGGCTGGTCAGCCAGCGCTCGTGGGCACCATCGAAGGCGAACGACATGAAATGGAATTCACAGTCGCTGTCACGCATTTCATAGCGCTGACCGATGGCCTGGCAGTGCATGGCCAACGGACCGTGGGCGACGCTGACGCCTTTCGGATTGCCGGTAGAACCGGAGGTATAAATCACGTAGGCGAGGTTGTGCGGATCGAGCTGCACGTGTGGCGCCTTGATCGGCAACTCGCGCAAATCGAGACGATCCAGTTCCAGCAGCGGCACCGATTCATCGACCGGCAATTGCGCCGATACCGACGAGTCGCTGATCAACAACGCCAGCCCGGAATCTTCGATCAGATAGGCCAGGCGTTCGCGCGGATAACTGGTGTCCAGCGGCACATAAGCACCGCCAGCCTTGAGCACCGCCAGCAGCGCGACGATCACCGACTCACTGCGTGGCAGGGCTACACCGACGCGGGTTTCCGCGCCGACGCCACGGGCGATCAGGGCATGCGCCAGTTGATTGGCACGCTGGTCGATCTCGCCGTAGCTGAAATGCTCACCGTTGAAGATCACCGCCGTGCGCTGCGGATTTTGCGCAGCCAACGCGGCAATGCGCTGATGTACGCCGATGTCCACCGGGTACGGCTGCGGGTGGTTTTCGGCTTGCTGGCGCGCCTGCTCTTGGGCATCTGCCAAGGCGATTTCACCGAGGTTGCGCTCCGCCGACAGGGCAAACTGCTCAAGCAATTGCAACAGGTGCGCACTGATACCTTTGATGACATCGCTGGCGAACTGGCCGCGATCAAAGCTGTAGTGCAACGCCAACTGCTGACCGAGGGTGACCGCCACGCTCAGCGCGTAATGGGTTTGTTCGAGATTGCCGACATCACCGAATGTCAGCCCTTGCCCGGCCTGACTCAGCGCCTGGGCAATCGGGTAGTTTTCGAACACCAGAATATTGTCGAACAGCGCTTCACCGCCCTGCCCGGCCCAACGCTGGATGTCCGCCAGTGGCGTGTGCTCGAAGTCGCGCAGGCTGAGGTTCTGCGCCTGAACCGCTTGCAACCAGCTGCCAACGGTTTGATCCGGACGCGGCGCGCCGATGACCGGCAAGGTGTTGATGAACAGGCCGACCTGCTGCTCGATGCCCGGCAGATCCGCCGGCCGCCCGGCCACGGTCGCACCGAACGCCACAGCTTCGTGGCCGGTATAGCGTTGCAGCAACAGCAGCCACGCCGCTTGCACCAAGGTGTTGACGGTGACTTTTTGCTGGCGGGCAAAGGTTTCCAGCGCCTGGGTGCGCTGCACGTCCAGCGTCAGGTAGTGATCGCCATGGCCGCTCTGCTTCTCGCCAGCGGTGGCCGCGCGCGCCAGCCGGGTCGGCTCTTGCAGGGCAGCCAATTGGCCGCTCCAGAAATCTTCACTGAGTTGGCCGTCCTGACGTTGCAGCCAGGCGATGTAATCGCGATAACGTCCGCCGCCATTCGCGGGCGTGCGGCCGCTGTAGCGCTGTAACACTTCGCCGAGCAACTGCGAGTTGCTCCAACCGTCCATGAGGATGTGGTGATGGGTGTAAATCAGGTGCCATTGCTCGGCACCGGTTTGCACCAGCAGCAGTCGCAGTAACGGTGCACTGCTCAGATCGAAACCTTGCTGACGCTCGGCATCGGCCAGCGCGGCGAGCGCTGCCGGCTGATCGTCGCGGTCGCGCCAGTCCAGCGTGCTGAACGGCAGTTGCACCTGCTTGTGGACGATCTGCACCGGCTGCGTCAGCTCACCCTGCCAGACGAATCCACTGCGCAGAATGTCCTGCGCATCGACGGTGGCCTGCCACGCGGCGCGGAAACGCTCGGGATCGAGACCTTGCACGTCGACGCGCAACTGGTTGATGTACTCACCCGCCGCTTGTTCATAAAGGGTGTGGAATAGCAGGCCCTGTTGCATCGGCGACAGCGGATAAACATCATCGAGTTGACCTGCCGGCACCGGCAACCCATCCAGTTGTGCCTGGGTCACGCGGGCCAGCGGGAAGTCCGATGGCGTTGCTTGCGCGGCATGCAACGTGCAGCAATGTTCAATCAGCGCATGCAGTTCCAGCGCGTATTGATCGACTAGATGCTGCACGGTCGCGCTGTCGAACATCTCGCGACTGAAGCCCCAGCTCATCGACAGCTCACCGCCATAGACCTGGCCTTCCAGCGTCAGCCAGTTGGCCAACGGCGCGGCCGGATCCTGCGCAACGCCGCTGGTTTCAGCGGACGGCACGAACAGCGCCGCGTCGTCGAACTGACGGTCGAACTGGCCGAGGTAGTTGAAGGTAATCCGTGGCGGCGCCAACGCTGCCAGTTCGGTGCGCACCGATGGCGCCGCCAGATAACGCAGCACGCCGTAGCCCAGACCTTTGTCCGGCACCGCGCGCAGTTGCTCCTTGATCGCCTTGATCGAACCGTCGAGATCATTGGTGGCCGTCAGATTGACCGCGAACAGACTGGTGAACCAGCCCACGGTGCGGGTCAGGTCGATGTCATCGAACAGGTCTTCGCGGCCATGCCCTTCCAGTTCGATCAACGTGCCGGGCTGGCGGGTCCAGCGACTGATGGTGCGTGCCAGTGCAGTCAACAACAGATCATTGACTTGCGTGCGATACGCCGCCGGCGCCTGTTGCAGCAACTGACGGGTACGCTCGGCGTCGAGGCGCCATTCGATTTTCTCGCCATGCAGGTTTTGCAAGCTGCCATCGGGACGCTCGCACGGCAGGTCCGTCGCGCCCTGATGCTGGATTTTCCAGTAATCCAGTTGTTCATCGAAGCGTGCAGCAGCGCTTTCCAGACGCGCGGTCCAGCTCTGGAAGGCATTGGTTTTGGCCGGCAACTGAATGCCGCCGCCCGCCGCCAATTGCTCGTACGCCTGCTGAACGTCTTCCAGCAACACCCGCCAGGAAACGCCGTCCACTGCCAAATGGTGAATGATCAACGCCAGGCGCTGAGTGCCATCGGCCAGCGTCACCAGCAGTGCGCGCAGCAGCGGACCGTTTTGCAGATCGAGACTGCGTTGAGCCTGATTGCACAGCGCCTGCAACTGTTCCGCCGACTCGGCGTCACGCAACCACAGATCAACACTGTCCACCAGCGGGCCATGGTTTTGCTGCCAGCCTTCGGCGCTTTCGACAAAGCGCAGGCGCAAGGCGTCGTGATGATTGATCACCTGAGCGAGTGCGGCATCGAGCCACTGCGCGTTCAATGTGTCGCGTGGGGTCAGCAGCAGCGATTGGTTCCAGTGTTCACGCAGCGGCATCGCGCGGCTGAAGAAATGCTGTTGAATTGGCCCGAGCACGGCGTCGCCGGTCACCGGCCCTTGATCCACCGAGGTCTGATTATCCAGCGTGGCAACCAGCGCGAGGCTGCGCACGGTCTGGTACTGGAACAGGTCGCGCGGGCTGATACGAATCCCGGCCTGCCGCGCACGGCTGACCACCTGAATCGAAATGATCGAGTCACCGCCCAGTTCGAAAAAGT
Source organism: Pseudomonas crudilactis (assembly GCF_013433315.1). Lineage (GTDB taxonomy): Bacteria > Pseudomonadota > Gammaproteobacteria > Pseudomonadales > Pseudomonadaceae > Aquipseudomonas > Aquipseudomonas crudilactis. Next base: position 43,856 of record NZ_WXVV01000027.1, on the reverse strand, counting down.
TGTCCTCCAGACCCACGCGCTCGAGTCCCAGCACGTCTTGCCAAATCGCCGCCAGGGCTTTTTGCAGCGCATCCTGCGGCGCGACGAACGCTTCTTGCGGCGCCGCATCCGGTTGCGGCAAGGCTTTACGGTCGAGTTTGCCGTTGGCAGTCACCGGCAGTTTGGCCAGCGTCATCAGGTAGGTCGGCACCATGAATTCCGGCAGGCTGCCGAGCAGCCACGCCTTGACGTCCTGCTGCCACTGTTCGTCCGGCTGAGCCTGTTCCAGCACAAGGTACGCCACCAGGTGCTTGCCACCCTGCACCAGCACCACCGCTTCGCGCACCAGCGGATGCTGCATCAGGCGGGTTTCGATTTCACCCAGCTCGATGCGCAGACCGCGCAGTTTCACTTGATGGTCGAGACGACCGAGGTATTCGATCACGCCGTCGGCACGTTGGCGCACACGGTCACCGGTGCGGTACAGGCGCGCGCCGTGGTGAAACGGGCACGGTACAAATCGCTCGGCGGTCAGCGCCGGACGCTGGTGATAACTGCGCGCCAGACCGGCGCCGCCCAGATACAGTTCGCCAGCCACGCCACTTGGCACCGGCAGCAACTCGGCGTCGAGGACGTGGGTGCGCAGGTTGGCGATTGGCCGGCCGATCGGCACGCTGTCCGAGCCTTCGTCAACGCAGGTCCAGTGGGTCACGTCGATCGCCGCTTCGGTCGGGCCGTAGAGGTTGTAGAGGCCGGCGTTCGGCAGTTTGGCGAACACTTGCAGTTGCGCATCCAGCGGCAGTGCTTCACCGCTGCAGACGATGCGCTTGAGGCCCACGCAGCTTTCGACACCCGCCTCGTGGATGAACGCCTGCAACATCGACGGCACAAAGTGCAACGTACTGATGCCGTGGCGATTGATGATGTCGATCAGTTGTAGCGGATCGCGGTGCGCACCTGGCGCAGCAACCACCAGACGCGCGCCGGTCAGCAGCGGCCAGAAGAATTCCCAGACCGACACGTCGAAACTGAACGGGGTTTTCTGCAACACCGAATCGCTGGCGTCGATCGCGTACGCTTCCTGCATCCAGCACAAGCGATTGACCAGCGCCGCGTGGCTGTTGCCGGCGCCTTTCGGTTTGCCGGTGGAACCCGAGGTGTAAATCACATAAGCCAGGTTCAGCGGATCGACACTGACGTTCGGGCGGCTATCGCTGTAGCGGTCGAGCAGGCCCGATTGATCCAGCGTGATGACCTGCACGCCGTCAGTCGGCAGCGATGCCCGCAAAGCATCCTGGGTCAGCAGCAAGGTGATGCCGCTGTCCTCGATCATGTACGCCAGACGTTCCTGCGGGTACTCCGGATCCAGCGGTACATAAGCGCCGCCAGCCTTGAGAATCGCCAGCAGCGCGACAACCATTTCCACCGAGCGCAAGGCGCAAACACCGACCAGACTGTCGGCCCGCACGCCTTGTTGACCCAGCAGATGCGCGAGGCGGTTGGCGCGGGCATCCAGTTCGGCGTAGCTCAGGGTCTGCTCGCCGAACACCAGCGCCGGCGCATTCGGCGTGCGCGCGACCTGCGCTTCGATCAGTTGATGGATCGGTGTTTCGGTCGGATAAACCGCGTGAGCGTTGTTCCAGTCGTGCACCAGCGTGTGCTGTTCCTCGGCTTCCAGCAGCGGCAATTCGCCGACGCGTTGCGCCGGATCGGCGACCATGGCCGAGAGCAAGCGCAACCAGTGGCGGGCCATGCGCTCGATGGTCGAAGCCTCGAACAAGTCGCTGGCGTACGTCAGCGCCGCGTGCAACTTGCCGCCCTTCTCATAGGTATCGAGGGTCAGGTCGAACTGGGTGGTGCGGCTCTGCCAGTCGAGGCTGTCGAGCACCAGGCCGGACGCCGTGCTGAGACTGGCGATATCGGCCACTTGCGGCTGGTGGTTGTACATCACCTGGAACAGCGGCGTGTGACTGAGGCTGCGCTCCAGTTTCAGTGCCTCGACCAGTTGTTCGAACGGCAGATCCTGATGCGCCTGAGCGCCAAGCGCGGTTTCCTTGATCGCGCGCAGCAGGTCATCGACCCGCGTCTGCCCGTCCAGTCGGGTACGCAGCACCTGGGTGTTGACGAAGAAGCCGATCAGCCCTTCGATTTCGCCACGGTTACGGTTGGCAATCGGCACGCCGACGCGCAAGTCGGTCTGGCCGGTGTAGCGATGCAGCAACGCGTTGAAGGCGCCGAGCAACAACATGAACAACGTGACTTGATGCTGCTGCGCGGTGTTGCGCAGTTGCTCGGCCAGTTGTTCATCGACAGCGAATTCATAGCGAGTGCCGCGATAGCTCGGCATCGCCGGACGCGAATGATCCAGCGGCAGTTCCAGTACCGGGTGTTCGTCGCCCAGTTGTGCTTGCCAGTAATCGAGTTGGCGCGCCTGTTCGCCCGCTTCGAGCCAGCGGCGCTGCCACAAGGCGTAATCGCTGTACTGGATCGGCAACGCGGCCAGTTGCGGCTGCTGACCGGCATCGAATGCGTCATAGCAACGGATGAATTCGTCGATCAATACGTTCATCGACCAGCCATCGGAAACGATGTGGTGCAGGGTCAGCAACAGGACATGTTCCTGCTCGGCGAGCTTGAGCAAAGTCACCCGCAGCAGCGGACCGACGGCCAGATCGAACGGCAATACCGATTGCTGTTCGGCGGCCTGCACCACGGCCTGCTCACGTTCGCCGGCCGGCAATGCACTGAAATCTTCATGCCTGATCATCAGCGGCGCCGTGGCCGGCACCTGCAACAGGCTGTCATCAGCCTGGCGCTGGAACACCGTGCGCAGGGTTTCGTGACGCTCGACCAGGCTGGCGAAGGCTTGCTCCAGCGCGGCAAGGTTGAGGCGACCGCTCAGGCGCACTGCGCCCGGCAGGTTATAGGCGCCGCTCTGCGGATCGAGTTGCCAGAGAAACCACATGCGTCGCTGCGCGTAGGACAACGCCTGACGATCCTCGGCTTCGATCCCGGCCGGGATCGGAAACCGGGCGAAATCCACGCCCTCCTTTTGCAGGGCCGCGAGGAACATCTGGCGCTTTTCCAGGGGCAACCCGATAAACCGGCGAGCAAGTTTCAAGGAGTCTTCAGCATTCATTTCTCAGCATCCGGATCAGTAGGCAGGAAGCACAAAGGCACGTCATCCCTATAAAACGAATGCAGACCGGAAAAATTAGCGAATGAGAAGAACTGTCAGGCGGGAGGCAGAGCGGGGAATTTCGGATCTGCAAAACACCCTGTGGGAGCGAGCTTGCTCGCGAATGCGGTATGTCTGCCAATACAGATGTTGACTGACATTGCGTCTTCGCGAGCAAGCTCGCTCCCACAGGTTCTGCGGTATTCAGGCGGTTGCGGCCATGGCATGCCGGCGGTGATGTACGTCGAGCTGATCCTTGATCACCTTCAATACCTTCGCTTCATGCTCATGGATAAAGAAGTGCCCGCCCGCGAGCATGTCCACCGAGAAGCTGCCGCGGGTTTCCTTGCTCCAGCCGATCAGTTGCTCGGTGGTGGCGCGGTCAGCCTTGCCGCCGAGCACATGCACCGGGCAGTTGAGCAGCGGTCGCGCCAGCGGCTCGAACTTGCCGCACAGTTGAAAATCCGCGCGCAGGATCGGCAGGGTCAGGCTCATCAACTCTGCGTTGGCCAGGACTTCTTCGCTGGTGCCATTGAGCGTGCGCAGTTGCTCGATCAACTCGGCGTCGGTCTTCGGATCGGCAAAGCCGCGATCGTAATCGGCACGCATCGTCGGCGCCGCGGTTCCCGAAGCGAACATCGCTACCGGCTCCGGACAACCCAGCGCACGCAAGGCATGAGCAATTTCGCAGGCCAGCAACGCGCCAAGGCTGTGGCCGAACAGCGCATAAGGCGCTTTGAGTGTCGGGCGCAATTCCTTGGCCAACTGCATTGCCAGTGCACGCATGTCGGTGTGCAGCGGCTCACCAAAACGCGCGCCACGCCCCGGCAGCTCAACCGGTTGCAAATGCAGCCATTGCGGCAGTTTCGGCCGCCAGCGGCTGTAGACCATGGCACTGGCGCCGGAATACGGCAGGCACAGCAGGGTCAGCTTGGTCACCACGCTTTCCTCGAAAAATTCATCTGTAGAGAGAGACGGATCCGGCGCCAGGCAAATTAGTCAGCGACCAGTAAATTCCCCCCACAGGCGCTCGTTAACTGTTCAGGCTAAAACCAATAATGAGGGATCACCGTGGACCTGCAGAGCATCCTGGGCAAACTGTTCGCCAATGCCGGCGCCGTCGGCATCGAAGGCGTTTTTCAATTCGTGTTTGGTCCGCAGCAGGCCTACTGGTCCGAGGTCAAGGCCAGCAGCCGCACCGTGCCCGGACGCCACGCCAGCCCGGACGTGACCATTGAAGTCGCCGAGCGCGATTTCCTCGGGATCATGAGCGGCATGGCCAACGTTGAAGAGCTGTTCGCCAGCGGGCGCCTGAAGATCGGCGGCAACATGGGCCTGGCAACGATGCTGCCGCAGATCATCGAACATGCGATGCACGGTCGCGCCGTGGCGGAAAAAGTCGACATGAACAAGCGCTACCCGACACCGCCGCGCTTCAGCGAAAAACTCACCGCCAGCCTGCCGACCCAAAGCAGCGTCGAACGCCTTGCGCGCAGTGATCTGTCGGTCAACGAGTTCAAAAGCCGCTATCTGCCCAATGGCATTCCGGTGGTGATCAGCAATGCGCTGCACGACTGGCCACTGTTCAAGCTCAGCCGCGAAGAATCGCTGGTGCATTTCGCCGAGCTGCAAGGCATCACCCGCCATGGCGATTACGTGAAGAAAACCTTCTCCACCGAGCGTGATTTCCGCTCCACGTCGATGGCCGACTTCATCGCCTCGCTGGACAAACCGGCGGTCAAGGGCGCCGATGGCGAGCCGCCAGCCTACATGGGCAACAACATCCTGCCGGCGCAGTTGATGCAACAGATCAAGTACCCGCCCTACTTCGACACCGCGCTGTTTATTCCGCCGCGAATCTGGATCGGGCCGAAAGGGACGCTGACACCCCTGCATCGCGATGACACCGACAATCTGTTTGCGCAGGTCTGGGGGCAGAAGACCTTCACCCTCGCCGCGCCGCATCATCGTGAAGCCTTGGGCACCTGGTCGACGGCGCCCAAGGGAGGTCTGGATGGCTGTGATTTCAACCCGGATGCGCCGGACTACGAGCGCTTCCCCGCCGCTCGGGACGTGACATTTCTGCGGGTGACGCTGGAGGCCGGGGATTTGCTGTTCCTGCCGGAAGGCTGGTTCCATCAGGTGGAGTCGGTGTCGACTTCACTGTCGGTGAATTTCTGGGTGAATTCGGGACGGGGCTGGTAACACTGCAAATCCTGTGGGAGCGAGCAGGCTCGCTCCCACAATGACATTCTCATTTCAGATGGCGATAACTCTGTACCGCTGAGCACAACACCACCGCCCCAGCCGCAATCGCCAGCCAGAAACCGCTGCGTGCACCGAAGGCATCCACCAGCCAACCGGAACCGGCAGCCCCGACGGCCACGCCGATACTCAAACCAGTCACCAGCCAGGTCAAACCTTCGGTGAGTTTGGCCGGCGGCACGATGCGTTCGATCAACGCCATCGCCACAATCAGCGTCGGCGCGAAGAACAGCCCGGCGATGAATACCGCCACCGACAAGCCGAAAATATTGCTCGCCAATAACAGCGGCAACGTCGTCACCGCTGTCGCCACGCCGCCGTACAAAAACAATCGCGGCAACGGCAGTTTCGAACGCATGGCGCCGAAGGCGATACCGGCCAGGCACGAGCCGATGGCGTAAACCGACAAGACGATGCTCGCCGCCGCTGGCTGCCCTTGTTGCTGGGCAAACGCGACGCTGACCACATCGATGACACCGACGATAACGCCCATGGCAATCATCAAGGCCAGCAACAACTGAACGTCAGTCGAACCAATGATCGAGGCGTGATGTTCAGACGTATGCGGGTGCACCGGTGGCTCGGTGCTGCGCTGGGCGACAAACGCCGTCACGCCAATCGCCAGCGCCAGCAAAGCCGCCAGCGGCCCGGCCTCGGGAAACACCGCCACGCACAAGCCCACCGACAGCGGCGGGCCGACGATGAAACACACTTCATCAAGCACCGATTCCAGCGCATACGCGGTCTGTAGTTGCGGCTGACCGCGATAGATTTCCGTCCAGCGCGCCCGCACCATCGCCGACATGCTCGGCATGCACCCGGCCAGCGCGGCGAAAATGAACAACGTCCAGGTCGGCGCCTGCAACCGTGTGCACAGCAGCAACATCAACAGCGCGCCACCGCCGAGCAGCGCCGACACCGGGAGAATTTTTCCCTGCCCGAAGCGGTCCACGAGCCGTGAAACCTGCGGCGCGCAAAACGCCGTGGCCAAGGCAAACGTCGCCGCCACTGCACCGGCCAGTGCATAGCCGCCCTTGAGTTGCGAAAGCATGGTGATCACGCCGATACCGGTCATGGAAATCGGCATGCGCGCAATCATCCCGGCCAGCACAAAATTGCGTGCGCCGGGGGCAGAGAATAATTCGCGGTAGGGGTTTGCCATCGGTTGCAGCCTCATCAAGGGCCGCCAAGTTGCCATAGCGCCGGGAGGCGTGGAAGCAGGGAATTGTTGGTGGAATGTGAAGGCCTGAAATGCAAAAGCCGGAAGCCGGTGCCGTTTTTTCACCCTTGAAGCTTCAGCCGCCTGCTGTTGGCAACGCAACCATTCGTCGCAAATCATGCGTACCTGTCAGACCTGACAGGTGCTTCGTCTCCCAACAAAGCGCATTCATATACCCAACGTTACCCAGGCAGGAACTCGCAGGTTGAGAACATTGCTCAGACCCGACGACTGCATCCAGTGTCCCGAGGCAAGCGCTGTAAAAGGAGCAGACCATGAATCGACCCACCTTCACGTCACAACCACGCAGCGCCGTTTCGCCCTTTGTCGTGCGCAGCCTTTTCTGTCCTTCCCCAACACGCAGTGATGAGGCGCTGGGTCAGGAAGTCAACGAGCGTCTTATGGCGTGGATACCGAGCGTGGGTATCTTTGCCGGTAAACACGAAAAACTGCGCGCCAGTGACTTCGGCCGCTACGCGATGTTGTGCCATGCCGACACGGACGATCCGGACAGGTTACTGCTCGCTGCGCAATGTTTCGCGGCACTGTTCGCCGTGGACGACCATTATTGTGACGACCCATCGCTCGGTGGCCGCCCCGAGAAAGTGGCTGAAATGCTGTCGTTCGCCATTACGGCAATCGATCCGGTGTATTTGCCTGCGCCTTTCGGTGAAGAACTTTCGCAACAACAAACGCGCGACCCGGTGATCAGGGGCTTGCTGTCTTACATGAAACGCGTGGGGCAATTTTCCACCCCATCACAGGTGGCTCGAGTACGGCAAATCACCATTGCCATGTTTGTCACCATGGCTGCCGAAGCCCCGTGGCGTATCTACGGTACCCAGCCCACCATCGCCGAATATCTGGCCAGCCGACAGGTCAACAGTTTCTGGCCTTGTCAGGTTCTGATTGATGTTATTGGTGGCTACGAAGTACCCGCCAACCTGTATTCCCACCCAAAGATTCATCGCATCAGCGCCTTGGCGGCACTGGCCACGACTTTGGTCAATGACTTGTATTCCGCGTACAAGGAGCACCTCAAGGAAACGGGAGACTTCAAGCTTCCCTACCTTCTGGCGGCCAGACATCACTGCTCGCTGCAAGAGGCCATCGATAAAGCGGCGGATATTCATGATGCCGTCATGCAGGAATACTCAACGCTCGAAAAGCAACTGCTGAACAATGCCGCACCTTTGACCAAACGCTATCTGAAGGGCTTGACCACTTGGGTGGCGGGTAACCTGGAATGGCATAAACACAGTGCGCGCTATCACATCTGAGTGGTCGCTTTAAAACGCTCTACTCCCTCACAGCACATTTGGGCCAGGAGGGTGTAGAGACTTTTCACTGAACTCTCGCCTGCGCTGGCCAGTCAGCTATTGAAGACGAAGCTTCAGGCCCAGACACTCATGCAGATATCCCTTACCCGCCAGGTAGCCCTCATCACCGGCGCCAGCTCCGGCATCGGTCACGCTGCCGCCAAAGCCCTCGCCGCTGCCGGCGCCGCAGTGGTCATCAACTACAACCGTCAGGCCGAACCCGCCGAAGCCTTGGCCCGGCAGATCATCGCCGACGGTGGCCAGGCCATCGCCATCCGCGCCGACGTATCAAAGGAAGACGAGGTTGAACGACTGTTCACCGAAACCCTCGACGCCTTCGGCTCACTGGATATTCTGATCGCCAATTCCGGGATGCAAAAAGACGCCGCCGCTGTGGACATGACGCTCGACGACTGGAACGCAGTCATCGGCGTCAATCTCACCGGACAGTTTCTCTGCGCCCGCGCCGCCCTGCGCATCTTCAATCGCCAGGGCGTTCGCGAAGGCGTGTCCCGCGCCGCCGGCAAGATCATCCACATGAGTTCGGTGCACCAGCGCATTCCCTGGGCCGGGCATGTCAATTACGCCGCGTCCAAGGGCGGTGTCGATCAGTTGATGCAGACCCTCGCGCAGGAAGTCAGCCACCAACGCATTCGCATCAACGGCATCGCGCCGGGGGCGATTCGCACGGCAATCAACAAAGACGCGACCGAAGGCGCTGCCGGCGAAAAGCTGCTGGAGCTGATCCCCTACGGGCGTATCGGCGACGCGGAAGACGTCGCCAACGCGGTGGTCTTTCTTGCCTCCGACGCCTCCGATTACATCGTTGGCACCACCCTGTTCATCGACGGCGGCATGAGCCTCTATCCGGAGTTTCGCGGCAATGGCTGAGCATCACCTGGAACGACAAAGCCCGATCGACGCCCACGGCATCATCGGCGACATGCGTAGTGCAGCGCTGGTCAATGATCGCGGCAGCGTGGATTTTTTCTGCTGGCCGGAGTTCGACAGTCCGTCGATTTTCTGTTCGTTGCTGGATACCCCCGACGCGGGGATCTTCCAGTTGGCGCCGGACTTGCCCGATGCTCGCCGCGAGCAGATTTACCTGCCCGACACCAATGTCCTGCAAACCCGTTGGTTGAGTGAGCGCGCGGTGGTGGAAGTGACCGATCTGCTGCCCATCGGAGACAGTGACGACACTCTGCCGCTACTGATGCGGCGGGTTCGCGTCGTGAGCGGCTCGGCGACTTTCACGATGCGCTGCGCCGTGCGCCACGATTACGCACGAGCCGACACCCGAGCACAGTTGGATCAACAAGACGTGACGTTCAGCGCTTCTGGCCAACCTTCACTGCGCCTGGCTTCGGACCAGTCGATGCAGATCGACAAGCAAGCGGCGGTGGCGCAATTCACGCTCAAGCAAGATGAAACGGCGGCGTTCATGCTCGGTGCGACCGATGATCCACGATTCGCCGAAGGCGCCGGACACTTGTGCATGGAACGCACGCTGAAGTTCTGGCGCGACTGGATCGGTCAGTCGATTTATCGCGGACGCTGGCGCGAAATGGTCAACCGCTCGGCCCTCGCGTTGAAACTGCTGACGTCGCGCAAACACGGCGCGATTCTCGCCGCCGCCACTTTCGGTCTACCGGAAACGCCCGGCGGCGAACGCAACTGGGATTACCGCTACACGTGGATCCGCGACGCCTCGTTCACCGTCTACGCGTTCATGCGTCTGGGCTTTATCGGCGAAGCCAATGCCTATATGGGCTGGCTGCGCGGACGGGTCAGCGACTGCCACGGGCAACCGATGAAACTGAATATTCTGTACGCCATCGACGGACAACAGGAATTGCCGGAAACCGAACTTGATCATCTGTCGGGACACGGCGGCGCGAAACCGGTGCGCATCGGCAATGGCGCGTATGAGCAGATCCAGCTCGACATCTTCGGCGAGCTGATGGACGCGGTGTACCTGGTCAACAAATATGGCGATGCGATTTCCCACGAAGGCTGGAAACATGTGCGCGAAGTCGTCGATCAAGTCTGTGAGACCTGGCAGACCACCGATGTCGGCATTTGGGAAATGCGCGGTGAACAGCACCACTTTCTGCACTCTCGACTGATGTGCTGGGTGGCGCTGGACCGGGCGATTCGTTTGGCGTCGAAGCGCTCGCTGCCGGCACCGTTCGCCCAGTGGGACCAGACCCGACAGGCGATCTACGCCGACATCTGGGACAACTTCTGGAACGAGGAGCGCGGGCATTTCGTCCAGTACAAGGGCGGCACGGCGCTGGATGGCTCGATGTTGCTGATGCCGCTGGTGCGCTTTGTCAGCGCCAAGGATCCACGTTGGCTGTCGACGCTTGAGGCGATTGAAAAGACCCTGGTGCGCGACGGCATGGTTTATCGCTATCGCAATGACGACAGCAATATCGATGGCCTGGCCGGCACCGAAGGCGCGTTTGCCGCGTGCTCGTTCTGGTACGTCGAATGCCTGGCTCGCGCGGGGCAGGTAGAAAAAGCGCATCTGGAGTTTGAGCAACTGCTGCGTTACGCCAACCCGCTCGGGTTGTATGCCGAAGAGTTCGACGCCCATGGCCGGCATTTGGGAAACACCCCTCAGGCCTTGACGCATCTGGCGTTGATCAGCGCGGCGAGCTTTCTGGATCGACGTTTGAGCGGGGAAAAGAGTGAGTGGCAGCCGTAATGTTCGCCAGTGACTGTAGGAAATAGCCCATAAAACGATGACTTTGTAGGATCCCTGTGGCGAGGGAATGTATCCCCGATGGGCTGTGAAGCAGCCCCAAAACCACCCGACTCATTCATCCAGAAGTACCGGAGCTTCTGAGTTTTGGGCCGCTGCGCAGCCTAACGGGGATACATCCCCTCGCCACATTTGGGCACACCTGCGGACTACAGCGGCTCAACATCCCCCACTTCAACCCTTCCCCGCAACTTGCACTTACACGCCGAAATACCCTGTTGCCAGCTGTTACATCCGCCCCTACCATCCACCGCAACGGGCACAGCGGAGCTGTCCAATAAAACCCGAATTCAAGGAACCAGAATGAGCCAGCACGTCCAGCGCACCATCGACACGCCCCTTCGCAGCGGCCTGACCCGCAACCAGCTCTGGGAAGCCGCGGACAAAGGCCTGATCAAATGCTGGGAAATCGGCCGCCAGCGCGCCACCCGCTTCCCCGACCTCGCGCAAAAATGTCTAGCCGGCGAACTGCCCGTGCTCGGCTGGAAAGGTGGCGTGAGCCGCAGCCTGAAGAAAAACGAGAAATATGGCTCGCTGAAATATCTGGCGCAGTGGCAAGGCTTGCGTGGTGAGGATCTGGATATCGATTTGAGTGAAGAGCGTTCGCTGACCTGTTCGCGGACGAAGATGCTGGTGACGTTTACACCGGATCGGACGAAGTATTTCAATCAGGTGGCGGAAGCCGAGGCTTAAGGAGAAGCAGCGATGGTCGATTTGCATCAGGAGTTTCAAAACAGTCGTTTCTTTCACGAAGCGCGGATTGACAGGCGTTCGGCCGACGCACTGGCAGGTATTGCTGTCGGGCTAGCCGCAGACGGAAAGATTAACCAGCAGGAAGCCGAGTTTCTCAAGACTTGGATCGAAACCCACTTGGTGCACTTGGAAGATCCGGTCGTAAACATTCTATATAGACGTCTTGCCAACATGCTCAGTGACGGCGTGCTGGATGCCGATGAGTCTGTTGAATTACTGGGAATGCTTCATCAATTCGCTGGTTTGCCAGCCGGTGCTGCGACCATGACTTACGCGCCTACTAGCCTTCCTTTCGATAACCCCGCCCCGGAACTTAGTCTGCCTGATCGAGTGTTCCTGTTTACCGGCGTGATGTCGTATGGACCACGCAAGGAATGTGAATCCTTGATCGTCGAGCGAGGCGGACTGATTGGCGGTTCCGTCAGCAAAAAGGTTCATTATCTGGTCGTTGGCAATATCGGCAACGAACAATGGTTGCACAGTAGCTATGGAACCAAGATAAAAAAGGCCGTTGAGCTCAGAGATAACGGCGTACCAATCGCCATTGTTGGCGAAGATCATTGGTTAAAAGTGTTGTTCGGTTAGGCATTTCCTTAAGGCATTGCTGGATCTGTTAAAGCGCTGACCGAAAACCGCTCCCGATAAGCCTGCGGCGTCACGCCCATCGCCCGCAGGAAACTGCGCCGCAGCGTCTCTTCGCTACCAAACCCGCAATTGGCAGCAATGCGTTTGACCGGCAACCCGGTATCACTGAGCAAGCGCCGCGCCGTCTCGACGCGGATCAACTCAATCGCCCGCGCCGGAGTCTGGCCGGTGTCGGCGCGGTAGTGGCGGACGAAACTGCGTTCGCTCATGCCAGCCTGCTCGGCGAGCGTAGGGACGCCGAGGTCGCAGGTGAGATTCTCGGCGATCCAGGCGTGCAACTCATCAAAGCGATTGCCCTGATTCTGCAAGGATAAGGTCACGCTGAATTGCGATTGCCCGCCCGGACGTTTCAGAAACACCACGAGGTGCCGGGCGACGTCCAGGGCGATGTCGCTGCCCAAATCCTCTTCAACCATGGCCAAGGCCAGATCGATGCCAGCGGTGACACCCGCCGAGGTCCAAACCGGGCCGTCGTTGATGAAAATCGGATTGGCTTCGACGCGCAAATTCGGGTGTTGCTGCGCCAGTTGTTCGCAACGGGTCCAGTGAGTAACCACGCGACGACCATCGAGCCAGCCACTGGCCGCCAACAGAAATGCGCCGGTACAGACCGAGGCCACGCGTCGACATTTGCCGGCATGCTCGCGCACCCAATCCACCAGCAGCACATCTTCGGCCGCCGGATAAATGCCCCAGCCGCCAGCGATGATCAATGTGTCGCTGGGCGCTGCGGGCAATGCTTCGGCCAACACCGCCAAGCCTGCCGACGACATCACCGCCCCGCCACCGCTGGCGATCACGCTCGGCGCATAAGGCATCGGCAAGCCGCGCTGACGGGCAATGTCATTGGCCGAGGCGAACACCTGCAACGGCCCGGTGACGTCGAGGATCTGCATATTGGCAAACGCGAGTACGTGGATGGCTTTGGGCATTTGGCGTAATTCGTGGGGTGATTGGCGTATGCGCCAGAACCTACGCGCCTACAGTGAAGCCGTCCACCCCTTTTCATGGAGCAAGAACGATGACGCTGCAGATCGGTTTTCTGTTGTTTCCACAGGTTCAGCAACTTGACCTGACCGGCCCTTATGACGTGCTTGCCTCGTTGCCGGACGTGCAGGTGCATCTGATCTGGAAGGATCTGATGCCGGTCACCGCCAGTACCGGGCTGCTGCTGAAACCGACCACCACGTTCGAGGATTGCCCGGATCTGGATGTGATCTGCATCCCCGGTGGTGGTGGCGTCGGAGCGTTGATGGAAGACGAGGTAACGCTGGCCTTCATCAAGCGTCAGGCTGCTCAGGCGAAGTACGTGACATCGGTGTGCACCGGTTCGCTGGTGCTCGGCGCGGCGGGCTTGCTGCAAGGCAAACGCGCGACCACGCATTGGGCGTATCACGATCTGCTGCCGACGCTGGGGGCAGTTGCGGTGAAGGATCGGGTGGTGCGTGACGGCAATCTGTTTACCGGTGGCGGGATTACGGCGGGGATCGATTTTGCCTTGGTCTTGGCTGAAGAGTTGGTGGGTGCCGACGCGGCGCAACTGATCCAGTTGCAATTGGAATATGCCCCGGCGCCGCCGTTCAATTCCGGCAGCCCGGAGACTGCGCCGGGAGCGGTTGTCGATGAGGCGCGTTTGCGTGCAGCGCCATCGCTGAAGCTGCGCACGGAAATTACCGAACGTGCTGCCGCGAAACTTAACCTGCACTGATTTCCAGCCATCCACAAAACCCTTGCTGGAATACTAATCCCCTGTGGGAGCGAGCTTGCTCGCGAATGCGGTGTATCAGTCGAAACAACTATTGCCTGTCACACCGCTTTCGCGAGCAAGCTCGCTCCCACATTGGGATTTATGTTTGGCCAACGGTATCGGAGCTGTCCCGCTTTACCGCCACACCTTCACTTGTCCCCACGCCCCCACCCGTGTAGAAAGCCCTTCCACAAAACTTGCACAGGGACTTTCGATGAAGGCTTTGCCATGGCTCTATCTGGCGCTTCTCAGCCTCGGTTATGGATGGGCGCTGAGCTACGGTCACCTCGGCTGGCTGGCGCTGATTTCCATTGGGCTGCTGGTATTCGCAGGCTTTGCCGTGCGCCAACAACAGGTGCCGGTCGCGCGTTTTCTTGGTCATGGGCTGTTCATCGTGCTGGCTTTGGCACTGGCACTGCACTGGCTACCGGGTTTCGCCAACGGTCGCGCCATTGACCCGCAACGTTTCACCGACGACGCCGTGCCGTTCTCGATGTACCTCAATCTCGACAAACCGCTGATTGGCTTCTGGCTGCTGCTGGCATGCCCGTGGATTGTCGCGCGGCGGTCGTTGCGCCTGAGCGTCTACGCCACCGCCCTCGCCCTGACCCTGAGCGCGGTTCTGGCCCTCGGTGGCGCGCTGTTGCTGGGTGTGATTGCCTGGGCGCCGAAGTGGCCGGATCAAGCGTGGCTCTGGGTGCTGAACAACCTGCTGCTGGTGACCTTGGTCGAAGAAGCGCTGTTTCGCGGCTATATACAGGGCGGCCTCAGCCAGCGTTTCAAACATCTGCCTTACGGTGAAAACCTCGCCCTGCTGCTGGCCTCGTTGCTGTTTGGTCTGGTGCATGTCGGTGCCGGCTGGACCTGGGTGTTGCTGGCAGGGCTGGCGGGGGTCGGCTATGGTCTGGCCTATCGTTTTGGCGGGCTCGGCGCGGCGATCGCCACGCATTTCGGCCTGAACCTGCTGCATTTCGGTTTGTTCACCTATCCGATGCTCGCCGGCTGAAGCAAGCGCCGTTTTGCGACGCCGTGCTGATTATTGAAAAAAAATTTCAATAAAAAGCTGTCACCGCCGACAACCTTTCAAAGCCTTGCGGATTGAAAAACCATGCGTAACAACCAGCCCATTACACAACGCGAACGGACTTTCCCGGCTCAGCAGCGGTTGATTTCCACAACCGACGCCAAGGGCGTGATCACCTACTGCAACGACGCTTTCGTCGAGATCAGCGGGTTTTCGCGTGAAGAGCTGATCCGTGCACCGCACAACCTGGTCCGTCACCCAGACGTCCCGGCGGCGGTGTTTTCGCACATGTGGGGCACATTGAAACAAGGCTTGCCATGGATGGGCATTGTCAAGAATCGCTGCAAGACCGGTGACCACTACTGGGTTAACGCCTATGTCACACCGGTGTTCGACGGCAATCAGGTGGTCGGTTACGAGTCAGTGCGGGTCAAACCCACTGCCGAACAGATCCGCCGCGCCGAAGCGCTCTACCAACGCATCAACCAGGGCAAGTCGGCGATCCCTTCCAGCGACAAATGGCTGCCGGTGCTGCAGGACTGGCTGCCGTTCATTCTGGTCAGCCAACTGAGCTTCGTGATCGGCGCGACGCTGAACTCGCACTGGGGCTTCGCCCTCGCTGCCGGTTTGTCGGTGCCGCTGGGCCTGATGGGCCTGCAATGGCAGCAACGCGGGCTGAAACGCCTGCTGCGCCTGGCCGAGCAGACCACTTCCGACCCGCTGATCGCGCAGATGTACACCGACAGCCGTGGCGCCCAGGCGCGTCTGGAAATGTCGATCCTCAGCCAGGAAGCACGCCTGAAAACCTGCCTGACCCGTCTGCAGGACACCGCCGAACACCTGACCGATCAGGCCAAGCAGTCCGACGTCCTGGCGCACAACAGTTCCAGCGGCCTGGAACGTCAGCGCGTGGAAACCGAACAGGTCGCCACCGCCGTCAACCAGATGGCCGCGACCACTCAGGAAGTGGCGAGCCATGTCCAGCGCACCGCTGACGCCACTCAGGAAGCCAATCGCCTGACCGGTCGCGGTCGTGACATCGCCGGCGAAACCCGCGAAGCCATTCAGCGCTTGTCCGTAGTGGTTGGGGAAACCGGTTTGACCGTGACCCAACTGGCCAAGGACAGCGACGAAATCGGCGGCGTGGTTGATGTGATCAAAGGCATCGCCGACCAAACCAACTTGCTCGCCCTCAACGCCGCCATTGAGGCAGCCCGTGCCGGTGAGATGGGCCGTGGCTTTGCCGTGGTGGCCGACGAAGTTCGCCAACTGGCGCAACGCACCAGCGAATCGACCGGGCAGATTCACGCTCTGATCGCCAAGTTGCAGCAGACGGCTTCGAGCGCAGTGCAGACCATGGAGGCCGGGCATCGTCAGGCTGAAGAAGGTGTGGCACGGGTGCTGGAAGCGGATCAAGCGTTGGTCGGGATCAGCGAAGCGGTGGCCAACATCACCGACATGACCACGCAGATTGCTGCGGCGACGGAAGAGCAAAGTGCGGTGGCTGAAGAGATCAGCCGCAACATCAGCAATATTTCGGAGCTGGCGGATCAGACGTCGGAACAGGCGCACAACTCGGCGTTGCTGAGTGAAGAGCTGACCAAAACGGCCAACACGCAGTACTCGTTGGTGGAGCGGTTTAACCGCTGATTGGACTGGCGATAACAAAAAACCCGGATGGCGAGAGCTTCCGGGTTTTTTGTTGCTTGTCTGAAACAGATGTTGTTTGGCAGGCCGCTTTCGCGAGCAGGCTCGCTCCCACATTGGATCTGCGGTGGTCACAGATTATGTGCCCGACAACAATCCCCTGTGGGAGCGAGCCTGCTCGCGATGAGGCCATAACAGCCAGCGAAATTACTGAGGCAACTTCAGCTTATCCAGCAGCCGATTGACCAACAGTTCGTTGAGCATGATCACCTGTTGCAGCGCCAGCAGCGGTTTGCGTTCCGGGCCGCCGATTGAGTTGGCGATATTGCCGGCCATGGCATGGGCGTATGAGAGCGACTCGCTCGCCTCGACCAGCAGGGTTTCATCATCCAGCGTGGGGTCGACGAGATAGACGGGGCGAAATTTTGGCGAGCTTGGTGGGGCTCCCAGTGCTTCTGGTCTGAGGTAATAGTCGAGGGCGCGGTCGGTTGCTTCTTTGATCTTTTGCGGATCAAGTGAGGGATCGTGCGGGACTGGGTCGGTGACTGGTGGGTTTGGTGTGATTTTGAACATAGATAAAGCTCCAATTTGAAAAAACGGGAGCCATCACCCTCGCTACCAAACGGCGGGTGGCGGCCATGCGCGGGTTGGTAGACCGGTCAAATTGGGTAACCCGGCGCTCACAGAGGAGCCCCACGCATGCCCACCATACAAAGCCATATCTCAAAAAAGGAGACAGCATCGACGGTGTCGCAACAACGACAATTTAAAGCGGGCTACCAAACCCGATCACTGTTTTTCAGTGACAAGGAAACGATATAGCCCGGCCCGTAGCCGTGTAAGCCGGCGGATTCTGGCGTACGCGTAGGTAACGGCGCAAGGTGTTGTAGGCCCCGCGGCGTAACGAGCTGTGTACTTTAAACGCGCTCACGGAATCATGTTTGCGCACAGGAAATGCTGGACAGTGATCGCTTCCAGTTTTTTATCGTGTCAGCGAAATCGCCCCTCACCCTAACCCTCTCCCAGAGGGAGAGGGGACTGACCGAGGTGTTTGGGCGAGGTACGCCGACGTGAAATACCCAGTCGAACTTAGATTCTGAAACAGATCAAAAGCCCCTCACCCTAGCCCTCTCCCGGAGGGAGAGGGGACTGACCGTGGTGTTTGGGCGAGGTACGCCGACGTGCGATACCGCGTTGAACTCAAATTCTGAAAAGCCCAAAAATCGGCTCCCTCTCCCTCCGGGAGAGGGCTGGGGTGAGGGGAAAATCCACCACAACACTAAAGCCGAACATCCGCTCTTCACCACTCAATAGGCCGAGTGTCAGCTTGCCGGCTTTTGATCCTGATCCACCGGCGACTTCGGAAGGCTGAGTGGAGGGATTGATCCGGGCGTGGGAGCGTAGCGACCGTTTGGCGCAGCCAAACACAGCGAGAGGAGGTGCAGCGAAGCAAACCGTAGGCGCTGCGCCCGGATCGATCCCGCAGCGAAGGAACCCCGAGCCCCAGCGAGCGGGCCGGACGTAGGAGCAAGCGTTTTTGGTTACTTTTTAGGCGTTTGGAAAAAGTGACCCGCCGTAAGGGCGGACCCCTAAGTGGCCGTTACCGCAGCAATGGATATGTACCCAAAAAATATGTCGTAGCTGAAATCGATCCCCCTCACCCCAGCCCTCTCCACCAAGGGGGCGAGGGGAAAGGGAGCAGATCTTCATGCAGTTCAAAATTTCAGCCCAGCTCGGTCAGTTGCTGAGAAACTCGGCTACTTTCTGCGCGGCGCTGGCCAAATGCTGTTCATGGGTAAAACCTGAAGCCTTGAGCGGTTTCAAATCATGATCCCCGGCCACCAGCCAAAAAACCTTGATACTCGGCGATAACGTATACGCCTCAACCGCCTCCCGATTGCCCAGCGCATCCCGCTCGCCTTGCACAATCAACGTCCGCGTCTTCAAACCAGCCAAATGCTCAACCCGAGGTTTCTCTGGTTTACCCACTGCATAAAACGGATAGCCCAAACACACCAACGCATCGGCACCCAATTCGTCAGCCAAAAGACTGGCCATCCGCCCGCCCATGGACTTGCCGCCAACGGCCAAAACCCCAGTGACATGACGCCGCACCTCGGCATAAACCTCACGCCAACATTCCTGCAGTTTCGCAGCAGGATTCGGCGGCCGCTTCACCCCATCCACCCGCCGCTGCGCCATATACGGAAACTCAAACCGCAACACGTTCACACCCAGTGCAGCAAGGCGCCGAGCCATATCGTTCATCCAGTCACTGTCCATCGGCGCACCAGCACCGTGGGCAAGGATCAACGTCGCGAAAGTCTCACCACTGGCGGCATCCCAAAGCCATCCATGATCGAGCACGCACTGCGCCCATTGATCCCCGTCAATACTGGCCTTGTGCTGTTTGTCCATGCTTGCCTCGCTTTTAGTCTGCCTATAACTCCAGACGAAGGATTCGCCGCGTGTCTTGCGCGCGCTCACTTCGGCTGAACCGTGGATGGGGAACCATGAACACTTCTATCAGTACCGCCTACAACTACAAGGTGGTCCGCCAATTCGCCATTATGACGGTGGTGTGGGGCATCGTCGGCATGGGGCTCGGGGTTTTTCTCGCGGCCCAATTGGTCTGGCCCGAACTCAACTTCAATTTGCCCTGGACCAGTTTCGGCCGCCTGCGCCCGCTGCACACCAACGCGGTGATCTTCGCGTTCGGTGGCTGTGCGCTGTTCGCCAGTTCGTTCTACTCGGTGCAACGTACCTGCCAGACGCAATTGTTTGCACCGAAAATCGCCGCGTTCTGCTTCTGGGGCTGGCAGTTGGTAATCCTGCTGGCGGCGATCAGCCTGCCACTGGGTTACACCAGTTCCAAGGAATACGCAGAGCTGGAATGGCCGATCGACATCCTGATCACCATCGTCTGGGTCGCCTACGCCATCGTGTTCTTCGGCACGATCATGCAGCGCAAGACCAAACACATTTATGTGGGCAACTGGTTCTTCGGCGCGTTCATCATCACCGTGGCGATTCTGCACATCGTCAACAACCTTGAGTTGCCGGTGAGTTTCACCAAGTCCTACTCGGTGTACGCCGGTGCAACCGACGCGATGGTGCAATGGTGGTACGGCCACAACGCCGTAGGCTTTTTCCTCACCGCCGGTTTCCTCGGGATGATGTACTACTTCGTGCCGAAACAGGCCGAGCGGCCGGTGTACTCGTATCGTCTGTCGATCGTGCACTTCTGGGCCTTGATCACCCTGTACATCTGGGCCGGTCCGCACCATTTGCACTACACCGCGCTGCCGGATTGGGCGCAGTCGCTGGGCATGGTGATGTCGCTGATCCTGCTGGCACCGAGCTGGGGCGGCATGATCAACGGCATGATGACCCTCTCGGGCGCCTGGCATAAGTTGCGCAGCGACCCGATCCTGCGCTTCCTCGTGGTCTCGCTGGCGTTCTACGGCATGTCGACCTTCGAAGGTCCGATGATGGCGATCAAGACCGTCAACGCCCTCTCCCACTACACCGACTGGACCATCGGCCACGTACACGCCGGCGCTCTCGGTTGGGTAGCGATGATCTCGATCGGCGCGCTGTACCACATGATCCCGAAAATCTTCGGCAAGGCGCAGATGCACAGCGTCGGCCTGATCAACGCGCACTTCTGGCTCGCGACCATCGGCACCGTGCTCTACATCGCTTCGATGTGGGTCAACGGCATCGCTCAGGGCCTGATGTGGCGCGCAGTCAACGAGGACGGCACGCTCACCTACTCCTTCGTCGAAACCCTGGTGGCCAGCCACCCAGGCTTCGTCGTGCGGCTGATTGGTGGGGCGATCTTCCTCAGCGGCATGTTCCTGATGGCTTACAACACCTGGCGCACCGTGCGGGCCTCGCAGCCTGCTGACGTCGTCGCTGCCGCGCAGATGGCCTGAGGAGTCCGCCATGAAACACGAAACGATTGAAAAGAACGTCGGCCTGTTGATGTTGCTCATGGTCTTCGCCGTGAGCATCGGCGGCCTGACCCAGATCGTCCCGCTGTTCTTCCAGGACGTCACCAACAAACCGGTCGAGGGCATGAAGCCCTACACCGCGCTGCAACTGGAAGGCCGCGACATCTATATCCGCGAAGGCTGCGTCGGTTGCCACTCGCAGATGATCCGCCCGTTCCGTGCAGAAACCGAACGCTACGGGCATTACTCGGTAGCCGGTGAAAGCGTTTGGGATCACCCGTTTCTCTGGGGCTCGAAACGTACCGGGCCGGATCTGGCCCGGGTCGGCGCGCGCTACTCGGATGACTGGCACCGCGCGCACTTGTACAACCCGCGCAACGTCGTGCCGGAATCGAAAATGCCGGCCTACCCGTGGCTGGTTACGCAGGCGGTCGACAGCAGCCACACCGAAACCAAGCTCAAGACCATGCGCACCCTCGGCGTGCCGTACACCGACGACGACATCAGCGGCGCGGTGGCCAGCGTCAAGGGCAAGACCGAAATGGATGCCCTCGTCTCCTACCTGCAAGTGCTCGGCACTGCGATCAAGAGCAAGAGGTGAGCACGATGATCATTGAAATGAGTGCAGGCCTGATTCGCGGCCTCGGCACGGTCGTGGTGTTCGTCGCCTTCGTCGGTTTGACGCTTTGGGTGTTCAACCGCAAGCGCACCCCGGAATTCGCCGAAGCGCGCCTGCTGCCGTTCGCCGACGAGCCGCAGCCCGACACAACCCCAGTAAATGAAACAAGGAGTACCCGGCCATGACCACCTTCTGGAGTACGTGGATCTGCGTACTGACCATCGGCAGCCTGATCGGCCTGACGTGGCTGTTGATCGGCACTCGCCGGGGCGAAACCAAGGGCAGCGTCGACCAGACCATGGGCCACAGCTTCGACGGCATCGAGGAGTACGACAACCCGTTGCCGCAGTGGTGGTTCATGCTGTTCGCCGGCACGCTGGTGTTTTCCGTGGGCTATCTGATCCTCTATCCGGGCCTGGGCAACTGGAAAGGCATCCTGCCGGGTTACGAGGATGGCTGGACCGGCGTGCACGAGTGGGAAAAGGAGATGAACAAGGCCGACGCCAAATTCGGGCCGATCTTCGCCAAATTCGCCGCCATGCCGGTGGAAGAAGTGGCGAAGGACCCGCAGGCGCTGAAAATGGGTGGCCGCTTGTTCGCCTCCAATTGCTCGGTGTGCCACGGCTCGGACGCCAAGGGCGCGTTCGGTTTCCCTAACCTCGCCGACAGCGACTGGCGTTGGGGCGGCGACGCCGACACCATCAAGACTACCATCATGGGTGGCCGGATGGCGGCGATGCCGGCCTGGGGCGAAGTGTTGGGCGAGGCCGGGGTGAAAAACGTGGCCGCTTATGTGCGTCACGAATTGGCCGGCCTGCCGCTGCCCGCCGACAGCAAAGCTGACCTGCAAGCCGGACAGCAAGCGTTCAGCACCACGTGCGTCGCCTGTCATGGGGCAACCGGCCACGGCACTGAAGCCATGGGGGCACCGAATCTGACGCACCCGGCCGGGTTTATCTACGGCACCAGCCTGACCCAACTCGAGCAGACCATCCGCCATGGTCGTCAGGGTCACATGCCAGCGCAGAACGAGTTGCTGGGCAACGATAAAGTGCAATTGCTGGCCGCTTATGTGTACAGCCTGTCGCACGGATTGAATACAGAAAAACTGATTACTGAAGACAACAAGAAGTAATCATTGCATACACCCCTGCCGCACCATTCTCGGTGCGGCAGCATCCAGCCCCTTTGCGACGCATTGTCGCACCCCTTCACACCCTCTCCTTTCGGTTCCCCGGATTCGGGTCTACGCTTGCTCGATGCGGACTGGCTTGCGCCGGTTCCAGGTCAACGCTAACTGCTGTGTTCCGCGAACCGGCTGACTGATGTGGCCGCAAACGCCGGTAGATACCGGCTGTCGTGCCATTTACCGTCCGTCACCCGAACCGAGCGTTTGAACACACCCCGTTACAAGCGACCTGAACCCCTCGCTTTTTTCGTCCGCTGCGACATTTTGTCCGAGGCCGATTTTGTCCTTACGCGGCGCATGGAAAGGCCGCAGAATCAGCGTTGGAAAGCATTGACCCAGGTCATGGCGCGTTGCAATGACCCCCTGCTCTCTGCATACTTGCGGCCGATTTTAATCCTAATAAAACACCCAAACCGTGGAACCTTAGAATGAGCACAGCAATCAGTCCGACTGCTTATAACTATAAGGTAGTCCGCCAGTTCGCCATCATGACGGTGGTCTGGGGGATCCTTGGCATGGGGCTCGGTGTCTTCATCGCCTCGCAACTGGTCTGGCCGGAGTTGAACTTCGGTCTGCCGTGGACGAGCTTTGGACGCTTGCGCCCGTTGCACACAAACCTGGTGATTTTCGCCTTCGGTGGTTGTGCACTGTTTGCCACTTCCTACTATGTCGTGCAGCGAACCTGCCAGACGCGACTGATTTCCGACAGCCTCGCGGCCTTCACCTTCTGGGGCTGGCAAGCGGTGATCGTCGGCGCAATCATTACCTTGCCGCTGGGTTACACCACCACCAAGGAATACGCGGAACTGGAATGGCCGATCGCCATTTTGCTGGCCATTGTCTGGGTCACCTACGGTCTGGTGTTCTTCGGCACCATCACCAAGCGCAAAACCAAGCACATCTATGTCGGTAACTGGTTCTATGGTGCGTTCATCGTCGTCACGGCGATGCTGCACATCGTCAACCACATGTCGCTGCCGGTGAACCTGTTCAAGTCCTACTCCGCCTACTCCGGCGCGACCGACGCAATGATCCAGTGGTGGTACGGCCACAACGCCGTAGGCTTCTTCCTCACCACCGGCTTCCTCGGGATGATGTACTACTTCGTGCCGAAACAGGCCGAACGTCCGATCTACTCCTATCGCCTGTCGATCGTGCACTTCTGGGCACTGATCACCCTGTACATCTGGGCCGGCCCGCACCACCTGCACTACACCGCACTGCCGGATTGGGCACAATCGCTGGGCATGGCGATGTCGATCATCCTCCTGGCACCAAGCTGGGGCGGCATGATCAACGGCATGATGACCCTGTCGGGTGCCTGGCATAAGCTGCGCACCGACCCGATCCTGCGCTTCCTCGTGGTCTCGCTGGCGTTCTACGGCATGTCGACCTTCGAAGGCCCGATGATGGCGATCAAGACCGTCAACTCGCTCTCGCACTACACCGACTGGACCATCGGCCACGTACACGCCGGCGCTCTCGGCTGGGTAGCGATGATCTCGATCGGCGCGATCTACCACATGATCCCGCGTCTGTTCGGCCGTGCGCAGATGCACAGTGTCGGCCTGATCAACGCGCACTTCTGGCTCGCGACCATCGGCACCGTGCTGTACATCGCGTCGATGTGGGTCAACGGCATCACTCAGGGCCTGATGTGGCGTGCAATCAACGACGACGGCACCCTCACCTACTCGTTCGTTGAAGCGCTGCAAGCCAGTCACCCGGGTTACATCGTTCGTGCCTTGGGCGGTGCATTCTTCGCCAGCGGCATGTTCCTGATGGCTTACAACGTCTGGCGCACCGTGCGCGCCTCGAACCCGGTTGAAGCTGAAGCCGCTGCCCAGATCGCTGTCGTTGGAGCTCACTGATGAAGCATGAAGCTGTCGAGAAGAATATTGGCCTGCTGGCCTTCTTCATGGTCATCGCCGTCAGCGTCGGCGGCCTGACCCAAATCGTTCCGCTGTTTTTCCAGGACGTCACCAACAAACCGGTCGAAGGCATGAAGCCGCGTTCGGCGCTGGAACTGGAAGGCCGCGACGTTTACATCGCCAACGGTTGTGTCGGCTGCCACTCGCAGATGATCCGTCCGTTCCGCGCTGAAACCGAACGCTATGGCCACTACTCGGTCGCCGGTGAAAGCGTCTGGGATCACCCGTTTCTGTGGGGTTCCAAACGTACCGGTCCGGATCTGGCTCGCGTCGGTGGTCGTTACTCCGATGACTGGCAACGTGCGCACTTGTACAACCCGCGCAACGTGGTACCTGAATCGAAAATGCCGGCTTACCCGTTCCTCGTGGAAAACAAGCTCGACGGCAAGGAAACCGCCAAGAAAATGGAGGTTTTACGCACCCTCGGCGTCCCTTACACCGACGAAGACATCGCCGGTGCACAGGCTGCCGTGAAGGGCAAAACCGAAATGGACGCGCTGGTGGCCTATCTGCAAGGCCTGGGCACCATCATCAAAAGCAAACGGTGAATTAGATGGATATCGGGATGATTCGTGGCCTGGGCACCGTTGTCGTGATGGTGGCCTTCATCGGTCTGGCGTTGTGGGTGTTCAGCCCCAAGCGCAAGTCGGAGTTTGAAGACGCGACCTTGTTGCCTTTTGCGGATGATCCCGAAGCCATCAAGCACGTCGAGCAAGCTTCTAGGAGTAACAAAGAATGACTACATTCTGGAGTCTGTACGTCACAGTCCTCAGTCTCGGTACGATCTTCGCCCTGACCTGGCTGCTGCTGTCGACCCGCAAGGGCCAGCGCAGCGAGCAGACGGACGAGACGGTCGGGCACTCCTTCGACGGGATCGAGGAGTACGACAACCCACTGCCGAAATGGTGGTTCATGCTGTTTGTCGGCACGATCATTTTTGCCTTGGGTTATCTGGTGCTGTACCCGGGCCTGGGCAACTGGAAAGGCCTGCTGCCGGGTTACAACTACCTCGATAACGACAAGCAGACCGCGTTCGCTAACGGCCAGACCGGCTGGACCGGCGTGCACGAGTGGGAAAAGGAAATGGCTCGCTCGGACGCCAAGTTCGGTCCGATCTTCGCCAAGTTCGCCGCCATGCCCATCGAAGAAGTCGCCAAGGATCCACAAGCGCTGAAAATGGGTGGCCGTCTGTTCGCCTCCAACTGCTCGGTGTGCCACGGTTCCGACGCCAAGGGCGCTTACGGCTTTCCTAACCTGACCGACGCCGACTGGCGCTGGGGCGGCGAACCGGAAACCATCAAGACCACCATCATGGGCGGGCGCCACGCGGTGATGCCGGCCTGGGCTGAAGTGATTGGTGAGCAAGGCGTTGCCGACGTGGCAGCGTTTGTCGTGACCAATCTGGATGGCCGCAAACTGCCGGAAGGCACCAAGGCTGATCCGGCCAACGGTGGCAAACTGTTCGCCGCCAACTGCGTGGCTTGCCACGGGCCGGCCGGCAAAGGCACCCCCGCCATGGGCGCGCCTGATCTGACCCACCCGGGTGCGTTCATCTACGGTTCGAGCTTCGCGCAACTGCAGCAGACCATCCGTTACGGCCGTCAGGGCCAGATGCCGGCGCAGGAACAACTGCAAGGCAACGACAAGGTTCACCTGCTGGCGGCGTATGTTTACAGCCTGTCCCACGGTGAAAAAGCACCGGAAGCGAACGCCGAGTAAGGCCGACGCTCCAGACAAAGAACGGCCCCGCCAATTCTCTTTGGCGGGGCCGTTTTGTTTTAACGCATTCGCATCGACAGTGGGAGCGCTTGCTGCACTGCAAAGGTTGCCGGAGTGCAACTGTCGCCACTCGCCGCACTCGCCTGTCGTCTCACGCACCCGGTCGCGAAAAGGCACCACTGACGGCCACGTTCGACACCAGGCAAAAAAACCTCGCCGAACTCCACGAGCCCGCTTTCAGGGACGATTGGCCCAAATGGATTGCACCGGAACGGTGTCGATCAACTCGCGGTTTCGCCATTGATTGTTCTTCACCAGATAAATCTGCAACTGCTTGCGATCTTCAGTAAAACTGGTGATCAGGTAAGTTTGTTGAGAAGTGGCGCCACTCAGGTACATCGGCACATTCCCCAACCAATACGAACTACCGCCATCCTTGTGCAGATGACCGGCAAATACTGCGGTGACCTTATAGGTCTTGAGCATTTCGATAAAGCGCTTCTGCTGGCTGGGACTGCCCTTCATCTCAAACGGTTTGTGCATATTGATGATGATGGCGTGACCCTGAACTCTCGCCAAGCGAAGATCCTTCTCGAGCCAGTCCAGTGCACTGTTTATTTCGAACGTCGTCGGATTCAAAAAATGAGCTATCCGTGTTGTGTAGGTCGGCTCATTATTGAGTTGAACCAAATGGACGTCACCGATAGTCTTTGAATAAGCAAGACTCCCCGAATAAAGTCTGTTGACCACACTGCCACTAATCGTCAGATCAAAACTATCCACCTTGCCTTCATGATACTCTTTGAATTGGACAATGCTCCCCGCTGCACAGCTGTTACTGAAGCAGTCATCTACATTATTTTCATAATCATGATTGCCCAGGCCATACAGATAATTCGTACCGAAGTGCCGCTTCAATGCCGCCGCCATATAGTCACGCTGCCAGCCATGGCCGAACGCAGTGATATCACCGTTAATCATCAAAGGGATAGTCGACTGCGATCCATTACGAGTTCGAAAGTCTGCAATACTTGCCAGCTGACTTTCTACCAACCACTTCGAACGCGTGGTGAACTCCTCATCGGATTCAGGTGTTCTGCTGTCCGTCTTGTCTGTCCAGGGATATTGCGTGTCCGATGCGAACACCATGTGCTTCGGTGCATCAGGCACTGCGTGGGCCATGAATACCGAAAACAATAAATACGCACCCACAAACAAACTTGCCACTTTATTATTAGCCATCACATAACACTTCCATTTAGTCGAATAAACTGACGACCTCGCGCCGTCAACTTCACGCTATTCGAAAATCTTATAGTCCTCAAACATACAGCGCAGATTAATTAATTTATTTTATTTCCAGACCAACATCATCCCACTTGCAAAGCGCAACTAAGGTTAACTTCCTCCTTACACAAGACGCTCATAAAATGAGACGAATGTCCGCTGGACTCGACTTTCAGCGAGCAGTAACTTTTATTGGCGCCTGACGCACATTGTCAGAGCGCCTCATACATCAATAGATTCCAAGGAAGATAACCATGCGAGAAGCTGATCATGATTGTGTGCAATCCCATGAGGATTTCACCTATGTCAACTCTGACACCGACACCTTCAATACGCAGCACCAGGACAGTGATGACGCCACAACCGTCGACGTGGTCAAAAAAAAACCCGAAAGCGGGCTCGACAGTCTCGGCGGCGGACGGCTGATCTGAACAAGGCAGGGACTCGCTCGTCAGAGCGAGTCTCATGCATCGTCTATAGTCAATTGATCTGGATCATGACTTGTTCCATCTGCTACACCATTTACACCCTTCCCCCAACGCGACCAAAGGTCGCACCCGTTCGTCGGCGTGACAGGCGTATCATTGCGCCACTGCAACGCCCCTTTTTGACCTTGGTTGGCACGTATCGACCGAGGCATTTTTCCACTGCCGTGGGATGCAATGATGAGCAACCAGATTCCGGTACACGACGTCACACCACCGAGCAAAAACGCGAACAACAGCGTTGATCTTTACGCCTCTCGAGAAAAAATCTACACCCGCGCTTTCACTGGCCTGTTCCGCAATCTGCGGATGATGGGCGGTGCCGCATTGTTCCTGCTGTATTTCGGTACGGTGTGGCTGAACTGGGGCGGCCATCAGGCCGTGTGGTGGAACCTGCCGGAACGCAAGTTCTTCATCTTCGGCGCGACCTTCTGGCCGCAGGATTTCATTCTGCTTTCAGGCCTGTTGATCATTGCCGCGTTCGGCCTGTTCTTCATCACCGTGTATGCCGGCCGGGTCTGGTGCGGTTACACCTGTCCGCAAAGTGTGTGGACGTGGATTTTCATGTGGTGCGAGAAGGTCACCGAAGGCGACCGCAACCAGCGCATCAAGCTCGACAAGGCGCCGATGAGCGCCAACAAGTTTCTGCGCAAAGCCGCCAAGCACTCTATGTGGCTGCTGATCGGTTTCGTCACTGGCATGACCTTCGTCGGCTACTTCTCGCCGATCCGCGAACTGGTCTTTGAGTTCTTCACAGGGCAAGCCGATGGCTGGTCGTATTTCTGGGTCGGCTTCTTCACCCTCGCCACTTACGGCAACGCCGGCTGGCTGCGCGAGCAGGTGTGCATTTACATGTGCCCGTACGCACGCTTCCAGAGCGTGATGTTCGACAAGGACACGCTGATTGTTTCCTACGATCCGCGTCGCGGTGAAAGCCGTGGCCCGCGCAAGAAAGGCGTCGACTACAAGGCTCAGGGACTCGGTGACTGCATCGATTGCACCATGTGCGTGCAGGTCTGCCCGACCGGCATCGATATCCGCGACGGCCTGCAAATCGAGTGCATCGGCTGCGCCGCGTGCATCGACGCCTGCGACAGCATCATGGACAAGATGGATTACCCGCGCGGCCTGATCAGCTACACCACCGAGCACAACCTGTCAGGGCAGAAAACCCATAAACTGCGGCCGCGCCTGATCGGTTATGCCGTGGTGCTGCTGGCGATGATCAGCCTGTTGGTCACCGCGTTCGTCATGCGCTCGCTGGTCGGTTTCGACGTCAGCAAGGACCGCGTGCTGTACCGCGAAAACGCCGAAGGCCGGATCGAAAACGTCTACAGCCTGAAAATCATGAACAAGGATCAGCGCGACCACACTTACGTGCTGGAAGCCGCCGGCCTGCCCGACCTGCGCCTGCAAGGCAAACGCGAGATCAAGGTCGCGGCCGGCGATATCGTCAGCATGCCGGTGGAGTTGTCGAGCGCACCGGAACAATTGCCATCGAGCACCAACGAGGTGAAATTCATCCTCAAGGATGCCGATGACGACAGCGTCCACGTTGAAGCCAAGAGCCGATTCATCGGCCCACAAATCCGTTGAGAGAACTGAACATGCCCGCAGCAAACGCCGCAAGTCCTTGGTACAAGCACCTTTGGCCTTGGATCATCATCGGGATTCTGGCCTGTTCGGTGACCCTGACCCTGTCGATGGTGACCATCGCGGTGAACAACCCGGACAACCTGGTCAACGACAACTACTACGAGGCGGGCAAAGGCATCAACCGTTCGCTGGACCGTGAATTGTTGGCGCAGAATCTGAAGATGCGTGCGGCTGTGCATCTTGATGGCGTCACTGGCGAGGTCGATCTGCGCTTGAGCGGTGACAGCCAACCGAAGACGCTGGAATTGAACCTGATCTCGCCGACTCAGCCGGAGAAGGATCGCAAGATCGTCCTGACTCGCAGCGAGACTGAAACGGGCCGCTACATTGGGCAATTGGGCGACAAGGTTGAAGGTCGCCGGTTTGTCGAATTGCTCGGCAGTCAGGATGACCATGTGTGGCGCATGTTCGAAGAAGAACTGGTCAGCCATGACAAGGATTTGCTGCTGGGTGATGAGCCGCTGCAAGGTGCCGAAGACTTGAAGAAGTAAACAACTTCAAAAGCCCCCTCACCCTAGCCCTCTCCCCCAGGAGAGGGAACTGATCTCGAGCGTTTGCACGTTTTGTGTATGACAGTGAAAATCCAGGCTCACACCGATCGGCTCCCTCTCCCTCCGGGAAAGGGCTGGGGTGAGGGCAAGCGGACAACTCCAATGCAAGGGCTTACCCCCTCAACGATGCCATGACCACCCCACTCCCCTGTTACCACTGCGCCCTGCCCGTCCCGACCGGTAGCCGCTTCACCGCTGTCGTACTCGGGGAGTCCCGCGAGTTCTGCTGCCCGGGCTGTCAGGCCGTGGCCGAAGCCATCGTCGCCGGCGGCCTGGAAAGCTACTACCAACATCGCAGCGAAGCTTCAGCCAATCCGCAAGCGCTGCCGGTGCAACTGACCGACGAACTGGCGCTGTACGACCGCGCCGATGTGCAGCAACCCTTCGTCCGTCACGAAGGCGATCTGGCCGAAACCACCCTGTTGATGGAAGGCATCAGTTGCGCCGCCTGCGGCTGGCTGATCGAGAAACACTTGCGCACGCTGCCCGCCGTGGCCGAAGCGCGACTGAACCTGTCCAACCATCGCTTGCACGTGAGCTGGGCCGACGCGCAATTACCGCTGAGTCAGATCCTCGCCGAACTGCGCCACATCGGCTACGCCGCCCACCCATATCAGGCCGACCGCGCCAGCGAACAACTGGCCAGCGAAAACCGTCTGGCCCTGCGCCAACTCGGCGTGGCTGGATTGCTGTGGTTCCAGGCGATGATGGCGACCATGGCGACATGGCCGGAATTCAACATCGACCTCAGCCCCGAACTGCACACGATCCTGCGCTGGGTCGCGCTGTTTCTGACCACACCGATCGTGTTCTACAGCTGCGCGCCGTTCTTCAAAGGCGCGATGCGCGATCTGCGCACGCGTCACCTGACCATGGATGTCTCGGTGTCGCTGGCGATCGGCAGTGCCTACATTGCCGGGATCTGGACCTCGATCACCGGCGTTGGCGAGCTGTATTTCGATGCGGTCGGGATGTTTGCGTTGTTCCTGCTCGCCGGGCGCTATCTGGAACGCCGCGCCCGCGAACGCACCGCCGCCGCCACGGCCCAGCTAGTGAATCTGTTGCCCGCTTCATGTCTGCGTCTGGACAACAACGGCCAGAGCGAGCGCATCCTGCTCAGCGAATTGCGCCTGGGCGACAAGATTCTGGTGCAAGCCGGATCGATCCTCCCGGCCGACGGCAAAATCATCGACGGCCAGTCGAGCATCGATGAATCGCTGCTCACCGGCGAGTACCTGCCGCAACCGCGCACCCGGGGCGATACGGTCACCGCCGGTACGCTCAACGTCGAAGGCGCATTGACCGTGGAGGTTCAGGCGCTGGGACAAGACACACGCCTGTCGGCCATCGTCCGTCTGCTCGATCGCGCCCAGGCGGAAAAACCGCGCCTGGCGGAAATCGCCGACCGCGCTGCGCAATGGTTCCTCCTGCTGTCGCTGATCGCCGCAGCGGCCATTGGCCTGTTGTGGTGGGAACTGGATTCGTCGCGCGCGTTCTGGATTGTCCTCGCCATGCTCGTTGCGACCTGCCCTTGCGCGCTATCGCTGGCGACGCCGACCGCGCTGACGGCCGCCACCGGCACCCTGCACAAACTCGGGTTGCTGCTGACGCGCGGGCATGTGCTGGAAGGTTTGAATCAGATCGACACAGTGATCTTCGACAAGACCGGCACCCTTACCGAAGGTCGACTGGTGCTGCGCTCGATTCGCCCTCTCGGCGCGCAGGACAGCGATCAATGCCTGAGCCTCGCCGCCGCGCTGGAAAACCGTTCGGAACACCCGATTGCCCGCGCCTTTGGCCGTGCGCCGCTGGCTGCCGAAGAAGTCCACAGCACACCGGGGCTTGGCCTCGACGGGCTGGTTGGCGGACAGCGCCTGCGCATCGGCCAGGCGGAATTTGTCTGCGCCCTCAGCGGCACTGCAACACTGTCGATGCCGGATGAGGCCGGCCAATGGCTGCTGCTCGGCGACATTCAAGGGCCACTGGCGTGGTTCGTCCTCGACGACCGCTTGCGTGATGACGCCCCCGCGCTGCTCGCCGCGTGCAAGGCACGTGGCTGGCGTACGTTGCTGCTGTCCGGCGACAGTTCGCCGATGGTCGCCAGCGTCGCCGCCGAACTGGGCATCGACGAGGCCCGTGGCGGCTTGCGCCCGGACGACAAACTGCAAGTGCTGCAACAACTGCACAAGGAAGGCCGCAAGGTGCTGATGCTCGGCGACGGCGTCAACGACGTGCCGGTGCTGGCTGCCGCTGATATCAGCGTGGCCATGGGTTCAGCCACCGATCTGGCGAAAACCAGCGCCGATGCAGTGCTGCTGTCCAATCGCCTCGACGCCCTGGTCCAAGCCTTCTCGCTCGCGCGGCGCACCCGCCGGGTAATCATCGAGAACCTGCTGTGGGCGGCGCTGTACAATGGCCTCATGTTGCCGTTCGCCGCCCTCGGCTGGATCACTCCGGTGTGGGCCGCCGTCGGCATGTCGATCAGTTCGTTGACCGTGGTGCTCAATGCCCTGCGCCTGACTCGCCTGCCGAGTTCGCCGCCCGTCAGCACCCGGTCAGAAACCCGTCCGCTGCCGGCCTGAGCCGCGCGGGCGCCTGGAGTACAGATGCCAGCTCTCTACGTGATGATCCCGGCCGCCCTGCTGATCGTGGCCATCGCCGTTTACATCTTCTTCTGGGCAGTGGACAGCGGCCAGTACGACGACCTCGACGGCCCGGCGCACAGCATCCTCTTCGACGATCAGGATCCTAACCACACCGCCGCCGTGGACGAAGCCAACCCCAACAAACCGGACGACAAGGCCCCACCCCATGCTTGAACTGGCGCCCTTGCTGGTATCGGCATTGATCCTGGGTCTGCTCGGTGGCGGGCATTGTCTGGGCATGTGCGGCGGTTTGATGGGCGCGCTGACCCTGGCGATTCCCAAGGAACAGCGCAGTCGACGCTTTCGTTTGCTGCTGGCGTACAACCTGGGCCGAATCCTCAGTTATGCCACCGCCGGATTGCTGATTGGCCTTGCAGGCTGGGCGGTGGCTAACAGTCCAGCCGCATTGTTCATGCGTGTGCTGGCCGGGTTGCTGCTGATCGCCATGGGTTTGTATCTGGCCGGATGGTGGAGCGGGCTGACGCGCATTGAAAGCCTCGGGCGCGGTCTGTGGCGTTACATTCAACCGGTCGCCAACCGCTTGCTGCCGGTGTCGAGTCTGCCTCGGGCGCTATTGCTTGGCGCATTGTGGGGCTGGCTGCCCTGTGGGCTGGTTTACAGCACGTTGCTGTGGTCGGCGAGTCAGGGCAATGCGCTGGACAGTGCATTGTTGATGCTTGCGTTTGGCCTCGGCACCTGGCCGGTGCTGCTCGCCACGGGCCTCGCGGCAGAACGCGTCACCGCCATTTTGCGCAAGCGCAGCGTGCGCATGGCCGGAGGTTTGCTGGTAATTCTGTTTGGCATCTGGACATTGCCCGGGCCGCATCAGCATTGGTTGATGGGGCATTAGATCGGCGGCGCGGCCTTCGCGAGCAAGCTCGCTCCCACAGGGGATTTAAGGCGTACACAAAATCTGTGGGAGCGAGCTTGCTCGCGAAGAGGCCTGCATGATCAACACACCTCTCCCCGTTGATGCAAATCAACAGCCCCATCGCCGCCCCCCGATAGACTCGCTCACACTGCCAGCCTATCCGGGGGAATGCCCGCATGCTCGACGCCATTCGTTGGGACTCTGATCTGATCCGCCGCTACGACCTGGCGGGGCCGCGCTACACCTCTTATCCGACGGCTGTGCAATTCCACAGTCAGGTCGGCACCTTCGACCTGTTCCATGCCCTGCGCGACAGCCGCAAGGCCCTGCGCCCCTTGTCGCTGTACGTGCATGTGCCGTTCTGCGCGAACATTTGCTACTACTGCGCCTGCAACAAAGTCATCACCAAGGATCGCGGCCGCGCGCTGCCGTACTTGCAGCGGCTGGAGCAGGAAATCCAGCTGATCGCCTGTCATCTCGACCCGGCACAGAAAGTCGAACAACTGCACTTTGGTGGCGGCACGCCGACCTTTCTCAGCCACGACGAACTGCGGCAGTTGATGGCGCACCTGCGCAAACATTTCAATCTGCTGGATGACGACTCCGGCGACTACGGCATCGAGATCGACCCGCGCGAAGCCGACTGGTCGACCATGGGCCTGCTGCGCGAACTCGGTTTCAACCGGGTCAGCATCGGCCTGCAAGACCTCGATCCGGCCGTACAGCGCGCGGTCAATCGCCTGCAAAGCCTGGAAGAAACCCGTGCGGTGATCGATGCCGCGCGCACCCTGCAATTTCGTTCAATCAATATCGACTTGATCTACGGCTTGCCCAAACAGACCCCGGAAAACTTCGCCCGCACCGTCGAGGAAGTGATCAGCCTGCAACCGGATCGACTCTCGGTGTTCAACTATGCGCACTTGCCGGAGCGCTTCATGCCGCAGCGGCGGATCAATGGCAATGAGTTGCCGGCGCCGGCGCAGAAACTGGAAATGCTCGAGCGCACCATCGAACAGCTCACCGCCGCTGGCTATCGTTACATCGGCATGGATCACTTCGCCCTGCCCGATGATGAACTGGCGATTGCCCAGGAAGAGCAGACCCTGCAACGCAACTTCCAGGGTTACACCACCCACGGTCATTGCGATTTGATTGGTCTGGGGGTGTCGGCCATTAGTCAGATCGGCGACCTTTACTGCCAGAACAGCAGCGACCTCAACGCCTATCAGAACACCCTCGCTGCCGCGCAACTGGCGACCAGCCGGGGTCTGGTGTGCAACGCCGATGATCGCTTGCGGCGTGCGGTGATCCAGCAACTGATCTGCAATTTCAGCCTGGAATTCGCCGAGATCGAGCAGCAGTTCAACATCGATTTTCAGGGTTATTTCGGCGCGCTGTGGCCGCAACTGCAAGGCATGGCCAGCGATGGCCTGATAGAGCTGGATCGCGAACGAATCGAGGTGTTGCCGGCGGGGCGTCTGCTGGTGCGCTCGGTATGCATGGTGTTTGATGCCTACCTTGAGCAGCAGAACCGCCAGCGTTTCTCGCGGGTGATTTAGTTTTTCATCAGCAGCGAGCCGACTTTCATATTCTGATCCGCAGTCAGGCCCGACTGCCCGACCACTTTGGACAGGGCAAGATTGGCCGTGATCAACCCGGTGTTCAACGCGGCAATGGCGCCGCGCAGACTGGCAACCTTGATGATTTTTTCTTCGTTGGAAAGACGCTTGTCGGCCATGATCGCTTCGATAAGCGCCTTTTTCTCGGCGATCTGTTTTTGCAGTTTGCGGATCATCTTCAGCAATTGCTGGATGTTCTCAGGCAATCCGCTATCGTCGATGTCGCTGTTTTCGCCACCGACACTGGCGGCTTTTTCAATCGATGCACCGGACAGCGACACTTTGACGCCCTCGACCAAGGTCGGGGTTGCCTCTTCGGTCGAGCTGGGGTCGTGTGCATTGCCTGACGAAGTTTTAAACGTGTCCGGCACTGCCACAACGTCGCTGTTACCGGGGCCCAGCGTGCCAATGGCGGCCATCGAATCGTTCCTTGTATGCACTTTGTTACCTGTTTATCGGCTGCTGGCCCTGTGGCTTTATGGCTGTAGGGCAAAGTCGCCCCAGACTGGCCTGAATGTCCTCCCGTGGGTTACCCTTACGTCTTATGTGTGTTTTCCCACAAGGATCTAAGAAATGTCCGAGCCAGTTAAACTGCGCGCTCACAACCAGGCCCATTGCAAGGATTGCAGCCTGGCCCCTCTCTGCCTGCCACTTTCTCTGAATCTGGAAGACATGGATGCGCTGGACGAAATCGTTAAACGCGGCCGCCCGTTAAAAAAAGGCGAGTTCCTGTTCCGTCAGGGCGACACGTTCGATTCCGTTTATGCAGTACGCTCCGGCGCCCTGAAGACCTTCAGCCTGAGTGACAGCGGCGAAGAACAGCTCACCGGGTTCCATTTGCCGAGCGAACTGGTCGGTCTGTCCGGCATGGACACCGAGAAACACCCGGTCTCCGCCCAGGCACTGGAAACCACCTCGGTCTGCGAAATCCCTTTTGAACGTCTCGATGAACTGGCCCTGCAACTGCCGCAGCTGCGCCGCCAGTTGATGCGCGTGATGAGCCGGGAAATCCGCGACGACCAGCAAATGATGTTGTTGTTGTCGAAAAAAACTGCAGACGAGCGCATCGCCACCTTTCTGGTCAACCTCTCGGCACGCTTCCGCGCTCGCGGTTTCTCCGCCAATCAGTTCCGCCTGAGCATGTCGCGCAACGAAATCGGCAATTACCTCGGCCTGGCGGTGGAAACCGTGTCCCGCGTCTTCACCCGCTTCCAGCAAAACGAGCTGATCGCCGCCGAGGGCAAAGAGATTCATATCCTCGACCCGATCCAGCTCTGCGCACTGGCCGGCGGCTCGATCGACGGCTGATCTCGATCCGCGGTTGAGCGAAGCGTTTCAGCCGCGGGTATACTGCGCCGTTTGCAGCCCTGCCAGGACACCTCGACGATGGTCTTCGACTCCTTCGACATCAAATCGCTTATCCGCCCTGTGATCGACTTCCCGAAACCGGGCGTGATCTTTCGCGACATCACCCCGCTGTTTCAATCGCCCAAGGCCCTGCGCCTGGTGATGGACAGCTTCGCCCACCGCTACGTCGAAGCCGACTTCACCCACATCGGCGCGATGGACGCCCGTGGTTTCCTGATCGGTTCGGTGCTGGCCTATCAGTTGAACAAGCCGCTGGTGCTGTTTCGCAAACAAGGCAAACTGCCGGCGGACGTGCTGGCCGAGGGTTACGCAACCGAGTACGGCGAAGCGTTCCTGGAAGTGCACGCCGACAGCCTGTGTGAAGGCGACTCGGTGGTGATGTTCGATGACTTGATCGCCACGGGCGGCACGCTGATTGCGGCGGCCAACCTGATTCGCCGCATGGGCGCGCGGGTGCATGAGGCGGCGGCGATTATTGATTTGCCGGAGCTGCAAGGTTCGCAGCGCCTGCAGGACATGGGTATCCCTACTTTCTGCCTGACGCAGTTTGCACTGACTGATAAGTAAGCGGCGCCTGTTCCATCGCTTTCGCGAGCAAGCTCGCTCCCACAGGGGAACGCATTCCAACTGTGGGAGCGAGCTTGCTCGCGAAGGGGCCGGCAGCCTCACCGCAAAACCTAAAGCCCCATCTGCTTGCTGATGATCTCGTTCATCACCTCCCGCGTCCCGCCGCCAATCGACAAGATGCGGTTATCCCGATACAGCCGCTCCACCAGACTCTCGCGCATATAACCCAACCCACCAAGAATCTGCACCGCCTCGGTGGTAATCCGGTCGGAAGTATCCGTAGCAAAATTCTTCGCCATCGAAATCTCCTTGATCACACTCTGCCCCGCCGCCATCTTCGCCGCTTGCCGGTAAGTGAATTCCCGCGAGACCTCCAGCGCGGTCGCCATCTCGGCGAGGCGATGCTTGATCACCTGAAATTTGCCGATCGGCTTGCCGAACGCCTCACGCTCGCGCGCCCATTTCAGGCTCTCTTCCAGTGCAAGCTGTGAGGTCATGTTGGCCATCAATGCCAACGCCAGCCGTTCGCTCTGAAAGTTGCCCATGATGCAGGCGAAGCCCATATTCTCGGCTCCGATCAGGTTGCCTACAGGTACACGACAATCGTCGAAGAACAATTCAGCCGTGTCCGACGCCCACCAGCCCATTTTCTTAAGCTGACGGCCAATGGTGAAGCCCGGCGTGCCCTTCTCGATCAACAACAGGCTGATGCCGCCGAAACCCGGCGCACCGGTACGCACCGCGACGGTGTAGAAATCGGCGCGTACGCCACTGGTGATAAAGGTTTTGCTGCCGCTTACCCGGTAGAACTCGCCGTCACGTACGGCGCGGGTTTGCAGGTTGGCAACGTCGGAGCCACCGCCGGGCTCGGTGACTGCCAAGGCACTGATCTTTTCGCCGCTGAGCACTTGTGGCACGACGCGGTCACGCACGTCGGGGCGAGCCCATTTGACGATCGGTGGCAGGCCGATATCCAGCGAGCCCAGCCCCGCTACCAGGCCGCCAGAGCCACAGCGCATCAATTCCTCACTGGCGGCGACCTTGGCGAACAAATCGCCTGCATGGCTGCCTCCCAGTGCTTCGGGGTAGCCAATACCGAGGATGCCCGCCGCCCCAGCCTTCAGGTACAACTCGCGGGGGAAGCTTTCGGCTTCTTCCCACTGATCGATGTCCGGCAGAATCTCGCGTTCGACGAAACGTCTGACGCTGTCGCGGACCAATTGGTGGCTGGGGTCGAAGTATTCCTGAAAGGCAGGCATGGGCGAGCTCCACGGAAGGGTTCGCCGAACTTAACCGAGCGCTTGCTTGGTTTACAAGATGCAGAAGATCAAAAGATCGCAGCCTTCGGCAGCTCCTACATTGGAAATACGCGTTTCCCTGTAGGAGCTGCCGAAGGCTGCGATCTTTTGATTTTTATCAGAGGGAAATCGGTTTACGCCCGGCAAACGAATGCGCCAGCGTGCCGCCATCAACCAACTCCAACTCACCACCCAACGGCACGCCGTGGGCAATCCGCGAAGCGATCAGGCCTTTGTTGCTCAGCAGCTGAGCGATGTAATGCGCCGTCGCTTCACCTTCCACCGTCGGGTTGGTCGCGAGGATGACTTCGGTAAACGTGCCCGCCTCTTCGATCCGCGTCATCAACTGCGGAATACCGATCGCCTCCGGCCCCAGGCCATCGAGCGGCGACAAATGCCCCTTGAGCACGAAGTAGCGGCCACGGAAACCGGTCTGCTCGACTGCATATACATCCATTGGCCCTTCCACCACACACAGCAACGTGTCGTCACGGCGGGTATCGGCGCATTGCGGGCACAGATCGTCTTCGGTCAGCGTACGGCACTGGCGGCAGTGACCGACGCCTTCCATGGCCTGGCTGAGTGCCTGGGCCAGGCGCAAGCCGCCGCTGCGGTCACGCTCGAGCATCTGCAACGCCATGCGCTGGGCGGTCTTCTGACCCACGCCCGGCAAGGTGCGCAGCGCGTCGATCAGTTGGCGAATCAAAGGGCTGAAGCTCATGGGTAAAAAGTCCGACAAAACAACGAGACGCGGTTTATACCCGCGCCTCTGGCCAGCGTCAAATACTCAGTCCTGCGCAACCCGCACCACCAGTTTGCCGAAGTTGCGCCCCTCGAGCAGACCGATAAACGCCTCGGGCGCCTGCTCCAGGCCATCGACCACGTCCTCGCGGAATTTCACCTTGCCGTCGCGCACCCACGGCACCATGTGGCTGATGAATTCCGGCTGACGATCACCGTAGTCGTCAAACACGATGAAGCCCTGAATCCGCACGCGTTTGGTCAGCAGCGTGCGTTGCAGCAGCGGCAGACGATCCGGGCCTTGCGGCGCTTCGGAGGCGTTGTAACCGGCGATCAGGCCACACAACGGGATTCGCGCCTTGGCGTTAAGCAGCGGCACTACCGCGTCGAACACGTGACCACCGACGTTCTCGTAATAGATGTCGATGCCATCGGGGCAGGCCTTGGCCAGTTGCTCGGCGAAATCGGCCGCCTTGTGATCGATGCAGGCGTCAAAGCCCAGTTCCTCAATCAC
Organism: Pseudomonas crudilactis; assembly: GCF_013433315.1. GTDB lineage: Bacteria > Pseudomonadota > Gammaproteobacteria > Pseudomonadales > Pseudomonadaceae > Aquipseudomonas > Aquipseudomonas crudilactis. The sequence goes on along the minus strand of NZ_WXVV01000027.1, from coordinate 4,297 downwards.
GTATTTGCACTTTTCGGCACCGCCGGCCACGCCGACCGTACGCAGGCCTTTGATCTTCGCCACTTGGCCGACCACCGAGCCCACTGCACCGGATGCAGCGGCTACGACCAGCGTTTCGCCTTCTTTAGGCTGACCGATGTCCATCAACCCCATGTACGCGGTCATGCCCGGCATGCCCAACACACCCAGCGCCATCGACGGGCTCGGTAACCCGGCAGGGATCGGAATGATGTTGCGCCCGTCGCTGATGCTGTGGCTTTGCCAACCGGTGGCGCCGACCACCAGATCGCCTTTGTGGAATTTCGGATGACGCGAATCCTCGACACGGCTGACGGCACCGCCGGTCATCACTTCGCCGATTTGTACCGGCGCAGCGTAGGACGGTGCGTCGCTCATGCGTCCGCGCATGTAGGGATCGAGGGACAGATAGAGGGTTTTCAGCAGTACCTCGCCATCCGCAAGATCCGGCAGCGCTTCGCGTTCGAGGCGGAAGTTTTCCGGGGTCGGCGCGCCGACCGGGCGCGAGGCGAGGACGAAGCGTTGGTTGAGCGTGAGAGGATCGGACATGTCAGCGTCTCCTGTGAATAGTGAATTCAGCGGGTATAGGGAGCAGACCGTTGTGGCTTTTGCGCGTTCGATGTTTATTCAGTTGTACCGAGGTGAGTTCATTCGCGAGCAGGCTCGCTCCCACATTTGGGAAGCATTCCCCTGTGGGAGCGAGCCTGCTCGCGAAGGCGGCCTCACAGACACCGCACCTCCAAGGGCCAGAAACAAAAATGCCAGGCGCAATGCCTGGCATTTTGTGTAGCTCATCTGTCGCCGAATGGCGAATCAGAATGGCAGTTTCATACCCGCTGGCAGGTTCATGCCGGCGGTCATGTTGCCCATTTTGTCCTGGCTGTTCTTTTCAATCTTGCGCACGGCGTCGTTGACGGCGGAGGCGATGACCGCTTCCAGCATTTCTTTGTCGTCTTCGCTCATGCCTTCAACCAGGCTCGGGTCAATGCTCACGCTTTTGACGTCGTGACGACCGGTCATCACCACGGTGACCATGTCGCCGCCGGCCTTACCGGTGACTTCGGCGTTGGCCAGTTCTTCCTGCATCTTGGCCATTTTTTCCTGCATCTGCTGCGCCTGCTTCATCAGGCCGGCCATGCCACCTTTCATCATGGGAATCACCTCAAAGTACTTGGATCAAAACAGCGCCCGGCCAATGAAGCCGAGCACCTTCAGTTATTAGCCTTGGGCGACCAAGGCATCGACAGGTTCAATAGTATCGTGTCGCACCACCGCACCGAACTGCTGAACCATCTGCTGGATGAACGGATCGCCGTGGATCGATTCCTCCGCCTCGCGCTGACGGTTGGCGCGGCGACGGGACGCGGCTTGGGCCGGGGTTTCCTGCTCGGGCTTGATCAGCTCGATGGTCAGGCTCAGCGTGCGGCCGTGGAACTGGTTCAACGCATCGTTGAGACGTCGCTGCTGCGTGGCGTTGAACAGTGCGCTGTGCGCCGGGTCGAGGTGCATCAGCCAATGATCGCCATCGACCGCAATCAGCGTGCAGTTGGCGGCGATGCTGCCGGTCATGCCGGAGATCGGCAGTTTCGGGAACAGCTCCAGCCATTGCAGCGCAAGACCTGTGGCCGGTGCCGCAGCCGGTTCCGGCTCAGGTTCCGGGGCAGGCTCGGCGGCGTGTTCGCTGGCCAGCTCGTCGAGGTAGCTGTAGGCCGAGTCGATGTCCGGCTCGATGTAATCCTCGTCCAGCGGCGGTTCGTCGTCCATGTCCATGCCCGGGGTAGCGGCATCGACCTCGGCGACCGACGGCTCGGGAATCGGTGCGGCGGCCCATTCTGGCGCCTCCGGAACGACGCTGTCCGGGGTCGGCAACGGCATCGGCGGCAAATCAGGTTGCTCGGCGGTGGTTTCCAGCACCGGTTCGACCGCAGGTTGCTGCGCGGGTTCGGGCTCTGGCTCCGCCTCGGGCTCTACCGGGTCATTCCACGGCAGGTCGACGTCGGCTTCGGCGACGACGGGCGCAGGCTCAGGTTCTGGCGCGGCAACAGGAGCGACCGGCGCGGGCTCGGGAGCCGGTGCTGGTATTGCCACGGGTGCCGGAGCTGGGGCCGGCGCAACCGCCGCAGCGACTACCGGCGCAGGTTTAGGCGCGGCAGCCACTGAGTTTGCGGAATCAACTGTGGCCTGGCTGATCCCCACTGGCTTTAGCGGTTGCCTCGGGGCGTCCGCGGTATCGGCGGGTCTGAAGGCGAGCATCCGCAGCAAGACCATCTCGAAACCACCACGCGGATCCGGCGCCAGCGGCAAATCGCGGCGGCCGATCAGGCCCATCTGGTAATAGAACTGCACGTCTTCGGCCGGCAAGGCCTGCGCCAGTGCCAACACGCGATCGCGGTCGCCATGCCCGTTGTCGACACCTTCCGGTAACGCCTGAGCGATGGCCACGCGGTGCAGCACGTTGAGAATTTCCGAGAGCACGCCGTTCCAGTCCGGGCCTTGTTCAGCCAGGTGACGCACGGCTTCGAGCAACGCTTTGGCATCACCCTCGATCAAGGAATGCAGGACGTCATAAACCTGACCGTGATCCAGCGTGCCGAGCATCGCCCGTACGTCGGTGGCGAGCACCTTGCCTTCACCGAAGGCAATCGCCTGATCGGTCAGACTCATGGCGTCCCGCATCGAACCGTCAGCGGCGCGACCGAGCAGCCACAGCGCATCGTCTTCGAACGGCACGTTTTCGGCGGTCAGTACGTGGGTCAAATGCTCGACCACGCGCTCCGGCGTCATGTTCTTCAGCGAGAACTGCAGGCAGCGCGACAAAATCGTTGCCGGAAGTTTCTGCGGGTCAGTGGTCGCGAGGATGAACTTGACGTACGGCGGCGGCTCTTCGAGGGTTTTCAGCAGCGCATTGAAGGAATGGCTGGAAAGCATGTGCACTTCGTCGATCAGGTAGACCTTGAAGCGCCCACGGCTTGGCGCGTACTGCACGTTGTCGAGCAGCTCGCGGGTGTCTTCGACCTTGGTGCGGCTCGCGGCGTCGATCTCGATCAGGTCGACGAAACGGCCTTCGTCGATCTCACGGCATACCGAGCACTCGCCGCAGGGGCTGGAAGTGATACCTGTCTCACAGTTCAGGCATTTGGCAATGATCCGCGCAATCGTGGTTTTACCCACCCCGCGCGTACCGGTAAACAGGTACGCGTGGTGCAGCCGCTGGCTGTCCAAGGCATTGATCAGAGCCTTGAGCACATGGGTCTGGCCGACCATTTCGCGGAACGAGCGCGGACGCCATTTACGTGCAAGAACCTGATAACTCATCGAAAACCGTCGCAACGAAGGAAGCTGAAGCGGCTAATGCTAGCGGAGCAAGGGCAAAATTGCATCCGGTGTCCTCGTCTAATATGGCTAAGCTGCATCAGCAGAGGCTTTTATCGGCTCGGGATCGGGAATTACCGGAGCGTTTATGCGGTGGGCCGTGGGGGCGTTGCTGGGAATCAGCCTGAATGTGACGGCAGCGGAAACCCCGTTGCGCTTCGCCATGCCCGACAGCTGGGCGATGCCGATGGTGCAATATGAACGCGGCCGTCCGACGCAAGGCATTCTTTACGACCTGATGCTCAGCCTGGCCACGCAGGTCGGCGTACCGGCCGAGTTTCACGTGCTGCCCCGCGCCCGCGTGCAAACGTCGATGGAACATGGAGAGATCGACGTGCGCTGCTATGCCGCGCAGTCGTGGCTGCCGAATCAGTCGGGGGATTACATCTGGAGTCTTCCGCTGCTGTTTCAACGTGATCTGCTGATCAGCCGCAAGGATCAGCCGGCCAGTGCCGATCCCGCTCACCTGCCCCGCCAATCCATCGGCACCGTTCTTGGCTACACCTACCCGACTCTGCAACCGCTGTTCGATGCCGATCACCTGCAACGCGAAGATGCGCGCAATCAGGAACAGGTGTTGGAGAAGCTGCTGGCCGGGCGTTATCGCTATGCGGTGAGCAATCAGTGGACGCTGGACTGGTTTAACCAGCGCTTGATGCCTGAGCAGCAACTGCAGGGTGTCGCCGTGTTGCAGGAGCAGAAGGTGGGTTGCTATGTGAGGAATGATCCGAAGGTGCCGGTGCAACGGATATTGCGCACGTTGCTGCGGATGAAAATGTCGGGGGAGATTGATGAGATTATCCGGCTCTATACCGGGTCCTCTGAAGCCACCCCATAACCCCTGTAGGAGTGAGCCTGCTCGCGATGGCGGTGGGTCAGTCAACTCATGTTTGGAAGACAGGACGCC